>CAIKAF010000025.1 GCA_903825395.1 uncultured Flavobacteriales bacterium
ACGTATTTGGGGTGGCGAAGAATAGTTAGGGCACTTTTTGGAGTGAACTACGGGAATTTGGGGAAGTTGAAAAATGGAACCAGGTTCGCCTTGGGGAGTCTCAGAAAAGCTTTCTGAATCGTGCAAAGGCAACTTTGCTGGTGCAGGAAGCGGGAGCATGGGAATGAGACGGGATGAACTGGCAAATTCATCCTTTTTACTAGGAGGGGAAATTGGAAGGAGATTTGAGGAGGAGAGGAAAAGAGGAGGGCAAATAAAATTTCAAGTTTCCTTTACGTCGGGTAAAACGTTGGCGACCCGAAGGGCGCGAAGCAACCTTTTTTGGGTAAAGCTTAAGCGCAGCCTTCAGGAAATCGCTATTGGCAACAGCCGACCCCGAAAAGGGGCCCCAACCCCTTACCCCCCTCAACCGCCCCCTATCAACCCATTAAAACATCCACACCACACAGCCTCCCCCCTTAAGCCCACCTTTATTCTTGGGGCATTTGCGGCAGGGATTGAACAAGCTAGCTCGGCTGTTGGCGGAGCCTGCCCCGCGCGGCGCGGAGGCGACTTTAGGAGCCCCCGCAAGCCCGCTGGGGCAGCCTTCCGCCAACTGCCGACTAGCTGTGAAAGCCCGTTTGCCGCCCAACATATCCAACCCCAAAAAACGCAACTGCTTTCTCTTTCCTCCGTTTCATCCCTATTTTGCCGTACCTTTGCACCTATGGGAAAAATTGTAGCCATTGTGGGCAGACCCAATGTGGGCAAATCAACCCTCTTTAATCGACTTACAGAAAGCCGACAGGCCATTGTAGATGAATTTAGTGGAGTAACGCGCGACCGGCATTACGGCAAAGCCGATTGGCAAGGAAAAACATTCTCCATCATTGACACCGGCGGATATGTGCGTGGAAGCGATGATGTGTTTGAAGCAGAAATCCGGAAACAAGTCGATTTGGCCATCGATGAAGCCGATTTGCTGTTGTTCGTTGTCGATTCCACCACCGGAATTACCGACCTCGATGAACAAGTGGCCGATATGTTGCGCCGAAGCAAAAAAGAGGTGCTCGTTGTCGCCAATAAAGTAGATAACTTCGAACGCCTGGCCGATATTCACACTTTTTACGCCCTTGGACTTGGTGAAGTACATGGCTTGTCATCCATTAGTGGATCGGGCACCGGCGAGCTGCTCGACGCGTTAATGGAAAAACTCGGCGATTTCACCGAAGCCGAAGAACTCGATTTGCCCCGAATTGCCATTGTTGGACGTCCCAATGTCGGAAAAAGCTCCATCACAAACCTATTCCTCGGCGAAGAACGCAATATCGTTACTCCCGTCGCCGGAACCACCCGCGATTCCATTGATGTTCGATACAATGCCTTTGGCTTCGACTTTTATTTGGTCGACACTGCCGGCCTACGAAAAAAAGCGAAGGTGCAGGAAGACTTAGAGTTCTACTCCTCATTGCGCTCCGTACGCAGCATCGAACGTGCAGATGTCTGCTTGCTCATGCTGGACGCCACTCAGGGCATTGAAAGTCAAGATATTAACATTTTTCATCTGATTCAAAAAAACCACAAAGGCGTGGTTGTTTTGGTGAACAAGTGGGATTTAATCGAGAAAGATCACAAAAGTGCCGACCGCTTTAAGGAGGCGATTTTGCATAAAATTGCGCCTTTCCGCGACGTTCCCATCATTTTCACTTCGGTACCCGAAAAGCAACGGGTATTCCAGGCGCTGGAAGCCGCCGTTCAGGTGTATGAAAACCGCAGCCGAAAAATCAAAACCCGCGAGCTGAACGACTATATTTTGCCCATCATTGAGGCCTTTCCGCCCCCGGCATACAAAGGCAAATACATACGCATTAAATATGTTACTCAGCTGCCCATTGCGTATCCCGCTTTCGCCTTTTTTTGCAACTTGCCGCAGTACCTGCGCGAGCCATACAAACGGTTCCTGGAAAACAAACTGCGTGAAAAGTTCACCTTTACAGGTACGCCCATGGAGATTTTCTTCCGGCAAAAGTGATTTGTTTTTTTGGGGGGCGTGCCGGCCTAAAGTCCGGCACCGGGCTTTCCGCTGCAATGCCCTGCGGGCATTTCCACTGCAATCCCTCGCCCGGGCCACCTCAAAATATAATCGATATGAACATCCAAACCGGGTACCGGCGCTGTCTCCTGACTATTGAAACCCAATTCGTGCCGAATTTGGACTGTTCAACCGGTATAAATTACCCATTTCAAGGAAAAAGAATTCTAGGGCGGCAGAGCCATTTATTTGCTTTGCGCGTAGAAATTAAATGTGCTTTTCCGCATGGTAACTGGAACGCACCAACGGACCGCTTTCCACAAAAGCAAATCCCTTTTTCTTGGCCTGTTCGCCCAGCCATTCAAACTGCTGAGGAGTTACAAATTCTTGAACCGGCAAGTGGGATGAGGTGGGTTGCAAATATTGCCCAAGCGTAACAATTTGAACCCCCACCGTACGCATATCGTCTAGGGTTTCAAGAATTTCATCGGTACTTTCACCCAAGCCCAGCATAATTCCCGATTTAGTGGTTACGCCGGCATCAGAAAGGCGCTTCAATACTTCCAATGAACGGTCGTATTTGGCTTGTACGCGGACCAGTTTCGTCAAGCGGCGAACGGTTTCTAAATTGTGCGATACAATCTCCGGCTTAGCATTGACAATACGAGCCAGGTTTTCCCATTTGCCTTGAAAATCGGGAATGAGTGTTTCGATGGTAATTCCCGGATTCATTTTGCGCACAACCTCAATGGTTTTTGCCCAAATGCCCGAGCCCCCATCCTTCAAATCATCCCGGTCAACGCTCGTGATTACCGCATGTTTAAGTCCCATTAGTTTAATGGACTTCGCTACGCGGAGCGGCTCAAAGGGGTCTTCTTCTGCGGGCTTGCCGGTGGCTACAGCACAAAAGCCGCAGCTCCGGGTGCATACGTTTCCCAATATCATGAAGGTGGCCGTCCCTGCTCCCCAGCATTCCCCCATATTTGGGCAATTTCCACTTTCACAAATGGTGTGCAGTTTATGCTCGCTAACCAGTTGGCGTACTTTTCGGTACTCTTCCCCCGTAGGTAATTTTACCCTTAACCAATCGGGTTTGCGTTTTTTTTCTGGAACAGTTGAAAGTATAGAATCCGACATGAGGCATCAACGTTGAGCGGGTTTTCAATAGAACCGAATTCAAAGGTAAAAAGTTTGAAGCAAAGGCGCCACCATGAACCAACATAAAAAAAGGGCACCGATGGGTGCCCTTTTCTTTTGAGAAAATTATCTCTTATTTCTTCACGCGCTTGAAAACAAAACGAGTAATGAAAATACCGTCGTTGTCGTCTTGCCCTCCTTTACTTTCTACCCCACTAAGCACGAAGGCCAAATCCCAACCCTCAGCAGCCATTTGTGTCAATTTTGATGACATCAAGGCATCGTTGCTGGCAATGTTTTGAAAATTTATGCCCACACCGCTGTAAAAGTTAAGAAGTTTGGTCTCGTTGAAGTTGTCAATTTTCAATTCTCCACGCTCAATTTTTCCTTGGTCGCTCTTTTTTCCATCCGTCCGAGCTGTTGTAAACTGACTGGCATCTACATTTTCATTTTGCTCAATTAGGCGGCTACGGCCTAAACCCATAGGAACAATAGACTCAATCGCGGTCAATACTTTGTACTCATACGTTTGAGCTACAGAAACCGTTGCGGTTAAAAAGAATGCTACGGCCAACAAGGTGATTTTTTTCATGATGATTTTAGTTTGAATCAAAGATAAACCGAACGATTAGATAAAACCATCCATTTTGTATTAAATAACAATTCAAAGCCGGTCAGCACCCAAGCAATATTCCTTACTTTTGGCGTTAATGCATTGCATGCTCTACAAAAAAGCCCAATTCTTTGCGGCCATTTTCGGATTCCTTTTACCCGTCCTTGGCCTGAATAGCCAAATCGGATGGCTGCAGGGCGTAGTTACAGATAGCCTGAACAAGCCCATTCCTTTGGCTACCATTGTTTTGGAAAATGGGGCCTACGTTGCTGTGAACGATGCCGGATTTTACCGAATCGAAATGAAGGCCAATCTGCCTCAATTGGTTACGTTCAAGGCTTACAACTACAAAACTTCGGCCCTTCGCGTTGCCGTTAAACCAAATGAAAATAAACGGCTTGATGTTCGGCTAAACCTACAAAGCCTGAAAGAATACCGCCTGGAAGAGCGCAGAAAGGAAGACCTGAGTATTGTTGAAATTGAAGTCCAAGACGTTCAGGCCATGCCCGTCCCGGGCGATGCTCTGGTAGCTTTAATACGGCAACAAGGAATTGGGGTCGCCGCCGGGAATGAATTGTCATCCGGATACTCTGTACGCGGCGGAAACTACGATGAAAATCTTACCTATGTGAATGGGATGGAGGTCTATCGGCCATTTTTAGCCCGTAGCGGACAGCAAGAAGGACTCAGTTTTGTAAATCCGGATATGGTGGAATCCATCGAGTTCTCAGCCGGCGGATTTGAAGCCCGGTTCGGAGATAAAATGAGCTCGGTGCTCAATGTGGCCTACCGAAAACCAACCTTGTTCCGTGCCGATGCTGCACTTGGTTTCCTGGGAGGAAGCCTGCACGTAGAAGATGCCATTTTTCACAACCGATTGAAATACAACATCGGATACCGGTACAAAAGCAACAATTATTTGCTTTCTGGATTGGATACCCGCGGAGATTATCAGCCTGTTTTCCAGGATGTTCAGGCTTTCTTGGCCTATGACCCCCATGAAGATTGGGAAATTAGCTTTTTTGGCTCCTTCTCCGATAACAATTACCGGGTTATCCCCGAAAATCGACAAACCCAGTTTGGACATATCCAAGAAGCCAAACAGCTAAATGTGTATTTCGACGGACAGGAATCTACTCGCTTTCAGGTGGGCAGCGGAGCTCTAAACCTGAAATGGTCGCCCGGGAATTCAGAGCACCGGGCCTATGTCAATTCCTTCCGAACCATAGAAGAAGAAAATTTCGATGTCCAAGGACAATATTTTTTGGGCGAAATTGAAAACGATTTAGGTAGCCCTAATTTTGGCGAAGTGGTAAATACCACCGGATATGGCACGTTTTTAAACCATGCCCGAAACCGGATGGAAGGCCAAGTCTGGGCCTGGGGATACGCCGGTGAACATCGAGCTAAATCCAAACGGCTTGAATTTGTAGGCCTGTGGGGCGCAGAATATAGAAGAGAACTCATCCAAGACCGATTGAGCGAATGGAGCCTGCTGGACTCTTCCGGTTATCTACTTCCCTTTAATGGCCCGGCAGACTTGAATAGCATGGAACTGGACGAGGTCCGAAATACTTCTTCTACGCTTCAAAGCCAACGCATTCAAAGTTACATCCAAAGCCGAACAAAATTCTTGCTGCCCGATTCCTCTAGCCTTTTATTGAGCGCAGGTCTTCGGGCACACTGGTGGGATTACAACCAGCAACTTCTGCTAAGCCCAAGAATGCAATTGGGATTCAGACCCAATTGGAAAAACGCCTTCCTATTCCGACTCTCCGGCGGATTATACTACCAAGCCCCTTTCTACCGCGAATTGCGCGACTTAGATGGCGTGCTTCAACCAGGCGTCAAAGCACAACAGTCCTGGCATGCAGTAATTGGAATGGATTACCAGTTTAAATGGTGGGGCAGACCATTTAAACTTACCGCAGAAGCCTACTATAAGCCCTTGTTTGACCTTAATCCCTATAAGATTGATAATGTCCGAATCCGCTACCTGGCCAACAACATGGCACAGGGTTACGCCACCGGATTGGATGTAAAACTGAATGGGGAGTTTATCCCAGGATTGGATTCATACGTTTCCCTTGGAATTTTAAACACCATGGAAGACCTCGACGGCGACCAAGGCATTGGACCAGGAGGAAATCCTGTAGAATATGGATTTTTACCTCGGCCCACCGACCAATTCCTCAATGTAGGCGTCTTTTTCCAAGACGAACTTCCCGGTCTGGAACGCTTTCGAGTCCACCTGAATCTATTGTTCGGAAGCCAATTGCCTTTCGGCCCTCCCAGCGACCTAAGGGCCGCCGATACTCTTCGAAGCCCATTTTACCGCCGTGTAGATATTGGATTCAGCTTTGTCTTCCTCGATGCCAATAGACCGAAAGTCCATCAAAGTCATATTCGGACCTTTTGGGCATCGCTCGAGTTCTTTAACCTTCTAGACATCAACAATACCATTTCCTATTTGTGGATTCGAGACGTTTCCGGGCGCCGATATGCCGTTCCAAATTATTTGACCCCCAGATTAATCAATCTAAAACTGGTGCTCCAATTAAAGTAATATGCCGATTATCGTTTTGAGGCAATACAAGGACCAAACCATTAAAATTTCCCGCCCCCTTTGATTTAACGGCCAATACTTAGGGACCCATCAACAGCAATTCCCCAATAACCGTATATGAACTGTTGTTCACCGTTGCCGATGAGCGCAACCGATAATACAGGTATGGAGTGCTGTTGTTCATGAAGTACAACCCGAAAGGACTTTGGGCAGGACTTAATCCATTCGCAACATTCGGTGGTGCTGAATTGCTGCGCACATCTAAACTGGTCCAGTTGCTGCCATTGTTGCTGCCTTCCATTACCCAATTGCTGGGAATATGATCGTTCCCCCAGCGCCTCCACATGGCATAGGATTGAACCACCTGTGGAGAAGTAAACTGAACCCGAATCCAGGTATTCGATACGTCTCCGCTGTTGGAATGCCAACAGCCCGAAATGTCATCCAATGAATTATCAAACGCTTTGGACGCAGGTCGCGGTGCATCCAAAACGGTACTGGCAGCAAATTGAGTGCCCGGCAAACTTTGACCCGATCCGGCCTTGATTCTTGGAACCTGAACACTCAACTCGTTTCCATAGGCCACAGGAATTCCTTGCGCCACCACAAAACTTCGCACATAATACGTTCTGCCTGGCAGCAAATTGACAAGGGTGTGCGCCGTTGAACCCAAGCCGGGCAAGGTAGTTACTTTTAAATTGGAAGTATCAGGACCTGAAAGTGTGTCATAGCACAACCCCTTTATAACCAGGGCGTTTCCTCCATCACTTAACAGCGTATAATGCACCCGAAAGCCTTGATACCAAAGGTTATCTACACTGTCTGTTTGAACTTGAGGCGGGACAGGACAGGGGCTATACCAACCGATATTCGAGCCCCGATAAAACTCCATACAATGCAGATCTAGATTGTAAATCTGCAAGCCTTCCGACGGATTTTGTATGGAATTTCGCTGAGCCGTGGTCAACCGCGGAGGCAAAAAACCCCGATTCGTATCGCCCAATTCAAGCCCCGCCGATGCATGAGGCGGCACCTGACCCTGACCTCCAATTTTTACTCCTTGCCCAAACAAAGGAAACGCCAACAACCACACAAATAGGCATCGATGAAATGAATAGAAATGCAACATACGCTTAAAAGTAAAAAAACTACATGAAATTGACTCAAAAGTTGAACCTGGAACGGATTTAACTACAAGGAGTACCATTCAGACCTAGAATGGCTGTGCGCGTATCGAAAAAAAGAATACTACTTAGGCTGTGGGGGCAACTCCACCGGACCTCGGGCTGACTTTCGGCCACGCATCCGATCGGCCCGTTGACGCCACCGGTCTGCCTCTTCCACCTGACCATAATAATTTTCATAGCCAAACCGATTGGCCATCATACTAACACGCAACTGCCGAATCATGCGATGAATTCGGTTCTCGGTTTCAATAACCGCCGGAGACATATCATCAATGACATCTATCTTTTCTACCACAGGAATATAGGCTGTATCCCGCTGAAGAATGTAAAAATAAGTCAGTGGAACCAGCCTATAGCCTTCCGGCAGAACAACATCTGTCCTTCGACCTACTTCTTCATCCACCAATTCAGGACCAAGCAACACCGGCCTTCGGCCTGCATTTTCTCGCATTAATGATTGTATCCAAGCTTCGAATGCAAATTGAATTCCGACTGGATTGGGATCTCCTTCTTCAAACGCTTTTAATTTGGGTAGCAAACTATCCATCTGCACTTCGGTTCCCGCCCAAACCTCCGGGTACTTCTCCTGACCCCGAACCAAATACCAGGGTCTTCGAAATAATTCTTTATCTAAGATTACAACATCTTTACGCTGATTTTCAACTTTCTGTAGATACATACAGGGCGACACAAAAACATCCCATTGCCGCGTAATAACCAAGGCATTCTCTGGCACACTTTCAAGGGCCGCTGTAGCATACCTCTCCACCAATACATCCGTACTCCGATCTGCCCGTTCCACATGTTTTGCAAACATCAATACGGGTATAAGTGCCGCCGGCAGGTACGATATCCAAGCCGGCTTTATGCTTTCATACAGATAAGAAAAGAAGGCATATACAGGAAAAAGCAACAGAACCGTGGCCGATAAATAGTACGGCTCAATATCCGGAATGTCATAATTCGAAGCGTACCAAATGCAAGCTACCAATTGAATAAATACCCAAGGCCAGTATTTTCGACCAAACCATAAGCCGGGAAGAGCAGGCAATAAAGTCCAATGCAAATCAACAGGCAAGCCCTTTACAAAAAGGCTGATGTTTTCTTTACTGAATTCCCAACCCTGAAACATCCATACTCGGTATTGTGCGCCCGTTACATGATTCCAAAATCCTGAAAAGGAAGTTAAATCTCCAAAGTAGGCATCGGGGTTTTGCTGGGCCAACATATATAATGCGGCATACATAGGCAGCGCCAAGGAAAGTCCAACGGCCCCCATTTTAACCAATTCAATGCCCCGCTGCTTCCAGGTAGCCTGAGCTCGCCAAACCACCCATAATAAACCCGGAAGTACCACCACCGAAATCAAATGATTTGTAAACAAAAGCCCTGTGGCTCCTCCCAACCACAACCAAGCCCTAATCCCTTGCTTCAGTTGATAACGAACCAAAGCCCAAACCCATAAGCCCAATAATCCAATATGGTACGCATACACTTCAATGCTCGAGGCCTGAGTCCAAACCCGAAGCGATAAAAAAACCGAAAGCACCGATAAGGCCATTAACCAAGAATTCCCCTTGGAATGCAACACCCGCAAAGCCATGAAAAAACCATTGGCTCCAAGAACAACCATGAGCAAGTTCAAGGCATTGCTAACCAACAACGGCTCAAAAATCCCAAAAGCCCGAACAACCAAAAATCCCAAAAAGGTAAAAAGAGGATAGCCGGATGGGTGCGCAATTCCCGGTAAGGATTGAACCGCCGCCAGCTCTCCAGCATCAATCTCCTGCAAGGTATGCGACATGGTACTGCCATATACCAAAAGTAAAATGGCGTTCAGCATGGCCAAGGGAAGCCAAGAAGGGAACTTCTTCATAATCAATGAATGTTGGTTTCAAAGATACGTTGAGCCTTCGGGCAAAGCTCCATCTCAATCAAAAATTCGAAGCAATGACCCATCAAAAGTCGTTTTATAGCGAACCAAAGGGTATTGACTTGGTCCCGACTCTACCCCTCCGGTAATAATATTAAACCTACTGCCGCAGGCATTCCCCGGACAATCTATATCGGTAAGGTAAAACCCGTTCGACTCTAAGCTTACCCTTCCACAATCCCCCGTATGGTTCGACGGGCAATGAAGTTCATACGCATTAAATTGATCTATACTGACCCGATAAATTAAAATTCCTCGGCTACCACCAGGTATCAAGGCATATCCCCCAACCGCTTGCAAATCAACAAAATCCGGATCAAAAACATAGAGAGATATGTCAACCGGAACCCTAGGAACTCCCGGTGGATATATCGGCGTACAGGCCTGAAGGCCTAAAAAAAGCACCAAAGAAATGAGCGTTTTCTTCATGTAAAGCGTAAATTTCGGGATTATGCGGCAATTTAGGCTGTTTTTACTTCAGGTTCTTCCTTTGTTTTTTTCCACCAACCCTGGTTTTTCTCAGTTGGCCATGGAAAATGGATTCCTTTTGCCTCCCAAAGATACCCTGTATGCCCTCATGGTTTTTGCCGAAGTAGATTATTCGGAACGCTGCCCGGGTAATCTTGGAGAACCCTGGATTTCAGATTGGACCACCCACCCGGGTGGTACCTTACCCCCTCCACAAGCACCCCTTCTTCTTAGCCCTTTCCCAAACCAGGAAAATCCCGGCCTTGTGACACTATTTTATGAGCAGGCATCGTTCGGGCAATACCAACTGCTGGGCGATTTTATTCCGGAGGTGTTTTCCATCCCTTGCAGCGCTTTACGACCCAAAGAGTATGGCATCCTTCCTGTGGTTGAAAAGTTGGGACAATTTCTAAACCACCAAGGCTGGAAAACGGCTCAAGGCCTTCCTGCTTATGTTTTTGACCAATGGACGACCACCCGCCCCGGACAACCCAAAATTAAAAAAGCCGATGGCAAGGTGGATTTGCTCTACGTCATTTGGAAAAACAATCGATACCTGCACGGCATGTCGACCCTTGACCATTCCGGCTACGGGGTCACTGCATACCAAAGCCCCGCCTTTGGGCCATTCCTAGGTACCAACAGCGCCGCTTCATTCAACCAAGGAAAAGGAGTTGGACATAGCCTGCATGTTTTGGTATGCGAACACTTGCACGGGCTTTTTGGCGGAAATCATTGGCATTCCGGCGGCGGAGCCGGAACCCATTGCCTTCCCATACCCCCAGCCAATTACGGACTAACCGGCCAAATGAATTCCAGCATGATTTCATTCTCCGCCTGGGATCGCTGGATGATGAACTGGAAGGCCCCAACAAAAAAATTCCTAATCTCTGCCCCCAATGCCAACGGACAGGAAACCAATACTGAAAACCTAGAGGCCGAATTGGGCCCCGCCAAGGAAGTGTTTTGGCTGCGTGATTTTAGAACAACCGGCGATGCTCTGCGCATTCAACTCCCCTATTTAAATTCAGACAGCCTAAGCTCTAAAGTCAAAAACCAATACCTCTGGCTGGAATACCGAAGCATGAACCACCCCACCGAAGAATACCTGAGCCCTCAGCACGATTGCGCCGTTCGCCCCAACAAGCAATTGGAACGAGGAAGCCCGGGGGTTTATGCATACATACAGATTGGAAAAGACCAACGCACCGGAGGACCCGAATTGTACGCAGAACGACCCGATCTCCCAAACAGCCTGGGCTCTTTTCTTTTTCCTCTTCCTGCCGATGGGCGTTGGGATTTCGCTTTCCGAACCGACCTTAACGCCAAACCACATGGTGGCGCCTGCAGCTGGGGAAATGCCGCCATACCCATTGACCGAAACAGAAGCCTGCCCAATCCTTTTACGGGATTGCACGACCTTTATCTGGCTTTTGATGCCAACCAAGACGGCAGTCTATTGGGCCGAGAAGACCTCATGCCCGGACTCGCCGAAACCGAAGGAGATTCCATAAAATGGACCTACAGAAAAGGCGGCGATGGATTCGATGCCTTTGGCAAATGGAGCGGAAATCAGGAACTAAGCCTTTCAAGCAACCCGGCTCCCCTTCCGGTGTACACCCAAACTACGCATTACGAATCAGGCTGGACCGCCAACCCTATCGCAGCACATGAAAACCGTAAAATTCACCTGAACGGACTACGAATTACCTTCGAAGATGAACCCGACAACTTCCGGGCAAAAGTGACCTTGGAACGCCAAATATATACCCTGTACGGTAAGTTGCGCTGGTGCGGCCACATCGTTCTGCATGGAACCCATAAACCCAACTTGCGCATTCAAAAGGGCTGCCGACTTTCCCTAGAACAAGGCCAAAGCCCCGTCGTTGCAAAATCCAGCCCCCAAAACCCAAATATGCTGGAAAATACTACCCTTGAATTGAAAACCGGCTCATCCCTACACATCGAACGGGGTGGCCGACTCGTACTAAAAGCCGGAACAACCCTACTGGTTCAACCCGGAGCAAATTTGATTAAACACAAAGGCGGTAAAATAAAGGTCCATAAACAAGCTAAAATTGTGTATGTCCGCTAATCGATATGCCACCCTTTGCCTGGTCTTAAGCCTGTTCTTTTGCACAGCATGCGGAAGCACCCGAAACAATCGGTTCGGAAATCAAGTGAATAAAACAGGAAAAAAAGCCCGCGTCCAATCCAATACAAAATCAAAACACCTAAATGCAAAAAAACGCGCTGAATTGCATACCCTTGATTTTTTAGGCGGAGAATCGAGCATGGATAAAAAAGAACGCCGTAAAAAAGCCAAATCCGCCGATAAAGCTGAAAAACAAAAGGAAAAAGATACAGAACTAACCACCAAGAAAACGCTGACCAAAGCTCAAAAAAAGGCCCTGGAAAAAAAGAAAAAGGAAGCTAAAAAACGACACATGGACATCCAGGATAAAGCCACCCAAAAACGCATGAAAAAAAACAGACGCAAAGCCAAAAAATTCATGAAAAAAGCCGGTGCTTAACCTTTGATTAGTATGGCTACCCCCTTTTTCCCAACCTTTACCAATCGTATAAAATTCAACAGAATTAAGTTGAATTTAATCTAATTTTGAAGCATGCAATTACGATTCCCTCTTGCTTTCTTTTTCTGTTTTTTTACGGCTGCAACGCAAGCTCAACAGTTGGACGCTCTTCTAAACGGTAGCCTGAACGGACATACATCCTCAGCCTTTTCCGAAATATCAATCCAAGGAAAAAGATATTGGTCTGTTCTGGCCAAAGTAAACCCTAGCTTTTCCACAGAAACGGCATTGGACAGAGGTATTCTTTGCGGAAAACCTGCCGGAAATGTGCTCTCCCTTAAGGTGCCGGTAGGGCAAACCCAAAGCTTAATCAACCTGCCCGGACTCGAAATGGCTATGGCCGCTCCTAAGGCATCTCCTCTTTTGGAACGAGCGCGAAAAGACACCCGTGCAGATAGCGTTCATCAAGGATTTTCATTGCCTACTCCGCTGCGCGGTAAAGATGTGATGATCGGAATTACCGATTGGGGATTTGATTATAGCCACCCTACCTTTTACGATAGCGCCTTACAGCAAACCCGAATTGTGGCCGCTTGGGATCAGTTTAAACGCTCTGGCCCCGCACCAAATTCCGGATACGGAACCGAATATACATCTCCCGCCGAGTTGATTCAGGCAGGAACCGATACTTCAAATATCTACGATGTGCATTACCACGGTACTCATGTAGCTGGCATTGCTGCCGGAGCAGGAGCAGGAACAGCTCATGTTGGAATGGCCCCGGAAGCTGATCTGTTGCTGGTTACTTTTTTGGTCGATGCCGGTGCCGTTCTCGATGCCTTCCAATGGATGAAAGAAAAAGCCGACCAAGCCGGAAAACGATTGGTGGTAAATATGAGCTGGGGCCTCTATTACATCGGAACCCTAGACGGTCAATCCCTTCTTAGCCAAGCTATGGATGCCCTGGCTCAACAAGGCGTTGTTTTTGTTTCCTCCGCCGGCAACAACGGAGACGTCAATTTCCACCTCGATTATACCTTTTCTTCCGATACCATCCGCAGCGGCGTAGAAATGTACCCCTTCAGTGCCCACCCCAATATGTGGGGCCAATGCCTCAGTTTTTGGGGCGAACCCGCTCAGCCCTTTTCCGTTCAAATTGAAATTCGAAACAACTCAAACCAATGGTTGGCATCCAGCTTTTGGTACCACAGCAGTCAAGGCCCCGCTTGGTTGCCCGATACAACCATTTATGCCGGTGGCGACAGCGTTCGCATTTCCGTACTTCTGGAATCCGCTCACTTGCTAAACCAACGACCACATGCCCAAATTAAGGTCCAGCAAATTTCGGGTAACCTAAAAATAAATATGGTGGCTACCGCATCCTCCGGCCGACTACATGCCTGGAACGTCACAGAACTAAACAATGGAGTTGGAAACTGGGGCATGCCCTTTTCCGCTTGGGGCTCAGGCTGGATTCAAGGAAATCGAGACTATGGAATCGGAGAACCGGCTTGCGCAGCTTCGGTACTCGCCGTAGCTTCACATACCCCAGAGTTCTATCCCGCTCCCGGAAGCCCGATGGCCAACGGATACCTTTCCCTGTTCAGCAGCAAAGGCCCCCTAATCACCGGGAAAATGAAACCCGATGTTTCGGCACCCGGCGGAAACATTACTTCGGCTGTCAATTCATACACCAACGCATCCTATACCTTCGCCGCTTCCGTTCCTTTTAACGGCAGAAATTACCCTTTCGGAAAAGCCAGTGGAACATCTATGGCCTCTCCTGCCGCCGCTGGCGTAGCCGCTTTGGTTCTTCAAGCCAATCCAAATTTGAGCGCAGAACAGGTGCGCAACATTCTGCGCGAAACGGCCCGAGAAGACATCCGCACGGGCTCCCTACACGATTCAGGCCATGTGCAATGGGGACATGGAAAGGTTGATGCCATGGCCGCAGTTCTCAAAGCGCTTAGCATCAGCAATATGGAATTAATTGGAACGGGGAATTCTGTTTCTGTTTTCCCAAATCCCAGCCAGGGTACGGTTCAAATAAACAGCCTAAATTGGCCGACCGATGGTCTTGAAGCTGAAATCTTCGACAGCATGGGCCGGCGAATCCGACAACTGCGACTATTCGCCAGCCACAGCAGCAGCATCGAACCTCCACTACCCAAAGGCACATACCTGCTCAGCTGCGGCCGCTTACACTGGAAACTTCTAATAAATTAAGATTCACCTCTTACTTTTTTAGTCTATTAAAGGGAAGAATTTGGGCGGCAAACGGGCTTTCACAGGTAGGCCGCGGTTGGCATCGGGTTGCCCTTGGCCTGCGGTGGCTCCTAAAGTCGCCTCCTCGGCCTAAGGTCAGCAGCCGCTGCCAACCTGGCGGGCTACCTTGTTCAATCCCTGCCGCAAGGCCTCAAAACCTGAATAAATAGGTTTTACTCGAACCGCAAATGCTTTACCGATTCACCAGAATCCCTAAGCTCCCGCAAGGATTCTATACCAATGTTTAAATGATTGGTGGCAAAATTCTTGGTAACCACAGCATCGTTCTTGCTGGTCTTAACTCCCTCAGGAACCAATGGATTGTCTGACACCAACAATAAAGCTCCATGCGGTATGCTGTTGGCAAAACCCGTGGTAAATATGGTGGCTGTTTCCATATCAATGGCACTGGCCCGTATATCTACCAGGTAGTTCTTGAATTTATGATCGTGCTCCCAAACCCTTCTGTTGGTGGTGTACACTGTGCCCGTAAAATAATCCAACTCAAATTTCCGAATCATGGCCGAAACAGACATTTGAAGCCGAAAACTAGGCAATGCCGGTACCTCGGCCGGCAAATAATCGTTGGAAGTTCCTTCCCCGCGTATCGCAGCAATCGGCAACACCAAATCTCCTATTTTGGTCTTCTTTAATCCTCCACATTTACCCAAAAATAAGACCGCTCTTGGAGAAATAGCCGATAATAAATCCATTATGGTCGCCGCCATGGCTGAACCCATACCAAAGTTAATGATGGTGATATTCTCAGCCGTAGCAGACTGCATGGGCTTCCCTTCTCCCATAACCGGAACTCCAAATTTCTCGGCAAACAAGTCTACATAATTTTGAAAATTAACCAGCAAAATATATTCCCCAAACTGATCTAAGGGTCTCCCAGTATACCTGGGCAGCCAATCCTTTACTATCTCTTCTTTTGTTTCCATGCAGTTTGATTTATTCTCAAAGGTAACTTTCCAAGGGCTTAGAAAAAAACAACGCAAGATTTTGATGGTTTTTTACCTAAAATAAATCCTTTATCAAATTATGTTTAGATAAAATAATGCCTAAAAATGAATTTAAATCACTCAATTTCATCTAAATTCGTAATCAAACTATTTCTATTTTAAGTAAAAATGCAGAGGGCAATACAAATAGGTTGTACGCTTATCTTTTTTTTCTTAGGCCATTTTTTGCAAAATGCCCACGGACAAAGGGATACTCTGTTTTGGTTCGTAGCCCCTGAAGCTGCTCAAAACCATGGCGATCGACCCATTTTATTCCGTTTTGCTTCGTATGGGCAACAAGCATCCATCTTGATTGAACAGCCTGCCAATCCCAACTTTCCTCCCATGACCTTGAATTTGCCGCCCAACGCGGCTACATCTCTTGATGTAACTTCTTGGATTAATATGGTGGAAAATAACCCCGCCAATACAGTGCTGAATTACGGCTTTAGAATACGATCAACCGCCGAAATTACAGCCTATTACGAAATCAATCCCACCTGCAATTGCAACCCCGATATTTTTACGTTGAAAGGAAACAATGCCCTGGGAACCAGCTTTTTTCTTCCCTTCCAAAATTTTCTTTCCAATGCCTCCTACGCCCGGTCTGGCTTTGATATTGTAGCTACTCAAAACAACACCAGCATTACCATTACTCCCACCAAAAATATTGTTGGTCACAATGCCAATGTTCCCTTTACCATTACACTAAACGCCGGACAAACTTGGAACGGTCGAGCCTCAGGTTTTGGTACCGCCGATCACCTGGAAGGTACGACTGTTGTTAGCAATAAACCCATAGCCATTACCATCAACGACGATTCCATGTCGGGTGCCCCCTATGGCGGATGCGCCGATATTATGGGCGACCAGATTGTTCCGGTTAGCCGCGTAGGAGATGAATACATTGTGGTAAAAGGGTACCTGAATGGACCCGATAAGTTTTATGTGCTCGCCACGGCCAATGGAACTACAGTTTCAGTGAACGGTACTGCTGTAGCTACTTTAAATGCCGGACAAACCTATGTGAACACCCTTAGCAATCCCGTAGCGTATGTCAACACAAGCCAACCTACATATCTTCTTCATACTACCGGGTTTGGTTGCGAAGTAGGAGGGGCTCTGCTTCCCACCATCGAATGTACAGGCAGCTCAAGCATTGCATTTACTCGATCTACGAATGAGTTCTTTGCCCTAAACCTTATCGTTCAAACCGGAGGACAAGGGAGCTTTACCCTGAATGGCAATGCAGCCTTGGTTACCGCCGCCGCATTTAGCCCCGTCCCAGGTTCAAACGGAGCTTGGATGTATGCCCAAATTAACCTTTCAGGTTCTGTACCCCAAGGTTTAGGATCCAGACTAACCAATTCTACTCACTTGTTTCACATGGGAATTGTGCATGGTGGAGCTTCTTCCGGTTGCCGATATGGATATTTCAGCGATTACAATAAGTTCCAGTTCAACCTTCAAACACCCCCCGCCGATACCATCTGTGAAGGAAGCCCCTTTATGCTTCAAGTGGCCCCCATCAACGGAACAACCTACAACTGGACAGGGCCCAATAACTTTACCGCCAACGGCGATTCAGTAACCGTGAATCCAGGCCAATTGATCCATGATGGACTGTATATCATCAATGGAAATGTAGGAGCCTGCCCGGTAACTCCAGATACATTTGATTTAACAGTGATACAGCAGCCGCAAACTCCACAATTGCAATACAACAACCCCCTTTGCGACGGAGATGTGCTTCAACTGCAATCTACACTGCCACAAAACCATACCATTCAATGGTCTGGACCGGCCAATTTTTCAGATTCCATTTCAAATCCTAGCATTTCAAATGTAGATTCTACCCATTCCGGTTTGTATTCAGTACTGGTATATGATGCCTTTTGCCCCAGCGATACGGCTCAGATTTCTGTAACTGTTCATCCCGTTTTTGCTCATACCCAAACTCCTGTAATCTGCCAAGGAGATTCCATTTACACTCAAAATGCCTGGCAAACCACTTCAGGAACGTATGTAGATAACCTGAGCTCAATCTTCGGATGCGATAGCGTTGTTACCCGACAACTCACCGTCAATCCTACCTACAACATTAATCAAAATCCCTCCATTTGCAGAGGACAAACCTATACCCTGCCCAATGGTCAAACCGCTACAAATCCCGGAACATACACCTCCCTCCTTTCAACCATTAAAGGCTGCGATAGCCTCATTACATCCCAGCTTATAGTAAATGATACGTTTAGAGTAGCTCAATTCCCGTTTATTTGCAGCGGAGACAGTCTTCAACTTCCTGATTTGAGCTATGTCACTCAAGCAGGACTGCATTCAGTTACCCTGAACACCATTCACGGATGCGATTCTACCATTGACCTGAACCTCTCCCTTTGGCCAACCTACAACCAACAACAGGCCGATTCCGTTTGCCAAGGACAAACCTATACTTTACCCAACGGACAAACAACCACTCAAGGCGGAGCCTTTATTTCAAATTTGAGTTCCATCAATGGCTGCGATAGCACCATCATCACTATCTTATACCTGAAACCTACCTACAATTTAACCCAATCTCCAGGCA
Source organism: uncultured Flavobacteriales bacterium (assembly GCA_903825395.1). Taxonomy (GTDB): domain Bacteria; phylum Bacteroidota; class Bacteroidia; order CAIKAF01; family CAIKAF01; genus CAIKAF01. The sequence goes on from CAIKAF010000025.1 coordinate 18,306, forward strand.
TTTGCGAAGGACAATCCTATACCCTTCCTCATGGACAAATTGTTACAACAGCAGGCTCTTACGTTTCAAATCTCAGCACGGTATTTGGCTGCGATAGCACCATAACGACAAACTTAAGTGTTGAAGACACCTTTTTCGTGGCTGTACAACCCCAAATATGCCAAGGTCAATCTCATACCCTACCCAATGGAAATACGGTACAACAAGCCGGAAATTATTCAGTAACGCTTTCTTCAGTAGCGGGTTGTGATTCCATTGTTCTTACTCAATTGAGCGTGGCTCCTGTGTATTCACTCAGCCCTCAAATCGGACTTTGCCAAGGAGATTCTCTTCAATTGCCCGACGGATCTTTTGTTCTTTCAGCCGGAAACTACCCAACATTACTGAGCAGCAGCCAAGGCTGCGACAGCTTAATTACAACTCAGGTTGTTCAACATTTAACCTATCAAACCACCGATAACCGAGGGTTTTGCCAAGGTGGGTCGTTTATTTTACCCAATGGCCAACAGGTATTTTCACCTGGAACCTATGGTACAACCGTACCCAGTATTTTTGGTTGCGATTCTACCGTTCAAACCCTCCTGGTTCAATGGCCTATTCATTCCGGAACCGAAACGGTGTTGAAATGCCAAGGAGAAACCTATGTTCTTCCCAATGGAAATACGGTAAGCAACGCCGGTTCATATACCTCAGTTCTCAGCAATCAATTCGGTTGCGACAGCACCATTGTAAGCACAGTTATTTTCAATCCTACCCATTTTCAAACACTAGATGTTGACTTATGTCAAGGACAATCTTGGTCAACCGCAGCCGGACCTCAATCCCAATCTGGAACCTATACCGATTCCTTATCCAATCAATTCGGTTGCGACTCTGTATTTGTTTCTGACATTACCGTTCACCCAACCTTTGAAGATACCTTGACCTTCTGGCTTTGTCCAGATTCAGCACACTGGGTTGAAGGTATTCCGTATTTTGGTACAAACACCGTTAAAGAGCATTTAACGACATCTATGGGTTGCGACTCTATAACCTGGCACAGAACACTAGAAGTGCCGGTAGAACCCAACGTATTGCCCGAGGTGGCCCGAATTTGCGAAGGTACCCTTAGTTATTCTCTGAATCCGTCTATAGATTGGACATGGACGCCTGGAACCAACAGTCCTTCCATTACCATTGCCGACACCGGACTGTATGCGGTGCTTGGTGTGAATAACTATGGTTGCATCATTAAAGACACGGTTTGGGTACGAAATGGATGTGAACCCAGTTTATACATTCCTTCCATCTTTACCCCCAATGGAGACGGAATCAATGATATGTTCAGGGCTTTTGGAACCCGAATTAGCTATTACCGATTGGATATATTTAACCGCTGGGGCGACCTGTTGTTTACTTCCGAAAAAATGGAACAAGGCTGGGACGGAACACACCTGAACATGCCATCTCCGGTTGGAGTGTATTCCTATAAAATCTCGTTTGAGGTGGAAGAAAATCTTCCCTTTGATACCGAACCTAGGGTAGGATTGGTGGTTTTAACCCGCTAATCTGTTTAAATTCACTTTTCAACATGCACCATAAAAACAAAAAGGAAATTTTAATTTCTTTTAGTTATTTATAAGGACTGTTCATTTGTTGGCAACTCTTTTTCTAAATTCCTTGCTTACATTCCTATTCACACTTTATCAACATATTCTAAACAAGGCTATATTGCTCTTTCTATGGGATAGATTGAGTTTGATTGGTTTATTAACAATTTTATAAACCTGTGAATTGTTCGATGTGAATTTCCTTTTTTACCGTTCTAGGCAATTCAAATTGTCAATTCTATGCTTGAAACTCAATTAAAATTTCATACTCCTAAATTTGGATTGTTCATAACTCAGCTCGATATACACGTATCTTTGTTGAGCAAATAAAAAATTGAACACTTATCAACAGGTTTTAACAGCCTTGTTAACCGTGCAATCATGAATACCAATAAACCAACCTTAGCCATAGGCAGCGATCATGCCGGTTTTGAATTAAAAGCAACCGTATTGGAATATCTTTTGAATAAAGGGTTTTCAGTACATGATTTTGGAGCTTTTTCTTTAGATAGGGTAGATTACCCTGATGTTGCAAAGGAATTGTCTACCGCCGTTGCAAAGGGTCAATTTGATTTAGGTATTTTGATTTGTGGAAGCGGTCAAGGGGTTAATATTACCGCCAATAAAACAAAGGGAATTCGATCTGCTTTGGTTTGGAATGCTGAAATAGCTGCGCTTTCCAGGGCTCATAACAATGCCAATGTATTGGCTTTACCCGGAAGGTTTATTGAAGCAGAAGAGGCAATTCGATGCATCGAAGCTTTTTTATCTACTCCATTTGAAGGTGGTCGTCATGCCGATCGGATTGCTAAAATGGAGGGTTAATCTGAACTTTGATTGCCTTTTTCAACTTCCAATTCAGAATGAAAAAAGTCAATAAACTTTTTATCAGCCCCAACAGAAAAAAAGATGCGTTCTCCATTTTTATAGAAAAATGAGGTAGGGAGTGATCGTATTTTTAAATGCGTTGCAAGTGCCGCTGTTTTTTCTACCTCAACCCAGATATCAATAATTCCAACTTTAAAATTCAGTTCTTTCTGGTTTAAATAACCAAGTAAAATGGCATAGTAATACTCCGTATCTACTAACTTTTTCATGTACTTACTTGTCCCATCAATATCGCTAATAACAAGAACCATAACTCGGCCTGTTTTTACAAATTCATAGAACTCCTCTATGGTGGTTAGGTATTGCATATCGATGTTTAAATGCGTTCAATTTCCATTAAATTTCATCCAAATCGTGTCGGAACAACAACTTGAATAAAGTATGTCCATCTGCTAATCTGTTGTGGCGTTCAACCGGAACTCCATACTCGAACCGAACCACCGAGGGCAACTCTATAATTTCATAATATTTCAATACGTCTGCCTCTTCCTTCACGTTCATCTCTATGATAAACAAACCCACCTGCTCTTCCGGATAATAGGCATTTAAAAGGGCCGTATTCCTTGGATCTGCCAGTTCATTTATGGCTATTTCTACCAATGACTGGGCATATTCAAGTTTTTTTTTGTTTACCTCGCATTCCCAACAGCCTATACCCTCAGGCAATGAAAACATCACAACCGCCATCGGCTGTCGAATAAATTCATCAAAGTTTGAAAGATGTAAATACTTCATGAATAAATAGATTTGTTTTAGAAACGAGCCAAGGCCCATTTTTGTACACTCTATTTCTTCATTTAAAGTTGTTTAACGACCCAGCTGGGTTGTTTTCTGCCTTAATCGGCCTTAAAATAGGCAATAATGGCAGTCTTTATAAACTTGTGTTGTTGGGTTGCTGACAGTTCCGGAATGGGCTTGAGCAATTCAAAATGTGGCCATCCTTCTTCATCCCGTCCAAGAAATCCATAATAGCCGTAGGGCAGCAATAGGGAACAAATGGCCACATGCAGGCATTCCATTTTTTGCTGTTTGTTCATTTTAATTGGACCTAAACCAATTTCTTGTAAGCCAATCAACATAAGTATGGCTTCTAAATCGGGCTTATCACCCAATACATCCTGAAGGGTGTGGAGTAAATTCGACCATTCGGCCTGAAATTCAAGCTCCGGTCGAAGCGTTGAACGCATGATTAATTATAGAGTTGCAGTATCTCGCGGGTGGTTTCACCAGGAATGACACGAACCACGGTCTGACCGACCAAATCTGCTTTTTTACCACTTACATTCAAAACGACTTCCAGTGGCAAATCAGAAATGGGATCGGTATGCGTGTAGGAAACTTCTCCTGCTGCGTTGGAATACTTGGTAACATCAATGATTCCTGCTCCATTTCCGGTTTGAATAAACCGAACTTCTGCTTCAGAAACTTTAAATCCTTGCGCATCAAGCACAGTTACAACAACAGTACCAGGGGCCGGTTCTTCGTAGCATCCTGTAGAGCTAAAAGCTAGGCCCAGACTTAGGAAAACAGCGGTTAACGTACGAATCATAAGTGTGTAATAAATGTAAATGTAGGGATTTTTTTTCATAATCGGGAAATCCACCTGCTGGATTATCTTTGTAGAAAACTGGAATCATGGAAAAGCTACTGCAGGAAATCAGTCGAAGAATGGCTCAGGCAGATTTAAAGTCAAAAGCAGATTGCGAAGAGTTTAAGCGCGAGATTCTTGGAAAGAATGGACTATTGCAGTCGGCCATGGATGAATTCAGAGCCCTACCCGGTGCTGAAAAGCCAAAATGGGGCTCTGAATTGAATCGATTGAAATCGCAGGCCACAGAGATGCATCAGCAAGCCTTAGATCAACTGGCTACCGTTGTTACTTTGCCCTGGGATGATATTACACTGCCTTCCATTCCTCTTCCGGTTGGAAGTTTGCATCCACTAACTCAGGTGGAAAATGAACTGACAGCCCTTTTTAACCGAATTGGTTTTCGTGTTGCCACCGGTCCTGAAATTGAGGACGATTGGCATAATTTTACGGCCTTGAATTTTCCTGAGAACCATCCTGCCCGCGATATGCAGGACACGTTTTTTATGCAAGGCCAGGCCGACCGGTTGTTGCGAACGCATACCAGCGGAGTTCAGATTCGAACCATGTTGAATCAAAAACCTCCAATACGTGTCATCGCTCCCGGCCGAGTTTACCGCTGCGACAACGACGCTACCCATAGCCCCGTTTTTCATCAAATCGAAGGACTAGTTATTGATACCGACGTTTCTTTCGCCCACATGAAGGAGGTACTGTATTATTTCGTCGATCAATTTTTTGGAAAAGATTTTGAAGTTCGCTTCCGCCCCAGTTTTTTCCCCTTTACCGAACCTAGCGCCGAAATGGATATTGGTCGGAAAAAACCCGACGGAGAAATTGCCTGGATGGAAATTTTAGGATGCGGTTTGGTTGACCCTGCTGTATTGGAGAATTGCAACATCGACCCTGAAGTGTACAGTGGTTATGCATTTGGAATAGGAATAGACCGCTTGGCTATGTTGAAGTACCAAATTCCAGATATTCGCTTGCTGTATGAAAACGATGTCCGGTTTTTACGCCAATTTTGATTTTTTAGGTGAGTAAAAAAAATTATTTGTAAAATATTGTAAATCAATATTATATATTTAATTATATCTAATTTTAACGCGCTTAGAATTGCGTCAATTCTTCCAAGCTGCACCACATACCATTTTACACTAAAGAAAATCAGGTTTAAGGGGACTTCAATTTTGAAATCTTCCTTTTCTGTTTCAAATTTTAATCTTCCTTTTTTGTTTTGTGGAGGTATTGGTTTTGTGCGGCAGGGATTGAACAAGGCAGCCCGCAAAGATGGCGGCGGGAGCTACCCTAGGGCGAGGAGGCGACGTGAGGAGCCACCGCAGCCCAAGGGTAGCCCGTCCGGCAGCTGCGGACTACCTGTGAAAGCCCGTCAGCCGCCCCAACGAAATCTCTAATCTGAATCTACAAATTAGCGGCCCAAGAAAACAAGCAGGATGGCGATGTCGGACGGAGAAATGCCGCTGATGCGGGCTGCCTGTCCGACCGTTTGCGGCTGCTGTTGTTTGAGTTTAAGTCGGGCCTCCATAGAAAGACCATGAATGCTCATGGGGTCGAAATCTTCCGGAATGCGCACATAATCCAATCGCTTTATCTTTTCTGCGGTGTCTTTTTCGCGCTCCATGTACCCTGCATATTTGATGCGAATTTCGGCATCTGTAATGGCTTCGGGAGACGCATTCTGCAATTGAAGTTTCAGCGTTTCATCGGCCGATGCTAGCCATTCAAGGCTAATTCCAGGGCGCGAAAGCAGCATGGTCCAGCGCATTTTTTGCGGAATTTCGGAACTATCTATAGAGGCCAATTGTGGATTGATGTGCTCGGGATCGGCGCTGTTTTTGGAAAGAAACTGTGAAATTTGCTTGCTTTCTTGCAGCTTTTTATTCAGTTTTTCCATGCGTTCGTCGGAGATTAGGCCCAATGTATGGCCGAGCGGACTCAGGCGTTCATCGGCATTGTCTTGCCTTAGCAAAATTCGATATTCTGCGCGCGAAGTGAACATGCGGTAGGGCTCATCGGTGCCTTTAAGAATTAGATCGTCGATGAGGACTCCGATGTAGGCTTCGTCTCGGCCCAGAACAATGGGATCGTGGTTTCTGACCTTTTGAACGGCGTTAATTCCGGCCATCAGTCCCTGGCAGGCGGCCTCTTCATAGCCGGTGGTACCGTTGATTTGCCCGGCAAAAAACAGGCCATCGATCAGCCGTGTTTCTAGTGATAGCTTTAGCTGTGTGGGAGGGAAGTAATCGTATTCAATGGCATATCCGGGTCGGAACATCTTTGCATGTTCAAGTCCGGGAATTTCTCGAAGCGCTTTTGATTGAACGTCTTCGGGAAGGGAGGTTGAGAAACCGTTCAGGTAGATTTCCACGGTATTCCAGCCTTCGGGTTCGATGAAGAGTTGGTGCCTAGTTTTATCTGCGAATCGGTTTATTTTATCTTCTATTGAAGGGCAATAGCGTGGTCCTAGGCTTTTAATGGCTCCGTTGAACATGGGGCTGCGATCAAATCCGCTTTCCAGAATTTCATGAACCAGGGGATTGGTGTAGGTAATGTAGCAGGGGAGTTGTTGGTTAGGAAGCTTCAGATTTTCGTATGAAAACCGTTCGGGCTGTTCATCTCCGTCTTGCCGATCGGTTTTGCTGTAATCGATGGAGCGTCCGTCGATGCGGGGTGGTGTTCCGGTTTTCATTCGTCCCGACTCGAATCCAAGAGCCACGAGTTGTTCGGTTATGCCGTATGCTGCAGGTTCTGCTGCCCTGCCTCCGCCGTAGTTTTTTTCTCCGATGTGGATTAAGCCATTCAGGAACGTGCCTGAGGTAAGTACTACCGTTTTCCCGGCAATGTGGTTTCCGCGTGCTGTAATAATTCCTTTCAGGCTTTGTTCTTGCAGCCACAGTCCTTGAACCGGTTCTTGCCAAAAATCAAGGTCTGGGATTTGTTCCAGATATTGCCTCCAAAGATCGGCGAACAGTTGTCGGTCGTTTTGTGTTCTAGGGCTCCACATGGCAGGTCCTTTGGAGCGGTTTAGCATGCGGAATTGAATTCGAGAGCGGTCGGACACTTTACCCGAGAGTCCGCCAAGGGCATCAATTTCTCGTACAATTTGGCCTTTTGCGATTCCGCCCATCGCGGGATTGCAGGACATTTGTCCTATGCGCGACAAATCCATGCTTACCAATAGGGTTTTGGCTCCGCGGTTGCCTGCCGCGGCCGCCGCCTCGCAGCCGGCATGACCGCCCCCAACAACTATAACATCGTACACATCTACCATGGCTTTTTTTGAACATGTTCCACGTGGAACGCACCACATGAACTGCGCAAAAATACGCAGCATTGCTGAATTTTAGTCCCTTTTCGGTTGATTTTCCTGACAACTGGCATTGTGGCTTCTTGGCACCAATTGTTTAATTCCAATTTCATCGAATCAAGTAAAATGTTCCACGTGGAACATTTTGTGCATTCCATAATAAAATTGCAACATTTGAATTGGATTCTGTGCGGGTGGATTGGACTGAAAGTAGCATTTGGTGGTCTCTTATTTCTTTGGAAAATAAAGGCAGGAAATTTGAATTAGCCTTTACAAGAGGGTGAATTCGCCAATACATCTGGCATAAAATTCGTTTTTCGGACCATTCTAAAATACCAAAGATGAGGGCTAAAACCAAGCCGAAATGCCAACCGTGATTTGGCCGTTGTGTTGAGCTTCTGCCCCTTGTGCATTTCGAAATACCCGTTCAAACCCATAAAAATAACGGCCTTCTACGCGGAACAAAAACCGATCCCAGCCATGAACATTGAAGCACAAGCCCGAACCCAACACATGAAAATTCTTATTTTGAGTTTGTGGTTGAACCAACACATTGTTTTGGTCTCTGAAATATTCCAATCGACCGGAAAGGGAGAACGTGGGGTTGAAGCGGTAGCGGGCAATTCCATTTAGACTATACCAAATGGGATTGGACTCAGAGCCTAGGCTGTCTTTTTTCATCTGCATACCCAGATACATGCTGGATGTGAAATCCCATTTTTTTCCGGAATAAATCAAGAACACATCGCTGAATAGACGGGTTCGGTATTCAGGAGTCGAATCTGAAGCCTCGTCTCCGATGTAGGTATTCCAATTTAAAATCAGTTTTTTGCTCGGCCGGTATTCCAGTTGCGTCGCCACAGCCTTACCCTCATTGTATTCGGTGATGTTCTGCCATCCGTTAATTCCATACACACTTAGGGTTAGCTTTTCAGAAAGGGGAAACTGAGCCTTTATTCCAGTTAGATAATACGGCACGTTTTCGGCGGCCAGAGAACGGGTGTACATCAAATGGTCTTTTGATAAATAGGACTCGTTGGTGAAAGGCGAACCAATTACTCCTGCCGATATCCAAGCATTGTAGTTCTTAAAGGGCTTAACCCCAATGCTGGCCTCCAACAAAAACTTTAAGGGCTCTGGCTCGTTTTGATAATTGACCATCATAAAGGTACCATAGCCCGCCACAAGCCTAGATTGCAAACGAGGAGAGCGGTACCGTAAATCGAGGTAGGCTAGGTTGATGTTCATTTCATTGTGACGCGCCGAAGAGCTGAGGTAATCTATGTTTTTTGAAATGGGCAAGGAACTGTTGTACGAATAATACGTGTCAATAAATCCACCAATACTCATGTTGCCAACTTGAACATTGGCCAGGGTATCGATGGTAGCTGTATTAACAACTTGAGCTTTTGGGGCGCCAAGGCCCAGAAATAAACCAACCAAAATGGGTAAAATACCGTATTTCATATCGGGGATGTTTTCGGGTGCAAGGTAAGCCATAATGAGCAAAGCCCAAGGTTTTCCAAATCCTGGAATGTATTCCACAGTAATATCTTCTACAATAATGTCAGCCCTACGGGGTTCTGGTGTTGTGAGTTCCAATATTTCCAAGGGGGCTTAAAACTGGATATCGGCCTCTGTGCCCTTTGCGCCGACATAGAGCTCTTTGCGGTAAAAAAACGTCAAAGCCGAAAGCAGTTTAGCCCAAGGTTTTCATCAAGAAATAGGATAGAGCAGGAAAGGAAATGAGGCGGTTGAAGTTTGGGAAAGGTTCGAATGACCGGCAGAGATACGGCTCTCAAAACCCTGAAATTCTAAACTGGCCGCCGATCTTAACCTTTAAGGTCCCCCAATCCCCCAAATGTTCCTAAAAAATACAATAAACTGAAAATCAATATTTTAAAACCTATTTCCCTTCGATTTATTTCTGCTGTTTCCAAGCCCGAACCGCCAAACAGGCATCTTCAGCCGATCGCATCTCGACCTTATCGTTCGCGTTTTTATCCTTAAATCCCAACAAATGCAACAGCCCATGCACCATTACGCGGTCTAATTCTTCTGCGAGCATGTGGCCATTGGAACGGGCATTTTCTTTTACCCGATCCACGGAAATATACAGTTCACCATGGATGGGGTCTTGAGGAATACGCGCCCGCAAATCAAAGGTAATGATGTCGGTATAATCGTCGTGGTTTAAATGCCTCTGATTCATTTCTAAGAGCTCCTCATCGCGCATAAAAATGATGTTTAGCGACTCGATTTCTTTGCCTTTATTGTTCGCACATTGCAGCAACCAGTCTCGGCGTTGCCTGTGGTTTCCAGCTCTCCAGCCCCAAGTTGAAAAAAATCGAATCACGATACCCGAAAGATTAAGTCAACTTGTCGCCCTTCATCGGAGTAGCTCAGTTCATCGCTCAATCTCCGCATTAAAAATATGCCCCTTCCACATTCGCGTTCTAGGTTTTCAGGCAAGGTTGGATCGGGCACATTTTCTTCGCAAAACCCAGGTCCACAATCTTTTACAGCAAATCTCAAGGTGTGGTCGCTGTAGGCATAAAACAGTTCAAATTCGGGCAGACAGCCACCGGGACATCCATGCTGAATGGCATTGTTCGTGGCTTCACTCAGGGCAATCAGCACATTTCCCAAATAGTCCAACGAAATGGCATGCGCATCAAACAGGTGCTGGACCAGCTGCTCTACGGTTCGAAGCGATTCCGATTGAGCCGGCAGGGTCAGATGCCCGGAAGGCGCTGAAAATACGTTAGGGGAGGTATTCATGGGGCTGTAGAATTGAAATATTCTGAAACGCGTTGTTTGTAATAAGGCTTGAAAGCAGGATTGGCAAAGCGTAAAAATTCCGTTTCATGTTCTCTCCGCTTGCGGTATTCTTCCAGAATTTGTTCCGGCAATTTCCAATCTTTCAGGTTTTCGTTTGATTCCCGTTTTTCATCTTGATCTTGCTTGCGCAAGGCCTTTTCTGATTCCATCATGCGCCGGGTAATTTCTTGTTGCCGAAGTAGCGTTTGCGCATTGATTTGCTTGTTTAAAATATCCCGTTCGGTCTCCTCCATTTTCTTCATCATTTCAGCCATACTTTTTCTTCCGTCTTCGCCCATATCCTTCATCATCTCTTCCATTTGTCGACGTATTTGCTCTTGTTCTGCGGCCATTTGGGCGAGTTTTTTAGATTGTTCCCCGCTTTTACCCCCTTCTCCTTGACCGGGTTTACCTTGCTTATCGTTCTTCTCTCCCTCTTTCTTTTCCTGCATTTTCTTTTGCATTTCTTCCATTTTCTTCTGCAATCCCAGCTGACGCTTTATCATTTCCTGCATTTGTTCCGGTTTGCTGTTTCCGGGCTTATTGCATTGAGATCCGCCAGAAGAGCCCATGGAGTTCATTTGCTGTTGCATTTGGTCCAAGGCCTCGCTAAGCATTAAAGCTAGGTTGTTCAGCCCGGTCATGGCTTCTTGCTGTCTTGAAGCGGTGGTAGGATACATCCGGTCTGCCCCTGCTTCAATGGCCGATTGCATGCCGCGCCGAACTTTCAACAGTTCGTCCATCACTACATTTTCCAAATCTGGAACCCGCTTGCTAAGCGCAATCAAAGAGTCTTCCACCTGACGGGCATCGGTTGCCAAGCCCCGCTGTTTCCGTAATACATCCCGCATCAATCCATCGCTTTGCCTGCCGTTTTTGTGTTGATCCAACAAGGCTTCTTGAGAAAAACTCAACTGAAGAACATCGTCCAACAAGGCCCGCAAGTCTTCCATGTTTTCTCCCTGCTGAGCCGAGGCCATGCTTTGCTGCTGTTCCTTCATTTTTTGAGCCATCTTTTTCATTTTTTGAGCCGCCGATTTTTGCTTGGGGCTCGCTTTTTCCGGCTGATTTTTCTGCAGTTCTTCCTGGGCATCGTTCATTTCCTGTTCAATGTCCTGCATTTCATCTTCTTTGGGCAGCTCAAGGTCGTTGGGTTTTTCCAATTCCTTGTTTTTCTCGTCCAGCTCCTTCATTTGTTTTTCAAGGGCTTCGGCCTCTTTTTTCAGCTCGGCCTGTTTCTCTGCTTTGCTGGCATTGTCCTGGCTTTTATCTTTTTCAAGGGCTTCTTGCTTCTTTGCCAATTCTTCCATCTGCTGAATGGCTTCTTGCAGGCGCTGTTCTACTTCAAATTGCTTGAAAAGTTCTAAGGTTCGGTCCAATTCCCGTTCTACCTGCTCGTTGCTCATCTCGAGCTGATCCATCATTTTCTTCAGCTCTTCTTTCGAGATTTTATCCATGAGCTGTTCCAGCTGTTTCAGCATATTTTCAACCTTACTGTCCTTCAATTCATCGAGTAGTTCCTCGATTTTTTTCTGTTTATCTAAAATAGATTGCTCTGTTTTTGATATATTCTCATTCCTAAGGTTATTTTCCTTTTGTTTTTCTTGAAACTTCTGCATTTCTTCCTGCAGCTTCATGCGTTGTTCCAACAGGGCTTTTAATTGTTGTTTTTCTTGCCAGCCCGGATTTTTCTGGTTCAACAGGTCTCGTTTTAGTTTTTCAGATTGTTCTTTAAGCGATTCCAGCTCTTTGAGCTGTTCTTGCATTCCCTTTTGAATTTGTTCGCTGGCCTCTTTGCGTTCGGCAGCCACTTCTTCTCGGCTTAAAATTCGGTGTTGCACCACGGGCGTTCGTGCAGATTTTGGCCCATTCACCCCATCATTATCCCAAACTACGAAGCAGTACGAAAGCTGATCGCCCAAATTAAACCCCAGGCTGCCTAAATCTACAGGATGTTGAAAACTAAGCAAAGGATCTCGGCTCAGAACCGGGAGAGCCACACGCTTCCATTCGGAAAAGGGAAGATTGGGGTCAGAGGAATAGTAAAATGCAATTCGGCTTAGTCCATGGTCGTCTTTTGCTTGTCCAAGAAATAAGATGCGCGACAAGGCTAAGCTGTCGGCCACCGATTCCACTTGAATTTCCGGATAGGCATCAGGAATCACTCGGACTGAATACAAGGCGCTATCGGGCTGACGAAAGCGTTCATTTCCGGCTTTCAGGCCAAGAACAAAGGACTGCATAGCCCGGCGAGAGAAACGGATTTTATTTTCGGCATTCGGATTCATGTGTTGGATACTGTCGGTCCAATACAACCAGATCTGCCGGGCATCTTTCCACAGCATCTCCCAATCCAGTTTGGTTCCTGCCGGAACAGTTAAGTCTTGAGGGTTCAATACCTCCTCATCCTGCATATTCAGGTAGGAGGGATAATCCAATCTCACTTTCATGTTCAGCAACATTGGCCGGGGCAATACAGATAAGGTATAATTTCCGGTTTGGTGGTCGCCCGAACTGAAAAAAAAGTTCATGTCGCGGGAGGGATTTTTAAACATGTAGCTGTACACCTGAGGCGCTTCTTCTGTCATGCGGTAGGCGGCTCCACCCAAGTGCAGAAAAAGGACTTCAGGAAGCTCGTTTCCCGACAGTTTAATTTGAAGTTCAAAATCTTGGTGAGCCGGCGTACTTAGGCTGGAGTTTAGAATTTTCACCTGATAGGGAGGAGGTGGCAGATACACCTGTTGATAATTAAAAAGGCGTTCAGATCCCTGGGTAATCGCTTCCGGTTGGGCAATCCAAACCAAGGCGAGGACAGATGCAGGAATCAACAGCCAGGGGATTCGCTTTCGGCTCACACTGAAATCAACCGCCCGGTGAAAGGCGAAGGGACTCAGCTGTTGGGTTCGTTGTTCTATGGAAGCCAGCAGCAGCTCTCGGCTATTTCCTTCGGTATTCAACATGTCTTGCAGTTGAAGGGCATTGATTAGGCGGTCGCCGATGCCGTCAAAATGGGCGCCGACCTTCAGTGCCGCTTCGGAATAGCTCATTCTTCGGCGCAATCGGTACAGAGCCAATATTGGCCGCACCACATAATAGCCCAACAAGGCAGCGTTGCCCAACAGAAGGGAGTAAAATAGGGCAGCGCGCACCGGTCGTTCAAAACGCCCCAGGTATTCTGAAAACGTAAACAGCAAAAAAGCGCTAAGGCCAAGCCCCAGAGCAAATAGTCCGCCCCGCAAAAACTCGTTCAGGTAGTACCTGCGAATGTATGCGTCTAATTTTTGCTGAAGTTCGGTAGCGTTGTGCATGAGGGTTAAGCGGCTTGTTAAACGTCAAACGAGCGGTTTAGGTTGCAATGCAGGGGCAAAGAAACCGTTACTTTTTCAGCTTTCCTACTTTGGTAAAAAAACAGTTCAGGCATTACTGCCAACTTTTACCACAGAGGCCGCCAAGGGAGCCGCAAAGTTTCACAAAGGTTTGAGGTTGGATGAGAGCGAACTCATTTTGATTATATCCCTTCTGCGCCCTTTGCGCCGACATTGTGCCCTCTGTGGTAAAAATCCCGGCTCAGGCTTGGCCCACAGTTTTTACCAAAACGCCCACCAAGAAAGCCTCAGCCTTCACAAAGGGAATGTCCTCAAAAGAAAACCGACCTCCCATAAATTTCTTACTTTTGTTCCGAATGCTGAATTACGCTTAAGGATATCGTCGCATGGACCCTTTTTCCTATCTAAGCAATGCCTCTCCCGAATCGGTGGAAGCCTTGTACCAAGCCTACCTACAATACCCCGATAACGTGGATGAAACCTGGAGAAATTTCTTCAAAGGGTTTGAATTTGCCCAACAGCATTTCCCTCAACTGCCCACGGCCGACCACTCCTTTAGCTCCAAAGAATTCAACGTTATGGCCTTGATCGAAGGCTATAGAACCCGAGGGCACCTGTTCACCAAAACCAATCCCGTCCGTGAACGCCGTTCCTACAGCCCCAACTTGGCACTGGAACAATTTGGCCTCTCGGCCGCCGATCTCGAAACGGTGTTTCAGGCCGGAGTACAAATTGGCATGGGTCCCGCCAAACTTAAAGACATTGTCGCCTACCTCGATGCCGTGTATTGCCACCACATTGGCATCGAATTTATGTACATCCGCGACCCCGAAAAACTACAGTGGCTCAAAGAACAATTTCACGAAATCAGTCACGAACAAGCCTTTAATACCTCCGAAAAACTCGAAATCCTCGAAGCCCTGAATCAGGCCGTTGGATTCGAAAAATACGTGCACCGTAAGTTCGTAGGCCAAAAACGCTTTTCACTGGAAGGCGGCGAAAGCCTGATTCCCGCCTTGGGCGCCGCCATTCAACGCGGAGCCGAAAACGGCGTACAATCCGTTGTTATGGGCATGGCCCACCGCGGCCGACTCAATGTGCTGCGCAACGTGTTCCAAAAACCAGCCGCCGAAATCTTCGCCGAATTCATGGGCAATGCCTACACCGAAAGCAACTTCGATGGCGACGTGAAATACCACCTCGGATACGACGGCACGGTGAAGACGCCTTCGGGACATTCCATACAACTGAACTTGCTTCCCAACCCTTCGCACCTTGAAGCCGTAGGCCCCGTTGCCGAAGGACTGGCCCGCTCTCTGGCCGATGCCGATTTGGGCGGAGACCTGAAAAAGGTGATGCCCATCGTGATTCATGGAGATGCCGCCATCGCCGGACAAGGCGTTGTCTATGAGCTGGTTCAAATGTCCAAACTTGAAGGGTACAAAACAGGAGGCACCCTGCACCTGGTGGTCAACAATCAGGTGGGATTCACCACCAACTACTTGGAAGGCCGTTCTTCAACCTACTGCACCGATGTGGCCAAGGTGGTCGATGCGCCCGTTTTTCATGTCAATGCCGACAACGCCGAAGCCGTGGTCCGCGTAATGCGCCTGGCTGTGGCCTACAGGCAACGCTACAACGAAGACGTTTTTATCGATTTGCTGGGCTACCGCAAGCATGGACACAACGAAGGCGACGAACCCCGCTTCACCCAACCCCTGCTCTACAAAAACATCGACAAGCACCCCGACATCTATCAACTGTATAAAAAACAGCTCATGGAAGCGGGCCTTATTGATGCGGCTCAAGCCGAACTCCGCGAAAAACAATACGCCGCCCACCTGGACGAAGAGCTCGAAAAAAGCAAAAAGGTACAGGCCGCTTTTGTCCGGCCCTTCTTGGGAGCCCGATATTCCAAGTTCAAAAAAGCCGGATTGGCCGATGTAGAAAAAAGCCCCGCCACCGGACTTCCTAAAAAAACCCTTCAATCCTGGTTGCAGGCTCTAAATACCCTTCCGGCCGACAAAGCCTTTCTGAAAAAAATTGCTAAGATTTTCGCCGATCGCCAGGAAATGGTCAACAACGACCGATTGGATTGGGCCTTGGGCGAAGCCCTGGCCTATGCCAGCGTTTTGGCCGAGGGCGGGCATGTGCGCCTCAGCGGACAAGACTGCGTGCGCGGCACCTTCTCGCACCGGCATGCCATTGTCCGTGTTGAAGCTTCTGAAGAAGAATACACCCCGCTCAACAACCTACCCGGCAAAAAAGGGCCATTCAATGTGTACAACTCCCTGTTGTCGGAATATGCCGTCCTTGGTTTTGAATACGGCTACGCCCTTGGCGCTCCTTCCGGATTAACCCTCTGGGAAGCTCAGTTTGGCGATTTCAACAACGGAGCCCAAATTGTTATTGACCAGTACATTTCCAGCGGCGAAGACAAATGGCATACCCAAAACGGATTGGTGATGCTGCTTCCCCACGGCTACGAAGGCCAGGGGGCCGAGCACTCTTCCGCCCGCCTGGAGCGCTTCCTGAACCTCTGTGCAGAACTAAATATGCAGGTGGTGAATTGCACCAGTCCGGCCAACTTCTTCCATGCCTTGCGCCGGCAACTGCACCGTCCCTTCCGTAAACCGCTGGTGGTCATGAGCCCCAAAAGCCTGTTGCGCCATCCTCAATGCGTCAGTTCCATCGACGACTTTGCCGGCAAAACCGTCTTCCAAGAAGTCATTGACGATGCCGAGGCCACTTCGGCCAAAACCACCACACTGGTGTTTTGCAGCGGCAAAATATACTTCGAACTGCTGGAGCGCAAGCGGGCTGAAAACGCCGGTCACATTGCCTTAATCCGCATCGAACAGCTTTTCCCATTCCCGGCCGCTCAGGTAAACCAAATCATTGAGGGCTATCCTGCGGCCAAGCGATTCATTTGGGCTCAGGAAGAACCCGAAAACATGGGGGCCTGGAGTTTTATTCTCCGTGCCAACCACAAAAGCCAAAAGCGGGTATTGCCTTTGGAGGTCATTGCACAGCAAGCCTCTGCCAGTCCGGCCACCGGTTCTCCCAAAGAAGCCGCCCGCCGACAAGCCGACATCATCAACCGGGTTTTTGAAACCCCTAGTGCTAAAAATTCAACACCGCGGAAAGCCACCGCCAAATCTGCCTGATTATGATTTTATCCATGAAGGTGCCCAGCCCGGGCGAGTCCATATCGGAAGTGCAAATCGCCTCCTGGCTCAAAGCCGATGGCCAATACGTGTACAAAGATGAAGACCTGGTGGAAGTCGATTCCGACAAGGCCACCCTGGCCATTCCTGCCGAGGCCTCAGGAATACTTAAAATTACCATTGCCGAAGGCGAAGTGGTGAAGGTGGGCGAAGAAATCTGCACCATCGACACCTCGGCAAAAGCGCCCGAAGGCGAAGCGGCGGCTCCGGTAGCGGCAGCGGCTCCGGTTCAAAAAGAGGCGGCAGCCCCGGCGCCCAGCCCGGCCCCGGCGTCCACCCCCGCTCCTGAAGCCAATGCAGCGGCCATCCCTTCGCCTGCGGCGGCCAAAATCATGCGCGAGAACAACCTAAGTCCGGCCCAAATTCCCGGCAACGGCAAAGACGGCCGCATCACCAAGCAAGATGTGCTGGCAGCACTGGCCAAAGGCTTCGCGCCTGTACCCTCCGCCGGCAGCCGATCTCTGGAACGGAAAAAAATGAGCATGCTCCGCAAAAAAGTAGCCGAAAGGCTGGTTTCCGTTAAAAACGAAACCGCCATGCTCACCACCTTCAATGAGGTAGACATGACCGCCATTATGGCCATGCGCAGCCGCCACAAAGAGCAGTTCGGCAAAGTGCACAACATCGGTTTGGGCTTCATGTCCTTCTTCACCAAAGCCGTTACCCAGGCCCTAGAGGCCTTCCCGGCGGTGAATGCCATGATTGACGGCGACGAAATCGTGTACCACAACTACTGCGACGTAGGCATCGCCGTTAGCACCCCAAAAGGGTTAATGGTGCCGGTAATCCGCAACGCCGAAGACCTGTCCCTGGCGGGCATCGAGCAAGCCATCAAAGACCTGGCCATCAAAGCCCGCGACGGCAAACTCAGCATCGACGACATGAGTGGGGGCACCTTTACCATCACCAACGGCGGCGTGTTTGGCTCGCTCATGTCCACGCCCATCATCAATCCTCCGCAGGTCGCCATATTGGGCATGCATAAAATACAAGATCGGCCGGTGGCCGTCAATGGAAAGGTTGAAATCCGGCCCATGATGTATTTAGCGCTCAGCTACGATCACCGCATCATTGACGGTAAGGAATCGGTCAGCTTCCTGGTGCATGTCAAAGAATCGCTCGAGAATCCGGAGCGCATGCTGTTTGGCGGCAAATCGCCGGAAGAAGTCTTGTTGGGACTGTAACGTTGGGTTAGAATCATGATACAGCGCGTACAGACCTTATGGATGCTGGGGGCCATGCTCAGCCAAATCATCTTAGCCTTTTTGCCCTTTGCCGCGGGCCAGGATTGGAGCTATTCCGCTTGGAGCTTATTGAATGGAGGCACAGGACTTCCCGGTGCGGCCACCCTATTGACGGCCTACGGCATGGGTTTAATCATGCCGTTCATGGCCATATTTCTGTATAAAAAGCGCAAAGTACAGGCGCGGGTATTGGTGTATGGACTGGTATCGCAGGGCTTATTCGGCATATTTGCCTGGACACGGGCCTTGGGTATGGAGGGCTTAGAATTGAGCCGTTGCGCGGGCTTATTTTGGCCCATCATCAGCATCGTATGCTTATCCTTGGCCATTCGTGGCGTCATGAAAGACGAGGCCTTGGTGCGCAGCATGGATCGCATCCGTTAAGGGCGGTTGTAAAAAATTAGAATAAAAGAATGGAATTGGGCGGCTGCGGGCTTTCCGGGCTACTCCGCGCCGGGCGAGCGGGGCAGCAGCGGTCTGCGGTGGCTCCCAAGGTCGCCTCCTCGCCACGCGCTGCCATCCGCCGCCCGTCTTGCGGGGTAGCCTCGTCAATCCCTGCCGCGGGCGTGGTGGTTTGGGAGGCGGGGTTGGGGATTTTGGGTTGGCTTAAAATGGGTATTTGTATTGTTGTTGGTTTTTGGCAATCAGTTATTAGGTATAGTTGGGAATTTTAATTCAAACTTCCATTCCACGGCCTGAAGTTGTTTTAAAAATTCATTATATTGATTATCAAATCATCAAAACCAGGTTTGTTCTCTTCGTAGATCATTTCTTCTTTCATTTTGGCGTAATCGTTTTCCCAATTGGCTATCACTTGTTTCGGAGGAATAGGGTTAAGCCTATGTGGATGGTGAAAATTGTAATCAACTGCGCTTACTCTTGAAAACGTGTATCTGTGCGCAACTATGGTCTCATAGAGCACTTTATTGTTGACGGCTTTTTCAGCTATTCCGGCTTTTATCAAATGATGCACATCGTACAAATGACGACTTAATCTATCGACCCGCATTTTTGCCGGCGGTCGATGAAATTCCTCATGAAGCAAGAATAACTTCTCTAAGAAAGTACGTTCTGCAATTGCTGTTGGAACTTTAAACACAGGTGCTGCAAAATCTTTATCCGCATAAATCTCATCTACGAGCGAACCAAATGTTTGAACAGTAAAAGGTTCTCTCAATGAACGGCAACTTACCTCTATTTGTACTCTTGGTAAAATGTAATCAGAATCAGCAGGTATAATATTCGAATAATAGATTTCCAAGATTCTTGGGTCTTGGTCGCGTTCTCCTGTATCAACAACCTTAAAAATAAGATCGTTGTACCCATTTTTTAATAATTCCCCTTTCAGCTCTTCAAAGAAAGTTCCTGCCGTATAGGCTCCTGCTGTCTTTCTGAGTTTGTTTCTTTGGTTCTTTCCTAAATCTCCTTTAAAACCAAAAAATGCTGGGTCAATAGCCAAATCAATATCTTCTGAAAGGCGGTTTATAAGCTTCCACGCTTTGCTCAATGATGTTCCACCTTTAAATACCAAATGCTGGGCAATTTGCATTTGGAAGATGATTTCCAAAGTGCGGCTGACCCACCAGTCTTTTTCTACTGCAAAAGGTTTCATCCCCTTTTGTGCAGCAATCTCAGTGAAGATGGCGGCCTTTTCGGCTGCGTCTATCTTGTAAAAATCATATTTGGCTACAGGTCAGTCCTTTTTTAATCATTTTTTGAATCCAAACTGGAGCCAGAGCAATGTCGTGTTTCAGGTCTTTTTCATCTTCCTTTTTGAGCAATTCGAATATTTTTTTACCCTCGTCTTCTGTTACATTTCCATTGCCAATTTCTTTTAGGGCCTGAATGACCAATCGGCTAATCTTGCCTTTTGCCAAAAGATTTTTTGGGGTGGTCCTTTTGAATTTAATGGTTCTTTTACCCACCTTTATTTCTCTTGGTGATCCATCAGTAAGTAAAACAATGTTCATCGGAACCTGTGTACTTAACCCGACGGCATTCAACGCATAACCTCCGGTGGGCACGGTTCTTATCCTATCTCGTTTGGCAATGGCTTCGGCTACCTCTTCTGCAGATGGGGAAATGGGCCCAATCCATTTGCTGATTTTTGGGCGAACATAAATGCCCTGTGCCACTCGGACAATGATGCCTGCCTTTTCTAAACGAAAAAGGGCTAGCCTCACTGCCTCTGATGATCCCAAATCACTGAAATCTGAAGGCAACAACAACTCTCCTTCAGGTAAGGCGTGTATTTGTGCTGCTATTTTTTCCTGTATGCTCATCGCTCGACTTCTGTAACAAATTTAAGTAATTTTTGTTACAAGTTGCAAGGCGAGAGTTTCTCAGGGCACTATAGGACACTAAGCGGACCTAAGTTCGGAAAGATTCAAGCTGTACACGAACATGTAAATCAGTAACTCGAAACGCGAATTCTAGTTTATCTGGTTTTGTAGGAAGAGGCCATTTTCAGTATAACAGGGCTGTAGCTTTGGGTTATGCAGCGTTCCCTTCAATGGGATTAATTTTATTAAACACTTGCTCTTTTTGAGTTCGCTCTTCTTCCAGGTCGTAATCATTTTGAAGCCCCAACCAAAACGTAGCGCTTGTTCCGAAAAATTTGGCAAATCGAAGCGCGGTATCGGCGGTAATTCTTCGATTGTCCTTGATGATTTCTGAAATGCGGGTTTGAGGGAGAAACGTTTCCTTTGCCAAACGGTACGCAGAGATCTCCATGGGAATTAAGAATTCCTCAAGTAGGATTTCGCCCGGGTGAATATTTTTTAGCTTTTCCATATCTGCAAGTTTAATGGTAATCTACTATTCTGATATCGTAAGCATCATCATTGATCCATTTAAAAATGATTCTCCATGGATTGTTAATCCGAAGACTGTAGTATTCTTGATTATTAATTCGAATGCTATAATATCCCTATAGTTTACCTTTTATTTCTTTTAATTTTTGTCATTGCGACGTGCGAAAATCGTTCTCCTTCTGAGCACTATAAATCATTCTTAAATTCCGCAATTTTATTATGATTGAACTTGTCTTCGTGTTCTTCAATTTGATACAAATTAAGACCACTTACATGTCCACTTAGCAATGACTTTGATAGTATTGCAACCAATTTCTTCCCGTTGAAGAACTCTGGCATTTCGATTATCCGTGAATTTATTCCAAATTGTGAACCAATAAAAAAAGGGATTCTGTGTTCTTCAATTTTTATGAACTCATCCCATTCGACAGTATCAATGATGGCTTCATCAATTTCAAATGGCGGATAATCAACATTAAGTTTTTTAAATCGTTTTTGTCCATGATCCTGGTCGTTTTTAAACTTCTTAATCCAATATTTGGTCCAAGGCCAGTCTTCCATAGTTTTGTTATAATTGTGAACAACAACGGATAGTTTACTTCTCGAAACTCATCCAGGCCTTTCAAATATACTCCATGTATTTTATTTTCCCTAAAGCCCCCACCACGCCCGCGGCAGGGATTGACGAGGCTTGCCCGCAAGGGTGCCGGCGGCCGCTGTTGCGCGGCGAGGAGGCGACCTTGGGAGCCACCGCAGCCCGCAAACAGCCCGCCCGGCAACCGCGGACAAGCCCGGAAAGCCCGGCTGCCGCCCAACGATCCTAACTTCCCAAAAATCTGGGTATATCCCCTTAAAAATCACGCTTTTAACCCCGGTGTGAAGGCCTTTAGGTAGTGCGGCTCCAAGTAGGTGGCGTCCGCGAATTTTTGCTCCCGCATGTAGCGCAGCGCCAACTGAGCAAAAGCCGCTCCCATGGGCAAGGACCCCAACACTCTACCGTAGCCAAAGGCCTGTGCCAATTTCGGACTCCCGTCGCCGCCAATCCAGGCCCCCTGCAAATCGTCCGCCGAATGGACGACCAAGGCCGTATCGGGCGTTAAACGCTCCCCCTGCGCACTGTAGGTCGCCGTGTACACTTCCATGCGGCGGGCATCCATAACGGGCATCAGCAGGTCCTCAGGACTGTTTTGCCCCGGCAAAGCCATGACCATGGCACGGGCCAGCACATCCAGCGTGGGAATGGCCAAAATGGGCACCTGAGCGCCGAAAGCATAGCCCTTGGCGACCGAAGCGGCAATGCGCAAGCCGGTGTACGAGCCCGGCCCCAGCGTAATGGCGACGGCATCGGCCCGATGCCCCTGCAAGGCCTGCTGAGCCAATACGGTCAGCATGGAGGCATGCTGCATGGGCTCCGTCAGTTCATGCCAAACCGCAAGTTCTTCTCCCTCCACCAATCCACAGCGGCAAATGGCCGTGGAAGCGTCCAACAGCAGAATGCGCATCAAGGCTCAATCATGGTTTCGTACAGCAGCGATTTGTCCACCACTTGTATGGCATCGCCCGATTTCAGGGTTTTGGAAATCAGGGAATAGGGTCCGGAAATGACCTGCCGGTAATTTCCGAGTCCCGATTTGATTTCGATGTACTGCAGGTCTTGGATGCCGGTTTCGACTTCCAGCATTTTGGCTTTTCCGGAGTCGGCGACGAAGACGTATTCTTTGAAGGTGGATAGGCTGGATGCCGGCTGTGTGGTGTCGGCCCGGGCCACCACCGCTCCAATGGGAATGGATTTGACGTTGTTGGCCCTGCGGGTGCGGATATCGACCGAGGCCGACATTCCCGGGCGGAAGGGCGACATTTTTGAGTTCAGGCCCACCAGCAAGTCTTCGTACGAACTGCGCAAAATGCGGATGCGCACCTCGAAGTTGGTGACTTGATCAGAAGATATAATGGCGTTTTGCCCGGCAGGCGAATTGGCGATGGAGGTAACCACACCGGTAAAACTGCGGTTGGAATAGGCATCTACGTCGATGCTGGCGGTGTCGCCCAATTTTACTTTTACGATGTCGTTTTCATTCACTTCTACGCGCACTTCCATGTTGCTGAGGTTGGCGATGCGCAGCATTTCGGTGCCGGTCATTTGGGCCGTACCGACAACGCGTTCGCCTTTTTCTACATCGAGGCGGGAAACGACTCCATCCATGGGCGACAGCAGTCGGGTGCGGTTTAAGTTCTCGCGGGCGGCTTTCAGTCCGGCTTCTACGCTGCGTACGTTGTAGGCGGCACCATCTACCGCCTGCTTGGCAGCTTTTAATTCGTTTTGAGCTACCAGATAGGCCGATTTGCTTTGCTCATACTCGGCTGCCGATATGGCTTCTTTTTTGTAGAGCTTGGTGCTGCGCTCAAAGGCCAGTTCCGATTGTTCAAATTGGGCTTCGGCCTGCGATTGCCGCGATCTTGCCGAGGCCAATCCGGATTGGGCTTGACTCACCATGGCCTGCATGCGGTCGTTTTCTGAGGCATAGATTTCGGGATTGATTTCCATCAGCAATTGCCCTTCTTTGACCGAATCTCCTTCCATAACAAACAGCTCTACGATTTCTCCCGATACGTCGGAACTGATTTTCACTTCCATTTCGGGCTGGATTTTTCCGGAGGCCGATATGGTTTCGACGATGTCGCGCACTTCTACGCTGTCGGTGTACACCATTTGTTCTTCCGAGCCCCCGCATTGCACCAGGAACAGGCTTACTGAGATAAGAGACAAAAGGACGGTTGTTTTCATCGTTATTTTATGATTCGTTGGCCCTGGTAAAATTCCAGCACCAAGTGTTTAAATAAGGCATCAAATTTGGCGATGGCCAGCTCGGTTTCGGCGTTGAACAGCTTGGTGGTGGCATCGTTCATTTCAAAGGCATTGGCCGCTTGTACTTCAAATCGAGTTTGAATGTAGGAATACGACAGGCGCAGGGCCTCGGCATTTTTCTGGTTGGCCTCCAGGGTTTTTTCTGCGGCTTGGGCGTCGGCCCAGGCTCGATACACGGTGTTGCGAAGGGTTTGGCGTTCTTGAGTTAAGGCCAATTCTGCACCAATCATGTTTAGTTTAGCCCGCTGAACAGCGGTGCGCACGCCCAATCCGTTAAAAATCGGAACGGAAAGGCTCATGCTTAGTGTTTGAGAATTGTTCAGGCGGACTTGATCGAGGAATGGAATGGGGGCAGAATTGGGATCTAAGGGGTTTTGCTTTCTCAATTCAGAATATACGGTGTTGATGCGGGCTCCGGCGCTGATGCTGGGAAGGTATGAACCCCGCGAGGCCCAGAGGGACTGACGGCCTGCGGTTACTCGGGCCTCGGCCGCCAACAATCCCGGCCGGGAGCCTTGGGCGGCCTGAAACAGCTGATCTGGACTCAATGCCGCTGCCGATTTAGCGGGCAGAGCGCGAAGCAAGGCAAGGGTTTCGGTGGTGTCAATTTGGATGTCAGGGCTTGGCAAATCCATGGCTTGACTTAAGGCGAGTTTTGCCAATGCCAGGGCGTTGTTGGCCCGCACCCGTTGAATTTCTTGGCTGGAACGCTGAGCCTCAAGCATCAGCCATTCGCCTTTGTTTAGGGCTCCGTTTTCGTACAACAGCTTGGTGCGGTCGCACTGAGCCTGCAGCAAGCGCAGCTGCTGGTCTGCGATTTGGGCGCGCTCTTGAGCAAAAACGGTTTGCAGGTACAAATCGGCAACATTCAGGTATAAATCGTCCAGCGCTTGCTGGAAATCGTACTTGGCGGCTTCGCGGTTGCTAATGGCGCCTCGTAGGGTATGGTAGCGCTGAAGTCCACCAAACACCAACATGTTGGCCGAGGCTCCGGTGAAAAAGGTGCTGTAGTTGTCGTTTTGCAGCGTCAATGAATTGGGGTCAAAGCTCAACCCATAGTTTTCTGAAAAGTCGGAACTGAGGTTGGCGGTGGGCAGCATTTGAGCCCAGGCCTGATGAAAACCAAGCCGGGCTTCATCTACCCTCAGTTGCACTTGCTTTAAGCCGATGTTTTTTTCTCGGGCATGTTCCAGGCAGCGTTGCAGTGTCCAGACCTCCTGAGACATCAGAGATATGGGCAGTACAACCATCAAGCTAAGGAAAAAAAGCCTCCCAAGGTTTTTCATGTGGGTAAAGGTCTGCATTCCTTTTCAATGTTTGGGTTGGTATCACGTTAAAAAGTACAAAGCCAGCATATTCGAGACGGCTGAATGGGGGTTTTCGAGGTTCGGGCTTCAAGACCTTCTACAATAATATCACCCCTTCGGGGTTCTTATGTAGTGAGCGCCAATAATTCCATGGGGGGCTTAAAGCTGAATATCGCCCTCTGTGCCCTTTGCGCCGACTTGTAGCCCTTTGCGGTAAAAAAAACGTCAAGGCCCGCCTGCCATTTTTTAACACAAAGGCCGCAATGGGGGCCGCAATGTTCGCAAAGGAGCTCCGTGACCTAACTTGGCCAATTAGTACTACAAATGCCCCACAACAAGAAAGGCAAACAATTGATTATAAGTGAGTTGTTGTACAATCAAAAAAGGTGGACGAGTCAGGAAAAGTACAAAGCCAGTATATTCACCACGGTTGCATGGGGGTTTTCGAGATTTGGGCGTGCAGGAAGCGCAAGTAGATTTGGGTTTGGGTTATTCCCAAACAGTTTCTACATCAAATCCCGGTTTTAGCAGGAAGGGCTTTTTCGAAATGTAGGTTTTTTCGGGCAGAGCCTTGTTTTTCCAATTTCCGGGATTGCATCGGCCATCTGAATTTTCGTCTTCTGTGTGCAGCAAGAGGTACTCTCCAACGGGCAAGGTCAGGCTTCCCGACAGTCCATCGGGCTTCATATTGAATGGAAGTCGTAGCCCTTGTTTGGTTTCTGCCCAGATTAGGCGCGGGGTATTGGGCTTGGAGCGGAACAGAACGGTCCATGTTACAAAATTCCGATCGGCCTCAGCATCGAATTTTAGTTCGCCGGGCAGGGCTTTTTCGGCGAAGATGTCGATAAATGCCGCGCTGTCCCAGGCAAGGCGATATGTTTTGTTGGGAAGGAAATCGAATTGAATGGAGGCACGGCCCCGATTTAAGCTGAGGTTAAAGGGAATCTTGACGCTGTCTGCCGTTAGCCGGAACTGCTCTGGATAGGCTTGTACAATAGGGCGGGAGTAGCTGAGTACCCAAGGCATGGAAGAGGGGCCCTCAAGGGCAGGCTTGCCCGGTTTTGGCGGCTTAAGCATCCCCTTTGGATACAGGGTACGCCTCAGCAGGGAGTTGTCGGCCAATAGGGCAATATTCAGGCTGTCCATCCGACCGGTACTGGGCAGCCAGACCACACAGGAATCGACCGTGCCCGAGTCCCGTTCCAGCAGCATACCGCTCAGGTCTTCCGGAGAATCGACGAGTTCTATGGATTGGGCGGGGAGATTCAATTTCAAGGCCCATTTGCCGCCATGCAGTTCGGTGGCGGAACGAATGGCCTGGGAATCTGGTTCTTCTTTAAACATCCAAATGGTATCGGAGCGAAAGGGTTTTGCGGGGGTCAATTCGAATCCAATCCATTCTGCCCCGGGGCGGTTGTATATGAAATCCGGAGCGCTTTCTCGAAGGCCCAGCAGGTACAAGTCTTGGTTGGGAAGGTAATTCAGCTTTACCCATCCGGACGAGTCGGCATATCCCAAAAATTCAGGGCGCCGTTCGGCATTTTGGGCGGTTATGGGGCTTCGGTAGGCCATACATACCGCGCCGGCCAAGGGCCGCCCCGTTTTGCTGTCCAGCAATCGGCGCTCAATCCAAGCAGAATCCAGCACCGGGCCGGTACTAAAAACGTAACTTAATCCTTTTGATACATTGGCTTCGGTAATGTCGCGGATGGCCGAACCAAAATTGATTTGGTAGGTGGTGTTGGGCAGCAGGCTGTCCTTAAGAGTTATGAGTACCGATTTTCCGCGCACGGTGAGGATGGGCGGTTGAGCTTGTGGGGGGCTTATTTGCACTTCCCTTTGTCCGTTTTTCAGGTCGATCCACTCATTAAACGTCAAAAGCAAGTTGCCTGTTTGTACACCGGTAGCGAAGGTGTCGGGATTGGTGAAGAGCAAGCGCGGAGGCTGTTTGTCGGTAGGTCCACCTGTGGGCATAACCGGATTTGCACAGCTGAGCCAGGAGAGGCAGAACAACAGCAGCAGACCGATTAAAGGAGTTTTCCTTCCCATTTTTTTGCCAGCATTTCCAACAAATGGCTCAAATAGGTCGCGTCTTCTTCCCCGTAATAATTAAAGTCGGTTGAATCTAAATCGAGCACGCCTACAATTTGTTGATTTACCCGAAAAGGTACAACAATTTCAGCGTTGCTGGCGGGACTACAGGCAATGTGCCCTGGGAAGGCATGTACATCGGGAACGATGAGGCTTCGGTTTTCGTTCCAGGCGGTACCGCAAACTCCTTTTCCTTTTGCGATGCGTGTGCAGGCTACGGGGCCTTGAAATGGACCAAGGATAAGCTCTTCTCCGCGCACGAAATAAAAGCCTGTCCACCAATTTCCAAGTCCTTCATGCAATACGGCGATGAGGTTGGCTGCTGCCGGTAAAAAATAGGCTTCGTCTTTAAATAGAGCCTCGGTTTGCCGAACGAGATGCTTGTAGGTCGCTTTTCGATCCACGGGGAATTAGCCACCAAAGTCGTCGAAGGCCACATGCTCGGGGGGAACACCCCAATCGTCGCACATTTTAACTACTGCCTGGTTCATCATGGGAGGTCCGCAGAAATAAAACTCGATTTCTTCGGGTTCAGGATGCTTGCTTAGGTAGTTGTCGATGAAGGCTTGGTGAACGAATCCAAGGAATCCGTCTCCGGGGGCGTCAAGCGACTCCTTCACCTGCCAGTTGTCTTCGGGTGTAGGTTCAGACAAGACCACGTAGAACTTAAAGTTGGGGAACTCTTGTTCAATCTTGCGGAAATGGTCGATGTAGAACAATTCGCGCTTAGATCGGCCTCCATACCAATACGACACCTTGCGGTTGCTTTTCAGGGTGTGGAACAGGTGGAAGATGTGGGCACGCAAGGGAGCCATACCGGCACCTCCGCCCACGTACACCATTTCTTTGTCGGTGTTTTTGATGAAGAATTCACCGTAGGGGCCGGAGATGGTTACTTTATCTCCGGGTTTGCGGCTAAATACATAGCTGGAGCAGATGCCAGGAGGCACGTTCATCCAGCGGTTGTTGGCCCGATCCCATGGTGGAGTAGCAATCCGAATGTTCAACATGATGATGTTTCCTTCGGCGGGGTGATTGGCCATGGAATAAGCGCGGAAGATGGGCTCTTTGCTGTCAAGGGTAAGGTCCCAAAGGTTGAATTTATCCCAATCTTCTTTAAACTTATCTGGACCTGCAGGATCTTCAGGATGAGGAGTGATGTCGAAATCCTTGAAGTTGGTTTGGAAGGCCGGTACATCCACCTGAATGTAACCACCTGCCTGAAAATCAAGCGTTTCTCCTTCGGGCAAACGAACAATAAATTCTTTGATGAAGGTGGCTACGTTGTAATTGGAAACCACTTCGCACTCCCATTTTTTAATTCCGAAGATTTCTTCCGGAATTTGAATGTTCATGTCTTGTTTCACCTTAACCTGGCAACCTAGTCTCCAGTTTTCTTTTATTTCTTTGCGTGAAAAATAGGGGGCTTCGGTGGGAAGAATGTCGCCTCCGCCTTCCATGACCTGACAACGGCACATGGCGCAGGTTCCGCCTCCGCCGCAAGCAGAGGGCAAGAAAATTTTTGCATTGCCAAGAGTTGACAACAGCGTGCCACCCGCAGACACTTCAATAGGTTCTTGACCGTTAATTGTAATTCGTACGGGGCCTGTTTGAGTCAGTTTTGACTTGGCAAAAAGAAGCAAGGCTACCAACAAAATGATGATGGTTAAGAAGACGGCTACTGCCGCAATCAAAAGCGTTGTTGAACTTGGGCTCATAGGGTTAAGTTGCTGTCAAGATTATATTTTAATTCCACTAAAGCTAAGGAATGCGATGCCCATCAAACCGGTTAGGATGAAAGCAATTCCAAGGCCTCGAAGAGGTGCTGGGATATTAGAATAGCGAAGTTTTTCGCGGATAGCGGCCAGGGCTACGATGGCAAATGCCCAGCCCACGCCGCTGCCAACGGCATAAACGGTGGCCTGGCCCAAACTTGGGAAGTCTTTTTCTTGCATAAACAAAGCGCCCCCTAAAATAGAGCAGTTAACAGCAATCAGTGGCAAAAAGATGCCAAGTGAAGAGTACAGAGCTGGGGTAAATTTCTCAACCGCCATTTCAACCAATTGAACAACGGCTGCAATTACAGCGATAAACATAATGAAGGACAAAAACCCAAGATTAACGTCCTTCAGACTATCGCCCATCCAAGAAAGGGCTCCTGCCTTCAGCAAATAATTTTCCAACAGATAGTTGATGGGAATCGTGACCGCCAAAACGAAAATAACGGCAATTCCAAGGCCAAGGGCCGTATTTACTTTTTTAGATACGGCCAAATAGGAACACATGCCTAAGAAATAGGCAAAAATCATGTTCTCGATAAAAATCGACCGTACAAATATGTTTACTAGTTCCATGGTAATGCTGAACTTAAGGTTAATTGGCTTCGATTAATTTTTGGTTCTTACTGCGCTGAATCCAAATGATAATACCCACCATGATTAATGCCATAGGAGGAAGAACAAATAATCCATTGTGTTTGTAGCCAAGATCTAGAGCCCATTGGCCAATGATTGGGAATCCGAGAATGCTACCACTTCCTAGTAGTTCGCGAACGGCAGCAACGGCCACAAGAATTAGGGAATAACCAAGGCCATTACCAATTCCATCTAAAACAGAGGGCCCTGGCTTGTTGGCTAAAGCAAAAGCTTCTAGGCGGCCCATTACGATGCAGTTTGTAATGATTAGCCCCACAAAAACCGATAATTCTTTACTTACATCGTAAGCATACGCTTTTAGAGCCTGATCAACCACGGTAACCAAGGCCGCTACGACTACGAGCTGAACGATAATTCGCACTCGACTTGGAATTAAATTTCGAATCAGAGAGATAACGAAATTGCCCATAGCCACCACAAAAGTGAGGCCCAAACACATAAATAAAGCTGGTTTTACTTGAACCGTTACAGCTAGGGCGGAACAAATACCCAAAACCTGAACAGTGATAGGGTTGTCGTCGTTCAGCGGATCGGTTATTAACTTCCGGTCTTTGGCGGTAAACAGCGG
This sequence comes from uncultured Flavobacteriales bacterium, assembly GCA_903825395.1. GTDB lineage: Bacteria > Bacteroidota > Bacteroidia > CAIKAF01 > CAIKAF01 > CAIKAF01. Next base: position 48,396 of record CAIKAF010000025.1, read on the forward strand.
TTTCCGCACCTTTTCAATTGCGATGGTTTCCGTGCTCATGGTTAAGGTATTACTACGTTTGAGGTCAAATTAGCCTGTTGGGCTGTTGAGAGAAGTCCAGACTTTTTAATAAAAGCATCAAAGGCTTTAAGGTATTTTTGAAGCATATTATTGACGCCGTCAGAGGTAATTGTACCTCCAGAAATACCATTTACCACGTGTTTATACCCCTCACTAGTTTCGGGAGTTTTGCCTTTTTTCTCAACAAATACCCCTCGAAATTCAGATTCTTGGTATATTTTTTTCCCTTTGGAGAGGGCGAATTGATCCTGGAAAATAGCTTGTTTAATTTCAGCTCCTAATCCAGGGGTTTCACCTTTATGGTCGAAGATAGCGTAGTAAACAGAATTCAAATCTGACTCAATAGCAATGTAACCCCAAATTGGACCCCATAAGCCGGTTCCTCTCATGCCTAGAATGTAACGCGTGGTGGAACCGTCTTGAAAGATGAACATGGGGTACATTTGTTCGGCCTCTGGTTTTTTCATTTCCTTAGCCAAATCCAGATTGAAGGCATCTATACCTACAACTTCGGCCCCATCGGCCTTATACACTTTGGATTGTTTGATGAATTTATCAAACTGTTCATCGGCTTCTTCACGGGTCAAGGATTTGCCAAGGGCAGCAGATAAGATGTTTTGACGCTTTTCCATCTCCACACTTTTTTCATATGGCGCATTGGTGATTTCAAAAACCACAGTGAGCAATACGCCCACCAATACGACCAGCACCGCTGAGAAGATCAGCGTGTAGCTATTGCTTTCTTTATTAACCATGGGTTGCGACATTTAGACGTTTTAAACGACGATTGATGTTCCCTTGAACCACATAGTGGTCAATCAAAGGAGCCATAACGTTCATAAACAGAATGGCAAGCATCATGCCTTCTGGATAAGCGGGGTTTAGCACGCGAATAATAACAGCTAAAACACCGATTAAGAATCCATATATGTATTTTCCTGTGGGTGTTTGAGCGGCTGTTACTGGATCGGTAGCCATAAACACTGCCCCGAAAGCAAAACCACCAAAAATCAAATGGTAATAGGGAGGAATTGCTAAATAGGCATTTTCAGGAAAGGCACCGCTAAATCCATTCAACAGATATCCCATGGCCAATCCGCCTAAAGCAACGGAAGCCATGATTCTCCAGCTTCCAATGCCGGTAATCATTAAAATGGCGGCACCAATTAGAATGGCTAGCGTACTAGTTTCGCCAACCGACCCCGGAATTAAACCGATAAAGCCAGCCCACAAAAAATCAGCCTGTGAAGCAAAAGACTGGCCGCCCATCGCGGCAACATCTCCGCCAGCTTTAGCAAACTGAGCCAGAGCCGTTTCGCCGGTGTATCCATTCACCACTTGGTCAGAAACGCCAGAAATCCATACTTTATCTCCTGAAATGTCGGCCGGATAGGCAAAGAACAAAAAGGCCCGAGCCGTTAAGGCCACGTTCAAAATGTTCATTCCCGTACCACCAAACACTTCTTTTCCAATAACTACGGCAAAAATCACCGCCAAGGCGAGCATCCACAAAGGCAAATCGGGAGGACACACCAAAGGAATCAACATGCCGGATACCAAATACCCTTCATTGATTTGATGGCCTTTAATGATGCAGAATACAAACTCAACACCCAAACCTACACCATACGAAACCACCACCAATGGAAGCACCTTCCACATTCCATACAGGAACATATCCATGAATGCGGCTTGTTCGCCCAAGGCCAGGAAGTGCTGATAACCAACATTGTACATTCCGAACAATAGGGCGGGTACCATGGCCAAAATCACCATTGACATGGTGCGTTTTAAATCTATTCCGTCGCGGATATGAGCTCCTTTGTGGGTGGCATGGCCGGGGGTGAATAAAAAGGTGGCGAAGCCATCAAACAAGGGCCAATACTTCCTCCATTTTCCTCCTTCGGCAAAATGGGGTTCAAAGTTCTCAACGATTCTTTTCAGGGGTTTCATACTACCAAATCTGTTTTTGTATCGTGATTAATGATGAACGGGTTCTTTGCGGCTATCTACCAATTCGCCGTACAGCAAATCGTGGGCAGCGCGCACCATACTTTGTGATTCAATTTTCGAGGTGCAGGCAAATTCGCACAAGGCAAAATCTTCGGGCGACACCTCATAGATTCCCAAATTCTCTTGCAATTCAATATCTCCGGTATGAATGGCTTTCAGCAATTGCACAGGATAAATATCCATGGGGAAAACCTTCTCGTATTCTCCGGTAACCACAAAGGCCCGGTGTTCGCCGTGCATGTTGGTGGTTAAGGCATACTTTTTAGAAGGCGTTAGCCAAGAGAAGAAGGTGCGGGATAAGCTAAACTTATCGAATCCGGGGGCTGCCCAACCAAAAAATTCCCGGTGCTTCCCTTCAGGTATAATGGTTACCTGATGGTGGTAAAAACCAAGGTAACCCTCTTCTCCAACAGAATCGCCGGTTAGCGCATTGCCCGAAATAATGCGGTTGCCAAACTCGGTAGATTGCAGCTTGCGGTCTTTCAAAATAGAGGCCATGCTGCTGCCTTGAATGGCATCTACATAAACCGGGTTTTCAACCGATGAGCCAACTAAGGCCAGACGGCGGTGGCCATCAAAGCGGCCTTCAGCAACCAGGGTGCCAATGCGCGCCACGTCTTCTGCCTGAACATACCAGGCAAACTCACCTTTATTGATGGGCGAAATATGGTGCATTTGTACGCTCACATTTCCTGAAGGGTGTGGGCCATCAAAAATTACATGTTCAACGCCTGAAATGGAACTGCCGAATTGGGCGGAGTTCGATTTGGCATGTGTGGTCAAATACACTGGGGCTCCAGAAACCTTGGCTAGTACGTTCAGCCCTTTTTGAAAGGCATCCATTTTACCCTCCAGCAAAAATTCGATGGAAGGAGCTAAGGGAGCCGAATCAAAAGCGGGAACAACCACTGCTTTGGGTTTGATATCAGGAAAAGCTACCGCATCAAATGGTTTTGTGCGGATAAAAGCCCAAGCTCCGTGCGCGCACAGATATTCAGCCAAGGCAACGGCATCGGCTTGTTCAGCATCAATTTGAGGAATCTGCGCCGACCGAATGGATTTATCGGCTAGAATTTTTATTCCCAAAAGTACCCGCTTCGGACCCCGTACCACTTCAACCACTTCTCCGCTCACCGGAGAAACGACGCGGTAGGCCGGATTGTTTTTATCGAAAAACAAAGGAGTTCCCGCCAATACCTCATCGCCGGCTTGAACCAGCGTTTTTGGCTTAATTCCCACAAAATCTGTGGGTTTAATCATAACGGTTTCGGGAGCGGAAGCCTGTTCCAAGGTCTTGGACGCTTCGCCCAGCAATTGGATGTTCAGGCCTTTTTTTAGGTGTATGGTTTTTGCCATGCCTCTGTATGTAACTTAAGTTGCGTGCAAATTTAGAAATATCTTTACATGTGCCTCTGTCCTTTGGCTCGAAAACATAAAAATCTTTCCGCCGCCACTAGAACACCTTACTTTATGGGAACACCGCATCTGGAAAAAGGGTTCAGGCGGGGGCTGATTTTTTAATGGGGAATTAGGGTTTGAGGCACCCGCGCCCCTGACCGCTCCGGAAAGCCCACAGGGCAAGGGCCCAGCACTGCCGGAGCGAGGAGGCGACCAAGGGGAGCCACCGCAGCCCGTTGCAGTGCCGGCCCTGGCCCGAGGACTTGCAGGTAGGGCAGGAAAAGGCGCCCTAAAAAAAATTAAAAAGTTGCGTTAAGCCCTTGCGAGTCAGGCAATCTCTTCCGTACTTTGCAAAAAACAAAACCATGAAACGCATTCTATCTACTTTGCTGCTGGGACTTGTCATTTTGTTCAGCTCCTGCGAAAAATCGACTACCGACTGGCTGGTTGAGCGCCCCTGGGAAGTTCAATCGCTGACGGCCGCCGGCACAGATATTCTACCCTTCGTTTCACAGGGGCAGCCCGTTTCTTTGATTATGGATCGGGAAGGAAATTTTGATTTGGATTTGGTGGCCATTCAAATTGCCGGCACCTGGTCGCTGTCAGAAGATGAAAAGCAATTGATCGTAGAAGGCGAAGGCCAAACGACTACTTGGAGCATTCAAACCTTAAAGGAAGGGGAATTGAGAATGAGTACCAACCTGGACTTGATGGGCATTCCTCAGAACGTGCAGTTGTACGCCATTCAGCAATAATTCGCGCATTTTTCGGGGAAAAGAGGCTTGGCGCAGAATGCGCCGTTGTTGGCTTTTGCCCAAAAGAAAAGTTTACCTTTGGGCAAAACCATCCCTATGAATATTGAAAAAGATGCGGTGGTAGGCATTACCTACACCCTAAAAGAAGCCAACAGCGGCGATGTGGTCGAAACGGTAACCGAGGCGCAACCCTTTTATTTTTTGTTCGGTTTCGGCAATTTGCTGGAAGAGTTTGAAGGAAATTTGCAGGGCAAGCGCAGCGGAGATTCCTTTGATTTTAAGCTGAGTCCAGAACAGGCATACGGGCCTGTTGACAGTACAGCCATTGTAGATTTGCCTGTTTCGGCCTTTATGATTCAGGGGCGGTTTGCCGAAGAATACGTGAAAGAGGGCGAAACCATTCAAATGCAGGATCCCGATGGCAATGCGCTTCCCGGAAAGGTGCTGAAGCGCGGGCTGGAAACGGTGACCATCGATTTCAATCATCCGATGGCAGGCAAGCATTTGCATTTCGCCGGCACGGTGGTAGAGGTGCGCTCAGCCACGGAAGAAGAGCTGGATCATGGCCACGTGCATGGTCCCGGCGGACATCACCATTGATTTTTTTTTGGGGGGGGGAATTCGGGCTTTCAGGGGTAGTCCGCGTCCAAACGGGGCGGCCCCAGCGGCTTTGCGTGGGCTCCTAAAGTCGCCTCCGCAGCTCGCGGGCCCGGCCCGTTCGGCCTTGCGTGCTACCCTCTTCAATCCCGCCCCCGGCCGCCTCAAACCCAAAGCGGGAATCACTTTTTTAGAATGCGAAAGGGCGAAGCATTGGCCCGATGCAACAGGTACATACCGGCCGGGAAATCCGCCAGGTCAATGTAGGGCTGAATCAAAGGTCCCTCCCACCAAACGCGGCCCCAAATGTCTGTAATTCTTAGGGGCTCAGGTCCAGATTCCACGTTCAGCCAAAACCGGCCATCGGTTGGATTTGGTCCACCCGGCGCTTGGCCAAGGTCTTGAATGCCCAATCCCTGCAGTTGAGTTAAAGCCGAGGCATGCCGAGAAGAAATATAGGGCTTAACCGCCCAAATGTCGGAGTTTACACTGAAATTCTGACTCCATCGCTGTTCGTCGCCCAAGTAAGCATTGCTGCCATTGTAATTGGGGTCTTGAGCAATAAAAGGTTGCAATTTTAAGCGCAAACTGTCCAGCCGAGGAAACAAATGCCCGGGATTAAAGACGGTGGCCAGATGCTGTTCCACATAGCCTTCAAAATCTGCGCGGAATTGGCTGTTGGCCAAAATTTTGTAAGCCAAGGGCGCATCGGCCGTTGTGCCATTCCCCCATTGATGAATGTCGCGGTCGTCCACATCCGGGCAAACGTTCCAATGGATTCCAAAGGTGTTATCCATGTCGAACGGAAAGTACTCCCAACGCCCGGCCTGAGGGGCCCAATACAGGTAGTAGTTGTTTTTGTTGAAGTAGTAATTGTCCCAATGTCCAATTAGAATTTCCATGGCTAGGGCTTTGAGGAAGCCTTGAACATTGAATCGGCTGTCAATCCCGGCCGAGAACTGGCTGCTGCTGCTTTGATGAATAAACTGAATAAAATCAAGTAAGCCGGAATAATCGTCGCCGGCTTCCAGGGTTTTTAAGTCGTAAGCGCGCTCATTGAGGGGCGATGGATTTACGATGTTTTTATAGGTTTGTTCCAGTGGGCCTTCCCAGCCCAGATTGGCGGGCCAGGTGCATTTAAACAATGGGCCCAGAGGATTGCTGCCAAATCGAGTTTGCACAAACATTTGGTCGGCATATTCCGACAAAATGCGCAGTCCTTGGTATTGTCCGTTGATGTAGAGGGCCACAGGATTGCAGCGTGGAACAGAAATCCCGGCTTTTTCCATCAAATACGCGGCGGTCAGCTCACGCGCCATAGAGGGGTCGTTTCGTGAGCCATTCAGAGCCAGGTGTTTGTGGCCTTGCAGGGTTTGGCCGGGCAGCCATTGGTTGATGTCGATTCGGTAGCTGAGTTTTCCGGTTGGCGCATTTCTCGAGGTGTTTCCGCGCAGCCGAATGGCAACAGGGGCAAGAGTATCCGACTGGTCGTACACCAAGGTGCAAAGGAATTCCCGATTGGTCCATCGTTCTGCCGAACTCCACAGCAGGTTTAAGGAATCTGAGCTTAGTTGAATGTCGATGCGGTGTACCTGTTCGTCGAACAGCGTTCCATTGGACGGGTAAATGGCATGCTGAGCGAAAGCCGCAGTAGAAGCGAAGGCGAGTAGAAAACAGCGCAGCAACATAATGTCAAATATACACAAAGATGCCTTGGTCGCCGGTGCGGTAGAAAATGGGCATATGGGGCTTGATTTTTTTACCACAAAAGTCTCCATAGTCGGCGCAAAGTTCACAGAGGGAATGCAGTTGTTGCGTGGGAGAGCAGGAGTTTTGAGCCACCTTTACGCACATTGCGGCTTCCTTGGCGGCCGTTGCGGTAAAAAAGGCATTATGCCTTGATTGGATTTTTTACTACAAAGAGGCCCTGTTGAGAATTCGGTTTGGGGGTTTACCAGGAAACCACAACTTGTCCGTGTCCGGATTGGAATCCGGAGCTGTTGTTTTGGCTGGTTCCGGTGTTGTAGGATCCTCCGCCCCCGCCAGCGCCGTTGCAGTTGGTACCGCCACCACCGCCGCCGGAGTAACCGCCACCACCGCCACCCCCGTGGTTTCCGTTTTGGCAGCCATATATAAAGGTGTCGCCACCGCCGCCGCCGCCAAAGCCTCCGGTAGAGCTACCTCCGGTGCCGCCATTGACGATGGCTTGCCCCCCGTTTACTCTTGGGGCCGAACCGCCGTTGCTTAAGTATCCTGCGCCGCCCCCGGCATTTCCCCAGCTGCCACTGCACAGCGAACCGCTGCAGGTTCCTATGGCTCCGCCGTTTCCATTGCTTCCGGCTGCTCCGCCTCCGGTGAGCATTCCGGCTTGAGCTGTATTGGTTGTGACGCCGTGGCTTTGTGCATTGTTTCCATAGGAATTGTTGTGTCCGGTGCCGCCACCGCCACCGGCGGCGATGAGCAATCCGGTACCGCGCTTAACCACGAAGCTGCCTCCGCCACCGCCATTTCCAACGGAATTGGGTGCAGATAAGCCTTGTTGCCCGACCAGAATGTCGAGGGTGTCTCCACCCGAAACAGAAAACGTACCGATCATGCGGGCTCCTTTCCCGCCACCTCCACCGCCTTCGGCCCCGCGGGCTTCAAGTGTTACGGAAGTGGTACAAGCTCCCACCACAAACATTTGCCAGTTTCCGTTGGGACCCGTAGATGTGGCATTAAAGGTTTGGCTTCCGGACTGATAAACGCAATTTGTAACCGTAACCTGAGCGGTGTCGGTGGCCGAGCATCCGTTGATGGTTTGGGTTAGAATAACGGTGTAGGTGCCGGCTTGGCTCCATGAAACGGAAGGACTGGCCGATGAGCTGCTGCCGGGATTTCCTGAGGCAAAGCTCCACTGATACGTTCCGCCGGATTGCTGACTGCTAAAGGTGGCCGGAGAGTTTAAGTAAACGCCGTTGGGAACCACGATGCTGGGGTTAACCGAAACGCTGTTGATGGTTGTTGAAGCGGGAGACGAACTGCCACAACCGTTGTTGGCGGTGACAGAAATTTGTAGGTTTCCGGTGCTGTTGTTGGAGGAAGCCGTCATAATCAGGCTGTCTTGCCCGGCGGTAATTTGCCAACCGGTTGGAACAGACCAGGTGTAATCGATGGCTCCGGGAACTGCAGCAATGCTAAATTGAATCCCGGTGTCGCCCGGACAAATATTGGGAATGGCAGTAATGCTTCCTGGAGCGGGGGGAGGCGTGGTGCAATCGCAGGTTACATTGTTCCATCCGCCCGGGAAATAGACCTGAACGCAATGGACACTGCTGTTGTAAATTTGAAGACCAATAGCCGGATTGGCAATGGCATTTCGTTGAGCCGTACTTAGTCGGGGCATGAGTAGGCCTCGGTCATTAAAATCAATTTCAAGCCCGGCACTGGAGTGGGGGGTAGAGGATTGGTTGGAGATGATAACGCCTTGGGCGTTTACGAGCAGGGGGATGCAGAGTAGGAAGAAGGCTCTGAAGAAAGCATGCATGGAAATCGAATTTTGCTCTAATTTACAGCAATTTAAAGAAATGGGTTGTGCCCTTCAACCGAAGTGGGTTTAGGCCTTTACTTCGAAAGGGCCTTGATGATTCTATCGTGTTGAATAACAACATCTTTCATAAACAACACAAAGGGAAAAGCGGAGTGTTTGGTGTTTGCTTTAAAGAAGTCGCAAATTTCTTTGAGGGTTTTTTAACCACCAAGCACACCAAGTCGGCGCAAAGGTCACAGAGGAGATGTCGTGCAGCGAGTGCCTTAGGGAATTACTAACCTCCTTCTTCCGGGATTTTGACCAATACCAAGATGCTTCTACGCATTATAAAAGCAGATTAAATGATCTCGTGGCAAAAAATCCGAATTTAAAAATCATGATGGAGGAGTTCGGCTTAGAGCAATCCGTATTTTAAATAGGAAAGTCAAACGCAATTGCTGGACCGATTGGGAATTCCGGGATCAAGCCTGCATCATTATGGTAGATCCTACATGGTGTGAAAACCAAGACACCAGAAAAGTCGATGGTACCCCCACCCACCCAAAAGCCAACTTTCTGCTTCTCCCTGACCTCAATTTCGTACCTTGTCCTGACTAACGATTAAATTGAGTTGAACATGATGAACCGACGTCGATTTATTCGCCAAACGGCAACAATTGGAGCAGCCGCCATTTTGGCCCCCGGTTTGGCCTCGGCCGAAACCCTGCGCGACCCGAAAAAGAAAAGCGAATCCCGCCTATGGGTGGTTTTCTCCGGCGGAATTGCACTACACATCGCCGATTTGGACGGCTGGAACGTCCACGAACAAACACCTCTTCCTTCCTTAGGCCCCGTTGAATCGTTCAAGCCCTTGAATTATACAGGCATGGACCCGCAACGGCACCGCGCCCTGGCCAAATATGCCCTTGAACAAAACGGCTTCGACCCCGGCTCAGGGAAAATATTCAGCAACCAAAGCGGAGGACTTGCCGAAGATTTGGCCCTAATCCAATCCATTCCCCAATGGATTGAAAAGCAAGCCCACCTCGCCCTAATTCTTAGCAGTACCGAAGCGGCCCACTCCAGTCTTAAGCGCTATAAATTGAGCCTTGAAGCCGTCGGAAAGGCCTTGGGCTCGGCTTTCCAAGCCTGTGGAGCCCGCCCCGGCATAACCCTGATTTCTCCCATGGGCCGAAACCGTACCCCAAATGCCATGGGCGGCCTTGACCACCACCACCCCGATTGCTTAAAAGAGGGCTGGTTGGCCACCTTCGCCTAAGGCTTCAATTTATTCCTGACCTGTCCACCTTTTTGATTGTTTTATAACTTCTTTGCTGCCAGCGGTTTGAATTTCTTGCCCTGCAGAATTTGTTGTACCAATTGGACAAGTTCGGTTGCGAGGCTCCTTTGCGAACCTTCGCGGCCTTTGTGTTAAAAAATGGCGGTTGGGCCTTGATGTTTTTTTACCGCAAAGAACACAATGTTGGCACAAAGTCCACAAAGGGCAATATCCAGGTATAAGCCCCCCTTGGAAAGATCGGAGCTCAGAACATCAGAACCCCGTAGGGGTGAAATTATTATAGAACATATTGGAGCTCAAAACATCAGAACCCCGTAGGGGTGACATTATTGTAGAACACATTGAAGCCCGGTGGTACGAACCGGACAAGCTAGAAAACCAAACCCCAAACGCCATAGGCCCCTTTGCCTACTTTCGCCGAAATCCCCAATGTACTATTCTAAACCTTTATGGCCGCGGTCCTCCTCCTGTTTTAAGGCCTGTGCCGCCGCTTCAATAAATCCCCAACCCAGCCGCGGCAACGTGGCCTCTGTGGCCATAATGACTACCACATCGTGCCGATTCAACTCCTCCACTAAGTTCAATTGCTGTACGGTGGTTTTCCGATCAAAATGCTCCGGATACACTTCGTGGTTGTAAAACCAAAAATGCCCGGGATCAAAACTTCGGGAAATTCCAAAATTGAATAATCCCCAATAAAAGCTATCGCTCACCACCAATACAGCCGGCCTTCGCTTGCCCTGTTCTACTTCAAACTTTAATTTAGGATACGCCATGTTGAAGGAAGGCATGTTCCAAAATAAATTCATGCCTCCGGCAATGTCGCAATCGCTGCCCTTAGGCTGATCCCAATCTACTTCATCCCAAGAAATCCGAGGCATCCTCCACCCACAATGGGCTTCGATGCTCCGAATCAGGGAATCGCCCGCTACGGCCATGCCATATTCGCTCCAATGAATCCCAAGCTGAGGGTACAGCGGGTATTTGGATTTGGTTTTTTGTTCCAGAAAATACCGATGAAAATCCAAAACAGGGATTCCCCGCTGCTGAGCCTCCGCGGAATAATGGGCATAATTGCTGGGCCCCCTACGGCTAGCCCAACCCTTTGGAATGTACTCGGAATAATAGGAGCCTTTGCCCGCAGCAAAAACCAACAACAGCAATTTCCCCTGCTTCTGTAGGCGATCATGAATGTACTGCAATCGCTCCATTTGCCGGCAAATGCTATCGCGGCCAATGAAATCAAGACCATAATAGGCCTTAATGTAATTTTCTTCAAATAAATAACCCTGCTTTCCAATAACCACCCCCTTTGCCTTGGCTTTATTAAATAAGGTGTAATTGAGTTGGTTGTTGGTGCGAATAAATAAAGGATAAAAGCCCACATGGGAATTCAGCCATTCTTCGGCTTCAACCTGAAGGGTTCCATCCCACCAGGCTGCAATTCCACCTTCCGGTTTGCCCGGCGCTTCAATCGCCCCCTGCAAAGGCTTTAGCCGAATCAGTCCCGTTATGCCCTGAAGGGCAGGCAGACTCAAGGCCAACATCCAACCCCACCACAACCATCTTCGTTTATGCCCCAGCTGCTTCAAAATCGAAAGTAAATAAAGGGGTTAAACGAAAATCCAAGAATACCAGACAAACAAAACCAAAACAGGAGTAAGGAGAAGAAGGACATGGCCAGGTGTCTTCCCTGGCTATGCTGCCCATAATACACCCAGCGCTGAACGCGCGCTCCGCCCGGCAGCAAGACCCAAAACGCAAACAGCAAGCCCAAAATCAGTCGGGTCCAAACCTCTGGCTCTATCGGTATTGCTGTGGTTCCAGATTCCACAAACATGCGATGGAAAAAGGGCCATACCCGATCCAGCGATTCAATTCTAAAAAACACCCAGCCGACCAAGACGATAAAAAAGGTGAGCAGCCGAGGCATCCACGGTCCAATTCGCCCATACCAATTCAGCAAAAACCACCGTTCCAACACCAAAAATACGCCATGGTAGGCCCCCCAAACCACGAACGACCAAGAGGCGCCATGCCAAATGCCGGATGCCAAAAACACCAGCCATAAATTTAAATAGGTTCTCCAGGCCCGCCCCCGGTTTCCTCCCAATGGAATGTACAGGTACGCGCGCATCCAGGCGCCCAATGTCATGTGCCAGCGCCGCCAAAATTCCGTGATGCTCCCCGCAGTGTATGGATTGTTGAAGTTCTCGGGCAACCGGAAGCCCATGGTTTGAGCCAAGCCCAAGGCCATATCTGAATACCCCGAAAAGTCGAAATAAATTTGAAGGGTGTAAGCCAGGATGCCCAACCAGGCCGTGGCGGAACTCAAATCGCCGGAATCAAGGCCAAAAACCTGGTCGGCAAAGGCGCCCACCTGATTGGCAATCAGCACCTTTTTTGCCAATCCCAGGCCAAACCGATACAATCCCTGCAGCCGATTGTCAGCGGTTTCCTCGGCACTGCGGTCTTCAATTTGCCCGGGCAAATCATGGTAGCGAACAATGGGGCCCGCAATCAACTTCGGGAATAAGATGATGTACAGTTGATAGTCCCAAAAGTTATTCAGGGGCTTATGCACTTTTCGATATACATCCACGACATAGGTAATGGTTTCAAAGGTGTAGAAGGAAATGCCAATGGGCAGAATGAGCTTGGTCCAATGAATTCCCTGAACGCCCAGGGTTCCTAAAACAACATTCAGGTTTTCAATAAAAAAGTTGGAATACTTAAAGTAAACCAACAGCCCCAAATTCAGTAGCAATGAGGCAATTAAAATCAGCTTACGCTTCCAGGACTCCGGAGCTTGATCCATCCATTTTACTAAATGAAAGTCCAAAAAGGTGCTGCCCAGAATAACAAAAATAAATCGAGGAGCCCCCCAGCTGTAAAAGACAATGCTGAAAAGCAAAATCACCACATTTTTCATGCGCTGAGGCGCCCAAGTGTAGCAAAGCAAAAACAGGGGCAAAAAGTACAGCAGGAAAACAATGCTGCTAAAGACCATAGGGCAAAGTAACGCAGAATTGGGAGGAATTTAATGGCTATCGGTTCGAATCTGGCATTGAATCGATGGATTCGACGAAGTGGCCGGCGGATCTAAATTTCCCCCCTCAAAACATAATTCCCCCCTGAAAGCCCAATCCCAGCGGCACCCCCGATGAGCCCGGCAAGGAATTGGCCGATTGAAGCCGCACAAACGCAGAAGGACCAACATAGAAGGAAATGCCTTTCAAACCTCCATACACCACCGCCGCCGAAACCGCTCCGCGCAAGGTCAGTGTCCGCAATCCCTGAATTTCTCCCGCCTCGCTCCGATCTAAGGCCGAATACACCTCCACCCCTTGGCTCAGTACCAGTCCCGGCATAAATAATGCCTCGGCCCGCCAAGACCAATCCGCTGTCCGAAGTCCCTTCCTCTCACCAGAACGAAAACTCAACCCCACCGCCGCCGAAACTTCGATCAATTCTAGCTCCAATCCCAGCATCGGAGCCTGCAACCAAGAATCGGCATTTAGGCTATATGCCTCTCCTTCCGGAGCAAAATAGTCCACCTCCATGCCCAATCCCGAAACGGGCCCCATGGGCGATAAGATGTTGCTGTGCACCGGGCCCGATGCTACCGAATTGAGAGGAGCATACTGCAATGCCGCCCGGTTAAAGTGCTGCAACTCGCGCTGTATGCGAAGCCCCGTATTCAGGGCAAAACCCGCCCCTAGGCGCCGTTCAACTCCCACCTGAAGGTGCCACTCGCTCGATCTAATGCGAGCCTCACTGTTTTCATCCAACGACACCTGCTGAGGAAGCGCATGTTGCCCATGAATCAATCCCCAATTCAAACCGGTCCGCACATCCATCCGCCACCGGCGTTCAACAGCAACGCCAGCAACGTTTCCCTCCTCCTTTCCTAATCTAGAATGGCTAAGGCTTGATTCCGCCCCTGTTTCCACCTCTAAATCCTGTGCAGCAACAGCATCAGAAACTGCATCCGCCAGCAAATCAGGACGCTCTGCTTCAGGCCGATGGCCTCCATTCAATAAAGGCAGCTCGGACCCCGCAGGTTCCATGTTCGCATCCGATTCTTCCTGCATTACCTGCCCCGCTTCGCCCAACAAAAGCCCTTCGGCAACCTCAATTCCTTGACCGTTTGCTCCCAATTCCAAAATCGCCATCGGCCCCGTTTCACTCAACAAAAGGCTTTTGTCAACCTCAAGTCCTTCCCCGGCCGGGAAATCCACCCTGGCTTCCTGCTCAACAGCCAACAGCCCTGAAACATCCGAGCCGACCAAGGCCGCCTCTTTGTTCCGACTCCCAGTCCGAATGGCCATGGCTGCACCCTTTCTAGAATGGGTCTCAGAAGGGTTGTCGTCCAACCCGTCCTGCAAAGCAGGTTCTTTCCAGCGCGGACCTTCGGGCATAAACACCGGCTCTTCAGTCGAAACAGAGCGAAGCGGATCGACCGATTCCGACCGAGCAAGCCCAATCAGCACCGCCAAGGCCAAGGCCCCGACATACCCAACGGCAATCCAGGAGGGTTTAGCGCGGGATATAGGAACAGAGCGCAAGGCCACCCAGCTTCGGCTGGGCGATGGAGCAAAAGATGAAAATGCAGAGCGCATCTGTCCATCGAAGCTCTGTCGCCTTGGCGGGGCCTCGGGTTCCCAGCCATCAAAGGCCTGGCGAAACATCGTATCCAGCGTCCGCTTGCTCATCCCTCCTGTTGTTGATGGGGTTTAAATCCATACAACCGATTCACCTGTTCCTGTAAAATTCGCCGCGCCCGCGCCAATTGCGATTTCGAGGTGCCTTCCGAAATGTGAAGTCGTTCCGCAATTTCCTTGTGCGAATAGCCTTCAATGGCAAATAAGTTAAAAACCAGGCGGTATCCGGGCGGCAGCGCCTGTATGAGTTCCAACAGCATTTCGGCCGACAAATTATCGTCAAATGCGGGTGCCGGAACCTGCAATTCTTCTCCGTCTTCTTCCGGCGCATCCACCGTCAGCAGCGCTTTTTTTCGGTAACGCTCAAGAGCGGTATGCACCATAATGCGCCGCACCCAGGCTTCCAGCGGCCCCTGGCCTCGGTAGCTTTCCAAATGCAGAAACATTTTCATGAATCCTTCCTGAAGAACATCTTCGGCTTCAACCGCGTTTGGTGCGTAGCGCAGGCACACGCCAAACATCAGCGGAGCCAGCCGTGCATACAATTCATTTTCGGCGCCGGCATTGCCGTTCAGGCATTGTTCTATTAACTCATTTAGGGGCAGCATTCGAATCGGTCGGGCATTCGCCGGGAGTAAATCGCAACACGCCAGCCGCTTCGGCAGTACAGTCGTTGCTGTAGGTTTTGCCATCGCAACCGCACACAGGCTCATACACTGCGGGGCAAAGCAATCCCAGGTCGGGCTTGCCAAGGCAGGGCGGCTCGGCAGCCGAGGTCCCGGTATTTACCTTACATGCGCCGGTCAGGGCAACCC
Source organism: uncultured Flavobacteriales bacterium (assembly GCA_903825395.1). Taxonomy (GTDB): domain Bacteria; phylum Bacteroidota; class Bacteroidia; order CAIKAF01; family CAIKAF01; genus CAIKAF01. Next base: position 63,506 of record CAIKAF010000025.1, read on the forward strand.
CAAAAATCAAAATCAAAAGGCGATGATATGCAGGTTTCATTGTTCCGAAGATAGGCTTTTGCTGCTGAATCTGCAAAAGAGCTGAGGTGGGGGCGGCTGCCGGGCTTTCACAGGTTGTCCGCGGTTGGCGGAAGGCTGGCCCAGCGGGCTTGCGGTGGCTCCCAAGGTCGCCTCCGCGCCGCGCGGGCCAGGCTCCGCCACCCTTGCGGGCAACCTTGTTCAATCCCTGCCGCAGGCGGCCTTAAACGAAAAGAGGCCGGGAATACAAATTTGTGTGTGTTTCGATGGTAGCCGCCAATACGCTTAGTTTTAATTAATACACCATTTTACTCGCTTTATGTGTCGTAAACTAAAATTTCATAAATTCTGGAATCACCCTTTTTACATCAAGAATCGTATCTTAAATGTCATTTTTTCAGACAATTAGTATTTGGAACTAAAAATTATTTTAACAAACTTTGACATAATTCGTAAACCAATCTACTAAATTTTATAATTATGGAATTAATTACTCCCCTTACCAACTTTTTATCTCGGCTGAAGGCCGATGCATTCAAGCCCATCGAGTGGGTTTTTGGCTTGTCAAATACAACGACGATGATTCTGGCAATTGTTGTTGGACTTTTTTTAATGAGTAAACTATACTCTACACTTTTTAATGTATCCTCCAACAACAGCTATGACCTCTCAAAAAGTCTGGGCAAAATTAAAACAGGGGCTTCTTGGACGGCATTGTTGCTTCCTTTTATTGGCTTTTTTGTTTTGCTCTACAACATCGGGAACGAAATCATATGGTTTTTAGGAGAATTGATTCGATGGTCGGTAAAGGGGGCGATGTGGGTCTATTCCGAATTGATTGTGGAAGGCCTTTTTTTAATTCTAAGAACACTTTGGCACTACCTGGTTGTTTGGCCATGGACGTTACTAAAGATTTCGTTTTCTCAAATTATTCCTTCGGCTAAGCGTAAACCCTTTTTGATTGGAATGCTAGGACTGTGGTTGGCAGGAGTTCTTGTTTTTGCAGGTAGGTACTTGACCGAATATGCCGACGTACCAACCTATTGGCAATCCATTCTTACTCTGGTTTCTCTTTTGCCCCTAGGCTTGGCCATCGGAAAAGTTTCCATTATGGCTTCCGAGGATTCTACAAATTCAAAGGGCTGGGCCGCGCGTTACATCAAGCATTTTTTTCTGCTTTTTGGCGCCGGAGCCGCTATCATTTTAGCCTTGATAACAATAATTCGTCTAAGCAGTCAATCTGACTTCTCTTCTGCGCTTTCCTCTTTGGCGGTTGGAGGATCTATTTTAGGTGCAGGTCTTATGCTGGTTTTGTCTGTGTTTTTTGTTCTTATGTTGAGCGCCTTGCCATCCTTTTCTCAACATTTTTCTGGAAAAACATCTCAGTTTTATGGCGCATTTTGGCATCACCTGTGGAAAAATGGTCTTCGATATTTGATTGCATTTCCAGCAATGCTAATTCCAGCCATTTTAATAACCATCTTTCCCTATTACCTGAGCCGCGGCGCAGGATTTCTGGCAAAGAAAACGACCCTTGCTGTCATTGAAAATCGGAGTCAAATCATCTCGGATTCCCTGTCGAAAACAACCCGCGTAGACTATGAATCATGGCTTGACATTTCTTCCATCAATGAAGATTCGCTCAAAATATTAATGGCCGCCGATCAAACCCGCCGCGCCCTAGAGTTGGAATACTCGAACCTTACATCCAATGCAGCCTATTTGACGAAATTTTTTAATGGAGTTTCCGATTCAATTGGCGCAGCCCCAGTCGGCGCAGCCTTCTATTATTTTACGACGTACGAGGGCAGAATTGATTCTGCTACACAGATTCAGCCCTACGTCTCAGCTCAAATTGACACAATGGCGTTTCATGAGAATATTGAGAAGTCAAATTCTGAAATGGCCGCCACCAAACAAGAGATTGCAGGCATTGAAAATGAAATCGAGAAAATGCGCGAGGAGCTTGATTTGGTATGTGTAGAGCAACAACCAGATGAAATCCAAATCATCGAAACAGAGGAACGCCAAGATTCCCTTGCGGAATTTGACGAATGCCAGTACAAGCGAGATCAAATAAACGGCCGCATTGCCTTGGCAGAATCTGGAAAACAGACGCTGGATTCACAGGTCGTCCGCTTAAATTTGGTGAACTCGTTTTTGAAAAATGAGCTAAGCAATTCGAAGATGGCACAATTGAGAATGGAAGCATCTGTGCCGATTGCCAAATTTATATTGGGAATTTGGGCCAGTTTATTGCTCGCGCTTTCATTTGCCTTTGCACTGGTTTTGTTTGCCCGAGTGAACCATTTAATTTATCAAAATCACGATACGACGAACCCTCGATTTATTTTTGATGAAATTGAAACGGCTCGAGCTAAAAACCCCAACCAACCCCTGCTTGGCCTGGCTTTTTGGGCAATCTTATTTTTAATGTACATTGGAACAGAATCAAAATACAATCCTATAAATTGGAATTTAGGATTGTACAGCCCCTCCCCAAAAACCGAAATCGAGCCCAGCACTCAAGAGGAAGGTGATTTAAATACAAATGAAGCCCCGCAAGAAGACCCAGCAAGCGATGATTTGCCGGTTGCCGCACAAGATCAGATGGAAACTCCAGATTCCACATTCCTTTTAGAGGAAGGAGATTTTGAAATGGATGCGGAAGTAGATTTTGGCGATTAAACCAAAGTAGATTTAATGCATCAAAAAAACCTCGGGAATTTCCCGAGGTTTTTTCATTCAATGGAACGAATGTTCTTTAATTGCAATTTTGGTTTATTATGAATATCAAAAATTCAACGCAATGACATAGTTGGTCGAATCCAAATGTAAGCCAAAACTAAAATGGGTTAGGAAGAGGAAGGTGTTGCCTCTTGGTCCAAAACATCAATACACCACCCGCGAAACCAATCCCCGAATGCCCATGTCCACCACCGTATCCCCAGCCAAAGGCTCGTACACATTGTTGCCCCCACTTTCCTTCCATTCAAAACTCTGGTTGGTCGATAAACTCACCACCACCTCAATGTCTCCATTGCTCTGTGGGTTAATGTTCAAGGCCTGATCAAAAGGACCAGTAACCACGCAGCTTCCCGCCGGGATTGGGCTCGATTGCCACAGCGGATTCGGAACCGTGGTGGCTCCCGGAGGAGCCTGCCCGGAACTCAACTGAGCCGGATAGCCTGGAATGCTTGCCTCAAATGCCCAGTACCCCTGCTGTTTATTGCTGTTCAAGGTTTCCGAAAGGGTTTTTACCAAATGACTTTTAATAAAGGTGTTGTAGCCAATAAAACTGGCAATGCTGGCCGTGCCATTTAATGTCACCGGAACTTGGGGAGGACCCACCCGAAACGAGATATCGTAGTTCTGATAGGCCAACGATACCCGAATCCAAGAATATTCTCCCACAGGAACCTGACTCAGGGGAATTTCAAAAAACACCTCGTTGTCCTTCACCATCACCAAGCTATCAAACAAAATCGCCTGACTGCCTCCTTGTGCGGTTGAGGCGGTTTGGTACAAAACGGCACCTTGACCTAAAAGCGTGTAAGGGCTTGAAGCCAGTTCAATGTAATGCACGGCAATGCTGTTAAACCGAGGATTTTGAGCCCGGTTTTGGGCCGGCATGATGGCCGGTTCTCCAATATTATTTAACCTCTGCTGGGTAGAATCCAGCCGCATTCTAAACCGCAACATCGGTTCCGCGGCCTCTTCGCCACAGGCAAAAAGAAGAGAGGATAAAAACAGCAAAAGAAGGTAACGCATAGAATGGGGTTTAATGGATTAAATATAGTGGATTCTGCCTGTACTTTTTTCAGATAGGTCAACATTTAATACTGCAGAAATGGGGTTTATGCCCTTTTAATGAATTGAATACGGGGTTTACCCATTCAATGGGGCATCAACCAGCAGAGGCAATATGGCCAAATACCCCCTAAATCGGCGATTTTTACACTATTTAATATCTGTTCTGCTCGGAATTTATCACCTTTGTCCTATGGAATTGCTTCCCAACATCCATATTGCCGTCCGTCAACCCTTGATGCGCTACGCGCTTGAAGCCCTATGCCGTCAGCAACCCGCCTTTGGCGAAATCAGTTTGGCTTCGGAATTGACAGAATTGGAAGGAGCAGCCGGGCTGTTAAACTTCTGCCGGGAAAATGAGGTGCGCGTTCTTCTGCTGGACGACCGCTTTGCCCAGTTGTTCGAACACAGCGAAACCCCAGCAGAGGTTAAAGAATTGTTGGCCGCCATCCCAACCATCCTGATTTCAGGCCAATCTGCCGAATGGATTTATCACATTCATAAAGTGGGTGTAGTAGGCCTGCTTACCACCGAAGCCCTGCTTCAAGAGGTGACCGAAGCCATTTATGCAGCCGCCAACGGAGTTCGGTTTTTTTCTCCCTCGGTAGTTGAAATATTAATCCAACAATCTCGGCACATGGCCGCCGGGCCGCGACCAAGCACCCAAGAAAATTTGTCGGAACGCGAAACAGAAATTTTAACGCTCGTGGCCGAGGGCCGATCTTCCCGCGAAATTGCCGATCAACTTCACCTTAGCCACCATACCATCAACACCCACAGAAAAAACATTCTGAAAAAGCTGGCTTGCAAAAGCGCTGCTGAGTTGATGAATTACGCCTATTCCAAAGGGCTCATCGAAAAACACTAAGTTTGTAGGCCCATGGCCTCAAAACCCAACATCCGCAGTTTTTCTTTAGAGGAATTAAGCACTTTTTTTACAGAGCGCGGAGAACCGGCATTCCGGGCAAAGCAAATCCACCAATGGCTCTGGCAAAAGCACGTGCATCACTTCGACCAAATGACCAATGTGTCAAAGCCCCTAAGGGCCTTTTTGGAATCGCATTTTGACCTACTGCATTTACACCCTAAGACAGTTCAAAAATCAACAGACGGAACGGTAAAGTCGGCCCTTTCCCTACACGATGGCAAGGTGGTTGAATCGGTGTTGATTCCCAAAGGAAAGCGCATGACCGCTTGCATTTCAAGCCAGGTGGGCTGCTCCTTAGACTGCTCTTTTTGTGCCACCGCCCGCCTAAAAATGGCCCGCAATTTAATGCCCGACGAAATCTACGATCAGGTGGTGGAAGTCAGGCAACAAGCCATAGAACATTTTCAAACTCCCCTTACCAACATTGTTTTTATGGGCATGGGCGAACCGCTGCTCAATTACAAAAATGTAATTTCAGCCATCGACCGGATAACACATCCCGACGGATTGGGGATGTCACCCCGCCGAATCACATTAAGCACCAGCGGCATCGCAAAAATGATTTATAAAATGGGCGACGACCAGGTGCGATTCCGCTTGGCCCTTTCCCTACATGCCGCAACCGACGAGAAGCGAAGCAAAATCATGTCCATCAACGACAGCAATTCGCTGGATATGCTGGCCGATGCCGTGCTTCACTTTTACGAATCCACAGGCAACCGCGTTACCTACGAATATGTCTTATTGCGGGATTTCAACGACACCGATGAAGATGCCCGGGCACTAGAGCGCTATTGCCGACGCGTCCCCTGCCGAGTCAATTTAATTGAATACAATCCCATTGACGGGGGAGAATTTGCCGCCAGCACCGAAGAACAGACGCGGCGGTTTATTGACATTTTAGAACGGGGCGGAGTGCGCGTTAGCTTGCGGCGAAGCCGTGGAAAAGACATTGATGCCGCCTGCGGACAACTGGCAAATAAATAAGGGGAGCTCCCACCGACCTTCATCACCATTTCCCCATCCCCACGAAAATTCTACCTTAGTGGAATGGAATTGCACAGCATCCTTGAACTTTCAGAAGCCCGGTATCGCGTACATCTTTTGCGCCCGTACGACCTGAGTATTCCCGTAGGCCCGAATGGGCAGCACCCCCGCGCTTGGTGGGCCGCAGATTTGCGCTTCCAGCCGGTTGAAACCGAACATTTTATCGGCTCGGTCGCGGCAGGAGCCCCCGTCAACTTCAGAGATGTTTTTATAAATCCGCATGGGCATGGCACGCATACAGAAAGTGTTGGGCACATCGATATTGGAGTGCAGCCAGCACATCTGGCATTGTCCTCGCCCTGGCACCTGGCTCGGCTGATTAGCGTTCAGCCAACTCCCATGGGCGAAGACCAGGTTGTTTTACCCGAACAGCTTCAGCCCGCGCTTGAATCGCCCGAAATCACCGCATTGGTTCTGCGCACCCTGCCGAACGGGAAAGACAAACTTCGAAAAGACTACTCCGGAACCAATCCTCCGTATTTGCACCCCGACTGTGGACTGCAGTTGAGAAAGGCCGGAATTGAACATCTGTTGTTGGATTTGCCATCGGTTGATAGGGAAAGCGATGAAGGAAAACTGCAGGTGCACCATGGTTTTTGGAACCATCCGGAGGCCCCCCGGACCAACGCCAGCATTACCGAAATGATTTATGTGCCCAACGAAGTGGAAGATGGCCTGTATTTGCTTCATTTGTCGGTGTTGCGCTGGGAAAACGATGCGAGTCCCAGTCGCCCGGTGTTGTACCCCTTAAGTCAGATTTAATGTACTTGGACGACATCCGGGACTTTTGCCTTGGGCTTGGAGAGGTAAATGAGGGATTTCCCTTCGATAAGCGCACCTTGGTATTTAAAAACCCCGGAGGCATGTTTTGCTTGTTGGACATCGAGTGGGAAGAAAAGACCTTAAACCTAAAATGCGCCCCAAACCGTGCCGTTGTGTTGCGGGAAGAATGGCCCGATCAAATCCGCCCGGGCTGGCACATGAACAAGGTGCATTGGAACACCATTGATGCCGACGGACTTCCCGACCAACTAATCCGGGAAATGATTCAGCACAGCTATGATTTGGTGGTTAAAAAGTCATTAAATAAAAGGGGAAAGAAGGAATAGTTTAGGCTAGACTAAAAAAGTCGAACAAAATCCTATCCAATAATATTTCATCCCTTAATTTTTGATTTTGGAATAGATAGGGTTAATGCATAACTACCTGAAAAACTCCGCCTTCATTCCCATTAATTGTCCCATGCCCGTTAAACCAATTTCCAGAGTAAACGGCAGAGTCGCTCAAGGTTAAGAGACCCAGCAAAGAGAACGCCCCGCCAAGAGTATATGTATAATCAGAGCGGATGGAATCTCCTACTTTGGTCCAGGTTCCGTTGGCAGTACTTGGATTTATGGGGTCATCTGCCCGAACATGTATGCTTCCATCTTTAAAAAATTCAAGTTCATAAAAGGAAACATCATCATACGTTCCGGTAAAGACTCCTTGAAAAGGATTATTAATTACCAAATCTATGCTTGAGGTGCCAGCGCTATTGGTTGCTAAAACTGAAAATGCATGTGTTCCAATGGGAAGTTGTTTTGTCCATTCGATGGCACCTGTTGTAGCATTTATGGACAAGCCTGAAATTTGAGGAGAAAGGCTTAGGGTTCCTACATTGCCGTTCCAATTTATGTTAGGCTCAACGGAAGTTTCCGCTTGGAAAAAAGTAGCCTGAAGGGTATCGGCCGAGTAGGTTACCGCTGGAACAAGTTCATTCACTTCTTCGTCTGAACTGCAGGAAGTAAACGTTAATGCCACGGCAGCAATGCCTGCGAATGTGAACGATGCGATGCGATTTTTCATGGTCAAGGTTAGGTATTTAAGGAAAAGACGTCTTTGCTTATGGGTCTAAATTTGAATCAAAAGTAATCTTTAATAGAATGAGGAACGAATGTATGGAATTATTTTACACGATTTTGCAATATAAGATGTTATAAAACAATGATTTAAAACAATCGGCAACACCTTATTTTTCTGGTATTATTCTCATGTCTACTTACCGAGAAGTAGTTTCTGTATTTAATTCTAAATCAAACGCAAAAGCCGATTAAGATGCAATAAAGGTTCTTTAAATGTTCTTTTTCAGATTGCGGCTAACGAGCGCACGGTGTAAAAACCGCCATACAAGCCTGAACTAGGATTTTTACCACAGAGGACACAATGTCGGCACAATGGGAAGGTAGTGGAATCGTCCACACGCACATTCAAGCCCAAAACCGCTGTGAACATTGCGGCTCCCTTAGCGGGTTTTGTGGTTAAAAGCCTCCATACACGCCTGAACGAGGGCAATATAAATTGACAGAGAAGGGCGCCTCCAAATCGAAAGCGCCCCCTATTTTGGCAACCCCGCACCATTCATTACCTTTGTCTCCCAATACCATGGCTGATGTACGGTAATCTTAAACAACACCTAGCCCAGGAACTGTCGGGCATTCAGGAAGCAGGCCTGTACAAGCAGGAACGCATCATCACCAGCCCACAGGCGGCTGAAATTCAACTGAGCAGCGGGCAAAAGGTCCTTAACTTTTGCGCCAACAATTACCTGGGATTGTCTTCGCACCCTCGGGTATTGGAGGCCGCACATCAGGCTCTGGAAACACACGGTTTTGGCATGTCTTCCGTACGCTTTATCTGCGGCACCCAAGACATTCACAAAACATTGGAACAAAAAATCGCCGAATTCCTAGGTACCGAAGATACCATCCTCTATGCCGCCGCCTTTGATGCGAACGGAGGCGTTTTTGAACCCCTGTTCAGCGAAGAAGATGCCATTATTTCCGATGCCCTAAACCATGCCTCTATTATTGATGGCGTTCGGCTTTGCAAAGCCAAGCGGTACCGCTATGCCCATTCCAACATGCAGGAATTGGAAACCTGCTTGCAGGAAGCTCAGGCCCAGCGATTCCGCATCATTGTTACCGACGGGGTATTTAGCATGGATGGAGATATTGCCCGACTGAATGAAATTTGCGATTTGGCCGACAAATACGATGCGCTGGTGATGGTGGACGAATGCCATTCTACCGGATTTATTGGGAAAACAGGCCGGGGCACCCACGAGCACCACGGAGTAATGGGGCGGGTTGACATCATTACCGGCACCTTGGGAAAATCCCTAGGAGGTGCCATGGGAGGTTTTACTACCGGTCCAAAAGAAATTATTGAAATGCTTCGGCAACGCAGTCGCCCCTACTTGTTTTCCAATAGCTTGGCTCCAGCGATTGTGGGCGCCTCCATTGCTGTCTTTGATATGCTGTCAGAGACCACCGAGCTGCGCGACCGGCTGATGGAAAATGCAGATTACCTGCGCCGCGGCCTTCAGCAGGCAGGATTTGATATTAAACCCGGCGAAGCCGCCATTGTTCCTGTGATGCTGTACGATGCGCCCTTGAGCCAGCGATTTGCCCAAGAACTGCTAACGGAAGGCATTTATGCCATTGGATTTTACTATCCTGTCGTGCCCAAGGGCGAGGCTCGAATACGGGTTCAGCTGAGTGCCGCGCACACCCGCGCTCAGCTTGACCAAGCCCTGGAAGCGTTTGTCCGCGTCGGCAAAAAATTAAACGTAATTTCATAAGCCATGGTACATTCCATGACCGGTTTTGGAAGCGCCTCAGGGCCGGTGGGAAGCCGAAAGCTGCAAATAGAAATCCGCAGTCTAAACAGCAAAGGCTTTGATGCTCAGTTAAAATTGCCTCAGGAGTTCCGAGAGTTTGAGGGCGAGATTCGTCAATTGGCCGCTCAAGCCTTGGAGCGTGGAAAAGTTGACCTGTGGTTTCAATGGGACGATCAGGCTCAGGCTCAGCCCGCATTTAACGAAGAAAGGCTGTTGCAGTACATATCTCGTTTTAAGCATATTTCCGCACGGATTGGTTTGCCCGATTCCGATTGGTTGGGACTTGCCTTGCGCATGCCAGATGTATTGGCCAATGCCCCAGCTTCCTTGAGCGACGAGGAGTGGCAGCAAGCCAAAATCTTAGTTGACCAGGCTCTGCAGAACGCCCAGCGCCACCGCCGAGCTGAAGGCGAGGCCATGGCACACAGCTTGAAACAAAACATCAGCCTAATTCAGGAGCGCTTGAATCAGCTGGACCCCTTGGATTTGGGTAGAAAGCAGCGGGTGCGCGAACGCCTGTTGAAGGCATTGGAAGAAGCTCGGTTGAATACCGATTCCGGCGAAAACCGCCTGGAGCAGGAAATGCTGTTTTACCTTGAAAAATGGGACATCAGTGAGGAGAAGGTCCGCCTGAGTACCCATTGTGCCTACTTTGCAGAGACCATGAACGGCACCGAAGCGGCGGGGCGCAAACTCAACTTCATCGCCCAGGAAATGGGACGAGAAATCAACACCATTGGTTCAAAGAGCAATGAGGCGGCCATGCAGCGCTGTGTCGTCGAAATGAAAGACGAACTAGAGAAAATCAAAGAACTAGTATTGAACATCTTGTGAGCGGAAAGGTTGTCATATTTGCTGCTCCCTCGGGGGCGGGTAAAACCACCATATCGAGGTACATATTGGCGCAGTGCGGCAACTTGGAGTTCAGCGTATCGGCGGCCACGCGGCCACCTCGGAACCATGAACAGCATGGGCGCGACTACTTTTTCATGACTCAGCCGGAGTTTGAAAAACGGATAGAAAATCAGGAGTTTGTGGAATGGCAGGAGGTGTATCCCGGTCATTTTTATGGCACCTTGCACAGCGAAGTCAACCGCATTTGGGGCAAGGGGCATCATGTGGTTTTTGATGTAGATGTGCAGGGCGCCTTGAATTTAAAGCGCATTTATGGGGATCGGGCCTTGGCTATATTCATCATGCCGCCGAGCATTGACGTGCTAGAAAAGCGGTTGCGGAGTCGCCGCACCGAGGACGAAAAATCGATACACATCCGGTTAGCGAAGGCCGAAAAGGAAATCTCTACCTACCGGGGCTTTGATCGCTTGTTGGTGAACAGCCGTTTGGTCAAAGCTCAAAGCCAGGGATTGGCAATGGTGCGCGAATTTTTGAAGTAAAAGAGTTTTTTGTAAAAGTGCGGTTCAGGCGTGGGAGGTAGATTTTACCACCAAGTCCACAAAGGGAGGCGCAAAGATCACAAAGCTGGGGTTGAAGGAGAGCGTGGTCGTTTTGACTTTAGCTATCTGTGGTATAAAGACAACCATACCCATCCGAAAATTGCGCCTATCTTTGTTTAATAATGGTTTTTTATTTGCTGCTTTGAATTTGTCCGAAAAACGAGTTGCTGTATTAACTACACGTTCAGCGGAGATTGCTCCCTGGGCCAAATCATTTTCAACGCTAAAGCTGGAGTTATTTGAACGTTTGTTGGATTTGGAGGATTGGTTTGAGGCCGGAGATGTTCTTTTAGCCCACAATACAAATCAAATTGTGCCCAGCCATCTACTTCAGAAGGCCTCGATGGCCCTAAACATACATGCTGGACCCCCAGAATTTCCAGGTCGGGATCCGCACCATTGGGCCGTGTACCGCCAAGCAAAGGAATATGGAATTACTGCCCATTTTATGGAAGAAAAGGTAGATGCCGGCGACATTATTGAGGCCATTCGTTTTCCGATCGAACCGTTGGATACCCCTCTGACGCTGTTGCAAAAGGCGAATGATTTGGCTTTGAATTGCATGGCGGATGTATTGAAGAGAATAGATGCCAATCAGCCCCTATTACCCATACCGGAAAGTTGGGCCCCCTACAAAACCAGGCGCCGCGATTTTTTAGAAATTTGCGATGTAACAGAGGTTCGGGACGATGTGGAGGAAATGCAACGGCGCATCAAAGCCTTTCATGTACCGGGGCATCAGAACTTGTATTACCGTATTGGTAATGAGCGGGTTTACTTGTTTGGAAGAGAATGAGGGCGGGGCGAAAGACCGGTCAGTTGAAGGCTTTTCGGGCCGTTTTTTACCCCCAGGCCCATCAAGGTAGCCGTAAAGATTCACAAAGATGTTGGGGTTGAACGAAAACGCGGTCGTTTTGACTATACCCCCTCTGTGCCCTTTGCGCCGACTTTGTGCCCTCCTATGTTTTCCTACAACATATATTTGTTACTAATAAGTGGAAGAAATGGGAGCAAATTTGCGACAAAGTCGCCTTCAGGTAGACTCACACAAAGATTTAGCCCCATTTCTTTCATTCCTTTAGAGTTTGAACAGAATGTAAAGCGCCAGG
>CAIKAF010000026.1 GCA_903825395.1 uncultured Flavobacteriales bacterium
ACGTATTTGGGGTGGCGAAGAATAGTTAGGGCACTTTTTGGAGTGAACTACGGGAATTTGGGGAAGTTGAAAAATGGAACCAGGTTCGCCTTGGGGAGTCTCAGAAAAGCTTTCTGAATCGTGCAAAGGCAACTTTGCTGGCGCAGGAAGCGGGAGCATGGGAATGAGACTGGATGAACTGGCAAATTCATCCTTTTTTAGGAGGGGAAATTGGAAGGGGATTTGAGGAGGAGAGGAAAAGAGGAGGGGCAAATAAATTTTCAAGATTCCTTTAAGTGATGGAAAACGTTGGCGACCCGAAGGGCGCGAGGCAACCTTTTTTCGGGTATGCCGAAGCATGGCCTTCCGGGAAAACGTATTGGTGTCTTTCGTCAACCCGCAAAGGGACTTCAGCCCCTTATAAGCCCCATCGCATCCAAATCAGACATTCTATCCAGACCATGCATTTAGCCCGCTTTTTTCTGTGTACATTTACGCCTCAAAATAAAATAAATCATGGTTAAAACGATTGTACTTCTGTTGTTTACGTTGATTGTGGTCCCTGTTTTTACGGTGTATTTTGATCACCACAGCATGAGCCCAGAACAATTAAACCTTTTGATGGAAAGCGGAGGAATAGCTCTAGCTTTGGCACTGGCGGCATTTGTAATTAGTACCATTACTGGAAACTGCAGTCAAGTGGATAAGATGTGGAGTATTGTTCCTGCAGTATATGCCTGGCATATCGTTCTAAGTGCGGATTTTGTTCCTCAGGCTGCTCAACCTAGACTGGTTTTGATGGCTCTGTTGGTCACAGCTTGGTCTATTCGCCTTTCGTACAATTTTTCTCGACGCGGCGGATACACGTGGAAATTTTGGACAGGAGAAGAAGATTACCGCTGGGAGGTACTTCGTCAGCGGCCAGAGCTGAGTGGGAAATGGCAATGGATGGCGTTTAATTTGTTTTTCATTTCCTTGTATCAAATGGGTTTGATTTGGTTGTTTACCATGCCCATTATGGTGGCCGCCACCGGTGATGCTCCCTTGAATTGGTTGGATTATGCAGCTATTTTCGTTACAATATTCCTGTTGATTATTGAAACCGTTGCCGACCAACAACAATGGGATTATCAACAAGAAAAGCACCGCATGAAGCGAGAGGGGATTCCTTTAACGGGTAAATATGCACTTGGCTTTACTCATACGGGTTTATGGCGAATTTCAAGGCATCCCAATTACTTTGCTGAGCAAGCCATTTGGGTGGTTTTTTACTTTTTCAGCGTAGCGGCCACAGATCGTTGGCTGAATTGGTCGGTAGCCGGAGCTCTTTTATTGGTGATTTTGTTCAAAGGTTCCGCGGACTTTAGTGAGGGAATATCGCTGGAAAAATATCCCGGCTATAAGGATTATGTGAAATCCACCCCCCGTTTTATTCCCAATCCCTTTAAGAAGTAAATCCTGCCTTCTTTACCTGAATTTCCGGACGATTATTCTCTGCTACGAGAAATCGCTCAAGGGAAAAGTTCTGAGTTTGAGGAATTATACCATCGGTTTAAATCCTTGGTATTTCAATGGGCATTATCTCACTCGTTAAATCGTCAGGATGCCGAAGAGATTACCCAAGATGTGTTTGTGGAGGTGTTGGATCGGGCCGCTTCTTTTCGGGGAGAATCAAAGGTGAGCACCTGGCTTTACCGGATTACTTTAAATAAGGCCGCAGATGCCTGGCGCACCAAACATGCCAAAAAGCGCTCTGCCTTTATGTTGGCCATGAAAAGGTCCAATCCGGTATTGCCGGAGCTGCCAATGTTTGAACACCCGGAATGGAGTTTGGAGCAGAAGGAAGCCTACGCTGCTCTTTATAAAGCCATTGAAAAGTTACCTCAAGTACAAAGGCAGGCATTTAGCATGGCTTACTTGGACGGCCTACCACAACAGGAAATTGCTGAGGTAATGCAGATGAAACTTAAAGCGCTTGAATCAACGTTGCAGAGGGCAAAAAAAACACTTAAAAGAGATTTGAATTTTTTGAATGAAACCAAGATTAGAAAGGATTTCAACCGGTTTAACGACAAATAAGTAGATTATGGATTCCTACACGGACGATTTGGAAAAAATGATGCTGGACTTAGCCATAGCCAAGCAACAGGTGGTTTCGCCCAATTTTCAATTGGATGAGGTAATGAATCGCCATGCTGCTCTCCGACATCTACGCATGAAATGGGGCATAAGTATTGGGATTGCAGCATGCATTGTAATGGGCATTAGCATACTCACGGTTTATCGTCCTCAGCCTCTGCATCAAAATGAAGTTTTTGAATGGAATGCCGAACCTTTTATTCTCTACGCCGATGAACTCTAATTGGAAAGCAGTTGTTATTGGACTTTCTTTGGTATTGATTCTGAATACCGTTTTGTTGGGTTGGCTTTGGTTCAAATTTCCCTGTCGCGGGGTTGGTACTGAGCACCGTGGCCCATTGCGGATGGCGGTCGAGTTGTTGGATTTGGATGAACATCAACAAGCTCAATTTCGCACATCGGCCAGAAAGCACCACCACCGAATGGTGAAAATCAATGAGGCGCGGGTGGCTTTATTTTTTGAACAGGATTCCGATTCATTGGTTCAGCAGCTTAGCCCCGAAATGGAACAACGTATTTTACAATTGGAACATGAACGATGGATGGTGACACAAGAACATTTTTCAGAGGTTAAGCAGATGCTTAGGCCAGATCAGCGGTCTGATTTCGATGCGTTTTGCCGCTTTGTATTGCTTGGGCCTGGTCGTCGGCATGGTGCCATTCCTTCCGAAGAGTAAAAACTGTATCTTATTTATTTTTGAAGGTGAAAACGATTTGAACCAGAGGAGATTTTTTAAGAATCAGATTGGTTTTGATTTGAACTGGCTTTTTAACGGCGTATTGGCAGACACATTAGGTTTATTTTTTGAGTGGCTTGCGGCAGGGATTGAAGCAGCTTGCCCGCAAGGTGGGCGGAGCCTGCCCCGCGAGGCGCGGAGGCGACTTTAGGAGCCACCGCAAGCCCGCTGGGGCAGACTTCCGGCCACCGCGGACAAGCGCTGAAAGCCCGTTTGCCGCCCCAACCTTTTCAATTCAGAAATTCTGTACTTAAAATGCGGTAGGTGGAATCTTGAATTTCCACTCGAATTCCCACCGTTTCACTCTGATTTTCAAGGAAATAAATTCGAGGGCTACGTTGAGGCTCTGATTTAGAAATCTGTACGTTGGAAGAATCGACCCAAGCGCTAAGCTGTTCGGGTTTCAACCCTACTTGTTGAAGCTGGGTTAAACTGGCTGAATCGGCCAGGAAAACGCCATTTCTAATGGATTCGCGGATTTTTGCGGAAGGCCACATGGCAGGCCCATCGGTATGGTTGCGCCATACCAATGCCCAGGCTAAAATACTCCCCAGACCTAAGCCAATTCCATACAACTTTAATCTGCGGCCAAATCCTTTTTTCCAACTCATGGTTCTAACTTATAATGCGGCCATGATTAGGTCGAGTTCGCGTAAGGGCAAATCGTACAATCCGGCAAAATATTTATTGGTCACCATGCCGTGGAAGACATAAATTCCGGACCGGGAACCGTGGTGGTGGCGGAGGTAATCTTCATAGCCTCCAGCCTGAGCAATGTCAATCAGCATGGGCGAAAAGATATTGCTGAGGGCGATGCTGGCGGTTTGTGCCACCCGACTTGAAATATTTGGAACGCAATAGTGGGTTACTCCAAATTTTTTAAAAGTGGGTTTTTGGTGGCTTGTAATTTCTGAGGTTTCGAAGCAGCCTCCTTGGTCGATGCTAACATCAATAATCACAGCCCCGGTTTTCATGCTGCGTACCATTTCTTCCGAAACCACCATGGGGGTGCGTCCTTCGGGAGCGCGGAGAGCTCCAATGACCACATCGGCCGAGGCCAATCTGCGGCTTAATTCAGCGCTGCTGATAAGTGAGGTGAAGACGCGTTGTCCGCCCAAGTGCTGTTGCAGTCGGCTTAATCGGGTTAGATTGTTGTCAAACACCCGAACTTGAGCGCCTAAGCCGAGTGCAGTTCTAAGGGCGCTTTCGCCAACAATTCCTGCTCCAATGATAACCACCTCTACCGGAGGTACCCCAGTTACTCCACCCAACATTATGCCCCGGCCTTGATTCACATTAGAAAGGTATTCGGCGGCAATGAGCAAGCTGGCCGAACCGGCAATTTCACCCATGGAGCGAACCACGGGATAAAATCCGTCGTCGTCTTTCAGGTAATTGTAGGCTAGGGCAGTGGCCTTTTTCTCTACTAATTTCCTGACAATATCTCCATATTGATTGGTGGATTGAACGGCAGAGCAAATAAATTGTTTGGGTCGAATCCATTCGGATTCTTCGAGGGTCGGGGGAGAAATTTTCAGTACAATGCCTGCTTCAAACACATCTTTTGCTTGGTGTACGATGCGAGCTCCGGCATCCGCATATTCTTTATCCGAGAAATGAGCATTGTCTCCGGCTCCAGTTTCAACGGCTATTTCATGTCCATGATTGCAGAGTAAGGCTACTGCAGCAGGAGTTAAGGGGATTCGATTTTCCTGAAAAGTGGTTTCCTTGGGAATGCCGATGGTTAGTCGGGCGGCATTTCGGCCAACCTCAAGCATTTCTTCTTGAGGCAGCAGGCCAAGACTGCTTTGCATGCGTGTAAAATGAACCTTTGTCGTACTCATAGCCTATGGCAAAATTAAATGGAAGCTGCGCTCGTAATCGGGCATGATGTCCAGGTTAGCAATATATGCCGGTTGAAATTCGGCTCGGATGCGCTCGGGGATGCGTTGTGGCCATTCAATGAAAAAAATGCCGGAAGCTTCTTCAAGCAGCGGATAAATTCCGGTATCCCAAAGTTCATCTTCATGTTCAATTCGGTACAGGTCGGCATGGTAAACCGGCACAGTGCCGCAAAGGTACTGATTCATAATGGCAAATGAGGGACTTTGAATGGGGTCAATGCATCCCAAATGAGCGCAAATGCACTGAACAAGTGTGGTTTTGCCTACGCCCATGGGTCCAAAAAGCCAGACAACTGTTCCAGGCTGTAGGGTATTTGCCAGAAACTGAGCAGGGATATTCCAGTCGTTTTCGGAGCGAATCGTCCAGTCTAGCGTTTTCATTTTGATTCCAACACTGCCAAAGGTATCAACATTTCTTCAAGTGATACGCCGCCATGTTGGAATGTGTTTCGGTATAAATTAACGTAGTAATTGTAATTGTTGGGATAGGCAAAAAATCCATCTGTATCGGCAAAAATATATCTGCTGCTCACGTTTGTTTTAGGTAAGCCAATGGATTCTGGTCTTTCGAATTCAACAACTTCAGAGGGGTTGTACTTTAGGTTTTTCCCCATTTT
The DNA here is from genome assembly GCA_903825395.1 of uncultured Flavobacteriales bacterium. Taxonomy (GTDB): domain Bacteria; phylum Bacteroidota; class Bacteroidia; order CAIKAF01; family CAIKAF01; genus CAIKAF01. Next base: position 5,377 of record CAIKAF010000026.1, read on the forward strand.
ATACCTAAGATTGGTACTGGTGTTGCGGTCTCCGACTACTTGGATGGGATTGTTCACCCGTATGGTACCATGGTCGGTTGAAACAACAACCAAGGCTTTCATCTCGGCGGCTTTGCGCAGCATTTCTTGCAATGGGCTGTTGGCGAACCAGCTTCTGGTGACGGAACGATACCCCTCTTCGTCTGCCGCCAATTCTCGAATGACTTCCATGTCTGTGCGGGCATGCGAAAGCATATCCACAAAATTATACACAATCACATTTAAGGCATTTTGATTCAGGTTGGAAAATTGCTCGACCAACCTTTTTCCTGACTGCAGATTGGTGATTTTATGGTAGGCCATTTTCAAATTCAGTCCCAAGCTTTTCATCTGTTCTTTGAGCAGGTTTTCTTCGTGGGCATTTTTGGAGCCTTCCTCATCTTCTTCAATCCACCATTGGGGGAATTTACGTTTGATTTGGTCGGGCAGCATGCCTGCAAACATGGCATTTCTGGCGTATTGTGTGGCAGTAGGCAAGATGGAACAGGTCAGGGCTTCTTCTTTAATTCTGAACACATCGGTCATCATGGGCCAAATGCTCTTCCACTGATCCCAACGCAAATTGTCAACCACAATCCAAAATACGGGTTTATCGGAATTGCTTCGGAGCAGGGGTTGCACCTTATCTTTAAAAATCTGATGAGACATCAACGGTGCTCCAGAAGAGCCGTTTAGCCAATGCGTGTAATCACGCTGTACAGAGCGCACAAATTGTTGATTGGCTTCTTGTTTTTGAGCGGTTAGAATTTCCAACATGGCCGTATTTCTTGTTTGAGCCAATTCCATTTCCCAATACACCAGTTTTCGATACACATCCTCCCAATCTGAGAAGTCCATGCGTCCGCTAATTTGCATGGAAATTTCTCTGAATTCGCGAATGTATTGCTGAGAACTCTGTTCTTGAACCAACCTTCGACTATCCATTATTTTTTTTACCGACATCCACAGTTGATTAGGCCGAACGGGTTTAATCAAGTAGTCCGCAATTTTACCTCCGATGGCACTTTCCATAATGTGCTCTTCCTCGCTTTTGGTCACCATGACAACCGGCAATTCCGGACGATGAGATTTGATTTCAGATAGCGTTTCCAAGCCTCCCATGCCGGGCATATTCTCATCTAAAAATACCAGGTCGAAGTGTTTCTCACGCACCAATTCAATGGCGTCTTGACCATTATTGGCGGTGGCTACAGAATATCCTTTTTCTTCCAGAAAAAGAAGGTGGGGTTTGAGCAAATCAATCTCATCATCGGCCCACAAAATTGAAACGTTTTCCATTGGTTGAATAAATTTATTGACCTATGCGGCATGTGCGTACCTTTGTTCCTGTTTATTGCCAACATATAACTCAGGTAACGCCAAGGTAGGCACAAAATTGCGTTTATGCCCCAAGTAAGTTCATCAAAAATATTTAACGATCCAGTATATGGATTTATTACGGTGACAGATCCGCTGGTTCACCGTTTAATCAATCACCCTTGGTTTCAGCGGCTTCGCAGAATTACACAGGGTGGGCTTTCGCATTTGGTATATCCTGGAGCGCACCATACGCGTTTCCATCATGCATTGGGGGCCATGCACTTAATGGAGCAGGCTTTGGAAGTGATTCAGCGAAAGGGTACGGAGGTTTCATCTTCCGAAATGCAGGCGGGGATGGTGGCCGTTTTGTTGCATGATATTGGTCATGGGCCGTTCTCTCATACCTTGGAGGGTGTGCTTATCCCAGGGATACACCACGAGGATTTGACCTTGGAGATGATGAGGCAGTTGAATCAGGAAATGGAGGGCGCATTGGAAATGGCGATGCAGATGTTTTTGGGAACCTATCACCGTCCATTTTTCAATCAGTTAATAGCCAGCCAGTTGGATGTTGACAGGCTGGATTACTTGCGTCGAGATAGTTTTTATACCGGTGTGGCAGAAGGCGTTATTGGCTCAGAACGCATTATCAAAATGATGGTGGTTCACAACGATGAATTGCTATTGGAAGAAAAGGGAATTTACTCCATTGAAAAGTTTTTAATTGCTCGAAGGCTAATGTATTGGCAAGTGTATTTGCATAAAACCGTTTTGGGTGCAGAAGCCTTATTGCACACCATTTTTCGTCGGGCTAGGCATTTGGTTTCAGAAGGGCAGGAGTTGTTTGGAACGCCGGGGTTACAGGCCATTTTGCAGCTTCAAAATTCGGAACGCGTTACCTCAGAAATGCTAAACGCCTTTGTTGGCTTAGACGATTACGATGTAATGGCTTCGATAAAAGTATGGAGCCTACACCCTGACATGGTGCTGGCCAGTTTGTGTCAGAGGCTTTTGAATCGGCAATTGTGGAAGGTTCGCGTTCAATCAGAACCCTTTTCAGATTCATTTCACCAATCCTGTAAAACAGGGATTGAACGGCATTTTGGAATTTCTTCCACCGATGCCGAATATTTTCTGGCAAAGGGTAGCGTGAGCAATCGAACCTACGATGCCAGCAAATGGCCGATTCGTTTCTTTATGAAAAGCGGACAGGTTCAAGATTTTTTTTCCGTTTCAGACAACCTTTCGGCAGAAAATACCCTCAATGAGGTTAGGAAGTATTTTGTTTGTTTCCCCAAAGAAGTTTCGATTTCGTGACGAGCCCAAGCCCCCACCTGATGATGCATTTTGGTCTTGAATTTTCTTGGAATCCAAGCGATATTGCCCTTTGGCTTAATGGTCATTGGAATGGCGTGGACGCTCCGGAAATCTCAGGTTTTGCCGCCTTAGATCAGGCGGGGCCTACCGACCTTAGTTTCCTGGATCAGGAAAAACGCACCGTTGATTTGCAGCGGAGTGAGGCTGGATTGGTATTGGTGTCGAGCCATCTAAGCATAGCAACTGATTTATCGCGACCACTCATCGTTGTGGACGATGCCAAAGCGGCGATGATTCAATTGCTCGAGAAGCTCGCTCAACAAAAAAGAAAATTAGAAGGCATAGAATCTGGGGCAGTGGTTTCTGAGCATGCCAAGGTACACCCCTCGGCAAGGATTGAGGCAGGGGCCGTCGTACATGAGGGTGTTGTAATTGAAGCTGATGTACTGGTGCAGTCCGGAGCTGTAATTGGAGCAGGTGTAATTGTTGGTTCCGGGAGCATTATTGGTTCGGGAGTGAAATTGCTGGCTTCGTGTCGGATTGGAAAAAATTGCATTATTCAAAGCAATACGGTGGTGGGTTCTGACGGGTTTGGCTATGTAAAGGTGGATACAGGGCTTAAGAAAATTCCTCATATGGGTTCAGTGGTGATTGAAGACCATGTAGAAATTGGGGCCAATTGCACCATTGATCAAGGTATGTTAAGTCCAACCCGAATAAAGGAAGGGGCAAAGCTGGATAACCTGGTTCACATTGCCCACAATGTAATTGTTGGTGCCCATACGGTAATTGCCGCACAAACAGGAGTAGCAGGGTCTGTGGTGATTGGTTCAGCTTGCCGCATTGGCGGTCAGGTCGGGTTTGTAGATGGCATCCACATTGCTGATGGTGTAGAAATTGCGGCTCAATCGGGAGTAATGAATTCCATTGAACAGGTCGGGGCAAAGGTCTGGGGCTCACCCGCCATGCCGGCACAACAATTTCGTAAGTCATTTGTCTTATTCAGGCGTCTACCTGAGTTGGTTAAAGCCTTTGGAATACATGAAAAATAATCCTTTGCCTGAAACACCGTTGGCTGGAGCGGTTTCAAGGACAGTATTTCAGCAGACATTAGCTTCTGCGGTTACCTGTAGTGGACGGGGATTGCATTCGGGGCAGGAAGTGCACGTTCGATTTGTTCCAGCACAGGCCAATACCGGCATTCGTTTTCGGCGTGTAGATCACCCTGAAGCCATGGATATTCCAGCTTTAGCTGAGTATGTTATACATACAGAAAGAACCACCGTGCTTGGTCTTGAAGGGCAGAGTGTAGCTACAGTGGAGCATAGCCTGGCGGCATTGTGGGCCATGGAAATTGACAACGCCGTGGTGGAGATTGATGGCCCTGAGATGCCTATTTTTGATGGCAGTTCCAAGGCATATATTGAAACCTTACAAAAGGCCGGGATACAAAAGCAAGAGGAGGAGCGCAGGTATTTAACCATTGCAGAGCCATTGACGGTAATGGATTCCAAACGGAGTTCAGTGGTTGTAGCTAGTCCGTCAGAGCAGTTTGGTTTAGAATGTAGAATCGATTTCCAAAGTAAGCAAGTTCCGGGAGGTAAATTTTTATTGCGGGATTCCCAGCAGTGCATTGCCGAATTGGTGAATGCTAGAACCTTCGTGTTTTTTCATGAGCTGGAGTATTTATTGGATCAGGGCTTAATTAAGGGCGGTGATTTAGATTGTGCTTTGGTTTTCGCAGAGCATCCCGTTCCAGAGCAAAAAATGCAACGACTTCGTTCTCGTTTTGGGGCAGAAAAACTATCTGGAAATTCCATAGGATTGTTGAATTATGGATTGCCTAGATTTAGTGATGAACCCTTGCGCCATAAGGTACTTGATGCCTATGGAGATTTAGCCCTAGTAGGTAGGAGAATTAAGGGCTTTATTAGTATAGATCGCCCTGGTCATTCTATAAATGTTGCGTTTGCCAGAAAATTGAGAGAACTTTACGGCCATGATTGAGCGTAACATAAACGAAATAGATTTAACTCAAACGGTGTACGATATCCATGCTATTATGGGCATGTTGCCACATCGATATCCGTTTTTATTGGTGGATAAGGTGGTTTATTTGGACCAAGAATCTGTAGTCGGGGTAAAAAATGTGACCATGAATGAACCTTTTTTTCAAGGTCATTTCCCTGGCAATCCAGTGATGCCTGGAGTCATGCAAATTGAGGCCATGGCTCAGGTTGGAGGTATTTTAGTAATGAGTACCCTTGAAGATCCACAAAATTACACGCCCTATTTCATCAAAATCGAAAAGGTGAAGTTTAAACAGAAGGTCATTCCTGGAGATTCACTGGTGTTTGATCTGCATTTGGTTTCTCCAATTCGAAGGGGGATTTGCCATATGGCTGGCAAAGCCTATGTGAATGGAAAGGTGGTTATGGAAGGAGAGATGATGGCTCAGCTTGTACGCAACGCCCAATGAGTGTGCAGACCGGAATGGCCATTCAAGTTGACAACTTGAGCCGCCACTTCGGGCAGAAAACCATTTTTCAGGGGGTATCCTTTCGCTTTGATGGTCCAGGTCTTTTTGGAATAACAGGCAGCAATGGAAAGGGAAAGTCTAGCCTGTTAAAAATTCTCTGTGGATTTGCAAGGCCGAATGGAGGAGCAGTGCAGTGGACCCGTTCTGGTGTTGAAATTGAATTGGATCAGCTTTCTCAAGTTGCTTCGTTAACTGGCCCGTATATTGATCTGCCAGATCACTTAAGGCTGGATGAATTAATGCACCTGCATGAACAGATGCTAGGGCATCGATTTAGAAAAACAAAACGTTCTGAGGTGTTGGATATGGCGGGTTTATCAGCGCACAAGCAGCAATTTATACAGGATTTTTCGTCGGGAATGAAACAGCGCGTGCGATTGATGCTAACCTTCTTGACCGATGTTCCATTTTGGCTGTTGGACGAACCCAGCTCAAACCTAGATGCAGCCGGATTTGAATTTTATTCCCATAACATACGTCAGGAAAAAAATATAAGGTTAATTTTGGTGGCCTCCAATCAACCTGAATCGGAATTGATTGGAGCAACTTCAATGTATGAACTCTAAACTATAGGTAATGGCAACGACATCTGATTTTCGCAACGGTCTTTGTTTGGAAATGAATAACGACCTAATGATAATTTTGGAATTCCAGCGTTTTCAAACGGGCCGCGGAGCCTCTAACGTCCGCACCAAATTGAAAAGCCTGAATACAGGTAAAATCATAGATCATACATTCACTGGGGGTGAAAAAATTGAAACTGCACGCATTGAAACTCGGGGTCATCAGTTTCTGTACCGGGATGAAAGTGGCATGTTCGTCATGAACAACGACACCTTTGATCAATTTTATATACAACCAGAGTTGGTTGAAAACAATGATTTATTGAAGGATGGAGATTCCTTGAATATTGTTTTTCATGCTGAAAAGGAATTGGTGTTGTATGGAGAATTGCCTGATTTTGTTGAATTGGAAGTGACCTACACCGAACCTGGAATAAAAGGAGATACGGCAACCAATACTTTAAAACCTGCTACCTTAGAGACTGGAGCTGAAATTCGGGTGCCCCTATTTGTAAACCAAGGCGATCGCATTAAAGTAGATACCCGCAAACGGGCCTACAACGAACGCGTAAAATAAGTTTTAAACTGGATGCGTTTCCCGGCAACAATTACTCCTGAAGAGATTTGCTCTAAATTTGGTGCGGTTTGCATCGGAAATGCCAATTTGGCCATTGAGGGACTGAATGAAATCCATGTGGTTCAACCTGGTGAAATAACCTTTGTGGACCATCCGAAGTATTACCAAAAGGCATTAAAATCCAACGCCTCTGTTGTAATTATTGATAAAGTTCCAGAGCTGGCCCATCAAAAAACATTGATTGTTTTTTCGGATCCGTTCACCATCTTTAAGGCATTGATTGAAGAGTTTAGTCCCATGAAGCCGTCAAGGCAGTTGATAGCCGAATCAGCTCAAATTGGGGAAGGAACAATATTGCAACCCGGGGTTTTTGTTGGGGAGAATGTAAAGATTGGAAAGAATTGTTTGATTCATGCCAACGTGAGCATTTATCAAAATACCAGTATTGGCGATAACGTAATTATTCATGCCAACTCCACCATTGGGGGCGATGCATTTTATGTGAAACGCCGACCACAAGGGTATGAAAAATTCCCTTCCTGCGGCAGTGTATTGATTGAAGATGATGTGGAGATTGGATCGGGCTGCACGATAGACAGGGGGGTAACCCACATCACCAAAGTTGGCCAAGGAACTAAAATTGACAATCAGGTGCATATTGGGCACGATACCATTTTGGGTAAACATTGTTTGATTGCTGCTCAAGTAGGCATTAGTGGAGTAGTAGTAATTGAAGATTTTGTTCAAATTTGGGGTCAGGCCGGAATTGCTAAAGACTTGACCATTGGTAAAGGGGCAGTGGTTCTTCCCAAATCGGGCGTAATGCGCAGTTTAGCAGGGGGCAAGGCCTATTTGGGTGCACCTGCTGAGGAAGTAAAAGCTGCGATGCGCCAATGGATTGCCATTCGAAAATTGCCGCAAATCATTCGGAAACTTAAAATCTGACTGGTGGTTCGCAACCCGCAACAACGGCTTCAAATTGTTTTACAGGTAACCAAGGTCATTCAGGACAACTATTCTAGGCCGCAATTGCTTAAATTCCTAGAACATGTTTTAAAATACCATTTGGGGGTTCCGGGCTTTGCTGTGTATTCTGTCCGAAATCGACAGCCGCATCTAGAGTACGATACGGTAAAAATGGCACAACAATTGGAAACGCTACCTCTTCAGGATTTTTTAAACCGATTGGAGCCCGACCAAGATTTCATGAAATTCAGTTCTGATGAGGTTTGGCCTTTTGATCTTGTGGTTCCTGTTTTTCATAAAACCACCTTGTTGGCAGCCTTACTATTGCAGAATGCGGCTGAAATGGATTCTGAGGATGTGGATTTTGTATTGTCCCTAGCCAATATCTTATACGTTTCTTTTGAGAACAAACTGATGGCGCGTGAATATGCCCGGCAAAGGTCAGAACAAGCGGCGTTGAATCGGCAATTGGAAGTTGCCGCGGCCCTCCAACGGCAATTGTTCCCCGAAGAAATGAGTTCGGGCGGTGGAGTAGAGGTGGATGGGTTTTTCCGAACTCACGCAGAAGTAGGTGGAGATTACTACGATTTTTTTTCCGTCCCTACCCATCAATATATGATGTGCATGGCTGATGTTTCGGGAAAGGGAGTAGACGCGGCCTTTTTAATGTCCAACTTTCAAGCCAATTTTAGAACCTTATCCATGTACGAGACAGACCTGATTGTCATGGCTAAAATTCTGAATGAAAAGGTCAATGCATTGGCCAAAGGCGAAAAGTTTATTACCTGTTTTTTAGGGCGCTACAATACGGCTACCCGGGAATTGGATTTTTTGAACTGCGGACATAATGCACCTATTCTTATTTCAAAAGGACAAGTTCACTTATTGAAGGCTGGAACAGTAGGTTTAGGCATGTTGGATGAGCTTCCAACGGCGATTAAGGGCAGCATGGTCCTGAATGAACAAGACTTGTTGGTCTGTTATACTGATGGTGCCACTGATTTGGAGTCGCCCGAAGGGCAACGGTTTGGAGAAGCGGCACTGTTGGATTTAATTCGAGAAAATGCCAATTTGTCGATAAAAGACATCAATGCATTGGTGGTTCGTAAACTGGAGCAATTTCGTCAAGAGTATCCCTATCGGGATGACATTGCATTTTTAGCTTGCCGCTTCAATTGATGTAGCGGCCCTATCGGTCGGTCAAAATCACCTTCATACCATCAAAGGCCACTTCAAAACCGAAGGGTTGAACCAATGCAGACCACTCCTCGTGCAAGAAGCCATCCGAAGCCGAAACCTGAGTCATAACCCAACGCGTTAATGGGGTCGTTATTCCCAGAGATTCACAATTCTCTTTAAACTTCTTAAGCTCCGGGAACCCCATACGGTGCGCATTTTGAGCGGGGCGAGCTCCATGCAAGCAGCCCAATACAACCGCATCCAACGCACTTCCGCTTTTTAGATATTTCCAATTTCGGTCATCGTACAACCCCGAGTCGGTAGCATACAAAACAGAGGTTCTGCCCTTGCGCACGATATAATTGAACGGATTTACGTCTCCATTGTTGGCCGCTTTTAAGGTATGTATGACATATGGACCTAAATTGAGTACTTGGAAGGGCTGAATTTCGTGAAAACTTACGGCGGCCGACTGTCCGAAGGTATGCCGGGCTTTCTCAATGCTTTCAAGGTTGCCAAATATTCTAAGGTGTTCCCCGTTTTTTCGTTCCTGAATGAAGGGCAACATACTGGCCATTTCTTCTACGGCAAAGTTGGGGTATGAAGACCGCGTGATAAACACATATTTCAGCTGTTGGAGTTCGAGGCCTTGGGTGACGACTTGATGAAAGGTATCGGCGGGGAAATCGATTTTCAATTGTGAATCGACCATTAGGGCGCTTCGTGAGCGGATGTCTTTATCGCCAAGTTCTAAGGCTCGTTGGTGCCCATGTTTTTGACTGAAAATAGCCGGAACTGTGGTTTCTCCGGCAGATCCCATCACCGTAATTTTCATGGCTTCAACAGGGTTTAATTCCCATTTAAAGATAGGTTAGAAGATTTGAGGAAAAATTACCCGGCCGTTAAATTCCTACTACCATTTTGTAAAGAATGCGCAACCTGAGTTTCCCGTTGTCAATCCCGATCTCTAGTTTTACAAAACAGGTTCAATCCACTTCGTTTTGTATTATTTTGTAGATTGAACCAGAAAATAGAAGGTATGCTTCAAAACATTCTCACGGACTTGGATTTTACCATGACTCAACGGCGTATGACTGTTGAACTGTTGGAGCTTTTGGTTCCAGATGAACCCATTTTATTGATTGGGATTGAAAAAAATGGTTTTCCATTGGCTCTTAAAATGCAAATGCATTTAAAGGAGCAAAACAATCAATTGGATATTCAGGTTGTGGGGTTGAAACTGGATAAACATCAACCGGAGGAAGGGGCCATGAGAGAGGTGTCGAGCATGAACATTTCAGGCCGGCAAGTGGTGCTGGTGGATGATGTTTTAAATACTGGTCGAACGGCGATGGCCAGCATTTCCGCTATAGCCTTACAGAAACCTTCACGTTTAAGGCTAGCTGTTCTGATTGATCGAATGCATAAGTGCTTTCCTGTTGCAGCTGACATTGCAGGGGCGCGAATTTCTACTCTAAAAGGTCAGTTTGTTCAGGTTGAGCTGGATAATGGAATTCCAGTGGTAATACTGAAGGGTTAGGCTGGAGTTAATTGTACATATCTCGCCAAAATGGAATATCGGCGTAGTACATCTCGCAAAGTGGATCTTCAAAAACGTCGTTGTTGCCTTTTTCTTTGCATCGTACCTGAAGAATATGTTCTCCCGGACCAAGGTGGTCAATTCGAATCATAGCAGAAATGCCTATATTCTCAAGGGATGCGTTCCAGGTAGGGTGCCATTTAATATTGGTTTGAATGCTATCATCTACAGCCACCAAAAACAAATCACTAAACCAAACGCTAGAATCTGCCCCGTGGATTTCTTGTTTGATTAAGTCGGCTTTTTTGAAATAGCGAATAAAAACATGCAGGTATCCTGTTGTTACAATTTCAGACTGGATTGAAACCACATCGGGAAGTTCACCCTCGTTTAAACTCTTCCGATAGCTTCTAAATCCTAGATATGGCCCATCTGCCAATTGCCATTTCATTTCACGGGAATCAAAAACATAGGGCCAGTGTAATCTTCGGTACAACGTGGAATAGGTTGACACCAAAACCACGACAATAAGTACGATGAAAGTAATAGCCACTTTCCACCATTTGGTATTTGAAATCAACAATTTTAGCGACCTATGAAACAACAATCGAAGGGTAATTCGGTCGTATATCCAGAAAAAGGGAAAAACGAGGTAGGACAGAATGGGGATTTTTCGAAAAATGCCAAACAGAAGGAAGTCAAGCAGATAAATCAAGTAGGAGAGGAGCAAAACCACTGTTATCGAATCGGGCGAAAAAAACCAAATGTCACCTTTAAGAAACTCCCATAAAATCATTGGAAATAAGCCCAAAAGCAATCCAAAGGTGATAATTGCCCCTAAAATCGTGGTGTAAATAACTACGCCACAAAAACGATCTACCAATAAAATTTGATGGTGCAGGTCTTCCCCGGTTTTGAAGGGCGTATCAAAAGGCCGTTTCAGCGAACGAATTCGGCCTTTAATTCCGTTCGGATGCACATAATTTATGCAGACCAAAGCCAGCCAGAATGCTCTAGAAATTAAGTGTACAGAAAAGCCGAATGTGAGTGTTTTCACAATGGCCACCCCAACAATGGTCATTAAAAAGGTTCCCGGTACCCGGTTGATTGTGCCCAGGGCATTTATCCATTCTAAAAAAACATCGGTTAGCTGGAAGAGCGAAAAAATGGCGCCGCCAGAAATCAGCAGTTCCAATTCCCAAGAGTTTTCCTGTAGTTTTTGCAGCCATTCGGGCACCTGATGGCCGGGGCGTTGTTCCATACAAATTCAATTTCGGTTAAAAGTAAGTATTCCCCAAGTTATTAAATCCGCATTTATATTTGAAATCCAGAAATGCCCATGATTTTTTGCCCTAGTTAACTGCAATTCACGCTCATTTGTTAAGAATATACTCTTCCCAACACTAAACAGCCCCAACCTGAGTTTTACCTTTGTTAAAATCGGTTTTCTATGCGTTTTTATTTCCTTTGCCTCTTCGTCATTTCCGCTTTACATGTGGCCGCGCAAGACCAAGAAAAACTAAGCACAGAATCCTATATCGAATTGTATGCCGAGGCTGCCGTTGAAAACATGAAAAAATCAGGTGTGCCCGCTTCGATTACCCTTGCTCAGGGAATTCTGGAAAGCGGTTCCGGTAACTCTGACCTGGCACGCATCGCAAAAAACCACTTTGGGATTAAATGCCATACGGGTTGGACCGGCAAGACCTTCCACATGGACGACGATGCGCCCAACGAATGCTTCCGTTCCTACGAACATGTTCTTGATTCGTACCGCGACCATGCCGAATTTCTGCGGAGCCGAAGCCGCTATGCCTCGTTGTTCGAACTACCCATTACCGATTATAAGGGCTGGGCAAACGGACTAAAAGCCGCCGGCTACGCCACCAATCCCAAATACCCAGAATTGCTGATTGGATTGGTTGAACGGTATTCCCTGCATACCTACGATCAACCCGGTGCAACCTTACCTTCACCAACCAAACCCAGCACGGTCCAACCTAAGCCTCAACCTAAATCTCCCCCCTCAAAGTCCAAAACCGGACAAACCTATCGTTTGGTTTACATCAACGGACTTCGGGCCGTAGAATTGCTGAGCGAGTTCTCTCGACCTCAATTTGAACAAGCCTTCGAATTGCCCGCAAAACGGTGGATGAAATACAATGAATTGGGGCCTGCAGATGCTCTAGTTGCCGGGAAGATTATTTTCTTAGAACCCTTACGCAATTCAGCTGCATTGGGCACAGATGAATATACGGTTCAAGAAGGAGATACCTGGCATTCCATTGCTCACAAATACGGCATCAAAACCAAAGCGCTATTGAAAAAAAATAGAGCAGGGGCCGGCAGCCCATTGGAAACAGGTAGTAAAATTAGGCTTAGATAAGATTTCGATTAAGCTCTCTTACTGCGATTGGTTTACCTTTGAGGTATGTCTGAACCTTACCTGAATCCTCCAGTCGCCAAGCGTGTACCCATGGTTCATACCGAACATGGCATAGAGCGCCCCGACCCTTATTTCTGGATGCGCGAGCGCGACCACCCCGATGTTTTGGATTATTTGACTGCCGAAAACCAATACCTGGAACATAAAATGGCCCCCCTTAAGGAACTAAGGGAAACCCTGTTTCAGGAAATGAAAGGCCGCATGCCCCAACGCGACGACAGTGTCCCCTATTCCAAAGGCGGATATTGGTATTACCACCGGTTTGAAGAAGGGCAAGAACAAGCCCGTTACTATCGAAAGCCCATCGATGGAGGCCAAGAGCAACTGCTCTTAGATGTGAACGAAGAAGGGAAAGACCAGCCCTACATTCAGGAAATCGGGCTCAGCGTTAGCCCCAACGGGGAATTGCTGGCCTATGGACTTGACCGGGTAGGCCGCAGGCAGTACCAATTGTTTGTGAAGCACATTGATACCGACCGCGTACTGGAGCAAAGCATAGACGATACCGACGGGAATTACGTCTGGGCGGCCGATAATGCCACCCTGTTTTTTGAACGTAAACACCCAGAAACCCTTAGAACTTGCCGGGTGTATCGAGTGAATGCCCTGAACCTCGAAAGTCCGATGGAGGTGTATTACGAGGCCGATGAAACCTTTTATTGCCAATTGGACAAAAGCCGCGATGGACAGGTGATTTTTATTCATTCCCTTAGTACCCAAACCTCTGAAAGTCGATTTGTCTTTGCGGATAAGCCAAGTGCGGATTTTCATCTTGTTCAGCACCGAACCAAAGACGTACTGTATTACCCTACCCACCGGGAAGGCTTGTTTTGGATACTAACCAACTGGCAGGCCTTGAATTTTAGGGTGATGACGGCCAAGCTGGATCATTCTGGAATGGAGCATTGGAACGAAGTCATTGAACACCGGCCCGAGGTGTTGATTGAATCTATAGAGCCCTTTGCCGATGTGTTTGTGTTTCAAGAACGCCACCAAGGTCAACAGCGCCTTCGCATATTTCCCATGCACCAGCAGGCGCCGGCCGACCATTTTGTGCCCTTGAGCGAGCAGGCCTTTTCAATCTGGCTGGACGCGAATCCAGAGCATAAAACCCAGGTGTTGCGCTTTGGCTATACCTCCCTGACTCGACCGGTTTCAACCATGGAATACCACCTCAATACGGGAGAAATTAAGGTGCTGAAAGAACAGGAGGTAGTGGGTGGGCATTTGCCCGAAGCCTATTATAGTGAACGGGTTTGGGCGAAATCTCAAGACGGAACGCAAGTTCCCATTAGCTTGGTTTACAAAAAGGAACTCTTCAAAAAGGGGACAAACCCATGTTTGTTGTATGGATACGGCAGCTATGGAATTTCCTTGGATCCTTGGTTTAGTTCGGCCCGCCTTTCTTTGTTGGATCGGGGCTGGGTATTTGCCATTGCCCATGTGCGCGGAGGCCAGGAATTGGGCCGGCAGTGGTACGAAAGCGGTAAAAAGCATCAAAAGAAAAACACCTTTCTGGACTTTATTGCCTGTGGAGAAGCGTTGATAGAACAAGGCTTTTCGGCGGCCGGGCATCTGCATGCCATGGGGGGCAGCGCCGGAGGACTGCTCATGGGCGCATGTTTGAACATGCGGCCCGATTTGTGGAAGTCGGTGGTGGCTCAGGTGCCCTTTGTAGATGTGGTTACCACGATGTTGGACGACAGCATACCGTTAACTACCGGAGAATACGATGAATGGGGCAACCCCAACGATCCCGCCTATTTTGGCAGTATGTTGGAATATTCGCCCTACGATCAAGTTCGGCAAGCGGCCTACCCGGATATCTTGGTAACCACCGGTTACCATGATTCTCAGGTTCAGTACTGGGAGCCGGCCAAATGGGTAGCGCGGTTCAGGGAGCTCAATGCCGGTATGCCCCAACTGCTGTTTTACACCGACCTGAACAGTGGTCACGGCGGACAAAGCGGTCGGTTTGAACGCTTAAAAGAATTGGCCTTGGAATACGCGTTTTTGATTGGGCGAGGTTGAGGCCGCCAAAAATCCCATTGGAATTTAATGTCTTTAAACGTGCAAAAGACCCGCATAACTAGCTAAAAAAAAACAGCAATCCAAGGAAAAATTAGACAGGAATGGAAAAGAGGATTGCCTTTAAGTGAAAAATGAACAGCGGCGGTGGTGTTTTAAGAGCCAATACAACAGTTTGGGTACATCCATAGGTTGAATTGCGGTCCATTGTACGTGCTTTGCTTCTCAAATGCACAAAATTCCTACAACTTTCCGGCATTTCTGGCATTTTCTCGTACGACTTTCCGGCAATCATGCCATTTTCTCGTACGACTTTTTGGCAATTCCGCCATTTTTCCCCACGACTTTCCCGCAACCACCCCCGATTTGAATTCAGTTGCCTTTTAAAACCACGCCGCCCGCGGCAGGGATTGACGAGGCTACCCCGCAAGGACTGAAACGGAAGCCGGCCCCCGCACGGCAGAGCGACGTGAGGAGCTACTGCCGGGCAAGGGCCGGCCCGTTTTCAGGCCGCGGAGTAGCCCGGAAAGCCCGGCTGCCGCCCCGCCGCCCCGTAGAGCCACAAAATATTGTGGCTCCACCTCCGCCGCCCCGCCGATCCGTACACCCATGGCATACCGTGGGTGAGCCAAGGCATGCCTTGGCTCTACTTTGACATCACCTCGCCCTTGATTACCTTTGTGCCTTACACGCTAAACATGTATAGAACACACACCTGTGGAGAATTGAGGCTGGCCGATGTTGGCCGGGAGGTAACCCTGAGCGGCTGGGTGCAGCGCAACCGAGATTTGGGAGGAATGACTTTTGTTGACCTGCGCGACCGATATGGTATTACTCAGCTGTCGTTTAACCTGGAAGCTCGCCCCGAAATGACCGAGCAAGCACGGAAACTGGGTCGGGAATTTGTGCTGCAGGTGAGCGGCACTGTTACCGAACGCGAAAGCAAAAACCTCAATATGCCCACCGGCGAGATTGAAATTCGCGTAACTCGAATGCAGGTGTTGAACGCCAGCGAAACCCCTCCCTTCACCATTGAAGAGCTTAGCGACGGCGGAGATGAACTGCGCATGAAATACCGCTACCTGGATTTGCGCCGGCCGAACATGCAGCGCCAACTCATGTTGAGGCACCAAACCGCCCAAGCCGTACGGGAATACCTGAATTCCAATGCCTTTTTGGAAATTGAAACTCCATTTTTAATCCGCTCTACCCCCGAAGGTGCCCGCGATTTTGTGGTGCCCAGCCGCATGCAAGCCGGACAGTTTTACGCCCTGCCCCAATCGCCACAAACCTTTAAGCAGCTGCTCATGGTGTCGGGCTACGACCGCTATTACCAAATTGTACGTTGCTTCCGCGACGAAGATTTGCGCTCAGACCGGCAGCCTGAATTTACCCAAATCGACTGCGAAATGGCTTTTGTAGAGCGCGAAGATGTGTTGGCCACCTTTGAAGGATTGCTGCGGCATATTTTTAAACAGGTAAAAGGCATTGAATTGCCCGAATTCCTGCGGCTCTCGTACGACGAAGCCATGGAAAAATACGGCTCAGACAAGCCCGATTTGCGCTTTGGCATGGAAATTCACAATGTTACCGCCCTGACTCGGAACGGAGCTTTCCCCGTGTTTGAGCAGGCCGAAACGGTGCAAGGCATTTGTGTGCCCGGAGCTGCCGAATGGTCGCGCAAGCAACTCGATACCTGGACCGATTGGGTTAAGCGCCCGCAAATCGGAGCCCAAGGTATGGTTTGGCTGAAAGTGGCCGAAGACGGTAGCCTAAAAAGCAGTGTCGATAAATTTTATTCTGAATCTGAACTGAAAACTTGGGCTGAGGCCCTTTCGGCCCAACCCAACAGCTTGATTTTACTGCTGTCTGGCGTTCGCCACAAAGTTCAAAAGCAACTGGGGGCGCTTCGCCTGGCGATTGCCGATGAACTGGGTATGCGCTCTGCCGATTCGTTTTGTCCCCTTTGGGTGCTTGACTTCCCCATGTTTGAATTTGACGAGGAGCAAGGCCGTTGGTTTGCCATGCACCATCCCTTTACCAGTCCTTATGGCGCCGATTATGAGGAAGTAAAGAAAAATCCGGGAGCGGTGCGCGCCAATGCCTATGATTTGGTTTTAAACGGCAGCGAAATTGCCGGGGGCTCCATTCGGATTCACAGCCGCGAAATTCAAGAAACCGTGTTTGCCTTGCTGGGACTGTCGGCGGAGGAAGCTGAAAAGCAATTCGGATTCTTGCTGAACGCCTTTCGGTATGGGGCTCCGCCTCACGGCGGCATCGCCTTTGGCTTCGATCGACTGTGTTCCATCTTGGCCGGGCTAGACAGCATCCGCGATGTGATAGCCTTCCCCAAGAACAATGCCGGTCGAGATTTAATGATTGATGCGCCGGCTGAAATTGATGCGCAGCAATGGAAGGAATTGAATTTGAAATCTACGTTGTAACCGCTTCGATGGGGCGGAATGCAGCAGCCGGATTGCCTCCTGAGGTCGGCTTAGCCGGGGCATTGCAGTACCGTCGCTTGCTGTGCAACTCCTTCAAGGGGCTCATTGGCCTTGCTTGCAGTACAACAGCTCTAAATTGCGCTCAGGCAGAATGGTGCTTAAGAACAGGGGCTCATGGCTGAAACCAATACCCATTCCCAAACCCATTTTATCGCCTCGCTGGCAGCAGTGATGTGGCAGTACTATTTTGCCGGGCAATTCGCCCTGACCTTGCTGTTGTTTTATCCCTATTTATGGTGGTGTTTTCGTTCTCCCCGCCGCTACCATCGGGCATTGAATGTACAGCGGTTTTGGTCGGAGTATTTGTTGGACACCGTTGGAATTCGGGTTAAAATAATTGGTGAATTACCCAGGCCCGAAGAGGGGCCTTATGTGTTTACGCCCAATCACCGGAATTTTCTGGATATTTTGTTGATGTATTTTGTCGCGCGCGGGCCTTTTCATTTTATGGCCAAGGCCGAGCTGGCGCGGGTGCCGCTGTTTGGCATATTGTTCAGCAAAACACACATACCGTTTAACCGAAGCAGTCCCTCGGAGGCCTCATTGGCATTTCGCCGGGGGCTTGGCGAGCTCAAGAACGGCATGAGTTTGGTGGTATTTCCCGAGGCAACGCAAAATCCGCGGGCCGATGGCTTATTGCCCTTTAAAGAGGGGGCCTTTAAATTGGCAGAAGAGGCCGGAGTTCCGGTGGTGGGCGTCTATTTCGAGAACAATTTGGAGCGGCTTCCCCATTCCCGCGATTTATTCCGCTGGCCGGGCAGGGGCGGCCCCGGCGAGGTACGGATTCGCATCATGCCCCCGGTTTCAGGCTCGGCAGAATTCACCCGCCAGCATGTGCGCAGCACGATGGAGGGTTGGTTGTAGAGCCAAGGCATGCCTTGGCTAAACGATTATGGAATAGCGCCAAGGTATGCCTTGGGTAAGCCAATCCAATCAAATCCAAGGTATAACCTTGCCTCAGCCAATCCAATCCAAGGCATGCCAAAGCCAATCCGATCCAAGGCACGTCGTGGCTCTGGCTCTCACATAAATCGTGTTTTTTTGGTCTGAGCCAAGGCATTTCGTGGTTCTCAAACAAATCCTGTTTTGTTTTTGGTCTGAGCCAAGGCATGCCTTGGCTCTACTGCGGCCGGGAATTTTAAGCAATTTTTTTTGGCGGCAGCCGGACTTTCCGGGCTACTCCGCGGTCCGAAAACGGGCCGGCAGGAGGCGGGCAGTAGCTCCTAAAGTCGCTCTGCCCACCCGCTGCCGTCTGCCGTTTCGGCCCTTGCGGGGTAGCCTCGTCAATCCCTGCCGCGGGCGCCGTCGGGGCAGACCTACGTGTCTGCCCTTTAGACCTACGTGTCTGCCCTTTAGACCTACGTGTCTGCCCTTTAGACCTACGTGTCTGCCCTTTAGACCTACGTGTCACGTGGCCGCCCTAACGTCAGGCCCTCAACGCGACGGGGCATACACGTAGGTATGCCCCCTCCGACAAAAAACCATCCGCTTAATGGTCTCGGCCTCATAATCACCGGTAATGCTGGCATCAAACCCCGATTCCCTCCAAATTTCCATCCAAACCTCCATGCTGTCGGTTTTCCAATACACCTCGTCGGCCAACTCGTTTTTGTAATAGCGGCGCTCCGGAGTCCCCCAGGTTTTTAATGCCTTTGGATAGGTGTCCCCAAGCCTAAATCCATACACTTGCCCACGAAATCCATACCCGCCTTCAAACCAGCTGCATACCAAACCAATGACCTGTTCTTCTTTCGGATTTGTATAAAAAATCAAGCCCTTTTGAGCATACAATTTTAAGTTGCCCATGCTTTTCTCCGGAGCACCCAATTCATCCAATACCTGTCCATACATGGCTCCTAACACCGGAACATCTGAAGGGCCAACGGCTGCCGACCGCCGCACATGGCATGCGGAAACCCCGAAAAGCAACCCGACCAGCAACAGGCAATGCCGCCTCATCCCTTCAATTGCTGCAAAATACCTCTGGCCGTTGGCTCTAAGATAAGCCGCCCTGAAATTCCTGCCCGTTCTTGCAATAGGCTATCCCAATGCTCGGTTCCAGCCCAACACACTTTTTTGATGTTCGTTAGTGCATCGCGGCTGCTCTGAGCCAAGCGCTGAGCCAACTGTTGAACGGCCGCATCCATTTCCTGGACTTCGTCGAACACTTCCATAAACAAGCCCTTTTCTCGAGCCCAAGCGGCCGATTTCCATTCCGTGGCATTGAACGCCATGTCGGAATAGGCGCTCAACCCCATTTTTCGCTCTACGGCGGGACCAACCACAAACGGCCCTATTCCTACGGCCAGCTCACTGAGTTTAATTTGAGATGCCTGGGTGGCGAAGCAATAATCGACCGATGCCGCCAAGCCCACTCCGCCTCCAACCGCTTTTCCTTGCACCCTGCCTACTATGGGCACTGGGCAAGTTCTACAGGCATTAATGACATGCGCAAAGCCCATAAAAAACGCGTCGGCATCAGCTCGGTTGTTTAAAGAAAGCAACTCATCAAACGAGGCTCCCGCACAAAAGGCCTTCTCGCCTTCGCTGCGCAGTACTATAACATGTACCTCAGGCCGTTGCCCCTCTGTTGCAATGGCTTGGGCCAATTTTTTTAACACCCTGCCCGGCAGGCTGTTGCTTTTGGGGTGAAAAAACGAAACCGTACTTATTCCACCAATGCGTTCTACCTGAACGTCTCCTTCGTTCAAATAAACAGTTGCATCTTGTGCCATATTTTATGCGTTTTTGCGTTGAACCAAGGTTAAGATGGTGGCCAATGCAACGGTTTCACCCGTTTCGTCGTACACTTCAACCAACCATTTTACTATACCGCGGGGTAGGTCCTCCGGATTTTTTTGCTCCTGGGCAATTTTTTCTTTTACCGTTAATCGAACTCCAATGGTGGCTCCAACGTACACAGGCTTGGTAAACCGGCAGTCTTCTAATCCATAGTTGGCCAATACCGGCCCTTTCTTCGGGTCAACGAACAACCCTGCTGCGGCCGACAAAATGAAATAGCCATGGGCAACCCTTCGTTCAAAAAGGGTGCCTTCCAGCGATGTTTCATCCATGTGGGCATAGAAATTGTCTCCGCTGATGTTGGCAAAATTCACAATGTCGGTTTCGGTAACGGTTCGTTTGTGCGTGGTTAAGGTTTCTCCAATGCTCAATTCTTCAAAATACTTGCGGAACGGATGAACCAATTCTTCGGTTTGCTTGCTGCCCGGCTGATAAACTTGGGTTATGGCGGTTAAGGTGCTGGGACTTCCTTGAATCGCCGTACGTTGCATGTAATGCATAACGCCACGTATGCCACCCATTTCTTCGCCTCCGCCCGCTCGGCCGGGACCACCATGCACCAGGTGAGGCATAGGCGAACCATGCCCTGTGCTTTCTTTGGCGCAATCTCGGTTGTTGATCAACAAACGCCCGTGCATGCATGCCGCTCCTAAGGTGACTTCGGTGGCAAAAGCGTCATTGTAGGTGACGATACTACCCACCAAACTGCCGCCGCCCAGCTTAGCCAATTCAATGGCTTCCGCCGTATCTCGGTATCCCATAAGGGTGCATACCGGACCAAAGGCTTCTATGGAATGGGCGGCGCTGTTGCGAAGCGGGTCGCGGGCAATCAGTACCAAGGGGGCCATAAAAGCGCCCTTTTCTCGGTTTCCGCCCATGACTTCAAAATGGGGATCAGATCCATGGTACACATCGCAGCTTTGCAGCAACTCTTGCACTTTGGCCTGAACGTCGCTCAATTGGTTTTTCCCCGCCAAGGGGCCCATTCGAACGCCTTCAATACGCGGATCTCCAATGGTGTTTTTGCTCAGTTTTTCTTTCAGAGCCTGGCCCACGGCTTCTTGCAATGCTTCAGGCACAATAACCCGGCGAATGGCGGTGCATTTCTGTCCGGCCTTCACGGTCATTTCGCGCAATACGTCTTTAATAAACAGGTCGAATTCCGGCGTGCCGGGTTGGGCATCCGGGCCAAGTATGCAGCAATTCAAGGAATCGGCCTCCATGTTAAACCGGACCGAGCGGCGAATAATAGAGGGATGGGCCTTGAGTTTAAATCCGGTATCGGCCGATCCGGTTAGGGTAACCACATCTTGAGAATCCACATAATCCAGCAAATTGCCTGCGCTGCCGCAAATAAGTTGAAGGGCACCTTCGGGTAAAATGCCCGACGCGGCGATGTCGCGCACCACGGCTTCAGCCAAAAAGCTGGTCAACGTGGCGGGTTTAACCAAGGCAGGAACGCCCGCCAGTAAATTCACCGCAATTTTTTCCAACATTCCCCATACCGGGAAGTTAAACGCATTGATATGTACAGCAATACCTTCAAGCGGCACGGCAATATGATGTCCGATAAAGCTGCCGCCCCGCGAAAGCATTTCAGGAGCGCCATCTACATAAAATGGGGTGTCGGGCAGTTCTCGGCGCCCTTTTGAGGCGTATACAAACAGGTTGCCAATTCCACCGTCAATATCAATCCAAGAATCAACGCGGGTAGCACCCGTAGCGCTGCTGATGGCATAATAGGCCTCTTTGCGTTCGCTCAAATACATGGCTAGCGCTTTCAGCATGCGGGCCCGTTCGTGAAAGGTCATTTTTCGAAGAGCGGGTCCACCGGTTTTGCGGCCATATTGTAAAATCGATTCGAAGTCTAAGCCTTGAGTGCTAGCCCTTGCCAGTTCGGTACCCGTTGAGGCATCGTGTAGGATTTGGCCATCGCCTTCGCCGGCAATCCAGCGACCTAGCACGTAATTTTCCAGTTTTTTAATGTCGGTTCCTATCATGGGGCGCAGAATTAAAGCTGTTGCTAAGGTACAAAAATGGCCTAGGCCAAGAAAGAAGTTGAGGCAATAAAACCAAATCTAGAGAAGGAATTAACCCCCGTAATTCAGCAGAAAGGACTTTAAAAATCCGTTCAAATCGCCATCAAGAACGGCTTGGGCGTTCGAGGTCTCAAAATCAGTTCGAAGGTCTTTCACCAACTTGTAGGGGTGCAGTACATACGAACGAATTTGCGAGCCCCATTCAATTTTCTTTTTATTCCCTTCAATCTCGGCTCGGGCTTCGTTGCGTTTGCGCATTTCATTTTCGTAGAGCTGCGATTTCAACATGCGCACTGCATTTTCTTTGTTTTGCAGCTGGCTTCGGCTCTCTTGGTTTTTAATGATGATGCCGCTGGGCTTGTGGTACAGGCGAACTGCCGTTTCAACCTTGTTCACGTTTTGTCCTCCGGCTCCGCCCGACCTAAATGTTTCCCATTCAATGTCGGCATCTTTAACTTCAATATCGATGGTGTCGTCGATCATCGGATACACATACACCGAGGCGAAGCTGGTATGGCGCTTGGCATTGGCGTCGAAGGGCGAAATGCGCACCAATCGGTGCACGCCGTTTTCGCCTTTCAGATATCCATAGGCATGTTCGCCTTCAATTTGTAGGGTTACCGATTTAATGCCGGCCACGTCGCCGTCCACATAGTCGGTTTCAATGACTTTGTACCCGTTTTTTTCTGCCCACATCAGGTACATCCGCATTAGAATGGAAGCCCAATCGCAGCTTTCGGTGCCACCGGCTCCGGCGGTAATTTGCAGAACAGCACTCAGGCCGTCTTCTTTGCCCGACAGCATTTTTTTGAATTCCAATTCATCCAATCGGGCAATGGCCGCATTGCGGGCCTCTTCCAATTCGGCTTCACTGGCTTCGCCTTCTTTAAAGAAATCAAAAACCACTTGCACATCGTCCAAGGCCGATCCCGCCGCGGCAAACTCCGCCAGCAATTTCTCCAAAAATCGGATGTTTTTTTCGGTTGCTTCCGCCTCTTTCGGCGAATTCCAAAAATCCGGATCTTGTCGTTTCAGGTTTTCTTCTTCCAGTTCTATGGCTTTCGAAGCCACGTCAAAGTGACCCCCTCAGCGCATCCAGGCGCCTAACCATCTCTTTAATATGATCCTGCGTAACGGCCATATCGAGTGCTTTAAAGTGAATACAAACGCTGGCGTTCTACCGCCTATCGCGGCAAAGATAGGCAAAGAGTTCGAGCCTTTTGAATTTAAACGCCCATTGGGTAAGGGCCAGGTTGTTTTTTTGGGGGGCGGCAGCCGGGCTTTCAGGGGGAGTCCGCGGTTGTCGGGGCGCTGTCCAGCGGGCTTGCGGTGGCTCCTAAAGTCGCCTCCGCGCCACGCGGTCAGCAGCCCCGACACCCTTGCGGGCTCCCTCTTCAATCCCTGCCGCAGGCGCCTCTTGACCTGGATTCTCTCAATATCCATTTGCAACCCCCTCCATGCTTCCCACCTCTAAATTACCCCAATACCGTTGAAATTGTTCCACAACTCAGGGTTGATAAATTGAAAATTTGGGCCTAAATTCCAGCAAATAAATCATCTGAATCATGAGTCCAAAATCCCAATACAATCCCCACAAACGTCGCCGCAATTCCCTTCGGTTAAAAGGGTATGATTATTCACAACCGGGTTTTTATTTTGTTACCATTTGTTGCCAAGACCGAATGCCATGTTTCGGCTACATCATCCACGGTAAAATGCATTTGAGCGATGCCGGCAAAATGATTGAAAAATGGTATTATGAATTGGAAAATAAATTTCCCCACATAAAATGCCACGCCATGGTCGTCATGCCCGACCATTTTCATTGCGTGATTGAAATCACCCCGCAGGGGCAGACCTCCGTGTCTGCCCCTGTCCCCCCAACCGCCACCCGTGCCGAAACCGCCACCCGTGCCGAAACCGCCACCAAGGGCGAAAACGCCACCAGGGGCGAACACAGAGGTTCGCCCCTTTGGGCCACCATACAATGGTTCAAAACCATGACCACGAACGAATACATACGGGGCGTGAAAAATTTGAATTGGATGCCGTTTAATAAAAAATTATGGCAACGAAGTTACCACGACATTATCGTGCCAGATGACCGCGCCTTTCAAACCATTTCAAGATATATTCATCAAAATCCGGTTCAATGGAAGGGGGTTGCCCCACCACAAGAAGAAAAAAAGGACCTTTAAATTCCTATCTAACCGAAACACGGAAGGCCTTGTTCTACCCTGCATAGGGTAGTTGAAAAAATACCTGCCTAGGTGGAGAATTAGCGTTTACCTCATACGGAATGCCGACGTTAACCGATAGGATTAGGGGGCAATCGCCCAACGGAAGGAATGCCAAATGCCATTCGCTTCAACTTGTACCACAAATATGCCGGGAATAGGATCAATCAAGCGTACGGTGTTCCCTTCCAATTCCCCTTGCACTTGCCGACCTTCCGCCGAAAAAATGCGCAGGCCACCGGGCTCTAGGTTGGGGAGTATAATTTTTGCTATTCCGGATTGGGAAGGGTTTGGATACAATTGCCCCGTTGCTCCTACATTTTCAAGGGCCGAGGAAGGTTGATTGTTGATGGTGAAATCGGCATTCGAAATATCGTAAAAGATATTTCCAACGCTTTCTACCATAATACGGGCCTGAGTGATGACTAAGGGTTCGTTGGGGAAGAAAGGCAACACAATGGTTTCATTGCCATCATTCGCCGTTGCGGCTGCAAGGGTGTAGGGGTAGGTGTAGCCTCCATCCACTGAAAGCAACAGATTTACCTGACTGCAATTTACTGGTGTTTGATCGGTATTGGCTACATCCCATGTGATGCTTACCAATGAATCTGTGGCCCATTGAACTTGGTTTGTATTTGGAGAGCTGACCAAAAAAGGACCCGCAGCTGCCGTCGCATCATAATCCACTTGGTGGTAACTAACACCACCGCCATTTGGCTTGTTGTCGCGAACAGTTACCCTAAAATCCATGGCTCGGGTGTATGTGGGCAGTTTTTCCAGCGCCGAACTTGCATTGCTCACCACAAAACTTAACCGAGGAAACCAGCGAGTCGGGTTGGTGGTGGGAGGTAAGGACACAAATAGAGGAGGAGTGCCCGTGGTTGGATTGTTCGCTAATTCGATAGAAGCACCTCGATTGTACTGCTCCCAACAATACGTAAGGGCATCTCCATCGGCATCGGAACCTACGGCAGTAAGTTTGAATGGAGTACCAATGGGAAAAAAGGTTTGAGGAGTAGCTTGGCCATTGACAGAGGGGGGGGTATTTCCTGTGGGCGATGTTGCTGCACAATTGCCGCCGGTTCCCTGTAAAAAGGTCAACATGGTTTGATAGCTGCGCACATGGAAATAATCATCGGAATTGTTGCTAACATTATCGGCACTGCAAATTCCGGCATAGGCCATAATGGTGCTTCCACTGCCCGGCTCATAGGCATTTTGGCTAGACCGGTTTCCGCTGCATGAACCCAAGCTGGAATTGAACGTATGGCTGCCGTTAAACTGATGCCCAATTTCGTGGGCTACATAATCCACATAAAAGGGGTCACCAATTGGATTATCTAAACCTGTAACCCCTTGTGCTTTTGAATTGGTGCAAACTGAAGCAAGCGAAGCGATACCTCCACCCCCTGTGCTAAATACATGCCCAATATCGTAATTGGCCGCCCCAATAACAGCATTAATATTGGATTGGTTTTCACTCAACATGGTGAAGCCATCGTTGTTGGTGTAGGGATCTGAAACAATGCTCGTGTAAATTAGTAAATCTGTATTGGGAATTAGGACCATACGGACGGCCAAGTCGCGCTCATAAATTCCGTTTACTCTGTTGATGGCAGTAACCATAGCAGATAATGCGCCGGTTGCACCTCCATGGTAATTGGTGTATTCTGCTGTGGTTGCAAGAGCTAATCTATACGTGCGCAGTGTACCCCCATTCGGATTAGTTGAAAAAGGATCAAGAACAGGATCGTCCACGATTTCTTGTTCATCATCTACTGCACATTCAAACTGGTGAGGATTGGGCACATCCGATTTAAAATAAGAAAAGTGCCAATCTGCATTGTTGGGCAACATTGGATCTATGTACCAATCTCCGCCAGGGCTAAGTACCTGAACATGAAAACCTCGGCTGCTTTGGTCTGCCCGTACTACGGCTGCCGCATCGCCCTCGATCTTTCCATACCAGGTTGAAATTCCATATTCTGATTGCTTTTTTGGGTCGGCCAGAACCGAATACGATGTCAATTGAGCCCAAACCCAATTGCCGTTTGGGTGCGGAAGCTGTATGCGTAGGGAGGCGCTTTGGGTAAGCTCTGAAGGAAGTTGGTTGTGGCGCACATGTACGGCATGAATAGGTTGCAAAATGCTGGCAGTACGAACCTCATGTGGAACATCGGCGGTAGCGACCGGTTGAAACGGAGATTGGGCGCTTGCCGTCAGGGCCGTACAAAAAAGGGCAAAGAAGAACTGTTTCATGCGTTTGATTCAATGGATTGGTGTTTCATCCAGGCTTGTATGTATTTGCCCAAGATGTCGAATTCTAAGTTTATGGTGTTTCCAATTTTAAGCTGCTGCAAATTGGTGTGGTTCCAAGTGTATGGAATGATGGCCACGGAAAAGGCACCAGGCTGGCTATCTACAACAGTGAGGCTAATCCCATTTATGGCGATGGAACCTTTGGAGACCGTGAGGTGGTTAGGCAGCGTGTACTCGATGCCAATTAAGTAACTGCCCGCCTGATTTTCGATGGAGCAAATGCGGCCTGTTCCATCAATGTGGCCTTGAACAATATGCCCATCAAAACGTCCATGGGCGGGCATGCACCGTTCAATATTGAGGGAGTCTCCTATCTTTTTGGATGACAGATTGGTTTTAATCAAGGTTTCATGGATTGCCGTTACAGTATAGCTGTCGTCCTGAAGTCCGTCAACCGTTAGACAAACACCATCGTGGCTTATGCTTTGGTCGATGTTGAATTCGTTCTGCAATGGGCAGCGTAGCCTGAACGTTACATTGTTTTCTTGGGGAAGAATGTCTAGAATTTCAGCTTGACTTTCGATAATACCGGTAAACATAATCGATGCAAAATTTTCAGCTGTTCAGGGACTTTAATGTAAGAACAAACCTTCGTTTAGGAATGTTCTTCAAAGAAACAAAAAAGGCCGAGAAACCCCGGCCTTTTCTGTTTAAAAAACGTTCAAGATTAATGGCGTACCACCAAACGAGTGCTCATTTCCATGTTGCCAGACACCAGACGCACCAAGTATAAGCCATCTGCCCATGTGGCAGTTGGCAATTGGATGTTTTGGTCTCCTTTGGCAAACGTACCTTCTGCCGTGGCAAATACCATAGCGCCCAAGGCATTTACAACTTCAATTTTACCATTGAAATCTTGACTTAGGTTAAAGCGAACTGTAGCCGACTGATTCGCTGGGTTTGGATAAGTAACCAAGGAATTCTGACTTACAGGAATTACCTCTTCAACACTCATGCTTTTTTCTTGAATGAAAATGTTGTCGATAAACAGATTGTCTCCAAAATCAGAAATACCACGGAAGCGAATCAATACGTCGCTTAAGCCACCGGCTCCGTTCATATTTGAAAGTTCGGTTCTCCAATCTGTAGCGGCAGGCACAAATTGCTGTTGAGGGTTGCTTATTGGCGCAGCGGTTTGCAAAACTGTGCCGGCTTTGTCGTAGAAATCAACCCATGTGCTTCCACAATTGGTTGAATACGAAACAATCAAGCGATCGTTTTCAGGCGAAGCAGCCGTGTAGTACGTGTATGCTTCGTCAAACTTTAATTCTGGATTTGTAAATCCGGAAAGGTCGTAGCGTGCAGTATACAGGTTGGCTACTGTTCCTGATGGCATATTCCAGAAGAAACAACGCATAAACTTAGAGGCTCCATTGTTGATGGAAACCCAGCTCCAGCCATTTGCACCGGGGGTGTTTTCAATGATGTAGCTGTTTGGGAATACACTTCCTTCAAAATTAACCGTATTGCTCATAACACTAGGAGAGGCTGACATTTGGAAGGTGGCTGCAGATTGACCTAATGCATTGGTAGAGCCACTGTTGTTGATGTTGGTCAACCACACATTCAAACTATGAGCTCCACCGCTGATCCCAGTTAAGGCAGGAATGGAAATGTTGGCAGTGCTTCCGGGCGCAATGTTTCCTGAAAATGGAACCGTTTGGATAGATCCATTATCAACTTGATAATTTACAGTGGCCGAAGTGATAGCATTGTTACCAATGTTGTTGATGGTAGCCTGTGCATTGTTCAAATCACCGGTGCAGTTGATGGCTGGGCTGTTGGTGACCACTGCGCTAATGGTTCCATAGTTTGGAACGGGTATTGGAGCGCTGTAACCAGCTTGATATACTTCTTTGCTACCGTTGTTTTGGATGAACGCTACAACGCCCACTTCAGGAATTTTGTAAATGTAGGAAGGAAGCGGAACTGTCCAAGAATAGCTGTCTGTTTGACCTGGCAGCCAGTTGCTGGAAATTGTAGTTCCATTTCCGTCGGGATACATTTTACGTACTACCCCTTTGAATGTAGTTTCTCCATTTGAACCCGGAGGCGTCGAGAAAGTGATGGTTTTCTCTGTCAAGGCCACATGTAGTTTTACCACACCAGAACCCAACTGAAGCGTATCGGTACAGTTGATGTTCACCGTGATGGTAACGCTATCCATGTTAGGATTAATGGTATGATACACCATTAAGTCAAAAGGAGAAGTTACTGCATACCGGTTGTTGATGGTGGTTTGGTTTAGGTTGGCCAGGGCACCTGAGTAGTTGCTGCCAGCATACGCTGTTCCATCCAAAGCCCCCCAGGGAACTCCAGAAACAGCATAATACGAAACCCGACTAGCTATGTCACCAGGATTTTGAGCGTTCATAGGATCGGTACCGGGCCAATTGGTTTGGTACTTGATTGCCACCAATTTAGCTGGATTGTTGGGGTAACTGTTGGTAGCAGTCAGTGTATTGTAATTCGGATTCTGGCTAGCGCAGGGACCACAGCTGGCATTGGAAAATCCTTCTGCCAACACAAGACGTTGGCTCTGCCCCATGACCATCATTCCCATGCTGAGGGCCAAAGCAGTTGTAAAAAATAACTTCATAGGTGTAAAGGGTTGTGATTTAACCTCAATGTTACGCAAATAAAATTTGATTTGGTGTAAGATTTAAGCGATTTCTTTCAATGCTATCTTCAACAAAACTTATTTGAAGATTTTTTTCATCAGTGGAGTAGCAAAAACAAAATCACGGACCTCGGGTATTTGAGCCTCTACAATTGTATTTGAATCGCCGGTCCAAATCACTCTGCCTTGATAAATAAAGGCGATGTGGTCGCCAATTTCCAGCACTGAATTCATGTCGTGGGTGTTTACTACCGTCACCGTTTTGTATTCTTCTGTAATTTCTTGAATAAGGGCATCAATGACCAAAGACGTTTTGGGGTCTAAGCCTGAATTTGGTTCGTCAAAAAACAGATACTTGGGATTTAGGGCAATGGCGCGCGCAATGGCCACCCTTTTTTTCATGCCTCCGCTGATTTCTGCCGGAAATTTGGCATGGGCCTGGGGTAAATTTACCCGATTCAAACAAAAGTTGACCCGGTCTTCCAATTCTGATTTGGACATTTTGGTGAACATGCGCAGTGGGAAGGCAACATTTTCCTCTACGGTCATGGAATCAAAAAGGGCTCCTCCCTGAAATACCATGCCAATTTCCTTTCGAATGCTCATTTTCTCTTCTAAGGAAGCATGGGTGAATGGCCGCCCTGAGTACAGGATTTCTCCTTTGCTAGGAGTTTCTAGCCCAACTGCGCATTTCATTAACACCGTTTTCCCGCTGCCCGATTGACCTATGATTAAATTCGTTTTTCCACCCTCAAATGTGAGATTAATGTCGTTTAAAATTTCTTTGCTGCCAAAGGTTTTATACAGCCCTTTTATCTCAATCATAGCAACAAAATTCGGGTCAGAATCAAATTCCAAAACAGAATGGCAATGCTGGAATTCACCACCGCTTTTGTGCTGTTTTCGCCCACTTCACGGCTGCCGCCTTCTACGTAATAGCCACGATATGCACTAATTGAAGTGATGATAAAAGCAAATACAATGCTTTTTATTATTGAATATACCACATTGAAGGGCCTGAATTCGAACAGCAATCCGGTTAAATAGCTTGATGTATCCAGCATGCCCGTTACCATGCAAGCAAGGTAACCACCAAAAACCCCCAAAAACATACTCATTAGGGTAAGTACTGGATTGATGACCAACGAGGCCGTGATTTTAGGCAAGATTAAATATCCTGCCGAATTCACGCCCATAATTTCCAAGGCATCAATTTGCTCAGTAACCCGCATGGTGCCAATTTCAGAGGCGATACTGGAACCCACCTTGCCCGCTAATATTAGGGCAACCACGGTAGAAGAAAACTCCAGAAAAACAGATTCCCGGGTAGCATACCCAATCGTTTCTCGAGGAATTAATGGGTTGTCAATGTTTGCCGCCATTTGAATGGCAATAACAGCCCCCATAAATAAAGAAATGATGGCTATAATTCCAATCGATCCAACGCCCAAGGCATCCAATTCTCTGAAAAATTGCTCCCTAAAGAATTTGTTGCGCCCAGGCTGTTTGAAGGTGCGGAACACCAACAGGCAATACCTACCGAAATTTTCAAAAAAATTCAAAACGACTTTTTGCAAAGGTAATCAATGCGAATGCTCTTACCTAATGCCTGTTTTTCCTTTTAAACCGCAACCAAACTCGATTTACTAAACTGAGACGGAAGGGCACCATGGTACTCTGCAAACATTTTCGAAAATTTGCTGACGCTATTGTAACCAATCCGATAAGCCACTTCAGATACATTATAGCGGTGGCTTTCAAGCAGCGATTTGGCCCGCTCCAACCTCAAGTTTAAATAATACCGGTACACCGAGGCACCAGCTTCTTGCCGAAATGCAATTTTTAATTTGGAAACACTCACAGCCAACGACTGAGCCATGGTCTCCAGGCTTAAGGGCTGCCCCTCTATGTGCTGCTCCATAAGCCGTTTTGCTTGAGAAACCAACCATTGGTCTCGACCAACTTCAATTTTTCTCAATAAATCTTGAACCGTTTCCCATTCCCCAAGCAGCAACACAGCAAACCCATGCACATCCATCATTTTAGGCTCAGCCAACCTCTCCTCACTGATCAACTGCGCCTGGGTAATTAACATGGGTTTTGAGATTTGTGCATCGCAATACGGCAAGGTTCTCACTCCCATTTGGGCCTTCCCTTTCCAATGTTTCAATCTATGTAAGGCACTTGAAAACCATGAAGTGTGCCCTACTAAGCATAGGTGAATACCCGACGTTAAAAAATTAGATTTGCAGGCCTGAGAAATTCCTGCCGCTCCAGAACAGTACAGGGTTTGAAATCCTCCGGTCGTGTTTGATTTATAGCAAGATATCAGGAAGGTGTCGGAAGGCAATTTAACCTCGGTCTCACTACCTTCCATAATCTCCAAATGAACAAAAAACAGAGCGCTCTCCTCCAAAACTCGGAAGGCAACACAATCTAATCCATTTTTTTCAAATAGATTTTGGATTTTTTTTTCAAATCTTTGAGTCATGCTAGCAGTAAGTCATGATATTTTGGGCAGGGTAAAACTAAGTTGGCCAACAATGAATCGCGGTTTAATAATCACTCTGCCACCCAGAATGAATTCAAAACAGCCTGTTTTGTCTTTTTTTGGGAAATCAATTTCCAAAAAATGGAAAAAACCTCTTTTTTACGGTGGGACTGAACGATAATTTCAGTGCGTCCCGGTGTTGGATACGCACCGACGGAGACCAACATATTGGCTTTGGACACCTTATTCGCTGTCAGGCCTTGCTGCAGCATATACCCGAAGCGGTATTCTTAATTGGTCAACATTCCCAACCCTATATTCCCAACGGGATTCCTTATCATGTTGTGCCCTCGGCGTTTTCCACTCAAAGCGCTCAGGCTCTTGCGGAATGGGTACGCCCCGGAGATGTGCTGGTCCTGGACTCCTATGCCACAAACGATGCCTACGTTCATGCTTTGAGAGACATGGGCTGTATTACCATTCAAATTAATGACATCCCAGGGGAAGCCTTGGCTGTAGACCTTGTAATCAATCATTGTCCCGGCATTACCGAGGCTGATTTTAGCCCTTGTTCGCATCGTTCTTATTGGTTGGGACTTGCTTATCGATTGCTGAGGAAGGAGTTCCAACAGTTGCCGCCGCCTCAACCCAAACCCGGCACTCCGCATCTGTTAATTTGTTTTGGAGGTACCGACGGAGGATCTATTCTTCAAAAATGCCTGGAGGCCACAACCCAGCTCAATCCGAACTGGACCGTAACCGCAGTAGTTGGAGATTTGGAGTTGGCGTCCCGCATCGCGCCTTCCCGCGTTGTGCTGCGCTCCAGATTGCAAGCCCCTGAAATGAGAGAACTGATGCTGAACAGCAGCCTTGCCTGGGTTCCTTCCAGTACCCTGGCCCTGGAATGCTTGATGAGCGGATTGCCCATAGTGACCGGGTGTACTGCCCCCAATCAGTCGTACATATACAACGGGTTGGCGTCTTTTTCCTCGGTTCGCCGAATTGGAGACTGGAATGCGGTTTTTCCGGCAGATTTAATTTCAACCACCACCGATCTTCTTTCCCAGCCGCTTGAATTTCCGGAACTTCCCGAGCTTGCTCCCATTGCCCAGCAGCTTGCAGTGCTATGTGGTAAAAAAACCTTCAATCCATAACTGCCAAAATTTTACCACAAAACCCGCAAAGGAAGCCGCAAAGGTTCACAAAGAAGCCTCGAACACCTTCGCCACACCACACATCCTCTGTGCCCTTTGCGCCGGCATTGTGCTCTTTGTGGTAAAAATAAACCTGAATGCCTTGATTGTTTTTACCACAAGCCCTTAAAGGAAGCCGCAAAGGTTCGCAAAGGAGCCAATGCCAATTGTTGAGGTTCAATGCCGCATTGGTCTTGGTTGCGGCAGGGATTGAACGGATTGCCCGCAAGGTTGCCGACGGCTGGCGCCGCGCGGCGAGGAGGCGACGTCAGGAGCCACCACAGCCCGCATGGCGCCCCGTTCGGCAACCGCGGACAAGCAGTGAAAGCCCGGCAGCCGCCCCCTTTTCCTCAATCTCCTTCAGCCCCTAAAAGCTTCCGTTCAATGAAATCATAAAGTTGCGGCCGGCGGCGCTGATGCCGCTGCTGAATACACGGTAGCGCAAATCTAGGATGTTGTTGAGCTGCAGGCGCAGCTGTATGCCCTGCCGCAATTTCCAATTCAAATGACTGTTGAGCGTCCACCAACCGGGCATGCCCCAAGGGGTAGCATACCTTAAATTGTCTTCTCCTTGCAAACCATACTCCTCCAACCGCTTCCAATCGCTAAAATCTGCGCGCAGCCCCAGCTCAATGCTCTTTTTCCTCCATTCCAGTCCAAGCTGACCGTGCAAGGGCGGAATGTGATCAACCGGCTGCCAACCTTGGTTTACAACTTGCCTACCATAGGTGTAGGTCAATTGCCCAAAGGCATGAAGCCGCGGACTCAACTGCCCACGATACCTCAATTGTGCTCCAAAAATCCAGGCCGATGTCGCATTCTGAAGGGTGTTGACGGCGCTCATGAATCCTTGATATGGAATGCTGTCTTGCCCCATGAATTGGCCGGACTGAACCGACAAAAGGCCGGGCGCATGCGACACATAACCCAACACCGCAGCATGCTGTCCGCGCATCTGAATGCGGTGCTCGGCCTCTATTCCCAATAGGTATTCCGGCCTTAGGTTGGGATTGGGAAGAATGACAGAGCCCGGTTGAGAATCAAATACCTTGGCGATGTCGTCCACATTCGGAGCCCTGAAACTCGAGCTTGCCGAGCTGCGGAAGGTGTGGCCCTTTTTTTCAAAAATATAGGTCAGACTTCCGTTGGCCGAGGGCAAAAGGTAGTTGATTTCCTGAAATGGGAAACTGAAAAACAAGGTGTCGGAAAAGTTGGCCTGCAGGCTGTTGATTTGAATGCGGCCGCCCAATTGCAACGTTGAAGCGCCTTTTGAAAACAGCAAGGCTTCGGCCCAAATGCCCGACTGAATCATGTGGCTGCCGGCAGAAGGATACCGGGTTTCTGAAGCCTTCTGCAAAGAATCATCCACATGCAGAGCCCATGCCTTTGAGTTCACCCAATGGAACTGTGCATCAAAGCCAAAGCGCAGCCAGGCCGACATTCCCGTGGCCGTTTTACGCTGTGGATAAGCAGAGCCTCTGCGACCCCGTTCGGTCAGGCTGCCCTGCCAGCTGTAGCCCAACACCTGAATGTGGTCGTGTTGGGATTGTTCCCATGGGTTTTGAAAACGACGAACAATGCGACTTTCTTTGAATTGTTGATAGGAAAGGGCCTGACTCCAGTGCAGCCGATCGGATTGGACGGTTTCGGAATGGAAAGACAGCAAAAGCTGTTCCTCTGGCCCATAATCCCAGCGGGCAAACAGGGGGAATCCCGAGGCGCTGCTGTCCGTTAGCCGATCGTAGCGCGGCACCAGTCGGGTAGTGGCATATTGTAGATTCAGGTAGTGGCGCATTTTTTTACCCTGCCAACCTAGTTTTTGCATGGCATTCAATTGCCCATACCGGCTGTTGGTTTGAATGTTGGGGTCGTTCAGTTGAAACAAGGTGTCTTTGCCCTGAATTCGACGTACGGTAAAGCGCGCATCCCAGCGGCCCGGATCACGCGGATCGGTAAGGGCACCTTGGCGCAAGTCGCCAAAGTCACTGATGGTGAACGAGCTTAATCCGGCCCAGTTCCCTTTGCTGTAGCTGGCATCGGCATGCAGGGTGCGCTCCACAGCAGCCGAACTGAATCGAGAATGAACATGGCCACTGATCTGCCCTTCCTTATTAAACACCAAGGGCAGGGTATTCATGTGTATAAGGCCGCCCAAGGCATCGCTCCCGAAAGCCACAGTTCCACTGCCATATACCAAGTCAATGGATTCCATCGCTAAGGCATCGTTGCGGATAATTTGCTGCAAATGCCCCGAACGGAAGGCGGCATGGTTCAGGCGAATTCCATCCACCACCAGCAAAATGCGACTGGCTTCAAATCCGCGGAGTATAGGGCTGCCGCCTCCCAGCTGACTTCGCTGAACAAATACACCGGCGCGTTCAAGCAGTTCGGCCGTGGTGGGGGCCTGGGCATCTTCTATAGCCGCACGGTCTAGCCGCAATACCTCTCTATCGGCCGAAAATTCCGGCAGCCTTAAGCCAATCACCGCATGGTCTTTTAGGTGGATTCCCAGCCGCTTGAGCACAAAAATGCTATCGCCCATTTCCAGATTGGTCCAGGGAATCATCAAATCCTCAAATCCAAGCGCCCGCACCAAAATGGTTTTTTCCGGTTCCAGGCTGCCCACCTGAACAAAAGATTCAGTAAGAGCCAGTTTAAATTCCAGCTCTTGTGCTGAATTATACTGCAAGATGCGCAATCCATGGGGCAGAGCTTCGGCAGGAAGAATGCTGATTTTTTGTGGCAGTTGAGCCACACTGAAGAGCGATAAAAGCCAAAACCATCCTGCAGTCAGGATTCCTA
Source organism: uncultured Flavobacteriales bacterium (assembly GCA_903825395.1). Taxonomy (GTDB): domain Bacteria; phylum Bacteroidota; class Bacteroidia; order CAIKAF01; family CAIKAF01; genus CAIKAF01. The sequence goes on from CAIKAF010000026.1 coordinate 40,877, forward strand.
AGCGGTGCATACCACAAATATAGCAGGGAATTCCTACCTTCGGACAAATTTGAAACCATGATTTTGTCGGGCAATGAGATTCTGGCACGGCAGGGCAAAGACATTGTAATTGAGCCTTTTGACCCTTCGCGCATCAATCCAAATTCGTACAACCTTTCCTTGCATCAGGATTTGTTGGTGTACGATCGTGCGGAGTTAGACATGAAGCGTGAAAACACGGCGAGTCCGCTGCAAATTCCCGAAGAGGGGCTGTTGCTGGAAACAGGCAAGCTGTATTTGGGGCGCACGGTAGAATACACCGAGACCCAAGGCCTTGTTCCCATGTTGGAAGGGCGCAGCAGCATTGGCCGTCTGGGTTTGTTTGTACACATCACGGCCGGCTTTGGTGACGTGGGTTTCAAAGGGTTTTGGACCTTAGAAATGTTTTGCGTTCAGCCCATTCGCATCTATGCGGGCGTGCAAATCTGCCAAATTTTCTACCACAGCATCGAGGGCAGTTACAGCACCTATTCCAGCGGAAAATATCAGAACAACAAAGGGGTTCAGCCCAGTTTGTTGTTCAAAGATTTCAGTTGATTTTTTAGGGCGGCTGCGGGCTTTCAGCGCTTGTCCGCGGTTGCCGAAAGGCTGCCCCAGCGGGCTTGCGGTGGCTCCTAAAGTCGCCTCCGCGCCGCGCGGGGCAGGCTTCGGCACCCTTTCGGGCAAGCTGCTTCAATCCCTGCCGCAGGCCCCCTCACACCTATTGGGCCTCGGCCCGAAGCAATTCCTTCTTTACTTTCACGCGTATGCGGTGGTTGATCGATTCGACCTCAATGAAAAAATAATCCTGACCGGCCTCGGCCAGCCAGTTTCCAAACATGCCTTTTAGCGGCCCGCCCATAACTTCCACCCGGGTACCCGGACTGAAATCCCCTTGAACCACCTCGACCGTTAAGCCCGTGGCCAAAAACCGTTCGATCGATTCAATGTCGCGTTCGCTGATGCTGGCAAAGGCCCCTGCCAATTTCACAGGAGCCACAATGCCCGGATATCCGGCTACGGTGAACAATTGATGCGCTTGGCAATACACGAATAAATAGCCATTGAACAGCGGGAATTCCACCCATTTTTTTCGGTCGCTCCACTGCCTAAGTTCTTTGGCAATGGGTAAAAAAACCCGAAATCCATCCATTTCAAGCCTTAATTTGGCTTTCTTTTCAGATCTAGACCGGCAATAAAATACGTAACACTGTTCCACCCCCGTTGCCTATTTAAAGGAATCCCTATTAAAAGGGCAGAAAGCTGATTCCGGCTTGAATTGGAATCACGTTGTCTGCACCTCGACCCGACTCGAAAAAGGGCTGCAATCCATACTGAAAGTTTAAGGCAAAACGGCCGTAGCCAATCCGCCCATACACCGAATACCGAAGGCGGTTAATGCCAAACAGGTCGTCTGTTTTCATGCCGATGTACGGCCCGTCCAAATGCGGCTGATTTCCTGCAGCGTCGTACAGATAATTGGGGCCCACATACTTTTCTTTGGAATGCACCAAATACCCCAATTTAAAACCTGCCGTAATTTTAAAGGTGTTCCGTTTCTTCGGATTCAACCGAAAACGTACCTCCAATGGCAACTCCAAGATGGTGGTGCCCAATTTGTATCTGTCCCACTCTCGGGCTTCATTGTTGGGATTAATGACCTTTGAAATGGACTGCCATTCTACATTTACATTTCCGGAATCAGACCTCAAGAAGGCATCGGTAAAAATATTTTCTGTGCTCAAACCAAGGCCAAAACCTAGAGAAATAGGACTTTTTCCTAAGGGCTGATCAAACATGACGGCCACTTCAAATCCGCGTGAAAACGGACTCACATTTACTTCCGATCCGGCATTGAGCCAGGAATTCCAGTTGAAATTAAGAATAAGGTAATCTTGCTTTACAATCCTTGATTTCTTTTGGGTGGTATCGGCTTTGGGGAGTTGAATTCCTTGGGCTGACATTCCGGTGCAGAGCAGTAAAAAGCCTAAAATCAGTTTTTTCATGGCCAAAGTTTTCGGGTGGTTGTTCAACATGAAATTATTCCATGCCTTGAGGCTTGGCGTTGGGGTCAATGCCCAACTTCATTTTGACGAATTTACTAATGTCGCCGCTTTCTTCGGCATACAACAATGCGTTTTTCGATGTGTCAAACACATACTGAATGTTTTTTTCTTTGGCCACCACCTTAATGGCGCTATCGGCTTTCATCAGTAGCGGCTCCAACAAAAGTTGTTGTTTTTCGCCCAAGTCTTGTTGAAAGGCCTCTTGCGAGCGTTGAATTTTTTGTTGTTCCTGCATCAATTCGTCTTCTTTCAATTGACGGATGGTTTCAGACCATTTGCTGGCATTGGCTTTATAGTCGGCCTCCAATTTTCGGTAGCCTTCGGTCATTTTTTTAAATTCCTCATCCAGTTCGGCCGAATAATCCGTTAATTTTTTTTGAACATCCTTCATTTCAGGCATCACATAAATGATTTCCATCGAATTTAAGTAGCCAAAGCTGGTTTGAGCCTGAACAGCAAGAGGGCCTAAAAGACAGCCCAATAAAACAAAATGTAAACGCATATGCATTGGATTTTCTGGTAGATGTACAATTATAGGGCCAAAGGTACAATTTTTATTTGCCCTTGTTAAAAATAGACCAAGTGGGAGAGGGGGGATAGTTGGCCTGGATATGGATTTGGGTTTTTTCGACGGGATGGTTTATTTCCAAGCTGTAGGCATGCAGGGCTATGCTTCGGTCTTTCAGGCCTCGGCGAGCTCCGTATTTAACATCGCCCACCACAGGACAGCCAATGGCCGACAATTGAGCACGTATTTGATGGTGCCTTCCTGTTTTTAGTTGCACTTCCAACAAAGAAAGGGTTCGCCCTTGTTCTAAGATTTTATAACTCAATTCTGCCCGCTGTCCTTGATCGCTGGCCTGAGTTTGAACTCGGCTGGTATTGGATTTTCCATGGCGAACCAGCCAGTGAACCAAGGTAGATTCTGCTTCTTTTGGGGCACCTTCTACCAGAACATGGTAGATTTTTTTTGGCTCCCGTTGTTTGAATTGCTCATTTAAGCGCACCAAGGCTTTTGAGGTTCTGCTCATTAAAACCACTCCACTTACAGGCCGGTCTAGCCGGTGGCAAATGCCCAGGAAAACAGCTCCGGGTTTATCGTATTTGTGTGCCAGGTAGTTTTTACCCCATGATTCCAACGAGAAATCCTCGTTTAAATCGGGTTGCACCAACATGCCGGGAGGTTTGTTGACCGCCAGCAGGTGGTTGTCTTCCCAAATGACTTCTACCTCAATATTGTTCTTTGTCATTGGGGAATGACCTGGATTTAACATCGGCGATGTAGGCCCCTGTAGCTTGCACAATTTCTTCGGCCAAATTTCGGTACCGGCGCAAAAACCGGGGGCTGAATTCTTCGTTCAATCCCAGCATGTCGTGGGTCACCAACACTTGTCCATCAACGCCGCCTCCGGCACCAATACCAATCACCGGTATTTTTAGGATTTCGGCAGTTTTTTTTGCCAGTTTGGCGGGCACTTTTTCTATAACAATGGCAAAGCAACCAAGGCTTTCCAACAGCTGAGCATCTTCCAACAGCTTCTGGGCTTCAGCCTCCTCTTTGGCTCGAACGTTGTACGTGCCAAATTTATAAATGGATTGGGGGGTAAGCCCCAGGTGACCCATGACGGGGATTCCGGCGGCCAGGATTCGGGTAATGGATTCGGCCACTTCGCTGCCTCCCTCCATTTTAACGGCGTGGGCTCCCGTTTCTTTCATGATTCGAATGGCCGACCTCAATGCCTCTGAAGAATTGGCCTGGTACGATCCAAAGGGCAAATCCACCACCACAAGGGCACGAGATGCGCCCCTTACCACTGCGGCGGCGTGGTAAATCATTTGGTCTAAGGTAATGGGCAGAGTGGTTTCATGTCCCGCCATCACGTTTGAGGCAGAATCGCCGACCAGCATCACATCGATTCCCGCACGGTCCAATAATTTGGCCATGGTAAAATCATAGGCCGTTAACATGCTGATGGGCTTACCCTCATTTTTCCACTGCTGTAGCGTGTGGGTGGTAATGCGCTTGATGGACTGATGAACCGACATATGGCAAAGGTAGATTAAAATTTATGGAGCAGGAAGGGGGCCTCTGCCTAAGCCAAAAGGGTAGGAGCTGCTCGATTTTTGGAAAATGCCTTTTCTCTTGGTTTTTAAGGCCTAGAATGCGCGAAGGGGATGGCCCAATGATGTGCCCCTGTAGGTTTGTCTGCTCAAACATGAATTCGCCTTAAAAATTTAAAAACGAATGCGGTAAAAAGCCAAAAATCAAGTATATTTAACTTAATTTGAAGAACTTAGAATGATGCGCGTTAATTTTAAAACTGCATCCAAGTATAAATGCAATGCTATGATAAAGAGGTGTTTTTTTTCGTTGATGACCGTAGGTGTTGTACTGCTTTTCGTTGTAATGCCCTCATGTCAGGTAGATGATTCCGGAAATCAAGGGTTGTCAGATACGTCTATGCTTGACCTGCACTATGGCAGTCATCCTTTGCAAACCCTAGATTTGTATTTGCCCACTGGGCGTTCTTCAGCTACCCCAACGGTGGTGCTTATTCATGGCGGTGCATGGCAGGCCGGCCAAAAAGAAGAAATGAATACTTGGGTTAATTTGATAAAGATGGAATGGCCGGAGGCAGCCATTGTTAACATGAATTACCGCTTAGCAAGTGCCAGCGATGGAATTCATCATACCGAAATTTCCAACGATATACAGAGCGTTTTACAGCTGCTCTATACCCGAAGGAATGAATTTAAAGTGTCTGGGAACGTGGCTTTATTGGGTGCCAGTGCCGGTGGGCACTTGGCAATGCTTCATGCATACACCCAAAACGGCCAAGGCCAAATTCAATGTGTTTCAAACTTATTTGGGCCAAGTGTTTTAAACGATTGGTCATGGTACAACAGCAACAATCCCTGGCTGGGAGGATATGTAGGTGACGTCATTTCATTGTATGCGGGTTCCACATGGGATTCTACGTTATATACATCACTAAGCCCCTACTGGCAGGTAAACAGCAGCTCTGTTCCAACCATTTTATTTCATGGTAGTTTAGATCCCATCGTACCCCTGTACCAATCTCAGTGGATGCGCGGAAAGTTAAATCAGTTGGGGGTTCCACATGCCTACCACGAATACCCCGCTTTTCATGGCTTTGATGCCAACCAATCGGCAGAGGTGTGTGAAAAGTCCGTTGCCTTTTTTAAAGCGCATTTCAACCCTTAGCCTCACGGAAACGGACCTTAACCAAGATAAGCGCCCTTTTCCTTACCTTGGCCTCATGGATGAATTTATGAAAATGGCCATTGAACAGGCCAAAAAAGGAGCTGCTGAAGGTGGAATCCCCATAGGCTCTGTACTGATTAAAAACGGAATTTGCGTGGGCCAAGGCCACAACAAGCGGGTTCAAGAGAACAATCCCATTCTGCATGGAGAAATGGATTGCCTAAATCAAGCCGGGCGGATTGGTTCGTATAAAAATACGGTCATTTACTCCACCCTGATGCCATGCTACATGTGCGCCGGAACCATAGTTCAATTTAAAATTCCCAAAGTCATTGTGGGTGAATCGCGCACCTTTCCAGGAGCGCGAGCCTTTATGGAATCGCATGGAGTAGAGGTAATCGATTTAGACTTACCCGAATGCGTTGACATGATGACTAGATTTATTCAGGAAAAACCTGAATTGTGGAATGAAGATATTGGAGAATAAAATGAATCAACCCAAGGTGTTCCCATATCAAATCTCTTCCATGGAAGAGTACCATGTGGCATGGCAGGAGGCTGCCGCTAATCCCGAGGGCTTTTGGGCCGATGTGGCATCTCATTTTCAATGGATGCACCCCTGGGAAAAGGTCTTGGATGCTGATTTTATTACGGCCAAAATTTCATGGTTTGCCGGAGCCAAACTGAACATCACCGAAAATGCACTTGACCGGCATGTCAAAACACAGGCACAGGCTCCGGCCCTGATTTGGGAACCCAACAATCCTGCAGAACAGATAAGGACTTTTTCTTATGCCGAACTGCTGGCACAGGTTGAGCGAACGGCGGGAATGCTTCGAAGGCTAGGAATTAAAAAAGGAGATACAGTAGGGATTTACCTGCCCATGGTTCCTGAACTGGTGTTTTCCGTCTTGGCTTGCGCCCGGATTGGAGCCATTCACTCGGTTGTTTTCGGCGGCTTTTCAGCTCAGGCCTTGGCCGACCGGTTGAACGATGCCGCTTGCACACTTGTTATTACTGCCGATGAAGGATTAAGGGGGGCAAAAAAGATTCCCTTGAAGGCCATCGTAGATGAAGCACTAATTCAGGTGCCAACCGTAAAAACGGTGCTGATGCTGGCTCGAACCGGAGCAGAGGTCAGCCTACAGCCCAACCGAGATTTAACATGGGAAGAGGCCTGGCAGCATCCCGATAATACCAAAAATACGGCTCCAGAGGCCATGGATTCGGAAGATCCATTGTTCATTCTGTACACTTCGGGCTCAACAGGCAAGCCCAAAGGAGTGGTCCACACCACCGCCGGTTATATGGTATGGACGGCCTATACCTTTGTCAATGCCTTTCAATATAGGCCCGGAGAACTGCATTTTTGCACTGCCGACATCGGTTGGATCACCGGGCACTCCTATTTGGTGTATGGGCCTTTGTTAGCCGGGGCCTGCAGTTTAATGTATGAAGGACTTCCCAATTGGCCTACCGAATCCCGCTGCTGGGAACTGATTGAAAAACATCGGGTGAATATTTTTTATACTGCGCCTACCGCTTTGCGTTCCCTAATGGCCGAAAACAAAGAGGCCCCTCTGGGCTTTGAAATGCCAACTTTACGGGTGTTGGGCTCGGTGGGTGAACCCATCAATGCCGAAGCCTGGCATTGGTTTAAACAGGCTGTAGGGAAAAACCGATGCCCCTTGACCGATACCTGGTGGCAAACGGAAACCGGAGGAATCATGATTGCCTCTCTTGCCGGATTGACTCCAGAACAGCCAACCTATGCCGGTTTGCCCATGCCGGGCATTGTTCCAGTTTTGATGGACGCACAGGGAAGAGCAATTCAGGAAACCCAAGCGGAAGGGAACCTGTGCCTGGCTCAACCCTGGCCGGGAATGATGCGTACCGTTTACGGAGACCACGACCGAATGCGAACGACCTATTTTACCGCCTACCCCGGTACTTACTTTACGGGAGATGGTTGCCTGAGGTCGGCCCAAGGCATGTATAGAATTACCGGCAGAGTGGATGATGTTTTAAACGTTTCAGGACACCGATTGGGAACGGCTGAACTTGAAAATGCCATCAACCACCATCCTCAGGTGAGCGAAAGTGCGGTGGTAGGATATCCGCATCCCATTAAAGGTCAAGGTATTTGTGCCTATGTGGTGATCAACCAAAGCCAGGGGGAGCAAACACAGATTCAAAATCAATTGGTGAACACCGTGCTTCAGCACATTGGCCCCATAGCGAAGCCCGACATTTGGGTTCTTGTATCGGGACTTCCAAAAACCCGAAGTGGGAAAATCATGCGGCGCATCTTGCGCAAAATAGCAGAGCATCAATCGGAATCCATAGGAGATGTAAGTACACTTCTGAATCCTGAAATCGTACCTGCAATAGAAAAGGCCTTTCAACGGGCAATCGGCTAAAATGCCGTTGAGGTATTTAGCACCAAATTAGGGTTGAAGCGTTTATTCTCGCCCTGACGCACATATCCCAACTGGTTCGTAAACATGGCAGTTTGGCCCACGTAAAATGCCGGTGGATTGTAATGGGTATGCCCAAAGGCCCAAAACGCAGGAGAGTGGAGTTCAATCAGGCTGCGCAATTCAGTGCCAAATGCTTGGTTGATGGGGTCATTTTGGAACTGAGGATTGTACTGCTTAAACGTAGGCGCGTGGTGGGTAATGACAGCGCTTTTGCGTCCTTTCTGTTCCAATTCCAACTCTAAAAATCGCATGTCGCTGCGGTGCATGGCCGTGTACTGCTCTGGAGTCAAAGCTTGTATGCCATACTGAATGACATGAAAATCAGAAAGCCGTTGTTGAATCAGGTTTCGGTATTTGGGTTGAATATTTGACCACAGGGTGCACAACAGAACATCGATGTCGTCCAGTTCCAATTTAAATTGATTGCATAGGTGAACATTAGATCGGATAGACTCGAAAAAAGCACCGCTGCGCCGACTGGCATCGTCAAAATAGTATTCGTGGTTGCCTGGAATCCAGTACACCTGTTCAAAGGCATCAGAAATGGAATCAAGGAACCAATTGAAATTGGAGAACTGAGGGAAGGGGAGAATGTCACCGCCTAGAATTAATATAGGGGCTTGAGCCTGAAGGGGATGTTGGCGCAGCAACTGGGCGTTTTCCGGAAATTCAAGATGTAAATCAGAGCAGAACTGAAGCAGCATGCTTCAAAGGTACTGCGGCTTAGGCAACCTTTGTATCTTTGAGCAAGTTATTTCTGCATGTTTCGGCCTTTAAAGATATTTTTGACGCCTTTTTTGCACGATGCTGAATTGGCCATTTTATCGGTGTCCTTAATCATACTTGTTTCGGGGGGAACGGTATTTTACCATTGGGAGGAGGGCTGGTCGTGGTTGGATAGCCTTTATTTTTGTTCTATGACCATGACTACAGTGGGTTATGGTGATTTATCTCCAACCACAAGCATCAGTAAGATATTCACCATTGGTTATGCGGTCAGCAGCATTGGGCTTTTTATTGCCTTTGCTTCAAAAATCGCCGCCATTCACATTCGTGAAACCCTTCGGCAGCGGCAAAAAAGGAAGTAGAAATTTTCCCCTAGCACCTTGAGTTTTATATTGTGTTAAATTATGTGCAGTGCGGAATGCAACCACCTTTTTAGAGTTACCTTTGAATAAACTAAACCCTTTTTTATGAAAAATGTAATTGTATTAGCCGTTTTTGCATCTGTGATTGCAATGGCTTCTTGTGGCAGTTCAGAAAAGTGCCTAACGTGCACTGGTATTGCCAGCGAGTTAAATGCTTGCGAAAATGATACCATTGTAACCAACAATGGTACTTGGGAGCAGTATGTTGCTGCCGCCAATTTCGGAGCTTCGTTTTTGGGCGAAAGCTGTTCAGAAAATTAAACGGAATTCTTCGGAGTAAGAGAAGGGGGCATTTGCCCCCTTTCTTGTTTTTATTTGAAAATCAACAAGTTGAAACCCCCATTTAGGGACTAATGTTAAAGGAATTTTGCGGTTTAAACATTTGTTTTACCTTTGCCCTATTAACTAAAAACCCTTTTTTATGAAAAAGTTTCTTGTAATGTCTGCCTTAGTTGGCGCTTTTGCTTTCACTTCTTGTGCTTCTTGCGACGAGACTCAAGCTGCTGAGGACTTCACTGCTGCCGCAACTGCTTACTCAAATGCATTTGCAGGTATGGATTGTGCTGCTATCAATGCTGCTTGGGGAGATTACTCAACTGCTTTCAACAACTTGTGCGATAGCCAAAAAGAAGGTACTGATTGGACTGCTATCGAGGCCGCTCATACAAGTGCTATTGAAGCTTTAGGTTGTTAATTCTTACAATTCTAAAAAAAGGGGCTTCGGCCCCTTTTTTTGTGCCTTGACCTTAACTAGATTTTTTCTTTTTTATTCATCAAAATACTCTCTAACTTTCCCTCAAAAGGCATTATGAAAATAAGGATGTGGCTTTTCAGCATGATTTTGTTTCTGGTTTTACCTGGACTTGTTCAAGGGCAGGCTCCTCAGCCAAGCGATCCCATTTGCCCCATCCCGCTATATACCGGTAGTTTTTATAGTTCAGGGATTATGGAAGGACAGCAAGCACCTGATTTTACTATTTATAACTCCTCCAACCAGGCCTTTAATCTTACATCGACCCTGCAACAAGGAACGCCGGTGTTGATCATCAACGGCTCATTAACCTGCCCGGTTTTTCGAAATAAAATTAATACCATCAATCAGGTTCAAGCTCAATATTCCAATGCGCTAACCACCCTCATTGTCCTTACTGTGGAAGCGCATCCTACTACCGTTTCTCCCTATTTTGGATATGTCAACCTGACCGGGCAAAATCAACAAGAAGGTATTTTATTTCCTCAGCCTCAAACCTATGGGCAGCGCCTGCAGCTTGCCGACACCCTGCAGCAGCGCTATTTTATTTCAGTCCCTGTTTATGTAGACTTACCTTGCAATCAATGGTGGAGCACCTATGGACCGGCTCCAAACAATGCGTATTTAATCCGACCCAATGGAGAGGTTTTTAGTAAGCACGGTTGGTTTGATCGAGCTCCCGATCTAATTTTTTGCGATATAGACAGCCTGTTGGGAGTTCAATCTGGCCTGTGCCAGCCGAATCAAGGTGCGGGTAGTTTTCAAGCCAATGTCATCAATTCCAACAGCACTGGAATGCCGGGCTCAACCTTGTATAATTACGTAGATTTAGTGAATACCGGAACAGGTCCGGTAGAAATTTTAATTATGACCTTAGAGCAGATTCTGCCTGATACTTCATGGAAAACAGCATATTGCGCCGATATTTGCTACAGCCCAGGTGTCGATTCTATAGTGGTTCAGATTGCTTCCGGAGACACCATGCACTACAGTTTGGATTATTTTACCGGCATCAATCCAGGTTTAGGACGCAGTAAAATCGGATTCCGCAACCAACAAAATAGTCAAAACAAGTTCTCATTTTGGCTAGAGGCCTCTACCTTTTCCAGTGGTCTTTCTTCGCCGCCTTCCAATTCAAAAGCCTTGAAAATAAAGGAAGGAAGTCGCTGGGCCTTGCTTCCAAGCGAGCAGGTTAGAGGAGTGTTTGACCTTCAAGGCCGGAGCTTGCCCAACCCAGTGTACGCGCCCACAAGCCCCGGATATTATTTCTTGCACACCAATCTGGGGCGCTATCGAGTTTTGGTTGGCGATTAGGGGCTTGGGGCATGGGGGGAAGGGCATGGGGCATCGGGCATCGGGCATCGGGCAAACACGTAGGTTTGCCCCGGCCTCTCGACCGGCCTGGATGGCATGGGGCAAATAGCCCCGGCGTCTTGAAAGGCCTGGCTATGCCTCTTTTAATTATTCCAAATTGAATTTCAAGAAAAAGGCGTTTGGCCCTAGGTATTTTAATCTTCGGATATATCCCCAGTCGGTAATCTGTTCTCCGCATGGATTTGAACTCACCATTTCCATGGCTTCCCGTTCTCGAACGGTCTTGATTTGTTTGAGGTGAAATTTAGAGGAAATCTCAAATGTATCCCTGCCGTCCGTGTACCTAACTAGATGATGGAATTTCAGTGGGCTTGTTTCCTGTTCATAGGTTTGAATAAGTCCTTCTTTATTTTCCTTCCATTCTAGAATACGGCATTGATCATGAATGGTGTTATGGATTCTTCCAGATTCAACGTTAACATATAACCCGGCCGGTACAACTTGCTCCACCATTTCTATTCGTTCAATCGATTCCATTGAACCACTGCTGCTACTTATATTATCAATGCTACCGGCAGGTAAAACAGGTTTTGTTCTTGAACTAAGTACAAGAGCTTGCGATTGAGCTTGGCCCCAAACCCGACCTTGATATAAAGGAAATGCCTGTCCATTGAGCACCCAAAATGAATGGTTTTTTAGAATAACCAAATCAGATTCAGAGTTGTTTTTGAACTGGAATTGAGCATTTCCTCCATCTCCCCACAAATTATAAATCAATGAACATCGTTCATCCTGATAAACAAGCCCATCGGTCAGCTTCTCTGCTCGTTCAGCATCTATTGTAAAGAGCTGATAATAAGGCTCAAATGAACAACCTGAAAGAAAGCCAATTGAAGTTAAAAGCAATAAATATTGGATTGAAAATCTACTCATAATCAAAAATAGGTAAAAGCAATAAAGCGCCAATTCTATTCCGGTTATTATTTTTCCACGTAGGAGCATACCTGTGTGTATGCTCCTGTCCAAGTGTATGCTCTTTGGCGTCGAATGGGGCAAACCTTCGTGTTTGCCCCGGCGTCTTGAAAGGCCTGGATGGCTTGGGGGCAAACACGAAGGTTTGCCCCAGCGTCTTGAAAGGCCTGGATGGCTTGGGGCAAACACGAAGGTTTGCCTCGGCGTCTCGATATTCTATTTAGCTGCCTTGAGCCGTTTTACCAGCATGGCCAGCAAAAGCAAGCCCGATATCCAAACTGAAAACCGCCCAAGCCAATCGCCATAAACCACATAGGGTGTAATGCTTTCATTCAGCTGAATCTGCCCTTTTATGGCCCCCTTCGTTTCATAGGCTAAGGTCTGTTGCACATCGCCCCGTTGATTTATAAAACAAGATATGCCGGTATTGGCAGAACGCGCCACCGACCGCCGGGTTTCAATGGCCCGTAAGCGGGCATAGGCCAACAGTTGACGGTGCCCGGGGGTGTTGCCCCACCAAGCATCGTTGGTAATAATGCCAAAATGAGTAGCCCCATTGCGCACAAATCGAGCGCAAAATTCGCCGAAAACAGATTCGTAACACACAATAGGAGCGGTTCGCAAATCTTCCCGCCCCGAATGCACCAAGACTGTCCGTTCTTCTTGGGTGCCCATATTCCCCATTAAGCCTCCAATGCTATTGAATAAAATGTGCTGTACAGGTTTTAACACCGATGCAAAGGGCAGCCGTTCCACGCCCGGAACCAGTTTGGATTTGTGGTAAAGCCCTTGACTGCCATCTGGATTCAACAGCAGCGCACTGTTGTGGTCGTCAATCCAGGCGCCCTGCGGACCCGGATTTGCGCTGAGCGGAACCGGATGCGTATTGGCCGGAAGCCATTCAATGTAGTACACTCCGGTTAACACCGCCGTATGTCCGTTTTTAGTTAAATTTCTAAATGAGGTTAAAGGTCCTTCCTCATAGCGTTGGTCGGCCCAAATGGGTTGGGGAATGGCCGTTTCAGGAAACAATATCAGGTCGGTACTGCCTCCGGCCGTTTGCTCGGCCAGGCGCGTCATTTCTGCAATTTGCTGAGCGGACGAGCCATTGAATTTTTCCCTGTAAGGGTCAACATTGGGTTGAATGCACACCATTTCGGCGGGCTTTCCCTGTTCGGAATAACTGAAATAGCGGATTAGGGAAAATGCCATGGGCAGCACAATCCAGGCCAAGGGTAGGGCCAGCTTTCTGGCGCTGGTTTTTCGGCCCTGCCTCCACCATTCCCAAGCCAGAATGTTGGCGACCAATACCCAGGCAGTTCCGCCCAAAACGCCTGTAATTTCATACCATTGCACCAAGGAATACCAGCCGGCAAAACCGTTGCCCAGCTGAAGCCAGGGCCAGGTCAAATCCCAATTCAAGTGCAGGTATTCAAAGCTCAGCCAGAATAACAGCAAGGCCAGATAGCCCCGTTGCCGCCCAAAACTTCGGCCCAGCTGCTCGGCCAACCACCAAACCACAGCCATAAATAGGGCATTAAATACAATGGCCATAATGGCTCCGCCGGCGGTGGAGTTCCAAATCCACCATGTAGTAAACGCATTGAAGCTCAGGAAGGTGGCCCAGCTGAGCATGAAAATCCGCAGTCCCTTGCGGGCCGCCGAATCGCTGCGCACCTGTTCATTAAGCCAGAGCAGGGGAACCAGGGCAAAAAACAGCAGAACGGGCAACCCGCGTTCCGGCCATGCCGCCGCCATCATCACCCCTGAAATAAGCGGCAGCAGACCAATTAGAGCCTTTTTATTCATGGCTTAAAGGTAGAAAATTGCTGGGCTTCACCGCCGATGTTTGGGTTAAGAAATGCAAGGGTTTATGGTTTGGGCGGCTGCGGGCTTTCAGCGGTAGTCCGCGGCCGGAAACACCGGGCCCAGCGGCTTTGCGTGGGCTCCCAAGGTCGCCTCCGCAGCACGCGGGCCCCGTGTTTCCGGCCTTGCGGGCAACCGGCTTCAATCCCTGCCGCAGCCACCTCATGGCTTGCTCCCCCTTTTAAGCCAAAACGCCGCCGGCGGGCGGGATTGAACAAGGTTGCCCGCAAAGACGGTTGGGTTGCTGCCCATGCGCTGCGCAGGCGACCTTGGGAGCCCGCGTAAAGCCATTGGGCAGCCCCAACCGGCTGCGGACTACCTGTGAAAGCCCGATAACCCGCCCAAATCCCAATCCCAAACTGTATCTTTAGCCTCACTAATTCACCCGATATGGACTTGAAGTTCAATAAAAACGAGGATGCCCAGCGCCTGCTGCTGTCTGAGCTGAAAACCCGCGCAGAACGCCTGCGCATGGGTGGGGGAGCGGCTAAGCTCGAGAAGCACCGCAGCCAAGGAAAAATGACGGCCAGAGAACGCATTGATTTTCTGAAAGATAAGGACAGCCCGTTTTTGGAGCTAGGCTTGTTTGCCGGAGACGACATGTACAATGAAGATGGGGGTTGCCCCGCCGGCGGAGTGGTTATGGGGCTGGCCACCGTGAGCGGCCGGCAGTGCCTGATTGTGGCCAACGATGCCACAGTAAAGGCAGGAGCCTGGTTCCCCATTACCGCAAAGAAAAACCTCAGAGCCCAGGAAATTGCCATGGAAAACCGCCTGCCCATTATTTATTTGGTGGACAGTGCCGGGGTGTATTTGCCCAAACAAGATGAGGTGTTTGCCGACAAAGAACATTTCGGCCGAATTTTCAGGAACAATTCCATCATGTCATCGATGGGAATTACTCAAATTGCCGCCGTGATGGGGCCTTGTGTGGCGGGAGGAGCCTACCTGCCCATTCTGAGCGATGAAGCTCTGATTGTGAAGAAAACCGGCTCGATTTTTTTAGCCGGTTCTTATTTGGTGAAGGCCGCCATAGGGGAAGATGTGGACAATGAAACCCTGGGCGGAGCCTTAACCCATTCTGAAATTTCAGGGGTAACCGATTACGCCTGCGAAGACGATGCCGATTGCCTGAAGCGCATCCGCTTTATTATGGATAAGTTGGGTAAAACTCAAGATGCAGGATACGACCGGACCGAGCCGAAACTCCCCAAACGCGCCCTGAACGATGTGTATGGCGTGCTGCCCGAAAACCGCGATCAACCCTACGATGTGCGCGAGCTGTTGGAGTGCCTTTGCGATGAAGGAGAAATTCAAGAATACAAGGCAGGATACGGGAAAACCCTGGTTTGTGCCTATGCCCGAATTGATGGCTGGGCCGTAGGAATTGTAGCCAACCAACGGCTGGTGGTGAAAAATAAAAAAGGAGAAATGCAGTTTGGGGGCGTGATTTATTCGGATAGCGCCGATAAAGCCGCCCGCTTTATTATGAATTGCAACCAAAAACGAATTCCTCTGGTGTTTTTGCATGACGTCACCGGGTTTATGGTGGGCAGTAGATCTGAGCATGGTGGTATTATTAAAGATGGAGCCAAAATGGTGAATGCCGTTTCAAATTCCATTGTTCCAAAAATCACCGTGGTGATTGGAAATTCGTACGGAGCGGGCAATTACGCCATGTGTGGGAAAGCCTACGATCCGCGGTTTATCTTTGCTTGGCCCAGCGCACGCATTGCTGTGATGGGCGGAGCTCAGGCCGCCAAAACCCTGCTTCAAATTCAAAAGGCCACGCTAAAGGCCAAAGGAGAAGAACCCAATGCCCAAGCAGAAGCGCAGCTGCTGGAAACCATTACCCAGCGCTACAATGCCCAAACCAGTCCATATTACGCTGCGGCTCGGCTGTGGGTAGATGAAATTATAGATCCGGCCCAAACCCGCATGTACATTTCGGCTGGACTTCAGGCGGCAAATCAAGCTCCGGAACAGCGGGCATTTAATCCCGGTGTGATTCAAACCTAGCCTGGTTTTGCGGGCAACTGTGGCGGTCACATTGAACCTGGAATGCAGGCAGATGCAGTCCGATTCCTGTAAAAATGTGCCGTTGCGTTGGGCTCTGCCAATTTAGCGTCAGACTTGTACCTTTGCACCATGTCGAAACCATTGACGATTACGGCGGCCCTGCCTTATGCCAACGGCCCCTTGCACATTGGGCACCTGGCCGGAGCTTATTTGCCGGCCGATATTTTTGCGCGCTATCAGCGGTTGCATGGCCGCGATGTGGCTTTTATATGCGGGTCAGATGAGCATGGTGCAGCCATTACCCTGCGCGCCCGAAAAGAGGGAATCAGCCCCAAAGAAATCATTGATACCTATCACGAAATCAATCGGAAGGCCTTTTCTGATTTTGGTATCTCATTTGATATATACCATCGGACCTCAGATGACTTGCACAAAGAAACGGCTCAGGCCTTTTTCAGCACCCTACTTGAAAAGGGCGCTTTAGAGGTGCGGGAATCAGAACAGTTTTTTGATGAGCAATTTCAACAATTTTTAGCCGACCGCTACATTACGGGTACCTGTCCGAAATGCAAGCAGCCGGGAGCCTATGGCGACCAATGCGAGAAATGTGGCAGCTCGCTGAATCCCGACGATTTAATTCAGCCTCAATCGACCTTGTCGGGCGGCACTCCGGTAAAACGGAAAACCAAGCATTGGTATTTACCTATGCAGGAGCATCAGGCATGGCTTCAGCAGTGGCTGAGTACCGGAAAATTTGACGGCATGCAAGCCCCGGTTACGGCCCACAATCCGGAAGAGTGGAAGTCAAATGTTATGGGGCAGTGCATGTCTTGGCTTCAGGACGGCCTGCGGCCCAGAGCCATGACTCGAGATTTGGATTGGGGAGTTCCGGTTCCCCTTCCCGATGCCGAGGGAAAAGTGCTGTACGTTTGGTTGGATGCACCTATTGGGTATATTTCGGCCACCAAAGCCTGGGCTAAGGAACATGGCCGGTCTTGGCAGCGCCATTGGACCGATCCTGATGCCCGGTTGATCCATTTTATTGGAAAAGACAACATCGTGTTCCATTGCTTAATATTTCCAATTTTATTAAAAAGCCATGGAGGTTTTGTTCTTCCCGAAAATGTGCCGGCCAATGAATTCCTGAATTTAGAAGGGCAAAAGATTTCTACCAGTCGGAACCATGCCGTTTGGCTGCACGAATACATGCAGGATCTCCCTGGAAAGCGCGACGAATTGCGGTATGTTTTGTGTTCCATTGCCCCTGAAACGGGCGACAGTGAGTTTACCTGGAAGGATTTTCAAACCCGTGTGAACAGTGAATTGGTTGCTGTATTGGGAAATTTGGTGAACCGGGTGATGGTTCTGCACCATTCTTATTTTCAAGGTCGGTGTTCGCGTGCTGCCGGTTGCGAAAAACCTGAATTGCACAAGGCCGTGGCCCGTATGTACGATGAGGTGCAACAGCATGTTGAGGCCTACCGCTTTCGAAATGCCCTGCAATCTGTCATGGAATTGGCGCGCGAAGGGAATCGGCACCTCACCGTCTGTGAACCATGGAAAACCATTAAAATCAATCCGGAACAGGCCCAAGCAGATTTGGAGGATATGCTGTGGATGTTGGCTCACCTGGCGACGGGCTTACAGCCTTTTCTGCCCGATACCGCTCAGCGCATGTTGCACATGCTAAACCTGCCCGAAAAATTAAATTGGCAGGATGAAATTGGCTGGGAGCGCGAGCATCAACTGAATGCGACGGAAATGTTGTTTGAAAAAATTGAAGATACAGCCATGGATGCACAACGCGATAAATTAACACCACAGGCTCCTGAGGTTCAGCCAAATTCTACGCTATCGCCCGCTTTAGGATCCATTTCCTTTCAGGATTTTAGTCGATGCGACATTCGTATTGCCACGGTGTTGGCGGCCGAACCTGTTGAAGGAGCCAACCGCTTGCTTAAATTAACTGTTGATACGGGATTGGATACCCGCACCGTTGTTAGTGGAATTGCCGAGCATTATGCTCCGGCTGAAGTGGTGGGTCGGCAGGTATGCCTATTGGTGAATTTAGAACCCCGTACATTGCGGGGCGTTGAAAGCCAGGGAATGATTTTAATGGCTGAAGATGCATCCGGACGGCTCCATTTTGTTTCGCCTCCTGAGGCCGTAAACAACGGAGCTACGGTAAAATAAATGGTTCATGGCTAGCGAATCTGTACCAGCTTCCTCGTTTCGGGTGCCCGCATTCTGGCCCCTGTTCGAAGAGGCGATACAGCAAGAAAGCCATGTGGCGGTGTTTGCCGACCATGGTTTTGCTCCCGAAACCCTTGAGGGAACATACCGCCCACCTTTGGCTTCGATGGTATTGGCCTGGGGCGCCAATGAAGTTTGGACGGCGGAAGAAGGTGAAAATCCGTTTGCTCAGCCCGATTTGGTGCGGCCCTGGCTGGGGGTTTGGAGTTATGAGCAAGGCTGGCAGGCTGCAGCTCCCCGAAAAACCCCGGCACATGCCACTGAACCGGCTTCGCCCTCGTTCTTCTCACCCAAGCATGTGTTGTATTTTAACGGGGCAGAATGGAAATACATTGGAGAAGATGCGGGTGGACCGAGGGAATGGTTGGCCCAAACCGGATGGATAGAGGCTCCAATTCAACAGGAAACCCCAAGGTTGAACGCAGAATGGCAGTTTCCCCATGCCACCTACATGCACAAAGCCAAAACCCTGTTGGAGCATATTCGCCGGGGAGACATTTATGAAATCAATTTTTGCAATCGATTGCAAATCACCTCAGACATTGAATCAGGTTGGGAACAATGGAAGCGGCTTGTTTCGATTTCTCCGATGCCCTTTAGTTGCTATATCAAGACACCTGAATTGGAACTGGTATCGGCAAGCCCCGAACGGTTTTTTTCATTGAGGCAGGGGTTGGTCTTTTCTCAACCCATGAAGGGAACCATACCCCGAGCAGGCAATCCGGAGGACGATAAAATCGCCGCTGAAACCTTAAAAAACAATCAAAAGGAACGTTCTGAAAACATCATGATATGTGATTTGGTGCGGAACGATTTAAGTAAGGTGGCCGAAGCGGGAACGGTACTGGCGCGCGATGTATGTCAAATTCTTCCGTTTAAAGGCGTACATCAAATGATTTCAACCGTTGAATGCAAGCTTAAATCGGGGTTGAGCCTGCATGATGTTTGGACAGCTACCTTTCCAATGGGCAGCATGACCGGAGCGCCAAAAGTCAGGGCCATGGAATTGATTGCTGAACTGGAAGAGCAGCCCAGGGGATATTTTTCTGGCAGTGCCGCTTACTTTATTCCTGAACTTGGTTTTGAAAGCAATGTTATTATTCGCAGTATGATTCGGCAAGGCGATGGGCCTTGGTATATTGGTGTGGGTTCGGCCCTAACCTTTGACTGTGTGCCGGAAGACGAATGGCAGGAATGTCAATGGAAAATCGCTCCTTTTCGCCGCCTCTTTAACCTAGAAATCAGCAACGATGCTCGATCGATTTAAGGCCTTTATTCTTACCTATGGAATGCCCGAACCGCCAAGTCGAATTCTGGCCATGGTGAGTGGAGGGGCAGATTCAATGGTTTTACTCCATTTGCTTCAACAGGCAGGATATTCTGTCCAGGTGTTGCATGTTAATTATGGATTAAGGGGGAACGAATCCGACATGGATCAACAGCTGTTGGAATCGTATTGTCAGCGTCAGGGTTTGGAATGCAAGGTAATTCGGTGTAGTCCAGGCCAACTCACAGGAAACATTCAAACGGCCGCCAGAGAATTGAGGTATCGGGAAGCTGAAGCTTGGATGAACGAGGCTGGATTTGACGCCATAGCCACCGGGCACCAATTGGACGATGCCTTAGAAACCTGTTGGCTCAATTTGATTCGTGGAACAGGCATTGAAGGCTTGAAGGGGATTGCTCCCTATTCCGGACGAAAAATGCGCCCTTTGCTGTGGGCCACCGCCGATGAGGTGCGTGCCTTTGCTAAAAGCCAAGGCATTCCATGGCGGGAAGACCAAAGCAACAGCAGCGATGCCTATCGGCGTAATGTACTGAGAAATCAAATCCTGCCCCAGCTTAAGACCTGGAATCCTAAATGGGCAGAGGGATTTGCTCAGACCTTGGATAAATTGCAAACCACAGCGGAACTGCAACGGGTGCACATCAACCGGATTCGACAGCAGTTGCTGCACGAAGACGACAGCACCGGCCACCTGAAAATTTCGGTCTTGGAATTGGCCGGGTCCGGCATCAATGAAACCACCATGGGCTGGTTGCTGATGCCCTTGGGCTTTTCTGAGGCCCAAGGGCGCCGTGTTTTTTCTTTGCCGCAAGGAGAAAACGGAAAAAAAATAATCGGAGAAACCCATACGGCCAGCCTACAAATGCCCTTTATTTTCATTACTGAAAATGTGGAAGAGCCCAATTGGGAATGGAAAGGCAGTGTGCAGGAATTGCTGGAAGGTGCAGTGCATGGAATCGCTGCTGAGGTTCGGAATGCAGCTGAATTGAGTCCAGACCCGAATCGGTGTTCGGTGGGAATTCGTTCCTTGAATGACCAAGTATGCATTCGACCTTGGAAAGCGGGCGACCGCATTTATTTTGGCAGGGGCCATAAAAATGTGAGCGATGTCATCAATGAAGCCTCGGTGTTGAATCCATTGAAGTCAATGGTTTATGTGGTTGAAATGGAGGGAGATGTGGTTTGGGTGCAGGGAATTCGAAAGGCTCCTTTGCGGCAGGACGAGGGAGAAATGTACTTGGATTTGCATTGGAATGTACACCCCCACCATTCCGATATTTAATTGAATTCCCAGCGTCGGCTTTCTGTTTTGATGAACCGCCGAACCACCTCTCGATCGGTTCCCGGGCGTAAATCAGAAAAAATTAATTTCATCTTTCTCAGTCCGTCTTTTTCCAGGGCAATGATGCTGGGTTGGCGGTTTTGCTGAGCCTGAAAGAAAAAACCAGCCGCCCTTTTTTTGCCTAGGTATGTGGATTGTATTGCACTTTTGGGAGCCGTGTAAAAGCAAATCAACCGCCCTTCTTTTTCTGCAATCAGCCATCGTTCCTCCATTTTAGAATTCGAATACGATAAAACGCCTTCTAAACTTCCATTTTGGTGGCGCGTCCAGGTAAATACCTGGCTCGCTCCCGATTCCGATTGCCATTGGCCCACCAACCAGTACATAGAGCGAATCAGGGGTTGGTTTTGTTGGCTTTTTAGCGGGGTCAGCAACCAAACGAAGGCAAAACTAAAAATGAAATACCTCATTTCTGTTTTCGTTCGTGTAGCCAATCGGCCAATACGCCTTCTTTCAATGAAATCCGAGTGCAGTGTACCTGGGGAATGGACCATTGATGAACGATGAAATTAACCTGTAAAATAGAAGCCAGGAACATGGGAGCCCTGAATTCCAACATGCCTGGAATTTGAAGTCGCTCCTGCAGCCGGGTGGGAATAAGCCGATCTGTCCAGTACTCAATACTTGAATCGGCCAGCGGATGGCTGCTGTACGATTCAATTCCATGGCCATATTTCCGATGGGATTCCATTTGCACCAACGTATCGAAAAAACCGCTGCTGCCCACCAAAAATTCCGGCTTATGGTGTTGAAGAAGATCACGCATTGGAGCAATTTGCTCTTCCAACCAGACATAGGTTGATGGGACTTGTTCTGGAAGCAAGGGGTCGGCCAAGGCCAAAATTTCTTGCAGTCGAGTGGCTCCGATGGGGAAACTCCAAAGTCCTGCCAGCCCTTGAGGACCGAATGCAATAAACTCGGTCGAGGCCCCTCCCACATCCATAATCAATCCATTTTGCTTGCCAAAATTCAAATGCGTTTGAACCCCTTTAAAGATAAATTCGGCTTCTTGTTCTCCGCTGATGATATGAATGGGAATGCCGGTTTGTCGGAATAGACGTTCGGCCACCTCGGTCCCGTTCTGGGCATACCTGAGCGCGGCGGTAGCTATGCCTTTCCATTGTATAGGGCCAACATGGGCGGCCATGGCTTTGAAATCAAGCAGGGCCTGCTGAGCGCGCTGTTCCGCCTCGGGCAGAATGCGTTTGGTTTCATGACTTCCCTTGCCGAGCATAACCGGGCTTCGGTCTTGGTGCAGGACCTCGGTGTGTTCACCGTCGGTTTTGGCCAATAAAAAATTGAAGGTGTTCGACCCTACATCTACAATGCCTAGGAAATTAGGATGTTTCATGAATTTCCTTTATAAAATAGCCATTTGGCCAGTTCGCGGTAGGTTGCTTTTTTGCCGTACATTAAAATTCCGGTGCGGTAAATTTTCCCGGCCATCCAGGTGCTCAAGAAAAATCCAACAATCAACAAGGCCATGGAGAGAAGAACTTGCCATGCCGGCGGGTTGAATGGAATTCTGCTCATCATAACAATGGGGCTGGTTAAAGGGAAAATAGAAAAAAATGTGGCCCATGGCCCATCCGGGTTTTTAATGATGTTCATGCTGATGACCAGGGAAAAGGCCAAAGGCAATGAGATGGGCAACATAAACTGTTGGGTATCGGTTTCTGCATCTACTGCGGCTCCGATCGCGGCCAGCAGTGAACTGTACAGCAAATATCCCCCCAGGAAGAAAAAGATGAACGAGCCAATAATAACCGCCCAATTGATTCCCGCAATCATGGCCAGCACCTCTCCGGTATTGATGCCTCCAACTTCCGCTTGGGTTTGTAGCGTTCCTTGCCGGGCTTGTTCCAACGCATCTGGAGCAAAGGCGGCTCCAACAATACCCATGGCTAAGCCGGAGAGCAGAGCCCAAATGATAAATTGAGTGAGACCGACGAGGGCAATCCCTACAATTTTACCCATCATAAGTTGAAATGGCTTTACGGATGAAATAATAATTTCAACGATGCGGTTGGTTTTTTCTTCCATGACCCCGCGCATCACCATTACGCCGTAAAGAAAAATGAACATGTAGATTAAAAATCCGGAGCCCAATCCCAGGGCCGTACGAATCAGGCTGTCGTCGGATTGTAGGCTTCCGCTTTCCTTCAATTTTCGGAAGGGCATATCCAGTCGTTTTCGAATTTCGTCGAAGGTGCTTTGGGGCACTTCATAGAAGGCCAATTTTCGCTGTTCCAGAACCTTTTCTACAGCCGAGGAAATGCCAGATCGGCTTTCAATGGAGGGCGGCGTTTTATAGCCCAAATAAATCGAGGAAGGATTTTCAAAGGCCCTTAGAGGGAAAACCAAAACGGCATCTACCTCTTCCCGTTCGTACATCAAGCGGGTAAAGGCCTCTAGGTCGCCCGGCAGTCCGGTTTCAAAAACCAGGCCGGGAGCATCTGTGGCGGTTAATTCAGCCCCCATGGCATCGGGGGTTTCATCCAAGACCAAAACCCGGTATGTAGGGGTTTCTTCTGCCATTGAAACCCAGATTAAAAAGCCATAGAAAATAGAGACCAGCAAGGGCCCCAATAAGGTCATGATGACAAATGATTTTTTTCGAACTCGGGTCCAATATTCCCGCTGAACAATTAAAAGAATGGTATTCATGCCTGGGTTTTTTCGGTTACGGTTTCAACAAAAATCTGATCCATGCCCGGAAGTATTTCTCTGAATTCAACCAAATTGCCAAAGGTCAGAATGTGATTTAGGGTAGGCTTCACCAGGCTGGAATCCATCAATTGGAACTCCAAAATGCCAAATCCATCGTTCCATTCCATGAGACTGGGTTGAAGGGATTGGATGCTGGTTTTGAAGGGGCCTTCAAAATCGGTGGCGCTCAGTTCAATCATCAATCGGTATTTGTTTTTGCGGTACTGGTTTTTGATTTCATTCAGGGAGCCGCTGAGGTACACTTTTGATTTGTGCAGCAAGGCAATGGATTGGCATAAAGCTTCTACCGATTCCATGCGGTGGGTGGACAACAGAATCGTGGTGCCTTGAGCTTTAAGTCGCAAAATTTCGTCGCGGATTAAACTGGCATTTACCGGGTCAAATCCAGAAAAGGGCTCGTCCAGAATTAGAACATCGGGTTCGTGCAACACAGTTACAATAAATTGCACCTTTTGTTGCATTCCTTTGGACAGTTCCTCTACCTTTTTGTTCCACCAGGCATTTAAATCAAAGCGTTCAAACCACAGTTTCAATTTTTCCTTGGCCTCAGAAGTGGACATCCCTTTAAGTCGTGCCAGGTACAGTGCCTGTTCTCCCACTTTCATTTTTCGGTATAAACCTCGTTCTTCGGGCAAATATCCTATTCGGGAAATGTGTTCGGGAGAAAGCGGTTGTCCAAACAGCCGAATCGTACCGGAATCGGGCGCTGTTATTTGATTGATAATCCGAATTAAGGATGTTTTTCCAGCACCATTGGGCCCTAAAAGTCCGAAAATTTGACCTTTTGGAACGTCCATTGACACGTTATCAAGGGCGGTGTGGCTTGCATACCTTTTGCTCAGGTTTTTTATTTCAATCGCCAGGGTTGTTTCCATACCCATAAAGGTAAATAAAGAGTAAGGATTAGAAGAGGAGTCCTCGGCTATAAAAACCCTGAAAAAAGTATAAAATGGCAAAACAAAGGCCGTCGTTTGCTTGTTCCATTCAAAACGCATCCAATGAAAAAGAAAAGTGTTTCTGAGGCCAGTATGGAACAACAGTATATGGCTTTTTTTGAAGAACATTACCGACGGCCCAATTCGGTTCTTGAATTTGTTAAATACGGTGGAGTTTCTGAGGGCGATTTTTATGCCAAGCACAGTTCGTTGGAGCAGCTCGAAGAATCAGTTTGGATTAAAATGACCGAGGGACTCATTCAACGGTTGGCAGAAGATGAAACCTATATGGCCTATTCGGTGCGGGAAAAAACCTTGGCTTTCTTTTTCGGATTTTTTGAGGAAGCGTTAAAGCACCGGTCGTTTGTATTGTATTCAGCGGGAGACCTGAAGAACCCCGCCTTGTTGAGGTTCAAGCGATTTAAATCGACCTTAAGTGAATACTTCGAGGCCTTGGCAGTGGCCGGGATTGAGGCCAAGGAACTGTCCGGATTGGGCAATTTGTCGCGTTGGTATGCCAAAGGAGCCTTGGCTCAGTTCTTATTTTTGCTCAACTTTTGGAAAAACGACAGCAGTTCAGGGTTTGAGGCTACCGATGAAGCCATTGAACGCAGTGTGAATTTAATTTTTGATTTGGCGGGAATGAATGCCCTGGAATCGGGATTGGGGTTTGCACGCTTTCTGTTTAGGCACAATTCACCTGCATGAAAGAGCAACACAGCATTCCGGTAAGTAAAGTGGCGCGCGCCGGTCGTTTCGCCGGAGCAGGTGTTAAAGTTGGGGCCAATTACGTGAAGTATTTCGCGAAAAAGATGGTGAATCCAGACACCCAGCGTTCTTCGCTGGATCAGGCCAATGCCAACGATATTTACAATGCCCTAAGCAGCTTAAAAGGCAGTGCCTTAAAAATGGCTCAAATGTTGGCCAGCGATCAACACTTGCTTCCTGCTGAATACGTAAATGCCTTTCGACCTTCTCAGCATAAAGCCCCTCCTTTATCGGGCCCCCTGATTGTTCAGGTCTTCAAAAAAAGCATGGGCATGGCTCCCACCCAATTGTTTGACTCGTTCAATCCAACTGCGGTAAATGCCGCCTCCATCGGGCAGGTTCATAAAGCTCAGAAAAACGGGCTTGAATTGGCCGTGAAAATTCAGTATCCCGGAATTGCCGATGCCATTTCATCCGATTTGCAATTGGTAAAACCCTTTGCCGTTCGTTTGCTGAACGTGAAAGAAAATGAGGTAAGGCCCTATTTTGATGAGGTGGAATCCAAGTTGAAAGAAGAAGCCGATTATCAGCAGGAATTGAAAGGGGCAGAGCGGATAATTCAAGGCTGTTCCGATTTAGAGGGAATTTGCTTCCCCAGGTACTATCCGGAATGGTCGTCTGATCGAATTCTTACCATGGATTGGTTGAATGGAATGCCTTTAGTGGAATGGGCTCAAACCGAACAGCCTCAAGAACTCCGGAATCAAGTGGGGCAGGCCCTATGGGATTTTTATGATCGGCAAATGCATCGGTTGCGCTTTGTGCATGCCGATCCGCATCCGGGCAATTTTATGGTGATGCCCGATGGCCGTTTGGGTGTGGTCGATTTTGGTTGCACAAAAGAAGTCCCCGAGGATTTTTATGCCGCTTATTTTGCCATGCTGAATCCGGAAAACATGTACAACGATATGGTAATGGCTGAAACCCTAAAAGGCTTAACCATTCTGATGGAAGACAGCCAGCCCGAAGAAATTCGCTTTTTCATTGAATCCTTCCGTGCCCTGAGTGGATTGCTGCGGCGCCCTTTTGATGCCGACAGTTTTGATTTCGGCGATGAGCAGTATTTTAAAGACATTAATGCCTTGGGCGAGGCCTTGAGCAAAAACCCGAATTCCACCAAGTTTGGGGGAGCCCGAGGTTCAAAGCACATTTTGTTTGTGAACCGTGCCTACTTTGGCCTGTTCAATACCCTGCATTTAATTAAAGCCAAGGTGAATACCGGAATTCCAAGTTCGGTATTTTCTGCAGCTTTAGGGGCATAAATTGGCATTTCAACCTGGAATGTTGATAACTCAAAACCCATGCTCAGCTGAATTTGTATGCATTAGCTACCTTTGAGTATGCAATTGAAAATCTGGAAAACCTATCCCATTTTAGGCAATCGATTTTTACTGACAGGACTTACCTTTTTAGTGTATTGGGTGTTTTTTGATAGCAACAGCTTGGTCAATATTATTGCCTTGAAAGCTAAAATAAAGGGGCTTGAGAAAGACGAGGCCTATTATCAGCACCGCATTGAAGATACGCGCATGAGGCTAACGGAATTGAATTCCAGTATGGATAATTTGGAAAAATTCGCTCGAGAAAACCACCACATGAAACGCCCCAACGAGGCCGTTTATGTGTTTGTTGACCGGGCTGATTTGGAACAATGAAATCCAAGGTGAATCAGTAACCCCCACTCATGAAGCCCTTCATATCCTCCAGTACCTTACGGCTGTCTTTGTTTGTTTGGCTGATCGGATTCATCAGTGTGCATAGCCAAACCTTACGGTATTCCGTGGAATTGCTTGGCATAAATACCGGCGATATGGTATTGAAAAAATACACCGATGCCAATGGGTTGCTTCGGTTTTCTATGAATACCTCTGCCGATGTCAATTACTTTTTTGGAAGAACCACGGCCAGTTTTTCATCGGACATTCGATATCAACAGGGTAAAATAATCTATGCTCAGGCCAAAAACATCCGCGATGGGAAAACAGGGCGATTTTCTTCCATGATTTGTTCCTCGGGCAGCTGCGATGTAGAAACCAACCGGGGGAAATTGAAAATTGCGGTGCCACCTTCTTGGTGCATTGCCCGACTTTTTTTTGAAGAACCGCTGAATCAAACTCAGGTGTATTCTGAAGATTGGGGTCAGATGTTGCCCTTGAAAAAGATAGGCCCGGGGCGCTATCAGGTTGAAATCCCCTCCGATAAACCCAATGAGTACAAGTATGAAGGCGGAAGAATGGTGGAATTGATTACCCATACTTCCATTGGAAAGGCCAGGGTGCTATTGAAGCAATAGCCCGTATTGGCCTCTGGTCATTCGTATAAATTGAGTCGGTGTTGGTTTCGATGCGGCAGGGATTGAACTAGGTAGGCTGTAGGTGTGCCGGCGGCAGCTGCCGCGCGGCGAGGAGGCGACGTGAGGAGCCACCGCAGCCCGCCTGGCAGCCCGTCCGGCCGCCTGCAGGCTACCTGTGAAAGCCCGTAGTCCGCCCCCCAAAAAACTACCCTATCCCCAACCCAACAGATCGTACAAATAGATGCTGAAGGCCGGCAATGAAAACGACCATTCTATTTGAGTGCGCGAGCGCCACAGCGAGGCCGAGGGGCGGAACACGGCCAGCAGTTGTATGGCCCATTGCCCCAAACCAAAGGCCAGTACCCCTGGCGCGGCCATACGCTGAAATCCTGAATATCCCAGCCACAGCAACGAAATGACCACAAACCATCCTAGCGCCTTTCGGCTTTGCTGCTGCACTGCCGTGCTGTTGTTTTCAAATGCATCTTCCGCCCGGTCAAGGATGGCCAGGCCCAGAATTCCTTGCAGTGCAATCAAGCTGCTTCCGATAAAAAATGGAAGGCTGGGAAGTGTGGAGGGCGAGCACAACAGCAGGGGGAAGCCAATGCCAAGCACATACGTAGGAGCCAGAATAAATTCCTTGATGCCCCGAACCCTAGCCGGCGCTTTTCCTTGCCCAATCCATAAATACAGCCCAAGCAAACTCAGCGTTAAACCCAAGTACAACCAGGCGGTAGAATCCAGCTGTTGGAAGAAGGAAATGCCGCTGAGGGCGGCGGCGAGCAAGGCCAAACGACCCAACCATAGAAATGCAGTTCGGTGGTTGAAATGGTCTTGCCGGCGCGGTCCTAAATGGGCTAGGCGCTGTGCATCGCCGGCATGGTCAAGCAAATAAATTGCCCACACAAAAAGCCCCAAGGAAACCACAGGAAGCACAGGAATAGGGAGCCGGTGAAGCCGTATGGCAAATACCGACATGGCCACGGAAGACAAGGCCACATCCAGACTAAAGATGTGCAATAGCCGAGGGATGTGCCGAAGAACCATTAGGTCAGCTGTTCCAGCAGAACGCTCATATCAAGCCGCTGATGCAACCACCCTTTTAGGTCTTGTATGGGGATGCGTTCCTGGCTCATGCTGTCGCGGTCGCGCAAGGTGACCATGCCGTCTTCCAGACTTTGGTGGTCGATGGTAATGCAATAGGGCGTGCCAATGGCATCTTGCCGGCGGTAGCGTTTCCCGATTGCATCTTTTTCATCGTATTGACAGGTGTAGTCTAAGCGTAGTTTTTTGAATATATCTAAGGCCAACTCGGGCAATCCATCTTTTTTCAGCAGAGGAAGGATGGCGAGTTTTACCGGAGCCAGCCAGCGGGGCAGAGCCAGCAGTGTACGTTCGCTGCCGTCTTCCAGTTTTTCTTCGGTGTACGAGGCCGACATAACCGCAAGAAACATGCGGTCAAGTCCAATGGCGGTTTCAACTACGTATGGAATGTAGCTTTCCTGAAGTTCGGGGTCGAAATACTGTTGCTTCCGGCCTGAGAACGTTTCGTGGGCTTTCAAATCAAAATCGGTGCGGCTGTGAATCCCCTCCAATTCTTTAAATCCCATGGGGAAGTTAAATTCAATATCGGTGGCCGCATTGGCATAATGCGCCAGTTTAATGTGGTCGTGAAACCGGTAATTCTGACTACCCAATCCCAAGACAGAATGCCATTTAATGCGGAAGTTTTTCCAATATTCAAACCATTCCATCTCGGTGCCGGGGCGTACAAAAAACTGCATTTCCATTTGTTCAAATTCCCGCATTCTGAAAATAAATTGCCGGGCAATAATCTCATTTCGGAAGGCCTTTCCAATTTGGGCAATCCCAAATGGAATTTTCATGCGTGCCGATTTTTGAACATTGAGGAAATTCACGTAGCTGCCTTGCGCCGTTTCAGGACGCAGATAAATGGTCGATGCCTCGCCCGATACAGAGCCCAGTTCTGTGGCAAACATCAGATTGAATTGCCGCACTTCGGTCCAGTTTTTCGAACCCGACAGCGGACAAACAATACCTAAATCTACAATCAATTGGCGTAGCGACTCTAAATCTGCCGCCTCTAAGGCTGCTTTCATTTTCCCGCGCACCTGGTCCATTTCTTCGGCGTAGCCAAGCACTCTGGCATTGGTTTTCAGGTACATGTCTCGGTCAAAGCTATCCCCAAAGCGTTGGGCCGCTTTTTCTACCTCTTTTTCGATTTTTAGCCGAATTTTTTCCAGGTATTCTTCAATTAAAACATCGGCCCGGTAGCGTTTTTTCGAATCTTTATTGTCGATTAACGGGTCATTAAAGGCATCTACGTGACCTGAAGCCTTCCAAGTGGTGGGATGCATAAAAATGGCCGAATCCAATCCCACCAAATTAGTGTGAATTTGAACCATGGCTTTCCACCAATAGGCCTTTATGTTGTTCTTAAGGTCAACTCCATACGGACCATAATCGTAGGTGGCGCTGAGTCCATCGTAAATTTCGGAAGAGGGAAACACAAATCCATATTCCTTGGCATGCGAAACCAAAGACTTTAACACATCATCTGAACTGGACATACTGAAGTTTCATTTGTGGGCAAAGGTATATCAAATCAAGCAGATTGAATTACCCGATGGGCTATGTCCTGCCGCTATTTTCGCATTCAAACGTCAATTCAGCGCTAGGTTGACTTCGGCCCTTTTGCCTATGTCAACATGAAACGCCGTGCTTAGGCCCAAATGAAAAACTCAGGCGCATGAATTACC
The DNA here is from genome assembly GCA_903825395.1 of uncultured Flavobacteriales bacterium. Lineage (GTDB taxonomy): Bacteria > Bacteroidota > Bacteroidia > CAIKAF01 > CAIKAF01 > CAIKAF01. The sequence goes on from CAIKAF010000026.1 coordinate 71,126, forward strand.
TTTGAGCCATGCGGATTGTGATTTTTGCTTCAGGCAGTGGCAGCAATGCAGAGCTGTTGTTCCGTTGGGCTGCTGAAACCCATGATTTTTCAGTTCAGGCGGTGTTCTGCAACCGGGCCGAGGCCGGCGTGCTGTCGCGGTGTTCCAATTGGGGCATTCCTTCTGTTGTATTTGATAAGAATCAAATGGAGCAGGGGGGACTGCAGGAACAGCTTATGGAATTCAAACCCGATTTAATTGTGCTGGCCGGATTTTTATGGAAATTCCCCAGTCCGCTTCTGGAGGCCATGCAGGGGAAGGTCATTAATTTGCATCCCGCCTTGCTGCCAAATTATGGAGGAAAGGGTATGTATGGCATGCATGTGCACCGGGCGGTCTGTGCTTCTACCGACACGCATTCCGGAATTACCATACATTGGGTCAATCCCGCCTACGACGAAGGCACTTTTTTGCTGCAATGCAGCTGCCCCATTCCCGCTTCGCGGAATCCGGAGGAACTTGCTCATGCCATTCAAGGCTTAGAACATTACTGGCTGCCCAGGGCGGTGGCTTTCCTGGCTAAAGCAGGCTTAGAGTAAATTTTACTTTAAGTTAATTGCTCCGTCACTCAACATACATGAAAAATTTTTACATTTAAGATGCTTTAAGGGTTTAATCCATTGAACGTCTTTATGTTCTCACCTCCATATTTGCATTATCCTGAGTCCAGCTCCAACCACTTTTCGTTGAAGCGGCCGGGCATTGCAGATGCTAAAAACCTCTTTTTTTTTGAGGGCGAAGGGCAGGAGCAGTTTGTAGATGAGAATTCGGCCCGTGCGGCCGTACACTATATGATGCGCGATTATCAGTCCGGGAAAGCCATTCATTGGTTGTTGTACGATAAGCAGCAAGGCCAACTGCTTGGTGGCATTTGCCTTTCAGGTGATTTTGGCTCTGGCAAATGCACCCTCAGTATTCCATTTTGGCAGCCCTTGGCCGATGAAACGCGCAGCATCGAGTGCGTTCAACTGATAAAAAAAATGTGCTTTCAGCATGTGCAGGTTTCCATGCTGTTGGTGCCGGTACAGTTGCCTTCCGATTGGCAGCTGGCCTTTTCCAAGATTGGTGATTTTGAAAAAATTTCGACAAAAGCCGACCATTTGTTGTGGGTAAAGTAGGGTTTCCTATCCTCGCTTCGAATCTCGTTTTATATCTTTCGCATCTGTATGAGGGCGCTGTTTGTTGTATGGGTTATGTTGATGCTGGGTGGCCCAGTGTCGGGGCAGCTGAATTCCAGCGCCTTAAAGGGCATTTGGCGGCAGCCCGAATTGGGAATTGTGCTTCAAATGGAGCAGCACGGGGCCTATATGTATGGGAAGGTGGTGGGTCATACCAAGTTTTCCGGGCGTTCTGCCTTGTCTTTGAGTTCAGACGTTCGGCCGGGTCATTTTGTCCTTCAGGAACTAAGGCCCATTCAGTTGGGGCTTTGGCAGGGCATTTGGAACAATGGGCCTAAAGGGCGCGGCGTTCGCTCAATTCGCTTGCGCAGTCTTTCCCCTGACGCCTGGCAGCTGTACATTCAGCGCGGGCCGTTTTGGTTCAAGTTAAAGCTTGGCCGTTTTGTTCCTGAAAAATAATTTTTCTGTGTTGGGGCGAATTTTGGTGTGGGCGGCAGCCGGGCTTTCTGGGCTAGTCCGCGCCGGCAGGTGGCGGGGCCAGCGGGTTTACGGTGGCTCCCAAGGTCGCCTCCGCACCACGCGGCCCCGGCACCTGCCGTCTTGCGGGCAAGCCCTATCAATCCCTGCCGCCACTCAAGGCCCAACTGCCATTTTTTAACCCAAAGGCCGCAAAGCCCCCTCGAACCCCTTCGCTATACGACATCTCCTCTGTGCCCTTTGCACCGAGTTGGGCTGTTTGGAGGTAAAAAAACATCAAGCCCCCAATGCAGTCCATTAAAATTGAGTGAATCAAAGAAATTTAAGGCGTCTTCCAATGCTGTTCGGCTTCCTTCAGCACCAGTTTCATGTCGTCCGGATGTGTAAAGTAATAGCGATAACTGCGGTTGAATTGGGCGGTGTCGGTACCCATGTGACTTAGCGCTTCGGCGGTCCATACCTCTGGTTGTTGTTGATAGTTGGCTGGCAACGCCTTTTGCTGTTGGGCGGCTTCAATAATAGAAAATTCCACCAAGGCTTCGGCAAATTTAGCCGGAGGCAATACATCGGGAGGAATGCTGTTGCCCGAGCTGCATGCCAGGCCTACAATCATTAATAGGGCGATGCGGGGCATTAAAAAAGCGGTATGGTTTTGGTGCCGGCAAGGGCTCCGTCGATGTAGATTTCAATGGTATATGTTCCGGCAGGAAATACATCTTGTTGCCAAACAACTTCCCTAGCCAGGGCAGAACCATCAAAATTAAATTCCACTTTTTTGCTGAAGGGCAGGTCTTGGCCTTGAAGGGTTTTGAACTTTTCAACGCCCTGAGCCGCATCAGCCAATACAAAGCCTTCCGGATTAAGTAAGCGCAAATGAGCCAAGTGGGTCCCTTTCGTGGCTACGCTGTTTTCAGCAATCACAAATGTCATGGCCAACCGATCGGTTTTTTTTGCTTTATCCGTAGGTTTTTCTTTTCCATTCCCGCGCAGTTCTACGGCAACACATTTAATTTCTTGCAACCGTAGTTGGGCGGCCAGCTCTACCTTTGACCGTAAGTTTTGATTGCTTTCTCGGGTTTGGTCAAGGGCCACCGATAGTTCGGTATTTTCATACCTCAATTTTTTATTCTCCTCTTCCAATGCGGCAAGCCGGGCCAAGTATTCATCTTTGGTTTTTTGCAGTTCGGCATACCTTAAACGCAACACCTGATAATCTTGGTTGCTGGCAATTAGCCCTGCGATTTGTTTTTTTTGTTCTTCAATTTTTTGAGTGGCCTCGGCCAGCAAAGAATCTAACGATTCACTTCGGCCTTTGTATTGGTCTAAATCGGCCAAGGCCAGGTTGACTTCTTTTTCCAAATCAATTTTTCGTTCTGCCAGCGTATCTACCTGCTGCTGAATGGTAATGATCTGAGTGGATTGGCTGGAGTTGCGAAAAAGTAAAAAGACATTTAAGGCGACTGAGCACAGCAGCAGAACACCCAATACCAGCGTTTTGGTTGACCGTTTCATCGGTAGGTTCTCCTTTTCCATACTACAAAGGTAAGAAGCCTTTACATACCATGTTTCAGGGATTTTTAAGTCCGCTTCCCGTTAGTGGAATCAGTACATTCGGGGGCATTCCGGCCGATGTCCATGCCGCTAAACCCACCGCCGAAGTATATTCGGTGTACCAGCCCTGTTGGCTAAGTTGCTGAGCTGCGTTCTGAATTTCTTGTTCGGAAACAGATAGAATTCGGCCTTGTGTTTCTTGAATGGCTTGCAGCATCTGAGTCAATCGAGGTGGATCGCCAATGGCAATTCCTGCCGCCATACTGGGTTTTGGGTCAACGGATGTGCCTGCCAACAGCGGAGCACAAGCGGTGGTTTGGGCTGCCGATAACCGAATTGGAGCAGGTAAGCAATGGGCGGCGCTCATTTCCTGAATCGCCAAAAAGCATCCCAAAAGCAAAGTCCCATTGCCAACCGGGAATATTATTTCTTCCGGCCAACGGGCGGCACCTTGGTTCACCTGCTCTAGCAATTCCCATAAAAATGTTTTTGTGCCATGTAAAAAAAGGGGATTCCAAACATGGCTGGCGAGGTAGGCCTCAGCCAATTCATTGAGCAGGGCCTGGGTTACCTGTTCCCGGTTTCCATCCACCAGCCGCACTTGGGCTCCATAGCTATTCAGCTGCTTTAGCTTCGAGGCCGGCAGACCAGCAGGGACGTAAATTCGGCAATCGATTCCCAGCCGAGCGGCATAGGCCGCCACTGAAATTCCGGCGTTGCCTGAGGAATCTTGGACTACGCGTTCCGGGCCAACTTGCTGTACATGCTGCATAAGGGCAACGGTGCCCCGATCTTTGTACGAGCCCGTTGGCATCAGGTATTCCATTTTCAATTGGATGGATTGGCCCCCAAACTGGGCCGTTTCTACTGGTGTACAAGGTTCACCTAAGCCCATCCAAGACTCTGCCGTGGCAAATGGAATCAGGGGCGCATACCGCCGCATCCCCATCCATTCGCTAAAATTTGGTTTTTGGTTGATGTCCAATTCAAGCCAATGGCAAGGCTGGGCAGGATGATCCAATCGCAGGGGCGCAGGCACCTTTTTCTTTTCTGGAAAATCCAGCCAGATGAGTTGGTATGGGGAATTCATGGTTGGAAGGTAAAAAAAAACAATGCAGCTCGGCAGCGCAGCACGGTGCTTAGCTCCACTTTTCCATGGTAAACGAAAAGGTAGAACCCTTTCCGGGAAGGGAACGGGCATGAATGGTCTGTTCATGGGCTTCCACCAAATGCTTTACAATGCTCAACCCCAACCCGCTTCCGCCTTGGTTTCGGCTCCGGCTTCGATCTACCCGATAAAACCGTTCAAACAGCCGATTCAAATGTTCTTCTGCAATCCCCGGACCATCGTCACTAACCTCAATCAGCATTCGATCGTCCATGTCGTAAAATGACACTTTGGTTTGTCCGTTTTCGTTTCCATAAGCGATGGAATTAACCAGCAAATTGGTTAGGATTTGGCGCAGGGCGTTCCTGTCGGCCCGAACATACATAGGAGCCGAATAGGTGTCTTTGAACATGAGCCGCACGTTTTTTTGCCGGGCTTTCATTTCCAGAAGCTCGAACACATCCCCAGTAAGAGAAACCAAATCCAGCCGTTCTACATCCATGTGGATGCGGCCTGATTCCAATTTGTGAATGGTGTCTAAATCTTCAATCAGCGAAATCATGCGTTCTACATTCTTTTCCGCGTTTTGAAGGTATTTTTCGGCAATTTCAGTATCGTAGAGTCCTCCGTCCACTAGGGTGGATAAATAGCCCTGAATATTAAAGATGGGCGTTTTCAATTCATGAGACAGATTCCCGATGAAGTCTCGGCGGTAGGCTTCCATTTTTTGAAGTTCCTCCATCTCTGATTTTTGTCGGTTGGCCCATTGAATCACCTCGGCGTTTACCTCGCCAATCACGTCTCCCCCTGAGCGTATTCGGTTTTTTAAATTGGCTCCCGGAGTTTTAGATTTCAGCTGGTGAATGGTTTTATACACCAGTTTAATTTTGCGGTACAGAAACTTTTCAAGGATAAATTGAACCAAGCCATACAAGGCCAGCCCCATGGTTAAACAAATAATGAGGAACCAATACCAAGAGCCTGCAATGGGAACCAGCCAGGCTAGCAGCATCAACATAAGACCAAGAATGCCAGCACCTGCCAAAGCCACATACATGGCCAACAGCCTGGGAGAAGCATTTTTCATGCGCTAAAAGTACAGAGAGCGAACTTAAAACTCGAATTTATAGCCTACTCCTTTAACCGTTCGGATGTAGTCGTCGCCGAGTTTTTCACGCAATTTTCGAATGTGCACATCAATGGTGCGGTCGCCCACCACCACATCTTCGCCCCAGACCAATTTCAAAATTTTCTCTCGGCTAAACACTTTTCCTGGTTTCGAGGCCAACAAAAACAACAGTTCAAATTCTTTTTTTGGCAGTTGCTGGCTTTCGCCATTTTTTTCAACCGTATAGGCTTCCCGGTTAATCAGCAAATCGCCCAGGGAAATTAAATCGGCCATTTCTCCTTCGGTGGCAGGTTGAATTCGGCGCAACAGGGCAGCTACTCTTGAAGTTAACACCCGAGGTTTGATGGGCTTGGTGATGTAATCGTCGGCTCCGGCATCAAACCCTGCAATTTGAGAATAATCTTCGCCCCGAGCCGTTAGAAAAGCCACAAGGGTATGGGCTAGGGCCGCCTGACCGCGAATCATGCGGCAGGTTTCAATGCCATCCATATCGGGCATCATCACATCCAACAAAATCAAATGGGGCTTAAACTCCAAGGCTTTTACAATGGCAGTACGGCCATTGGAACTGACGTCCACCTCGTAGCCCTCACGCCGTAAATTGAACCCGATAAAATCCAAAATATCCGGTTCATCATCTACCAATAAAATGCGCAAGGGTTCACTCATGGCTCGAAAGTTTATACAAAGAAATAGAGCTAAGGTTAAGCCAAGGTTAAATCTAATTTAACAAAGAACCAAGTTTCAGATTACCCAGGGGGTGGTTTCTTCAAAAAGAAAAGCAAAAATTCCCTCCCTTGGGGTCATATCCGGCTGAGAATTGGTGTGCAGTCCGCCTATTCTCGTTGATTTTTTATGACTGAGATTGGCTGATTTTAGAGCAAAAGAGGGCTCAGGTTTTTTTAATGAATTGATAATGAGATTTTTATTTGGTTGAAAAAGAAGAAAAAAAAGTTGGTTATTACCTATTGCAAAAATTGATTCCTTTGCTCTAAATTTGCAGAAATACTTGAAACGAAATCTACTATGAATGTCCATTTGACTAGCATTGAAGAGGTTAATCTGTTCGATTCAGCCGAAGCATTTCCCCGTATTGCCGGAAAGCAAAATTCATCCGACGATGATGATGAGTATTTCGATGACGATGATGACGATGATGATTTGGATGATGATTTGGACTTTTTAGACGACGACGATGACGACGATTACGACGATTTTGGTGGCGAAGACGATTTTTATTGATTGATTCCACCTCTGCTCAGCCAGACTAAGGTCTGCCGCTGTCCGTTCATTCGTAAAGCATATCTGTTTTAAATCCCTTCGGGGATTTTTTTTTGACCAAGTCAAAGCAAGAGGTTCTAGCCAAGGGGCGCTGCGGGCGGGATTGAAGGAGTTAGCACGCAAGGATGGCAGAGCCGGGCACGCGCGGCGCGGAGGCGACTTTAGGAGCCCCCGCAAGCCCGCTGAGCCCGACTTCTGCCAGCCGCGGACTAACCCTGAAAGCCCGATTACCCGCCCCAATAAAAAAAACGTGGACTTTCCGCATTTCTATATCTTTGCTTCCCTAAATAAATCATTGACACTATGATTCACCTAGATGAAAAGGATGAGTCCAACTCCTCAGGACAACCCATTGCCGCGGCGGAATCGCTAGAACAAACCGCTGTAGAAAGCGCGACTGCAGATGAAACCGGCGATGCGGAAGAGCCTGAATTTGAATTGGATAGCGCTGAATCGGAAGATGAAGCGGAAATTCAAATGGAGGAAAAGGATTTTGCCGGCGAAGCTCCAGAACTAGTGTACAACTGGCTGAGCAGCAATAAAGACGATGCCAGCATTTGGCAGCACCGCCGAGCCTACCAATCCTTGCGTCAACGTGTTCATGAATTGATGGACGAAGATCGGCAGGTCAAGCTCCGCGCCTTCATGGCCCTAGACGATGCCGAAGAATCCGAATTTGTGTACGAACCGGCAGAAATTTTAAAGGAACTGCGCAGGCTGTCAAAGCAGTTCGGCGATGCCCTGAATCGGATTCGGAAACAAACTGAAAACGATCTGAATGCCAATTTGTTGGCTAAGAAAGATGTGCTGGATGAAATGCGGCAGGTCATTACCGACGAGTCGGACATTAAAAAGGCCATTCAAAAGTTTAGGACGCTGCTGAAACGCTGGAAAGAAATTGGCAGCATCCCCAGCCGCGAGGCCGATGTGGTGTACAACAACTACCGGCACTTCAATAAAATGTTCTTCGATTTTTTGCGCATCAACGAAGAATTGTCGCAAATGGACATTCAAAAGGTGCAGCAAATCCGCGAAGAACTCATTCAACAGGCAGAACGCCTAGCCGACGAGCCCTCGATAAACCAGTGCTTACAACGCTTGCTAACTTTAAGAAAGGAATGGCGCGAGTCTGGCTATTTGCCCGATGACCTAGATCAGTCCACCTTCGAGCGCTTTAAAGCCGCTTGCGATGCCGTTTACAACCGCCGCGACGCCCATTACAAAGAACAAGATGAACTGCGGCAAGCCAATCTCACTTCAAAATTGAATTTGCTCGAGCAAATCAAAGGCCTTGCAACGGAAAACTATACCCAACTTTCAGACTGGAAAAAAGCCGAAGAACAGTTTCAAACCCTGGATGCCGATTGGAGAAAAGTAGGCTCTGTACCCCGGGCACAAAGCAATTCCATTTGGGCCGAATTTCTGGAAGCTAAAAAGCAATTCTTTAAACATCGGAATCGGATATTCAAAGAACAACAATCCAAATATGCCGAAGCAGTAAAGGTTAAAACTGCGTTGATCGAGGAAGCCGAGGCGCTGAAAGACAGTCAAAAGTGGAAAGAAACCACCGAAAAAATTAAGGTTCTACAGCAACGCTGGAAAGCAAGTCCCCCCGTAGATCGGAAGCGCTCTGACGCGCTATGGAATCGCTTTCGAGCCGCTTGCGATGGGTTTTTTGAGTCCAAAAAGAACTGGTTCGAGGGTCAATCTGGCCGGGAACAAGATAATCTGAAACAAAAACAAGCCGTCTTGGCCGAACTGCAGCAATGCAACCTGGAATCGGAAGAAGAAGCACAGGCCGCCCTAGCCGAACTGCAAAAAAAATGGGAGTCCATCGGTTTTGTTCCCTTTAAAGAAAAAGCAGGCTTAGAATCTGCTTGGGATGAAGCCGTAGCCAATCTGCGTCAACGCCTGGGCATTGACCCCGAACGGCAGGCAAAAATGGCCTACAAGGAAAAACTAGAGGCCATGGACGACAAAAAACTGACGGACGAACGCCGCTTCCTAGGCAGCAAGGCCAAACAAATCCAAGATGAAATCATACAGATTGAAAACAGCTTGGAACGCTTTATCAATGTAAAAGGCAACGAATCGTTCCTGCGCCCCCACAAACTTCGGATTGAGCGGTTGCGTGTTGAATTGGAAGGCATTGAATCGCGCCGTCAACAGCTCAAAGTGGTGATTAAACAGCGCGGATTGAATTAAGCGCTTGGTTCATTTTCTCGGGGTTATTCAACCTCTACCTTCTGCCGTTTTTAATAGCATAAGATAGGTAGATTTGATGGTGCTATAGGAAATTTCAACCTTGGACTTGAAACTTAAAAAATCCTTCCGTAAATTTGAAGTATTCATCGATGAAGCGTTGTTTTTGGCTTCGTCACGTACTTGGGGTGGCGAAGGACAGTTAGGGTTCTTTTTGATGTGAACTAAGGGAATTGGGGAAGGCTGTAAAGTTGAACCCGGTTCGCCATGGGGGTCTCAGAAAAGCCTTCTATATCAACCTTGTTGATTTGGAGGGCGGGAGCTTGGGAATGAGACGGGTGAAACTGGTAGATTCACCTTTTTCGGAAAGGGATTTGGAAGTAAGGTTTTCAGGTTACCTGGATAGGGTAGTAGTGCAGTCGGTTCAGCTTTTTTGGGTTGGATGCGGCGGATTAGGTATTGGAGGTGTGTCATCTTTTGGGGCCCAGAAAAAAGGGTACCCTTGAAATAAGCCCCCCGAAATGAAATCGGCCCAAAGCCTATCCCCTCATCTCCTCAACACCCCCATCCCCCAATACCCCAACAGCACCTGCATCATGCCCCCGCATCACCACATTCATATATGGCATCGCAATTTCAATGCCCTCCCGCTCAAAACGAAGTTTAATGATCTTGTTCATGTCCATCAAAAACTCGAAGCTTTTCCGCGAATCGGCCGCCGAAATATAGGCCCGAACCATCATGCCCGATGTACTCAGATTCCGGCAAAACACATCCAATAATGGCTTGCCTTCTGCTACCTCTTCCGGAGTTCGCATATCTACAAACAAGGGATGCTTAATGGCTTCCTCTTCAATAATCGACATGGCCTTGACCAAATCGGCCGAGTAGGGTAGAGTAACCTCAAAAAACCGAATCATGGCATCTTCGTTCATGCTCCGGTTGATGATGATTTGGGTAGATATTTCTGTGTTGGGAATCACCACCCGTTTCAGTTCGTAGTTCCGAATTACCGTATGCCTCAGGGTAATGTCTTCCACGGTACCTTTATAGTTGTCGTTGGTGCCCACTTCAATAATATCTCCAATCCGAAAGGGCTTAAAGGCCACAATCATTATTCCATTAATAATATTTGAAAAGGCCGTTTGACTGGCAAAACCAATAATGGCGGCCAAAATACCGGCACCGGCAAACAAGGTCACAGCCACTTGTCGGAATCCGGGAATCACATATACGATGTTGAACGAAGCCCCCATAAAAATGATGAAGGTCAACGCGTTTTTCAAAAAGTTATAGGCCGTAGGATCTACATTGATGCGTGCCGATTCCCGTTTAAAGTAGGCGCCCAAGGTGTAGCGCATAATTTTGTTGATGGCCACAGCCAAGGCCACAATTACGGCCACTTTAATCACGGCCTTGTAGGGTTCCAGCGTAGCTATAAGACTCTCGGAAATCATGCCTCAAAGGTAGGCAATAGCTCCGACAGTTGGCTTTGGACTTGGGTTAAAATACGTCAAGAAAGCCCGGCTTTGTTTTTTCAAGGTTCTGGAATTGAAGGTATTCATCAAAGGCCTTTGAGGCTGTTTGCAATGGTGCCCTTTGTGGTAAAAACCGTGGTTCACCCCTTTTCCAACCTACACCCCCTCTGTGCCCTTTGCGCCGACATTGTGCCCTCTGTGGGAAAAAACCAATCAAGACATATCGGCTAAATTTTCACCGCTAATGCCACCAAGGGAGCCGCAAAGGTTCACCAAGGAGCCTCGAACACGTTCGCCTCCCGACACCCCCTCTGTGCCCTTTGCGCCGACATTGTGCCCTCTGTGGTAAAATCCGTGGTTCAGGCCTAGCTGTCAGTTTTCAACGCAAAGGCCGCTAAAGGAGCCGCAAAGGTTCGCAAAGGAGCCTCGAACACGTTCGCCTCCCGACACCCCCTCCTGACTTGTCCACCATTTTTCGGGTTATTTTATAACGTATTTGTTATCATGGAATTGCATTTCCTGTCCTGCGGCATTTGTTGTACTAAAGTGGACAAGCTAAGAGCACCTGCCCTCTATGGATTGCATTACCGAAGTCTTAGAGACCTATTAATAAGACCAAAGTAGAACGTATTGGAGCTCAGGACACCAGAACCCCGTAGGGGTGGCATTATAGTAGAACGTATTTGAGCTCAGGACATCAGAACCCCGTGGGGGTGAAATTATTGTAGAACGTTTAGGGTATCTAAAATTCACCCTTTTTTCTGAAACAACCCAACCATTTTTATTGAGGTAGCCTCAAAAATGCCACCTAGAATAATGTCACCCCTACGGGGTTCTGGCGGCGCTGGTTCTACCTTGCTACAATAATTCCACCCCTACGGGGTTGGGGTGTTGTATTGGCCTTCACGACATCAAAACCCTTAGGGCTAACATTATTGTAAAATGGCATTGGCCTTCACGACATCAAAACCCTTAGGGCTAACATTATTGTAAAATGGCATTGGCCTTCACGACA
>CAIKAF010000027.1 GCA_903825395.1 uncultured Flavobacteriales bacterium
CACCCCTACGGGGTTGGGGTGTTGTATTGGCCTTCACGACATCAAACCCCTTAGGGCTAACATTATTGTAAAATAGCATTGGCCTCCCATCATATCAAAACCCCGTAGGGGTGACATTATTGTAGAACGTTCAGGGTATCTAAAATTCACCCTTTTTTCTGAAACAACCCAACCATTTTTATTGAGGTAGCCTCAAAAATGCCACCTACAATTATGTCACCCCTACGGGGTTCTGGCGGCGCTGGTTCTACCTTGCTACAATAATGTCACCCCTACGGGGTTGGGGTGTTGTATTGGCCTTCACGACATCAAACCCCTTAGGGCTAACATTATTGTAAAATAGCATTGGCCTCCCATCACATCAGAACCCCGTAGGGGTGACATTATTGTAGAAAGGCATTGGCCTCCGCGACATAAAACCCCGTAGGGGTGACATTATTGTAGGTGACATTATCGTGGAATACCTTGTAGGATTTGGAATAGAAAATTTGCCGTCCTCCTCCTCAGTTCTTTTTGCGACTTCATTGCGGCATTTGTTGTACTAAAGTGGACAAGTCAGGAATGAGAACGTGGTTGTGTTTACTACGCCTCCTTTGCGTCCTTTGCGCCTCCCTTTGGGGGCTTTGCGGTAAAAATTGGCATCCAAGCCTGAACCGGAGTAGGGTTTTTGCGGTAAAAAATCGGCATCCAAGCCTGAACCAGGCTAGGCCTCTAAACAGCAATAAACCCTACCGAACCGTCAAGGTCTCGCTGGTCAACGAAGCGCCTGCCTCGCCGTGCAATTCTTTTAGCAGTTGTTCTACCTCTTCCCCACTGAAATTGCAAAACCACCGGTCGGCACGTTCCTGAATGCTAGGCAGCCCTTTGCCCCGCATGGTATCGGCAATGATGGCAGTGGGTTTGCCAGGCGCCAAAGGGATAGAAGAAAACGCCGCTTCAAGGGCTTCAAAATCATGCCCGTTTACGCGCTTCACCTCAAATCCAAAGGATTTGAATTTCTCATCCAAAGGTTCCAATGGAATCAATTCTTCTGTACGGATATTGGCCTGGAACTGGTTCCGATCTACCAAAAAAATCAGGTTATCCAGTTTATAGGCCTGAGCTACCAAGGCGGCCTCCCAGCAGGTGCCTTCATTTAATTCTCCGTCGCCGGTTACCACCACCACTTTGTTGGTGCCGCCGCGCAGTTTGATGTCCATAGCAATTCCCAATCCGACGCTGGGCAGGTGTCCCAACGAACCGCTGTGAAATTCAATTCCAGGAATATTCCGATTCGGATGCCAATAGATATGGTCGTTGCTTTTCAGGTGATTTTTAAGCCGTTCGGCGGGCATCCATCCCAATTCCACCATGGTTCCGTACAAGGCAGGTACATCATGGCCCTTCGACAGCAGCAGGTAGTCGCGGTTGAGATCGGTCAGGTTATCGGGATTGATGTTCAGCCATTCGGAGTACAGATAAACAAACAAATCGGCGCAGGACAGCGATGCTCCGATAAAGCAACCTCCATCGGTGGACATGCGTACAATATGTTCTCTGACCTTCAAGGCCATGGCTTCCAATTCCGTTCTGCGCTCTTGATTCATGGATTCAATGTTTTGGTTTGATGCTCGGCAATGGTTTTGAGCTCGTCTAAGTGATTTCGATACCAGTTTACACCGGCAAACCGGCTGTTAATGGTGTATATTTCAGGCTGTTGTTCAAGCAGATTTAGGATGTCTTCCAGGCCAAAGGTCGGATTTTGTGGCCACAATGCCTCATATACGGTTTTAATAAAGGTATAATCTTCCGGGTAATCAATGGTAAAGCGATGCGACATGCTCCAGTCCAATCCGCTGGGCCATTCCACATTTTTTATGCGAAATCGGTCTGGGCGTTCCCAAATAAAGGGGGTGGTGTGCTCGCGTTCCATGGGCAGCGTGGCTTCTTTCCAAGCGGTGTGAAGCACCGGCATGCTCATCCATTCTACATCCATTCCATCGGGCCAGGTTCCGGGGTGCAGGTTGCTTACAAAATCGTATTGGTTAGGGCTGGACAGCGCTTCTGTCAATACCAAATCAATTACGGCAGGATCAATCAACGGCACATCTGAGGGGATTTTCACCACCGAATCGGCGTTGAATGCTGCGGCAGCCTGATAATGCCGGTCGAGCAAATCGGTGGGGTGTCCACGAAAACAGTTCCAACCTCGGCGTTCGCAAATGTCTTGAATGGGGTTGTCGTAGGGATCGGTAGTGGTGGCTATCACAACGGTGCCGACCTGTTTTGCCCGCATCACTCGTTCCACCATGCGTTCCAATAGAGTGGCGCCGCACAAATCCATGCTCACCTTGTCGGGCAGTCGGCTGGAACCCCGCCGAGCCTGAATGACCGTTAGCACATTCATAAGGTCTTTTCGGACAGCAACTGAGGTCGGTATTGCTGCAGGAATTCAGGCCCGCTACCGTTAAAATCGGCGAAATGCCGCGCCAAATCGGCAATTTGAGCGGCAGATTTCCCTCCCGTTTGAATCGGTTGAAGCCGTTTCAATTCTTCCAATTCAAAGTAGGAATGCACCGGCTTGCCCAAGGCCAAACCTACATAAACGACGGTAGAATACTGAGTGATTAATTCGGCGCAATTGGCAATCATGTGGTTGGTATCGCCAGATTGAAACACCAAAGTGTTTTCAGGGCACATAGAGGTGATTTCCCGGTAGGCCCGATCCCAAATTTCGTTGGGATGAAGCTTGAAAATCATGGGGCGACCGGCCGCAATTTTTACGCATTGTCGAATGAATTCCGGTCTGTTTTCCCGCCGAAATGTTTCGCGCATATCGGTGGTGCATACCAAAACGTAATCTTTATACGGAAAGGAGTTGTTCAAAAAAGCGTTGCAGTTGTCGAAATTCGGTATTCCTGTCACTGCAATTTTTCCAGGGTCAGTTCCTAAGGATGCGAAGCGTTCTTTGTAGCCTTCGCTGGCCACGCAATACACATCGGGTCCGTTCATACTGCCATTCAGGCTGGTAGTACCAGTAAAATAGGCCGGCAATCCCATCTTTTTCACCCATTTGCTCCAGGTATCTAAGGGATCTACCATTCCTTCTTGAATGAAAATGGACTTAGACCGGCGCGCAACTTCCGGGTAAATGGCATCTGTACACATGAAAACGAGGTCGTACTGCCCCATGTGGGCGGCTCCGCCGTAATCGTAATTCAAATTGTGTTCCCGAACAAAATCTTCAGATTTCTTTTTAAATCGACCATCAATAATGGTGTTTTCCAGCAGGCCGATTCGAACCGCGAATTTTTCTAGAGCTGAGTGCGGGAAAAACTGGGTAAAATAGCCTTCAAAATCGCCTTTTAATTCCTGATAAATCTGGAACATTTGCGAAGTTTGGTTGGGAGAACCCAGAATAAATAAGGCTTTTCGAGTTGGCTTCATGAGTCTACTCGGTTAAAAAACAAGGACTTACCAATCCAAGGGAAGCCGATATAAGCTCTAATTTCGGCCCGGTTTCGATGAACGAGGGTAATGCGGCAATCGTAGGTTTTTCCGCTTTCGGGATCGTAAATTTTACCGTCATCCCAGCTGTCTTCGCCGTCGTATTTTAGGTTTAAAACCACCGGAATTCCAATGTAAGAGCGGTTTCGCAGTTTTGGATCTGGATTCAGATGGTCTTTCTTAGGTCGTCCGTCTGCCCAGTGGTCGCGCTCCAGCCAAATGATTTTCCCATTGAAATGTTCGTTGTTGCGGTCAATTTTCACTTTGAACGCTTTATCGTCTTTAAGCCAAGTGCCTACCAGAGCGGCTTGACCATATTTTTCGGCCAGGGGCCGGCGCAGGCTGGCCGGCGCAAACGCACTGACACTGAGCCAAGCGAGCAGAGGCAACATAAAATGTACAACCGCTTTTTTCATATTCCACTGCAAAAATACGGCTTTGTTCCTCGTGCCGCAAGGGTAAAACACCAAGAAAGGGCAAAGAATTGTTAAGTATGCCCTGTTGATAATTGAATTTTAGTGGGGAAAGAGGGGGGCGGCAGCCGGGCTTTCAGGGTTAGTCCGCTTGGCCAGCCGGGCTGCTTGCCGGCTGCGGTGGCTCCCAAGGTCGCCTCCTCGCCAGGCAGCAGCTGCCGGCTGCCCTGCGCGGCCTAACCTCTTCAATCCCTGCCGCGGCCAATCGTGACCCAACTCAATTCGTTCAATTATTTTTTTGAGGACAGAATAATGGGGAAGTTAATTACTTCCCGCTGTGAAGGTTCTATGCCGTCTATCCACCGCATCAGCTCCTGGCGCAATTGAACCGGAGGCGCCGGAGTAGCTTCTTTTAAAAACACCAACAAAATGGATTTGGCCTCTTTGGGCTGAGAATTTTCAATAAAATACTCGCTCTGAGATTTTGGGCTTGGAAATGCATGTAGGGTTTCCGGAGCTAAAAACACCTGCCGTTCATACGGATTTGGATAAAATTGAATGGCCGAATCGCCTTGCAACAAATATCCAAGCATGTAGCTTCCCGGAGATTGCACCTTAAATTGAAGCAGAGCTTCGTATGGATACGCGGGTAAAATTCCGGTCACCCGATGCATGAATGCCGGATCGGCCTTGGTTTTGTAATGCACCACCGTAGCACGGATGCAACGCTCAAGTTCTACAAGATTAAATTCATTGATGGTTTTACGAATTTCGCCGAGTTCTTTAAAATCCGTAATTCCTCCTTTGTATTGGGTTTGAACTACTTTTGAAAAGGCCTCGGTGTAGGCGTTTCCGCTTTCAGATTGCTGCATTTGGGTACTTCCACTCACCTCCAAAGGCACGCCGGCTTTATTCAAGGCTTCTTCAAAGGCTTTGTCTAAGGCACACTGTTGAACTTCTTGTAAGGTTTGATTGTTGCCCATAGCACAACGTCCACAGGCTTCAATTCGCTCTGTTTTTTGAGCAAACAAGCCTGAAGTCAAAGTCCAAATTAGCAGGACTACACTTCTAATCGGCACCCTATTTATTGTACGGTCCAAGTTTGCCAGTCTTCGAAATTCGGGGGAGTCAGAATTTGAGGTTGCTGGATTTTTCCTTGGCGGGCCGTTTCTTTATCGACTTCTGATGTGGTGTATTTAAACAAGTCGGCATAGCTTGCCCCCACACCCTGGGTTTGAATTCCCTTCAGCAGAAAATAGGTTAAAAATCCATGCTTTTTTTCCTGAAAAACGGCACTGCTTTGACTTCCACTGGAAGAGGTTAATACCACCATGTTGTTCGGGATTGACCCCTCTTTCGGGCGGACGCGAATGCCCTTTTTGGCCACCAGCTCCTCATTCCTGGCTCCACCGGAAAAGCAAGCATCCAGTACCACCGTAATTTTCGAGGAAGTGTGCATGGAAAGTTGCTGATACACGTCCTTCAAAGCGATGCCCATCTCTGGTCGGTCGCCCGAAATATCTACAGGAATTAAATAGGGGAGGTTGTCTCCATCTGAAGGCAAACCATGTCCACTATAAAAAAAGTACAATTCAGTTTCAGGTCCTGTGGCTCGGGTTAAATTGGCTAGCCAGTCTAGACCACTGCGCATTTCGCCTGACGTGGCATTGCGCAGCAACTTGATGTGTCCTTCATCCAGTCCGAAGCTTTGTTTTAGGTATTCCGCAAAAATCACCGCATCGTTTTCGGCATAATCCACATTGATGGCTGCGCTGAGGCCTGAGGCTCGGCTGGCATAGTCTTCGTTCCCGATGACCAAGGCCAATCGGTTGGGATTGCGTTTTGGAGTTTTAGGTATGTTTCGGTCTACATCGCTTTTCAGCGAGGCCTCTTCAATGTTGATTTTTTCTTGAGCTTGAGCTTCTACCACCAATTTTCTTGGGGCGGCCATTTGCTGATTCATAGCGAATGCTTGGCTCCAGTTTTCAGCATATTTACCAAACGATTCGCGTATGCTAAGAGAAACAGGAACGGTAGACAGGTTGTATTTCGCATTGATAATTACTCCAAATTTCAGGCTGCGGGTTTCTCCCGGTTGCAATTGACTGATGCGCTGCGCTTCTTCCCCTTCTAACAGCAATACGTTTTCGGGGAGCTTGAAGGACAAACTAACATCTTTTGCCACTCCTTGTCCGGTATTTTGAACCAAAATTTGCAAGTCAAACTTAGACATGGGCTTTAAAACCCCGTCTCCGGAAAGGCTAAAATCAGCTACTTTCACCAAAGGAGCCTGAAAAGCTCGGGTTTCAATATCTAAGGAAAAGGGAGGCGGATTAAAGCCGTTGGGCTCTTCGACCACCACATTTATCGACAGTTTTCCTTGAGCTGTATTCATGTCGGATTGAATAGGAATGCGGTAGGTTGTTGTGCCCGATTTGGATACCCGCTCTAAATTAATTTTGGAATCCACCCGAATGCCTTGGATTGTTCCCGTTGATTGCAGTTTGGCAACCAAATTCAATCCATCGCCAAAGCCGCTGTTTTTCAAGCTGAATTCCAAGTGCGACAACTCGCTGGCATCAATGGCCTTGTTTCCATTGGCATCGCTGAACCGCAAGGAACCATCTACAACTTGCAGTATGGGCGGCTCTATTTTGGGTTTAATACTGACGGATGAGGGCTTGCTCAAGGCCTTCTTTTGAGCAGATAAAGTACTCGAAAAAATGAGCACAAATAAAATTAAGCCAACGATTTTGATTGCCATTCGAACCTGTATTAATACACCTCAAAGTTAAAAAAGATTCATCAACCATTTTTTAAATACCTATTTTTGCTTTCCAAATTAATCGAATGCGCAGCTTTTCTCTACTTGTTTTAACATCCTTTTTTGGGGTTTTGTCTTCACTCCATGCTCAAAGTGTTAGGGATGTTGAAATGACTCAAGAAGGCAAGAACATCATTATTGAATATGTCTTAGAAGCTAACACTCCCCAAGAAATCCGCTTGTCGGTCAGTACCGATGGTGGCCGTTCTTTTTCTGCTCCCCTACGAAAAGTAACAGGCGATGTAGGCCGTGGAATTCGCTCCGGTAAAAAGCGAATAGAATGGAGGGTATTGGAGGAGGTAGATGAATTGGTATCTGAACGGGTGGTCTTTATGGTTGAAATTGTGGAGGATGTACCGGTGGTAAAATATTCCAAACCCAAAAAGAACTTCGACTTGGATGATTTCCAGCCGGAAGGAGGGCAAGTCCGAATCGGAGCTTTGCTGGAAGTAATACAACAAGAGAATTACCAGGCTCCGGGGTTTGGATTCCGCATTGAATGGTTCTGGAGTTCTGCCCTTAGCGTGGATTGGCAATTTTTATTTGGGGAAAACCATGCAGGTAATTTCTACACCCAAGTGCCGGGGGCTTCCATGGTGTTCAGCGAACTCATGGGTGACCCCTGGGCCGTAGGAGATCAGGAAGAAGATTTATTGTCCTTGTTTCTTTTGGGCCTGTGTATTCCAGAAGGAATTACGGTACATATGTTCCCACATCCCCGCCTGGAAGTGGCTCCCTCACTTGCCATCCTTCGTGCCGATTACAATTTTAGAAACAACTCCCGTACCTCATTGGGTGGGGCCTTAACCTTACGTGTCAATTACCAGCCATTCCGTCGATTTACGCTGTCGCCGGCTCTTGGCGTCCGATTGGATTATTCCGACGGAGAGCCATCCTTGCTGTACGGATTTGGTATGGGGCTTCGGTTGTAATTGAAGGTAGGCTGCATTACATTCGTAAAAGCAAAAGGCGGTCTAACCGAACATAGGTTCCCCTACTTAACGTTAAGAAATGAAAGAGTACTGCATTATTGGATTTATTTTCGCTGCACATGCCGCGGTTTTTGGTCAAGCCAAAATAGGTTTGCCCTCAGGCCCCCCACATCCCAGCGCCGTGCTGGAATTGGCTTCGCAACAAAAGGGCTTGTTGCCACCCCGCTTAACCACGGGTCAACGTGATTCCATTGTAGGCCCGGCTGCCGGGCTTCGAATTTTCAATACCAGTACCCAATGTGAGAATTTTTTCAACGGCAGTGCCTGGGTAGAGCTTTGCGGCGATTCCTTGCAAAGCAATGCCTTGCCCAATGGAAACAATGCCGGTGAGATTTTGTATTGGGATGGTAATCAATGGCAACTGCTTCCTCCCGGAAGCTATGGTCAGACGCTCAACATCTGCAATGGGGTATTAACCTGGGGAGGCTGTCCGCCATTGGTGAGTACAGATTCGGTGTTTACCTTTTCCGGTTCGAATTCCGGAAGTAGCCGAACCGGAACGGGGACGGTGAGCAATGCCGGGGGCAGTCCCGTTACTGCTCGAGGTCTTTGCTATGCAACAACACCTCTGCCCACAACGGCCAATTCCGTGGTCAATTCGGGCACAGGAACCGGAAACTTTTCAGCCAACCTAACCGGACTTAGCGCCGGAACCCTGTATTATGTGCGGGCCTTTGCCAGCAACGCCGCCGGAACCTCATATGGAAATCAGGTGAGCTTTACCCCTTTGCCCGGCTACATCAACAACAGCAATCAAATTGTAACGGTACACCCCACCGATAATTTTACCGGCAAATGGTCCAACACTCAAACCTTTATTGGAATTCAAAGTGGAAACGATGGAGCCATAAATACGGCGGCAATTGTAGCGAATCAGGGCAATGGAACCTATGCTGCCAAGGTGTGCAGCGATTTAATTGCCTATGGATACTCCGATTGGTATTTGCCGTCTTACAGTGAATTGTTGGTGTTAAATGGAAATAAAACCACCTTCAACATGACCTTAAATTCCGGAGACTACTGGAGCAGCAATGAGTATGCCGGAGGTGGGGGATTGGCCACCTCGCTGGCACAAACCCACCAATTTCAATCGGTATGCTGCGATGCCGGAAGCAATCAAAATAAAACCTCGTATTCTGGCCGTGTTCGCTGCATCCGAAGATAAACCTAGCCGTCTGGCCTTATTTGATGTTGACGGAACACTATTGCCCGGCGACACACTTTGGGATTTCTTTTCCCAAACTCATGGACGCTGGGGCCGATTTAAACCGGTATGGGATTGCCGAATTCCTATTTTGAAGTGGAAATTGGGGGCAATGCAGAACGGAGATGCCAAGGAATTGCTCTTGGCTCGATTTTACAAAGGGCAATCTGAACAGGCATTAAGAGAACAAGGTCATGCCATGCTCAATCGAATCTGGCCCAGGTTGTATTCTCAGGCCCTAAAGGCCATTGAAGAGCATAAGAAATTGGGTAGCAGCATGGCCTTGGTAACGGCCAGTCCCGAATGGTGGATGGAAGAATTTGGTGAACGGTTGGGCATTTCTATCGTGATTTGCACGCGAATGCACATCGAAGATGGAGTATTTAGCGGGAAATTTAAAGGAGCCAATTGCTATGGACTTGAAAAGGCAAATCGGATAAAAGAGCTTTTTGACCTGAATTCCTTTACCGAGATTCATGCCTATGGTGATTCAAAAGGCGATCGGGAAATGTTGGCCCTTGCCACCCATCCCCATTTTCGTACCTTCAAGGCATGAAGAAATTATCATTTCTTGACTTGCACCCGGGCCAAACCTTCGACTTTGGACAGATTCGTTTTAGTGAATCTGAAATCATCGAATTTGCAAAGAGCTATGATCCAATTCCCTGGCACACGTCCATAGAGGCTGCTGTTCAAGGTCCTTTTGGAGGAATCATTGCCTCTGGGCCACATCCTTTCCATGCCATTTATCTGCGGGAATGGATTCCCCGATTTAAAGATAGCGTATTGGCGGGGAGAGGGATTTCCAATTGGAACATGGTGCAGCCGGTTCGGCCGGAACAGGTTTTAACCTGTGAAGCCAAGGTTATGGGTTGGGAAGCAAGGCCTGAAAAAGGATATGGAAAGGTAGAATGGTATTTTAGTTTTCATACTTTATCGAATCAATTGGTTCAAGAATTAACCATGGTTGTACTGCACCTATTTTCTGAGTCAGATGAGTAATCAAAAAATAGCATTGGTCACCGGAGCAACTTCCGGCATAGGACTTGAAATCGCAGGTGGACTTATTCGGCAGGGATTTACTGTGTTGGGCGTTGGCCGACGCCAATCGGCATTAAATCAAATTCAGGAGCAGTTCCCTGAGCACTTTGTTCCGCAGTTGGCGGACCTTAGTGATTTAGAGCAGGTTAAAGCCCTAGCTAAATCATATCCGTTTGAACGACTGGATGTGTTGATTCATAATGCGGGTGGAGCCAATGGGTCTAGGCAGGTTGGGCCCCAAGGTTTTGAGCTGACCTGGGTTGTCAACTACCTAAGCCCCTTTTTGTTGACCAAACTGCTTGAGCCGCAGTTGCGCAAGAGCTCTTCGGCGCGTATAATTCATTTGGCCAGTACCGCCCATTACCATGGCAAATTGGATTGGGGAAATCTACAGGCAGAACGGGGGTATTTTATTTTAAAGGCCTATGCCCAATCGAAGCTTGCTCAGGTCATGCATACCCTTTATTTATCAAAGAAATGGAATGCCAGCAAAGACCCCAAAATCTATGCGGTACATCCGGGTGTAGTAAAAACACACATTGGAAGTAAAAACAGCGCCGGATGGATGGGGGCCATATGGAATGCAATCACCCTATTCAAAGGAATTTCTGTTCAGGAAGGTGCCGACAACAGCCTTTGGCTGTCAACGCTTCCCGAAGACCAATTGCCGGCATCGGGAAGCTATTTTCATCGACGCAAAATCACAAAGCCATCGGCAGCCGCCCG
The DNA here is from genome assembly GCA_903825395.1 of uncultured Flavobacteriales bacterium. Classification (GTDB taxonomy): domain Bacteria; phylum Bacteroidota; class Bacteroidia; order CAIKAF01; family CAIKAF01; genus CAIKAF01. The sequence goes on from CAIKAF010000027.1 coordinate 10,687, forward strand.
AAATGAGGCAGATACCACTCGTCTTTTTCAAGAAACCGAAGAGCTTTTAGAGCGCTTTCTTTTATAGAATAAACGAGGTAGAAACTGAGGATGCGTTTTTTCTACGCCTGTTTTTAGCAAAGGAATGGGCAAACTTCAGCCTTGATTAAAGCGTAGGTAGATAAATACCACCAACAAAAGTGCTACAATACCTATTCCAAGGACGGTTCGTCTGCCCCAGCCCTTTACTCGGAAGGGTTCTGAATATTGGGGATCAATAATCGGATGAACCACTTTGTTTTGTTGCAGTAGGGTTAGGAGCTGCAGAGGATCGAACTGGTTTTCCTTTAAATAATTTAAGGCTCCGCCCGCTATTGAATTTACAGGCTCTTTGTCGGCCAGTTGATGGCGCAGCCACACGTGGGGCTCGGGCTTTTCTAGGCTGTTTTGAGCCAAGCTAACAATATCGGCCAAACTAACTCTTTCCATTCTGTTTATGCTATGGCGATATCAATTGCGGTCAAATAAACGAACAAGTTAATTGCGATGCAAGTAATTTTCAGTTTTGAATGCACATGCCTAGGTTGTGATTCTTTGATGACATACAAACTCTGCATCGAAAAAATAGGGTTGTTTGCAAAACGTAAATAACCAATGAAATCGAGTGTGAGCCAACATGAGAATTGCATGGGTCTTTGTTTTGTTAACCAAAGTTAAAAAAACTCATTTCGGATTCCCGCAGGTGGAGTTTGGATCAAGGCAGAAGTCGAGGTTTAGCAATTCCCATAATTTGGGAGCGGTGAACCGGGCCAAATAGACTGCTGTCGTGAGTGCCGGGACTGCTACCGGCAACCCAATACAAAGAGGGGGGCAAGACACCTCCAATTCTTTTTAATATGCTGTTGATCAATTTTTTGCGCTTTGCTGGGAATTTCAATTCAACACCTGAAGGGCCACAAATTGGACTGCCATTGATGAACAAAAAACAGGAATCTGCCCCCCCAAGGAAAAGGGAATCGCCGGGTAGTCCTACAATTTTTTTTAGAATGGGAATTTGGGGATTTCCGCCCTTGTTCAGAATTGCATAATCTCCTTTATTTAAGGGCATTTTCGCAGTGGAATCCAACCACAATTCAAGGCTGTCGCCGTGGTTGATCCAGCCCCGCATGGAATGCCCAAGTAGGACTGACATTTGCCGTTTTGGGAAGGTTAAATCCTGACCCCAAATCCATGCATATTGGGCATTACATACCAAGATAAAAACGGAGAGCAAAAAAACCCGGAAGGCCATGGGTAAAGGTAGCAATTGAAATGTGAAGCAAGGACCAAATTCGCATACCAAATCAGGTATGCTGCCGTTCCCCTTTAGTGCTTTTGAAAATCTGTGTACATTTACCCAATGAAGTCATTCATGCGCTTGATTCGTTTTAAAAATCCTTGGATTTCTGCCATGATAGGGGGAATTCTGGCCGTGTTGACCTTGGGCTTCGCACAATCCTTCGAAATCTCAAAGAATTTAGAGATTTTTTCTACCCTGATGCGGGAACTCGACACCTATTATGTAGATCCAATTAGTCCGGGCACCTTAACGGAATCGGCCATTGGTTCCATGCTGGAGTCGTTGGATCCCTACACCACATTTATTCCGGAATCGGAAATCGAGAACCACCGGATGTCAACCACCGGGCAATATGGTGGGATTGGAGCTGTGGTTCGGAAATTTGGACGGTATGTCACCATTGTAGAGCCGTATGAGGATACTCCGGCGCAAACCGCAGGTCTTAGGCCGGGAGATAAAATGGTAAAGGTGAATGGAACCTCAGTGATAGATAAAAACACCGACGATGTTGTTAAACTATTGCGTGGCGCTCCGGGCACTTCCGCTCAGTTGGAATTGATGCGTCCCGGCGAAGAAAAGCCGGTAATTGTGGAGGTGGTTCGGCAAGAAATCCGGATGAAGAATGTACCCTATTCGGGCATGGTGAATTCAACCACCGGATTTATCAAACTGGGAGGATTTACACCCAATGCCGGATTGGATGTGAGGAATGCACTGGCGGAATTAAAAAAGACCAATCCGGAGATGCGGGCCTTGGTTCTTGATTTGAGAGGCAATCCCGGGGGGCTATTGCGGGAGGCCATTTCTGTAGTCAACAATTTTGTTCCTCGTGGAGAATTGGTTGTTACCACCAAAGGCAAAGTAACAGAATGGAATAAAGCATACAGAACCTTGGGTGAGCCCTTAGATACCGACATTAAATTGGCGGTATTGGTTGATCGGCGTTCTGCTTCAGCCTCAGAAATCGTTTCGGGCACCATTCAGGATTTAGACCGGGGCGTTATTCTAGGCCAACGCACGTTTGGGAAAGGCTTGGTGCAATCCACGCGTATGCTTGTTTACAACACCCAGTTGAAGGTCACCACCTCCAAATATTATATACCCAGCGGCCGCTGCATTCAAGCCCTGGATTACTCCAACAGAGACGCATCTGGCAAAGTGCAAACTGTTCCTGACTCATTGCGTAAATCGTTCAAAACCAAGGGGGGACGCCTTGTAAAAGATGGAGCTGGAGTGCAGCCTGATTTGCCATTGCCAAGTCCTAAAATGTCGAAAATCCTTGTGGCCTTGGTTCAAAAAGACCTGATTTTCGAATTTGCCAATCAATACTACCGTAAAAATCCTACAATAAGAGATACTGCCAATTTTAAAGTAGATGCAGGCATTTACGCTCAATTTGTTGAATTTTTAAAAGACAAAGATTACGGTTACGAAACCGAAAGTGAAAAGGCCCTTTCGGCCTTTAAAGAGACGGCGATGCGGGAGCGCTACTTTGATCGCATCAGCGAGGAATACGAGCAACTGTTGAACAAGAAAAAATCGGTAAAGCGCAAGGATTTATCAATGTTTGAAAGCGAAATTTCAAAATACCTTCGACTTGAAATTGCAAGCCGCTATGGCTACCGACGTGCCCGAATTCAATCGTCGTTGACCGACGACCCCTTGGTGGTTCGGGCAATTGAAGTGCTTAAAGACGATGCCGAATACCGCCGCATATTAAGTGCCGGATTCAAAATTCCCGATGCCATTGAAATTGAGGCATCGTCTGAGGATTCAGATGCCCTGTTTGAGGACGAATAAGGAAGTGCATGCCGGACCTATACCTATATGTGCCTCATAAAAGTCCGCGCGTTGCGTATACATTCAAACTGATTTTCAAGTACATTTTAATGGATGCCTGGCAGGTGCACATTGGCAGCAGCTGGAAGAATTTCTGTGCCTTTGAAGGCCCCAAAATTTCATACGGGAAAAAGGGCTGTTCCGATGCTATGTTTATACCTAATCTTGGATTTTTAGAAGAAAGCGGCTATCGCTCATTTACACCCGAGGTTAGGGGGTATGGGGATAAGTGTGTATTGTTCCCTATTGAAACCAATGAAGGATTGGATTTTGACTTGCCTGCTGCCGTATTTTATGTGGTAAGTCGATATGAAGAGTACCAATGCCTGTCAAGAGATGCCCATAACCGCTTTCGGTCTAAGGATTCATTGGCATACAAACATGGATTTTTAGACTGGCCTATAGCACAGGTTTGGGTAGAAAAATTAGCCTTCAGCTTGCGCAGTCAATTTCCAACATTGGCTAGGCCAAAAAAAACATTTGAATTTCTTAGCACCATTGACGTAGATAACGGATTTAAATTTAGGGGTAAACCGTTGTGGAGGAATTTGGGCGGCTTGGTTTTGGATGGTCTCAAGTTTCAAGGAAGGCAGGTTCGGCATCGGTTTACTCTGCTTTTTATGGGAAAGGCTGACCCGTATGATAACTATCGGTGGTTAAAACGTCAAGTTAAGCGGAGCAAGCTGCCCGTTCGGATTTTTATTTTACACACCACAAAGGGCAAGTACGACCATGCGGTTGAGCCGGGGCATTCTGATTATAAAGAATTGCTAAATAAATTGAGGAAAATCGGGAAATTGGCTCTTCATCCGTCGTATTCTTGTTTGGATGATCCCGGGCGGTTGATTCTTGAAAAACAGGGATTGCAAACTAAATTAAAACGGCGACGCATGTTGCATGTGCGGCGGCATTTTTTGCGGATTCATTTTCCTGACAGCTTCCGTCAGGTCCATGAAATTGGATTCAGGCATGAACATTCGGTGGGGTATTCAGATGTGCTTGGATTTCGTGCCGGTGTATCTGTATCGTATCCTTTTTTTGATGTGGAGCGGGATGCATCTTCTACCTTAATGATTCATCCCTTTTCTGTGATGGAAACCGTTTTCAGGTATTATCAGAAGGTATCGGCAGAAGAGGCCTTCAGACAGACTGAACTGTTAATGCGCAGGGTAGCTCAGTTTGGAGGTCGGTTTATTTCTGTTTGGCACGACCGGTCGTTTAGTCGTGAGGCAGAGGCACGGCCTTGGGCAGAATTGTATAGAAGCCATTTGGAATTGGCCTTGGAACTGAAGAGCGAAAACAAGGGTTAACCTTTGGATGGATTTTATTTTTGAGGTGTTGCGGCAGGGATTGAACCGGGTAGCCCGAAAGACGCTAAGCGCCTGGGGCGCGAGGCGCGGAGGCGACCTTGGGAGCCCACGCAAGCCCGCTGCCCCAGCCGCTTAGCGGCGCGGACTACCGGTGAAAGCCCGGCTGCCGCCCACGCCTAAAATCATTTAGAAATCAGCATTTTAAAGCCTTTCCCGTGTACGTTTAGGATTTCGATTTTTGGATCTTGCTTCAAATATTTGCGCAATTTGGTGATGTAAACGTCCATGCTGCGCGCGTTGAAATAGCTGTCGTCGCCCCAGATGGTTTTGAGGGCGAAGGCCCGATCCAGCGTTTTATTCAAATTTAGGGAGAGCAAGCGCAGTAAATCGGACTCTTTGGACGTTAGTTTTTGTGGTTCTCCTCCGTCCAAAGACAGCCACTGCTTTTGAGCGTCGAAGGTGTAGCGGCTCAGGGTGAAAAAGGTTTCGTTGGTGTGCATGGATGGGATTGCGGCCGAGCGCTTCAGAACAGCCTGGATGCGCAGCAACAGCTCTTCCATGTTGAATGGCTTGGTTAAGTAATCGTCGGCACCGCTTTTGAATCCTTCAATGCGGTCGTCGGGTAAACTCTTGGCGGTGAGGAAGATGATGGGCATGTTGGGATTTGCCTGTCGGATTTCTTTGGCCAGGGTATGTCCGTCTTTAACGGGAAGCATGATATCGAGGATGCAAATGTCGAACCGCTGCCGAGAAAACTGATCAAATCCTTCTTGTCCGTCGGTGGCGAGCGTGGCCTCAAAGCCTTTGGCAATCAGGTAATCTTTAAGCAGGTTTCCGAGGTTTGCTTCGTCTTCTACCAGTAGGATTTTAGGCTTAATTTCTTCCATAGGAGTTAGAATTCTTGTTTAATTGGCAATCGAACCATAAAACGGCTACCTTCCTGCAATTGACTTTTGACTTGGATTTCGCCATGATGCGCTTCAACGATTTTTTTCACATAACTTAATCCTAAACCGTACCCTTTCACATCGTGAACATCGCCGGTTGGGACTCGGTATAGTTTATCAAATATACGCTTTATGTTTTCTTTGGAGATACCAATGCCGTTGTCGGCAATTTCAATGCAAAAGAAAAGCTCTTCATTCCAGGTTGATACCGTGATATTGCCGTCTTTTTTTCGGCTGTATTTAATGGCATTATCGGCCAGATTGAATATCAGGTTGGTCACCATAACCTCATCCGCTTCAACGACAAATTCGCGTGCATCTAGGTTTTTAACTACCGATATTTTTCGGTTGTCAATTTGAATATCTAAGCTGCGCAATACGCTATTAATTTTTTGATGCATATCGACCTTTCTCAGCTTAAGTAGGCCTTCGCCCCGTTCAAATACGGCGGCTTGAAGCACATTTTCCACCAGCATGCCGAGGCGTTTATTTTCTTCGGCAATCATTCCCATGTATTTTTCACGGGTTCCTGCCAAGCTGCCCAAATCAGGGTCGGCAATGGCTTGACATGCCAGAGAAATCGTGCTGATGGGTGTTTTTAACTCGTGGGTGATGTTGTTGATTAGGTCATTTTTGATTTCTTGCACCTTTTTTTGTCGAACAATGATAATGATGGTAGAAGAGAAGGCGGCACTGATAATTAAAATCAAGACGGCAGAAGCCGCCAGCAAAAAGTACAGATTTCGGAGTAAGAAGCTGGTTTTATGGGGGAAATACACCACCAATTCCGGGCTTTCTACCACAGGATTCACCATTAAGGGGCCACGGTATGGTGAATTGGAAAGCTGTTGAGCATATTTGGGTTGATTAAATTTAAAGGTTTTTTCTCCCGGCATAATTAAACCAAAGGTCCAGCCGGTTTTAATGCCATGTTCTTTGAATTCGGCATCCAGAATATTGCGCAACAAAGCGGTATCAATTTGAGTCGGTAAATCCATAGAAAAATCAGCCACCATTTGTCGAAACAGCTGCCCAATTAAAGTTCTACTTTGGTTCAGCATCAGGAATGTTTGATGCATTTCGGCTTGAATGGCTGCTCTGGAGGAATCGGTTTCAGAACTAATAACTGTCATTTCCGCTCCACCAAAGGGACTGATTGAAAATTGAAGGCGTTCTTGGGAACCGCGACGCAGGGACTGTGCGCTTATCCCTTTTCTCAAATTGGTGTCTTGAATCTGAGCCACCCGACTCAAGGAGTCCATGTGGTTTTGGACCAGAAGCTCAAACGCTTTCCAGTTGAAGGACTTATCAAAATCGCGCTGCCAACTTGATTCCTGATAGGTTACGGTAGTTTGTGCCAACGCTTCATAAACACCTTGGTCAAACTGTTCTTCGCGTTGCTGTACTGCGCGCTGAATCCAAATAATTTGAATGCCTACAAGCCCGGTCATGGCAAAAAACATAAAAACCACAATAATACGGACCAGGCGTGAGGTCATAAGTACAGACTTGAAAGGGCGAAAAGTATGTTGTAAAGATAGGGGAAAAGCAGGAAATGTAGGCTATTGGCCGGGCTGGTCTAGCCACTTTAAGTAGACGGGTTTTCGGTAGTTGAATTGCCACCGTAAAATCGGCATCATGGCCTTAGCCCAGAAGCTGGATCGGAACTGGATATTGATGCAATCCACAACTCGGCACCGGCCCTCTTTCATTTCAATCCGATGCACATGCCTCCATTTGCGGATAAAGAAAGGCAATACCTTGCCTTCATCGACAAAATACCATTTATTGTGAGTTGTATTTGATTCAGTGATAAGGCTTTCCCAATTCAAGCGAATAGGCCACAGGCCCAATTTTAGCCGAACAATATCGCCGGGTTCACAGCCATCAAACCGTTCCACCTTAGCTGGCATCCAGGGTGGATTTAGAGCTTTGAATAAATCCAGATTAAAGCTCTGTTTTACTTGCTGTAGATCGGAGTTGAACCAGTCGCTGACAACACGTATTTCCATAAAAAGGAAACATCGGATGGAGCATTAGGTTCATGGGGCAGCGTACATTTGCCTAATTATTGTTCACCACTTGGTTTGGTCAACAGGGCGCTTCCCCGAATCAACAGTACTTTTCCTCGAAAACGATGGGAATTTCCGAGGGCATCGACAATGTCAGCGGCGTACACATATGCGCCTTGAGGGCAAATACGGCCTTCATGAAAGCCGTTCCATTCTTCCGTAATGGAATTGGAAGAAAACAGTTCTTCTCCCCAGCGGTTAAAAATGCGAAACGCATATTCTTTGATGCCTGTACCATATCCTCGGAAACCTTCATTCATGCCATCGGCATTCAGGGTAAATGAATTGGGAACATAAAAGGTAAATTCAGGTCGCACATAAATACGGTAAATGGCGGTATCGCTGCACTGAAATTGATTGGTAGCCACCATTAGGGCATCAAAATATCCGGCCGAATCGTAGGAATAGGCATAACTTGTCTGGCAGGGCTGCCAGGGACTTCCATCGCCCGGATTGAATTGACAGCCGGTATTGTTGATGGAAGAATTGAAAAACATAAAATGGGGATTGAAGATGGATTGTTCATCTGGACTTCCGGTCAACCCTGCCGTGGGAATTGGGAAAACCTGCACACCTCCTGTAACGGGCAAGGAAAACGTATCAAGGCAAGCTCCGGTAGACACTACGGTCAATACGGGCTGATAGGTTCCTGCCGGAAACACTGCCGTAGGATTGGCTTGGGTTGAAGTAGTTCCATTTCCTAAATTCCAGAAGTATAGAAGACTGTTGTTTTCGGGGAAAATTTGAGGGCTAAAGGTTAAGGAAACAGGCTCACAACCGGAATATGGTCCATCCGGAATTCCGTACGCATACCCTGACACATTAATTGGGAATGAGACCGAGTCTAGGCAGCCCATGCTTTCGGCGCTTAGTCGGATTTGATACTGGCCGGGTTGAGAATAAACAATGGGTCCGGAGGGATTGGTTGAGGAGGTGCCGGGATTCGAATTCAGACCGAAATTCCAGGTAAATTGAGTGCCGGGGGGGAGATTCCCTGTTGCTGTCAAATTGATGTTTTGAGTTCCAATGCACTGGTCAGGCAACGAAAGAGGATTCAAGCTAACGTCAGCTTTAACGGTTAACGTCTGTAAGGCAGTATCTGCGCAGAAAAAACCGGGATTGCTGATCAACTGAATTTGATAGGTTCCGGGGCCGGGGAAGGTGAACTGTGGTTGATAGGCTGAACTGACATCCGAGCTGCTTCCAATTACTCCAAAATCCCAAGCAAAGGTTGAGGCATTAAGGGAAGAATTGATGAAATTAACGGGCAAATCTCCGCAAATAAAATAACTGCCATCGGGTTCGGTTTGCAGGGAGGTGTTAAAGCTGAATCCGGCCTGAGTATTGATTAAACATGCCGTAACATTGAATTGAAAATCCCGTTGATGTACTCCAAGTAAAACTCCGTTTCGGTACTCCTTTACACATACACCTACCACATATTGCCCTACTTGGTTTGGAACGGCGGTCATAAATCCGGTGGCTGAATTGATTGAAATGGGCGGATTTGAAGCCAAAGGATAGGTTGCTGAAAAGGGTGGGGAAAAAGTAATGGGAGTAAACGGGGGTGGGCTGGTGGGTATGGGCATCGGGGTTGCCACTGATCCCCCATGATAGGTTGAGCACAATTCATACACCAAGCTGTCTCCATCGGGGTCGGTTGCAGAATGGTCGAATTTCAAGGAATCGCCAAGGCAAACGGCAATGGGAGGAAAATTGTTGAATCGGGGGCTCGAGTTGCAGCTGACCAAATTGGTGCCCGGGATGGTGGTTTGATAGGTGCTTCCTGTACTTCCGGGATTTACAAGATTGACGATGCTATTGTTTCGGCAACACCGTTGATAGGCCAGAGTAATTCCGCTGGTTTGTATGGGCAGGGTAGCTTGGATTGTGTAAATAGCTTCTTCTACGCAGACGCCGGGAGGTGCTTGAAAACAGGGGGAGCTTGGCGTAAAGGGCACATTGTTGGCACCGGGAAAAGGCAAATTGATGGTTTGCAACAAATTTCCGCCGGCATCCCAAACGGAAATGCTCGCCGGGTTATCAAAGGGTGCCTGTCCGTTCAGGCAGTCGCGGTACACTTTCAGCGTAATCAAGTAATTGTTCCCTCCCAAGCAATCGTAGTACATTTCACCGCCGATGATGTGGGTGGCTTTCAGGGGGGAAACCAAGAGCAGAAAAAAACCAAACCAGGCCCAAATCAATCCCCGTTTCATCCTATCGTATCAGGTTTACATTTCCCATGAACACTTTAGGTCGGTTGTTGGGTAAAATCAATTCAAACCGATAAACATAAACGCCCAAGGGGTAGGGGACACCCTCGCGCTGCCCATCCCAACCCCGTTTCAAATGAGAGGAAACAAACACCTCTTGCCCCCAGCGATCAAACACGCGCCAAACAATGTCTTTGAAACCTTGTCCATATCCCCTAAAAATATCGTTTAGCAAATCGTTGTTGGGGGTAAACGAATTGGGAATATAAAATCCAAAAGGCGGATAAATGTAAATGGTATCTTCCACTTGAAGCTGACAGCCAAATTCGTTGGTAACCGTTAATCGGACAATCTGAAATCCTGTATCGACGAACAATCGGATGGGATCTTCAACCGTATCGGTACCAGAACCGGCAAATTCCCAAAGCCAGTCAACCACATCTGATGAGGATTCAGAATCGAAAATGATTTTATTGTTGTCGATGTAATGGTAGTCAAACCGAGTTTGAGGCGCGCGGACGGTAATTCGAGCCGACTGACTAAGCACGTTTCCACAGCTGTCTGAAACGGAAACGGTAAACACTTGTGAGGCAGGGGGACTTACCCATTGGCTAAGCGAATCGGAGGGGTGGCCGTTGTCCCAAATAAAAACCAACTCTCCAATTCCGCCTCCGTATTGTGCCTGAAGCAGCACGGATTCTCCCGGACAAATTACGGTGTCTGGACTGAAGGTTAAATTTAAGGGTGCGGCATCAGGTACTTGGACATAAACTGTATCTGTGGCGGTATTTTGGCACACATCCGTAGCAGAAACCACAAATTGAGTGCTTTGTCCAACCAGTGCCGGAACAGGCGATCCTGAGAGGTTACCCGGAGACCAGGTCAACGATGCCATTCCCACCCCACCGGTGGTGCTTGCCGTCAAAAACACAACCTGGTTGTTGCAAGCAAAGGAAACATCATCCATAGCCTTTACTGTCAAGGGCAATACATCAGCAATGGGGATTCGAACGCTAGGCCGTTCAATGTCGGGACACAGGTTGGGGTCATCGGCAGTAACAATCAAGAGCTCCGTGCCTTCAGCAAGACCATCGGCCAAGGCAGAAGTAAAAATAACCACCGAATCGATTCCTGCCGGAATCGTAACTTGAGTGGGTAAGGTTTGGTAATCAACACCATTGATGGAATTGCCCTGAAGCAACAAATTGACGGTTTTATTTTGAGCGAGAGGAAGCGTGTTTTTAATTACAATAGCTGCTGTTCCGCAGCCTTCGTGCAAGGTGTCTTTTGAGATTCCATTTAAGACCGTGTAGTACATGCTGAGGCCGTCGGAAGTGAAGCTTTTGGCCTCCAGGAACACGCCGGAGTCATAAATTCCATCGGCCACATCGGCGATGGCCAATCGAATGGTATAGGTGGAACAGGGAATCACTTTGGCCCGGGCAGTCAGGACTCGGGTAAATCCATCGTACTGCAACGACATACCGGGAGAGGGCAGTTCGTTGTCCACATAAAATTGAGAATTTGTCAAGTGGTTCACATTGTTAATGGCCACCTTTGTTCCGTTGGGCAATCGGGCAATGTTTTGGTTTTGGTAATTGCCTCCGGCGGGATTGGGTCCTGAAATAAAGAAACCAAAAACATCGTTGAATTCAGAGCCGACAAATTCCCGGTATTCTTCCGAGCCAAACACGTATCGGAAGGCAATGGAATCGCCTTGAGGAATAAAATTAAAGGATAATGTAGTGGCGTTGAAGGTCGGCTGAGAAAAGCCAAATTCAGCATTCAATAACGCGGAACCTTGGAAGGAGTTATCCACCCCGGCATCGGGCCGGTTATTCGGACCTTGGGGTCCGTTCGGACCTGAAATCATGCCGGTGGTTAAAAGAATTCCCGAATTTAAGCCCAAGTTGGTATTGTTGGCTGTAAAAGACCCATAAGCCATTCCACTTCCGGTCAGGTTCACATTCCAAACTTGAACTCCGCCGCCCAACAAAATATTTTGCACCAAATCAGCAGGAGGTATGCCTCCTGCGGTTTGTAGCTGAGCCATTAAGCCCATGGGCCAAAGCACCAAAACCGCCCAGAGCAACATGCTTGAGCGCAGAATGGGTTTGAGGGCAAGGCGGAATTTAGCCATATTACAAAATTGCTACAATTTACTGCCTTTTTCTCAGCTTTTCAAGGGGGTTGGGCGCATTTTAACAGAACTTATGCTCCCATGTCAAAAAGGGTAACGTTCATGGCCGAAAAGTTGTTTTAAATCATAGGTTTTACTCTATGAGGCCAGCCATCCTTTACCTCAAGAAATCAACGTGTAATTTTCCATGATTGTGTGGTTAAAAAACACAGGAATGAGAATTGGTTGTATTCATGAATATTTGGGTAGTGAAACAAGTCCAGGTTGGGAAACAATAAAAACAGTTTACCAGAACTTTGGTCAAAGATGGAATTAATGGTAGCGTCGATGGGGTAAATAATGCCACAAAACGATAACCGCGGGCAAGTGGAATCCCGAATCGGTCCTTTCAGGCCATCGCCTAAACGCAAAAAAGTTGTGAACATGTGCTGAAGATTATGTACTTTCAAGCCTTGAAATGAGGAAGGTCCACCGGGTGTTTTCGATGCATTGTTTGCATTAAGGGCTAACAGACAGGGGCATTCCAAAAGTTAATTAATACAGATAGAACCATGCAAAAGACTCAAGATTTTATCCAATCCAACCGTGAGCGGTTTATGGCAGAATTGTTTGATTTACTTCGCATTCCTTCCATAAGCGCCGATCCCGCCTTTTCGGCCGATGTTCATTCTTGCGCCGCATTTGTGGCCGAACGTTTGAAAGAGGCTGGGGCTGATGCGGTGGAGATTTGCCCGACAGCAGGATATCCTATAGTGTATGGAGAGAAAATAATTGATCCGGCTTTACCCACCGTTTTAGTATATGGCCACTACGATGTTCAGCCTGCTGTACCCTTGGAACTTTGGACTACGCCTCCCTTTGAGCCGGAAATAAGAAACGAACGGATTTATGCTCGTGGTTCGGCAGACGACAAAGGTCAGTTTTATATGCACCTAAAGGCCTTTGAAGCCATGTGGGCTTCGGGTGAATTGCCGTGCAACGTTAAATTTATGATTGAGGGGGAAGAGGAAGTTGGATCCAACAACTTATCCACCTTCGTGAAAAACGAGAAACAGCGTCTTGCTGCCGATATGGTTTTGATTTCAGATACCAGTATGCTCGGCAACGACACTCCATCGATTGATGTCGGACTTCGTGGTTTATCCTACGTGGAAGTTGAAGTTACAGGACCCAACCGTGATTTGCACTCGGGGGTATATGGTGGGGCTGTAGCCAATCCAATCAATATCCTGTCAAGAATGATTGCACAAATGCATGATGATCAGGGCCGAATTGCCATACCTGGATTTTATGCCGATGTTGTTGCCCTTTCTGAGGCCGATCGTAAGGCCTTGAACAGCGCTCCATTCGATGTAGAGGAGTATAAAAAAGATCTTGGAATTGAGGCACTGCATGGAGAAGAAGGCTTTAGCACTTTTGAGCGGACAGGAACTCGTCCAACCCTTGATGTAAATGGAATTTGGGGAGGGTATACCGGAGAAGGAGCAAAAACGGTTTTGCCATCAAAGGCCTATGCCAAAATTTCCATGCGTCTGGTGCCGAATCAGCGTTCGGAAACCATTACACAGTTGTTCTCTGATTATTTTAAATCCATCGCGCCTCCATCCGTTCAGGTGGAAGTTCGCCCCCACCATGGCGGGGAACCCGTTGTTACCCCATCAGACTCGCCTGAATTTAAAGCAGCCAGTTTGGCCATGAAAGCCACATTTGGGAAGGAGCCAATCCCCACCCGGGGAGGAGGTTCCATACCTATTGTTGCCTTATTTGAAAAGGAACTTGGTTTAAAATCGGTGTTAATGGGATTTGGTTTGGATATCGATGCCCTGCATTCTCCCAATGAAAGTTATGGCGTTTTTAATTTCTATAAAGGAATAGAAACCATACCCTGGTTTTTTCACCATTATGCTCAAATTAAATAATAAGAGGTACGCCCTAATAGGTGTTGGAGTTGGGTTTCTTCTGACTTCATGCTCTGTTTCTATGCCTAAGGTTGATTTAGTGGCCTACAATTTGTCCTTGGGCGCAGGCAGTTCTGTCACATTAAAAGCAGAAAACCCGAATGGTATTTCCGTTACCTCCACTTCCATTGTTTTGGATTTGGTCTATTTGCAAAAAACGGTAGGAAGGCTTCAAAACGACAGCAGCATACGATTTCCTGCCAAGAAATCCATTGAATTTCCGTTGAAAGCCACCCTAAATTCGAATGCCATACTGCAATCGGCGCCCAATGCTTTAATGTTAACTCTTCAAGGGAAAAAGCTTCCGGTGCAGATTCAAGGTTCTGTACAGGTGAAAATTATGGGTTTGTTCCGAAAATCTATTCCCATCGACACCACCTTAATGGTTGATCCGAAGGAATTTATCGGTCGCTGAAAATGGCTCCTGCAATAGCGCGCACCGCTTTGCTTTTACCCATCGTGAAAAAATGAATTCCCGGAACATCGTTTTCCAGTAGTTCTTTGCATTGGGCGATTCCCCAGTCCACACCCACTTGACGCGCTTCTTCATCGCTTTTACATTGCATTAGGGCATGGGTCAGCGGACCTGGAATTTCTACATGGAAAAACTTCGGCATGAAGGTTAAGTGCGATAACCGTTCAATTGGCTTTATTCCTGGAATAATGGGTACCCGAATGCCTTCTTGCCAGCACCGATCTCGAAAGGCAAAGAACTTTTTGTTGTCAAAAAACAATTGAGTGACAATGTATTGAGCACCGGCCTCGATTTTATCTTTTAAATACCGAATGTCAAGATCCATGTGTGGCGATTCAAAATGCCGCTCAGGATAGCCCGCTACGCCAACACAAAAGTTGGTGGGATAGGGTTCGCGAATCTCGTCATCCAAATAAATTCCATTGTTCATGTCGTTAATTTGTTTCACCAAATCAACAGCATGAGCGTGACCGCCTTCGGTAGGCGAAAAATGAGTTTCTGTTTTTATTGGATCTCCCCGCAGCGCCAACACATTGTTGATGCCCAAAAAATCCAAATCAATCAGCGCATTTTCAGTTTCTTCTTTTGTAAAGCCCCCACAAATCAAATGGGGAACAGTATCAATGGAGTACCTATGTTGGATTGCAGCACAGATGCTTACGGTTCCGGGCCTTTTACGCATAGACACCTTTTCCAAATATCCCTTTTCCCGTTTTTTATAAACGAACTCCTCGCGGTGGTACGTAACGTTGATGAATGAGGGTTTTAGGTCAATGAGTGGGTCAATGGCTTTAAATAGGGTTTCAATTCCGACGCCTTTCAGCGGTGGAATAACCTCGAACGAGAACAGCGGGCCCTTGGCCGATTCAATGCGCTCTATGACATTCATTCAGGGTATAATTAAGAAATAGAATTTCGAACGCGTTGGGAATAGGCCCGAACGGCTTCGGGTAAGCTCATTCCCTTCTGCATGTTTGTTACAATATCTTGGGCAGCTAAAATGTGCGTTAACTTTTCCCCTTCATCATCTCCATGCACTTCAATGGCCGGCGTGGCCTCATCATAGAACGCATTTTCAGCGGCTTTCAGTTCATCCAGGGAATGGCTTTGAGCCAAGCGTTTGATTTCAGGCAATTTCATGATGCCACTTGATTTAGCATTTCAATCAACTTTTCTTCTTTGCTTGTGGCCATACCTTGAACCAAAGCCCCCTCATTGAATACGGCAAGAAAGGGTAGGTTGTCAACTCCCGCCAGCCGGCGGCTTTCAGGATTTTCCTCCGCATTGATATCAACGAATCGAATACCAGCGAAGGCTTCATCCTCACTAATACGTCGAAACTTAGGAGAAAAGAGTTTGCAGCTTCCACACCAATCTGCGTAGAACTTAACAGCGATGGGGCCTCCTTGACCTAGCAGGCCGGCAAATTCGGAATCGTTTAACTTTTCAACCGCCATAATTGTAGTATTTGCTACAAAGGTAACAAAGCAAGCTGTGTTGTGGTTGAAATTTTAGGAAAACCCTCAACAGAATAGAACGGAGTCTTTGGTTTAAATCTGAATCGCATCGATTCTAGAACCGTTTCTGCGATGTGCAAGGCTAAACCAATTTAATTTCCGGGTTGAATGGTAAAATCAACCAACCGCACAAACTGCCGGATTCGGTCGCTGAGTTCCTGAGGCTGCAGTTCAATGACCCGCTCTATTCCAAACCGTTCTACGCAAAACGAAGCAATAGCAGAACCATAAATAACGGCCTGTTTCATGGTTTTGAAATTGATTTCAGGCTGAGAGGCAAGAAAGCCAATGAAGCCGCCAGCAAAACTATCTCCTGCACCCGTAGGATCAAACACTTCTTCCAGGGGCATTGCAGGGGCATAAAACACTTCATTCTGATGAAACAACAATGCCCCGTTTTCTCCTTTTTTAATGACCAAATAGCGTGGGCCCATGGTTAAAATTTTACGGGCTGCTTTGACCAAGCTGAATTCACCCGACAATTGACGTGCCTCTTCGTCATTAATGGTAAGCACATCTACCATGGTTAACGTGTCAATTAAATCATCCCAAGCGGAATCCATCCAAAAATTCATGGTATCCATAACCACCAATTTAGGCCGGCGATTCATTTGCTGCAATACATTTCGTTGAAGTTTGGGCATTAAATTCCCCAACATCAAAAAATCACATTCCTTGGCGCTATCGGGTAAAATCGGATTGAAATCGGCAAGAACATTCAACTGGGTGTCTAAGGTGTCGCGGGAATTCATATCGGAACGGTAACGCCCTCTCCAAAAGAAAGATTTTTCTCCTTTTTTGATTTGAAGTCCTTCTGTAGATATTCCCCGTTTGTGAAAATGTTCGATTCCACTTTCAGGAAAATCATCTCCTACTACCGACACCAAATGGATGTTTTCTTTTAAAAAATAAGAGGCGGCCAACGAAACATAGGTTGCGGCTCCCCCAATGATCCGGCCGGAAGAGGCAAATGGGGTTTCTACTTCATCAAACGCCACGGTACCAATCACCAATAAACTCATAATGTTGTGTTTTAGTGCGCAAAGGTAACAAAACCCTGAAGACCACTTAAGCTGAGTTTACAAAGGTTGAAAAAACATCCTGTGCCAAATAATATTAGCCAAGAATGTTTTTAACGGACTTAAATTTGGAGGGCGCAGGCAATATGGTTTACACCTCATTGGGTCGCCAATACCATTGACTAGGTTGAGGCAATCTGTAAATCATTCAAATCATGGAAAAATTGCCGGATAGGCCCGCATGAATCAAGTCTGCTATGACACCTGCCGGCTGATTCTACCTTTTACGGCGAAACGAATTTTAGGAAATCCAACTTATGGATTCGCCGAACGTTCGAAACGATTAAAAGGGCAAATCGTCTTCGAATGGGGTCGTTCCAGCTGGTGGACTGGGAGGGGGACTTCCTGCTCCGGGCAGGGTTCCTCCTACTGCCGAACCGGAACTGGCTGGAGCAGTGGGTGGAGCTTGCGTGCCAGGGTTAGGCATTCCGGCCATATCTTCACTTAAATCCCAAACTTTTACACTGGTGTACCAACGGCCATTGTACTCTCGGCTTTCCAAATCAATTTTTGCCCGCACATTCATGCCTTCCTTTAAACCGTACTTATCTATTTTATCTCCCCAAATTTCCATGCATAGATTTTTGGGGTACTGCCCAGGTTGCTGAAGCACAAACTCTTGCTTTCTCCAGGTGCCGTTTTTTCCCTGGCCGTTCACCTCTTGCATCACTTGCGTTATTTTTCCTGAAATCTCCATCTCATTAATTTTTTCAAAGGTAGGCAGATTGAGGCCCAAAATCAACCCAAGTTTTCAACAATTTCCAATAATTTTCAATACCGGTGAATGCTGTGTACAATAAAACTCAAGAAAATCCATTCCTTTGTTATCAAACCCCTATTTATGAACTACAAACACATAAAGCCCCACCTCAACACATTTGTTATTTTCATTGCCGTTGTAGGAGCAGCAGCTATTGGAGGTCAGGCTTTCATCCAAAGAAATAGCCATTCCGATCGGATATATGTAACTGGTCTAGGTAGCAGCGATTTTAAGTCAGATTTGGGAGTTTGGACAGGTCGGTATTCTGTAGAAAATGTCGATTTAAAAGAGGGCTACACCCGTCTTCAGGAACACCGTGAAGCCATTACCAAATTTCTGTTGAAAAAAGGATTCAAAGATGAGGACTTGACATTCAGTTCTGTTTCGACAGAGACCAATTACCGCAATAAATACGATGACCACGGAAATCTTTTAGATCAAACTTTTTTAAATTACTCCCTAACCCAAGATGTCGATGTCCAATCCAGTGATGTTGACTTGATTTCAAAAATTTCGAGAGAGGCTACCGAATTGATCAACGATGGAATAAATATTAGTTCAGAAAGTCCCTCCTATTACTACACCGAATTGGCCAATTTAAAGATAAAAATGCTGGCCGAAGCCACTAAAGATGGCACCACTCGAGCGGAACAAATCGCAGAAAATGCCAACAATTCCTTAGGAGATTTGCGAAGCGCCCAAATGGGGGTGTTCCAAATTACATCTCAAAATGGGGGTGAAGATTATTCTTGGGGAGGCACCTTCAATACTTCAGCCATGTATAAAACGGCATCGGTTACGGTACGACTGGAATTTGGCTTGGACTAATAATTGTCTTAGTTCTCCTCCAATCCATCTAAAATCTTCTGAACATCCACTTCTGTTTTGCTTAAAATCTCTTTGCATTTTTGAATCAATACGGAAGCTCTTTTGACTTTGCTGGCCAATTCATCGACTCCAATTTCACCGCTCTCCATTTCCGTAATGATTTGTTGAAGCTCATCAAAGGACGCTTTATAGGTTTCTTTTGTGCTCATACCTGTTCATCTGATTGATTTATTTCTATGGGGTTGGCGATGACCTTGCCCCGGTAAAATTGAATGGTTAAAGGCGAAGAAAGCTGCACCATGCTGCTCTGGTTCAAAACCTTTCTCTGTTGACTAACTATGCTAAATCCCCGCTTCAACACCTGTTCTGGACTCAAATGTTGAACTTGCTTTTCCATAAATTCCAAGGCCAGCAGTTGGGCCTGAAGCGATTGTTTGGCCATAGAAGCAATACCAGCAGCCTTTCGTTCCAATTCCAGTTTTTGCCCTTTCCCCTGCACCTGGGTGGCCAACCTAAGTTGTTCGCGGTTCCGCTGAAGCTTGGCTTGCTCATGTCTATTCAAATAGCGGACGGCTGAACCTACTTGCTGAACGGCGTGTTGCCAACGGGCTCGGTTTCGGTCTTGTCGGTTTCGGGCGGAAGCGCCCAGCAGACGTTCCGCTTGCCGCAATTCCATTCGAGCATCTATCAGCGTATCCAGGCCCTGCTGAATCAAGGCATCCAAGCATTTTTGAAGGGGTACTGAAACATTGTGCAGCTGCTGAACCAACCATTCGGCCAATTTAGTTGGAGTAATGGCATTGTACCAAGCCACCTGCTCTGCCACCGTTTGATTGGCAGCATGGCCAATTCCCGTAAGCACTGGCAAAGGGAAGGAGGCTAAGGCCCGATTTAATTCCAGGTGGTTGTAGCAGGACATACCTACCTCTCCGCCTCCGCCGCGAACCAAGGCCACAGCATCAAAATGTTCATGTACGCGTTCAATTCGGTTAAGTTGCTCCAAAATGGTAGTTACTGCGCGGTCTCCTTGAAGCACCACGGGGAATAAATGGCAATAAAACCCATATCCCCATGTTTGCCGGGCCTCTTCCAACACTTTGTTGAAATCTCCAAATCCCTTGCTGCTGGCATCTGAAATCAATGCAATACGTTTTGGAAGCCAGGGTTTGGGTAGGGTGCGGTTGGCTCCAAAAAGGCCTTCGGCCTTCAAGGTTTGAATGCAGAGTTGCTTTTCTCGCTCTAAATCGCCCAAAGAGTATGCCGGATCCATGTCCTTAATCACCAACGACATTCCATATACCGGATGGAACTGCAGCTGGCACAACATCAACACTTTAATCCCATTTTTCAGGGGCTCTTTCAAGGTTTTCTGAAACTGGGCATTGATGCGCTCATAATCGCCTTTCCATAAAATAGAGCGCATTTGAGCCACCACTGCACCTTCTTTTTTCTCGACCAAATCGGGGTAGCAATGTCCCGACGCCGGGTACAAATTCAAGGTATTAATTTCGGCCCGTATCCAATAGGAATCCACGTAGGTATTACGTAGTAAATCTTGCACATGCTGGCAGATTTCCAGTAGGGAATAACTGGGGCCTGTGGTGGACATGGTTTAGGAAAAGTCAGGCTTGCGCTTTTCTAAAAATGCACCTGTGCCTTCAATAAAGTCTGGAGTTTGGAAGCACTGGCCAAAGGCTGTAATTTCTGAGGCATAGCCTCGTTCGGTGGGTCTAAATCCCGCCTCTACGGCTTGAATGGCTGCTGCACTGGCTTGGGTAGATGTTTTTAGAAATCCTTGGGCCATAGATCTAGCTTCGGTCATGAGCTCTTCCAAGACACATGTTTTATTTACAAGTCCCCAGACCAGGGCTGTTGAAGCGTCTATCATTCGGGCTGAAAACAGCATTTCGTAGGCTCTTCCGCGGCCAATTAATTGAGGCAGGCGCTGGGTGCCGCCGTAGCCTGGAATGACTCCTAAGCTCAATTCAGGCAAGCCCATTTTTGCTGAATCGGCTGCAATACGCACATGGGCGGCCATGGCCAATTCCAAACCGCCTCCTAGGGCAAACCCATTTACAGCGGCAATCACCGGTTTTGGGAAATGAGCAACTTTATCAAACAGCGCTTGCTGACCGTCTCTGGCCAATGCCTCGCCCTGTTCTACCGGAAATGAAGCAAATTCTGAAATGTCTGCCCCTGCCACAAAGGCTTTATTTCCTGAGCCGGTAACAATTAGAACCCGGACGGCAGAGTCCAGTGCCAGGGCATCTAAAGCAGAACTAAGTTCCTGTATCGTTACTCGATTAAGGGCATTTAATTTTTCAGGTCTGTTGATGGTAATCGTTCCAATTCCAGAATCGATGGCGACAATAAGATTGCTGTATTCCATTGTAATGATTTGCAGCAAAGGTACAAAGCAAATACTGAAGGATGAATGTAGGACGGAATCCTGATTTATATTTAAATTTATGATGTTGCATGGGCGAGGATGCTGTTCGCCGTTCAGTAAATTTGTACTTAATTTAATTTTCAGTCGTATTTAAGGGATTTGGGCGGCCGGACGGGCTTTCAATGGTGGTTTCGGCTACGCTCAACCACCGGCACTGGTGCCTGAGTGAAGTCGAGGCTAGGCCCAACCACAGCCACGGGTCACCGCCACGGGTGCCTGAGCGAAGTCGAAGGTGTAACCACCCCCAAAAATAGGACAGGTTAAAATTAGATTTTCTAACTTTAAACACTGTTCAAATCATGAAAAAATCGAAATTCACAGAAACGCAGATTGTACATGCGTTAAAAGAGTACGAAGCGGGCAAATCAGCCGC
>CAIKAF010000028.1 GCA_903825395.1 uncultured Flavobacteriales bacterium
ATGCGCCGACAAAGTCAGCGCATTAAAAGAGAAGATTCTCCGTGACCGAATCAATATCCCTGACGGGTTGCTCCTCAGCAGAGCCCGTTTCCGTTTCTTGATTGGCAAAATGAAATTAAACACAAATTTGTATATTTAAACGCTGTCCTAAAAATGGGGTGGTTACACGTTTGTCGCTTTAATAATGAATCGTTTACCCTGTAAATCAATAATATCGTTGCTCTGTCTATGTAAATAGCTATTATCATTAGCACTTAAAATAGTATTTATTGAGAATGAAAAGAAAAAAGTAATTAATAGTGTATTTTTCATTGGATTACATTTTGATAATTTTTCTTGCAACGAATGAATTCCCGTATTTAATTTTTAGGAAATAAATTCCACTTGGAAGATTTGAAAAATCCTCATTGTTTATGTTGCTACCAGACCAAACAGAAATACCAGTTGAATTCAATAATTCATAATTTGATATTTCTTGAGTATTTATTACGTTAATAGAATTCGAAAAGGGATTGGGATAAACTATTGTATTATTAAGCATCATGTAATCAGCCGTACCAGTTATATTGCACATGTAAATTAAATTGGCAACTAATGTGTCTGTTGTGCAATTTTGCAATTTAATATTTTGTATAAAACTGTTTATGCCATTTTGCATTTGCACAGCAGTCACCGTAGGTGTGTTGTATGAAACCCAATTCATTGTGTTTTGCCAATCAGGGTGATTAGTTGCATATAAATAGTGAGGATTCGAAAATAGATTTTGTACTGTTTTCCATGTCCAGAAAGCATTGCCTCTTACTTTATAAGCTGGAAAAGTTAATGTATCAAGCTGGTCTTGTAATCCGTTAAAATTGTCCTCACCCCACTCACCACACCAAATAGGAACATTTAAGGAATTTGAAACTGATAAGTAGCTATTCATGTTTTGTGGCCCCCCTATAGTTGGATAATAATGAAAGTGAAGACATATGTTAGAATCCGGTAGTGATGTGAAAATTGATAAATCCTTAGCATACTGGTTTCCTTCGAGCATAATCATATGATTATTATCAACGGATCTTATTGCTGCAATTATATCATTGTAGAGATTTATTAAATCTGGCCACCACCATACATTCGGTTCGTTTAACAAATCATAAGCAGCAATGATACCTCTGTTTTTGTATCGGTTTGCAATAGCTCGCCATAGTTCAACGGTACGGGTTTTATTAGTGGGAGATTGCCAAAGGTCAACAGGGTCTGGGTCTGCCAGATGTAAAGTGTTCTGCCCACCTGGTGCCGAATGTAGATCAAGCACAACATAGACATTATTCTCTTCACACCATTGCAATAAACTATCAAGAAGGTCCCATCCGCTCTGTTTATAAACGTAGGGATTGGAATCATCTTCTAATATTGTATGATTAAAAGGTACACGAACAACATTAAAACATTGTTGCGAAATTCTTTCAATGTCTGCCATTGATAAATAATGCTTATAAACAGAATCTCGAAATGCGTTTACAGCAGTAGCACCAATAATTGTGCTCATTTTAGTCGTCATTTCTTTTTCTGAGGTTAGTCCGCCACTCCACATTAATCCCTCCCACATCAACCATGAACCAATGTTCACTCCGTCTAGATGGATGGGCGTGTTTTGCCCATTGTGTATTTCTTGTCCATTGCGATGAACAAATGAGAAATTGTCCCATATAGCTTGAGCATTAAGATTACAGGTCGTAATTACGAGGCTAAAGATTGTGTTTAGTATTTTTTTAGTCAATCCGTTTTTTCTATCTCTTTTATTCATGTTCTATGTCTTGTTAGGTTGCAGGTAACTTATAAATAACCGCTACAATCCTTCGCCTATCCGGCAAATTGGTCGTATAGCCGCAGGTTTATTTCGCTTTATTCAATGTACGGCTTTTTTCTCTCAAACCGTCAAAAGGCAAGCTAATTTCTGCAGGAACTGGTGTCGCTTCAGGGGAGTAAACCTTGAATCCCTGCCGCTGTTAAGCCTCCTATTCCCACGGAGCATTTCACCCTTAAACCGAGACCGCGAAGTTTTACCCCTAGAACCAATAAGGCTTGCGGCAAGCATCATCATTGAACAGGTAAGGAATTCCTTGGAAAATAGACTAAATTTAATGTACAGTAGAATTTCGCTGCTCCTTAATTGGTATTTTTGAGAAAATCATTTCACATGCGCTTTTTATTTCTCTTTGTTTTGGCTTCGGTTTTTGCGATTTCGAATGGAGTGCAAGGCCAAACTCTTCAATTTAGTCAGGTGTTGTTGGTAAATACTGCACAAACGGTGCCTGCAAACAAAGTATGGAAGGTGGAATCATTGGTACTTTCTCAGAATTTCACGAATTACAATATCAGCAGTTATTTTAGTGCTTATTTGCTTATCAACAACAGCATTTGCACGGTGGGTTATTCGAGTTATCAGGCCGGCATAAGTACGACACTTCCACTTTGGCTGCCGGCCGGAACCTCTTTGGCTGCCGGACAAAATGTTAGCAGCGTTTCGGTCATCGAATTCACCGTGGTTCCCTAAAATTTACCCATATAAATTCATTTTCTTATGCGGCACCTATTTCTCCTTTTATTGCCAACCGCTTTATTTGTTTCGAACTCGCTGCAAAGCCAAACCCTGCAATTTAGCCAGGTGTTGCTAATCTCAACCGTTCAAACGGTGCCCGCAAATAAAGTTTGGAAGGTGGAGGCCGTCATTCCCGATGGCCCTACGATGTTAAATAATAATTCATTGGCTTGTAGAATTACCATTAACAACCATACAACCGCAATTTCAGCCTATAGTGGGGTCGCAATGTACAGTTTTAATCAACCCCTTTGGCTACCGGCAGGTACAACCTTGGCGGCCGGTAATTTTACTTACAGAATTTCAGTCATCGAATTTACCGTGGTTCCTTAACGTTAAGTTATACCTCCAATTACCCATGCGAAAACTGCTTCTACTTCTTTTTATCCTTATTCCCATTGCAACGAAACTGCACAGCCAAACCCTGCAGTTTAGTCAAGTATTGGTTGTTTCTGCCACACAAACCGTTCCGGCCAACAAAGTTTGGAAGCTGGAATCCATTTTATACAGTGCGGCCCCAACCAACATTATGGGAGGCAGTCAAAATGACCAACTTACCATTGATGGGAATGCATTTACCGTTCGTGCAACAAGGTCATCCAATGGGGGATACAACGGCATAACCTATGGCGTATGGGAGCAAAAACTTCCGCTGTGGTTGCCGGCGGGCAGTACCTTGGCCCCAGGCCAAAATGTGCACAGCATTTCGGTGATTGAGTTTACCGTGGTTCCTTAATCCGACTTGAGTTTTAGATTTGAGTCGCCCGCGGCAGGGATTGAAGCTGCTAGCCCGCCAGGGTGGCGGGGCCTGGCCCGCGCGGCGCGGAGGCGACTTTAGGAGCCACCGCAAGCCCGCTGGGCCAGCCCCCGGCAACCGCGGACTAGCGCTGAAAGCCCGGCAGCCGCCCAACATTAAAATTAAACCATCGCCGACCTCATCCGCATTCCGGGCTTGACAAGTGCGCGACCTTTGTATCTTTGAGCAGAAATTCTACCCATGGTATTGCGCATTGCCCTTTCTATTTTCTTGATGCTGAGCCTGAACACGTTGCTGGCCCAGCATTACCATGTTCCTTTTGACCATTTCAATCAGTTGAGGTACGAACGCGAAATGACACGCAAAGGCATGGGCCTGGCCACTTCAATGAAACCCTACCGCACTTCGGCCATGCAGCCCGTGGTTTCATTGGATTCTGCCATTGCTCCGGCTCCTTTAAAGTGGAGATTTGCCCGGACCTTTGTTGGACGAAAGCTGTTTTCAGAAGATTTAGTTCGGGTGTATGCTAAAAATTTTGCCCTGGAAATCAATCCTGCCTTTGATTTTACTGTTGGGGTTTCAGACAAAGGTGAACGCCGCACCTGGAACAACAGCCGGGGACTAACGGCCCGGGGAAATTTGGGCTCGAAAGTGTCGTTTTATACGGAATTTTATGAAAATCAGGCTGTTTTTGCCGGATTTGTACAGCGCTTTGTAGATTCAGCTCGGGTAACACCGGGCATGGGCCGACCCAAACCCTTTGGCACCAACGGCCATGACTTTGCCTTCGCCACGGGCTATGTTCGATATCAGCCTACCGAGTTTATTGGTTTTGAATTGGGGCATGGAAAGCACTTTATTGGAGATGGATATCGGTCGCATATTTTGTCGGATGCCGGATTTAACTACCCCTATTTCAAAATCGAAACCGAAATCTGGAAATTTAAGTACGTGAATTTATGGGCCGAATTCACCGATCTAAGCCCCTTGATGCAATCGGGCGGAGCCGATGGAATTCAAAATAAAAAATTCGGCACCTTTCATTACCTGATTTTCCAACCCGTGGACGGATTGGAAATTGGCTTGTTTGAATCCATTATTTGGCGGGGCGGAGTTGATTCTTTAGGCAACAGCCGGGGATTCGATTTCAACTACCTGAATCCCGTTATTTTTTACCGCCCGGTGGAATTCGGATTGGGGTCAGAAGACAATGCCTTGCTGGGCTTGAACCTGCGCTGGAATTTTCTGAAGCACTACCAATTTTATGGTCAGGTGGTTTTGGATGAGTTTAATTTGAGCGCCATGTTGGGTAAGCCCTATCCGGGTTGGAGAGCCAATAAGCAAGCCTTTCAGGCAGGATTAAAATATTTCGATGCCTTTGGCTTAAAGAACCTGCATCTGCGTTCTGAATTCAATCTGGTTCGGCCCTATATGTACAGCCACTTTAAATCGGTCGCCAGCAACTACGGGCATTACAACCAACCCCTAGCCCACCCCATGGGTTCTAATTTTTGGGAAATCAACGCAGGACTTGAATACACGAAAGGTCGATTTGCCTTTCGAGGCCGGCTCAGCTATGCCAAAAAAGGGTTAGATCCGAACGATGGAATCCACTACGGTGGAAATATCTTTGAACTGGACGACAGCGCTCCATGGGGTGGAAACATTGACGGTCCGGATGGCATTGGTTCCTACGGCAATTATGTAGGTCAAGGCCTGACCACCGAATTTGTTTTTGTAGAAACCACGGCTTCCTATTTGGTGAACCCAGCCAGCGGATTGCGCGTTGAATTGGGCATGCTGCACCGCACCCAAACCAACAGCCAATGGTCAACCGCCAGCCCTTGGATTTGGTTTGGATTGAAAACCCGGCTTCCGAACAGGTACTTTGATTGGCTGTAAGCCTTAAATAAGTAGCCATAGGAGTATTCTTGGCATGCATTAAGACTGTTAAGGAATAAAAAATCAAGGCGGCTAAACTATTTTCTTCGTAATTTCAAGGCAGATTTGTTGCCATGATTCGATTACGACCCCTAGTTTTAGCTCTGTTGGCCATTGTTGGCATTGGGCACACTCAAGCCCAAACGCTGTTGGAAACCGGAACCCTTGTTCAACAGAACAACCTAAGTTCTCAAGCCGTTTGGAAGCAAGGATATTACCTGCTTCAATTCGACCGAATTATTTCAAAACCCGAACGGGATGCTTGGTCTAAATGGGGGTTGGTGTACAGTGGGTATTTCCCAAAAAACACCTATGCTGTTGCCCTTCACACGGAGTTGAGTTCTGAACATTTAAAGCAGTTGGGGGTAAAAGGCATTGTAGCGTTTCGCGATGAATGGCGCAAAGCCCCGGGCTTGAATCCCATGGCTCCTCCTGCCTCTGCTTTAGAAAATCCGGGCGGATTAACCTATGTTATTCAGCCCTTTGCCGGAACTCCCGAAGCGCAGATTGCCTCGGGAATTGAATCCATGCAGGGAAAAATTCTTGGAAAAATGCCCTACGGATTGGGGTACACGGCCATTTTACCCCCCGGGCGTTTGCCAGCAACATTGCCCGCTTGGATTCAACTGATTTCATTTCCGGATGAAAAGGGCGAACCTGAAAACCGGGAGGGATCTGCCAACCACCGGGCTCATTATTTAAGACTACCGGCATTAAATCCAGCCCTTCGCATCACCGGAAAAGGAGTGAATGTGATTATGAATGATGATGGCACGTTGGCCCCACACATTGATTTTCACAACCGAACCAATGACTTATGCACCTTCGACCAGGGAAGCCATGGAGACCATTGCGCAGGCACCATAATGGGGGCAGGGAATTTAGAACCTCGCGCCATGGGAAATGCACCAGGAGCCCATCTTACCGTTTACAATTATACTACAACCCCGGGGTCAGGAATTGGATTCTTTTCCTTTCCCGCTTCCTATACTCAAGACAGCATCGTATTGACCTCCTCTTCCTACAGCGATGGATGCAATTCAGGATATACTTCCCTCTCACAATATTTAGATCAAACCTCACGCAGCCACTCCAGCCTGTTGCACGTCTTCTCTGCCGGAAATAGCGGAACGAGCAACTGCGGATATGGAGCCGGTTCCAGCTGGGGGAACATTACTGGAGGACAAAAACAAGGAAAGAATGTAATTGCCGTCGGCAACGTATTAAAAAACGATGCCTTGGCAGGTTCAAGCAGCCGAGGGCCCGCTAAAGACGGACGAATCAAGCCGGACGTATGTGCCGTTGGAACGGATGTGTACAGCACCTACGATAACGCTTCTCAATATGCTTTTTTAACCGGTACGTCCATGGCATGTCCCGGCGTTGCTGGTTCATTGGCCCTTTTGCAAGAGGGATATAGAAAACTCAACAATCAACAGTTTCCAAATGGTGGACTGCTGAAAGGATTATTGATGAACACCGCTGAAGACATCG
The DNA here is from genome assembly GCA_903825395.1 of uncultured Flavobacteriales bacterium. Taxonomy (GTDB): domain Bacteria; phylum Bacteroidota; class Bacteroidia; order CAIKAF01; family CAIKAF01; genus CAIKAF01. The sequence goes on from CAIKAF010000028.1 coordinate 6,780, forward strand.
GCAATCCGGGTCCCGACTTCAGGCATGGCTATGGACGTGTGAATTTGCGCAGGGCCTATCGGGCCATGCAAAACGATTGGTATAGCTACGATTCGTTAAATCAGGCCCAAACCCGCACCTTTAGCATTCAAGTTCCGGCCAATCTGCGAGAAATTCGGGTGATGACCTATTGGCAGGATAAACCCGGACAAGTGTTGGCAGCCCGCGCCCTAGTCAATGATTTAGACATGACCGTTACCGACCCCAATGGCATGGTGTATCAGCCCTGGGTGCTCAACCCAGCGCCAAACAGCACTACCTTAAACCAAAATGCAACCCGAAGCCGCGATTCACTGAACAACATGGAGCAGGTAACATTGCTGACTCCTACACCGGGTACCTATACCATTACCGTCAGCGGATTTGCCGTCCCAGAAGGCCCTCAAGATTTTCATGTGGTTTGGGAATTGCTGCAGGAAGAACTGGTGGTGGTGTATCCTGCCGGTGGGGAAGGACTAAGTCCGGGGACCCAAGAAACTATTTATTGGGATTATTATGGGGCTCCGGGCGGATTCAATCTGGAATACTCAACCAACGATGGCAGCACTTGGACGACCATTGCCAGTACGGCCAGCACCACCCGAAATTACACTTGGACCGTCCCGAGTGCATTGAGCGGAAAAGCGCGCGTACGGGTTAGCCGAGGAAACCTTTCCGACATGGGCGCGGCTCCGTTTTCCATTATCGGAGTTCCCAGCGGCCTTGTTTTTGATACCATTTGCCCATATTCGGTTCAATTGAAATGGAATGCCGTGGCAGGTGCCACAGGGTACGACGTATTTATGCTGGGACAACAGTATATGGATTCTGTGGGAACCACCAGCGGAACCAGCATGACCATCGCCCCAGTAAATACAGCTCAGGTCAATTGGTTTTCGGTACGCGCCAGGGGAAGCAATGATGCCGTAGGAACCCGTGCACGTGCCATTCGTCAAAACCCAGGGTGGGGCCCCTGCACCCCAGTGTACGATTTGGCCATGGAAGCCGTTGTCTTCCCCTTTGCGCCAAGCAGCCCCTCTTGCTTTAACCAGCAAGGGCCATCCGTTCAATTGAAAAACCGCACCTGGACCGACTTTGTAAATGTTCCCATTCATGTACTGGCCAACGGACAAGTGTACACCGACACCCTTGACTTTTTGGGCTATCAAAAAGATACCGTATTTGTTTTCAATACTCCATTGGCCTCCATGCTGAGCGGCCAAGGTCCACATAGCCTTGTTTTCTGGCACGACGAACCCAGCGACAATGTCAACATCAACGATACCCTGCATCACAGCTTCAGTTGGGACGGGCAATCGGCCTATGCCTTACCTTGGAGAGAAGATTTCGAAAACCAAGCCTTTTGTCCTCCCCTTCCCTCTTGCGGTACTGCCCTGTGCAACCTCAGCAATGGAATTTCAAATCTGCCCAACGGTCAGGACGATGACATCAACTGGCTGGTTTGGTCGGGGCCTACTCCGACCTCGGGTACCGGTCCCATTCAAGATTTTTCAGTAGGCAACCCCAATGGCCGCTATGCCTATTTGCACGCCTTCAATTGCAGCAATCAAATCGGAGCCATGGAATCTCCATGCTTTGATTTGAGTCAGGCCCAACGCCCGTACACCATGTTGGCCTATCATTTGGATTCAGCCAATTCCAATTCCGTTCACATGGATGTATTCGCGGCTGGTCGTTGGCATGAAAATGTGGGACAGTATCAGCAAGGCAACCAGAACTGGCAAACCGACACCCTGTCTTTAATGGCTTTTGTTGGAGAACCTATTTTAATTCGATACCGAGGCAAAACCGGTAGCAATGGGCTGGGCAATCCTGCGCTCGACTTACTTCGGGTGAGTGATTTTAACCCGGCCATTCAAGTCAACGATACGCTATGCCTAAATCAGGCGGCCACCATTCAAGTGGGCGGAGATGGTATCTTGTCCGACTGGCAATGGCAATTTGGCCCGAACGCCAACCCGATTTCCTACAGCGGAGAAAATCCCCCACCTGTCGTGTTCCAGCAAACAGGAATTCAAACCATACAACTGCAGGTTCAGGGCCATGACACTTCAACCAGCGTTCAGCGTCAAGTTGTGGTCATCGATCTACCTTCGGCGAACTTCATCAGCAATCAAGGCATAGGGGGATCCATTACCTTAAACGCCTCGGGCTCAGGAATTGGAAATTACACCTGGTGGATTGGAAACAATCCCCCCCAGTGCTGCGATTCCATTGTCAATACTACGCTAGCCGCTGGCAGTTACCCTGTAACCTTGGTGGTTGAAAACCCCTGTGGCAGCGATACCGTTAAAAGCGATTTGGTGGTGCTGGGCCTCAACGACTGGGAATCGGCCGGATTTTCATTGTACCCCAACCCCAGTACCGGTGGGCAAGTGCGCTTGGCCTTTACCGATGCTACGGTAGAACAGGTAGCCGTATATGACGGACGGGGAAGGCAGCTTCAGCTTCTTTCCATAGCACAGGGTCAATCTGAAGTTCAGATTCAGGGCCAATGGTCGGCCGGCATGTATGTGATTCGCGTTCAAACTGCCGACCGACACTACCACTTGCCCTGGATTGTGCATTAACCGATTGAACAAGGTTGTTCAGGCAACATGCTCATGGCCAACTCTTGGCAAACTAAATTGGCAAAACCCCATTCAGCCCAGCTAAAGCGGGTGGATAAGCCCATGATGGGTATGCCTGCCGGAAGCCTGATGTACATATCGACACCGGCAGAAATCGAAGCCTATATTTCAGCAATTCCCCGGGGAGTTTGGGTAGATGTATCCACGTTAAGGAAGGATTTGGCACAAGCCCATGGCGCCGATTGGACCTGTCCTTTAACCACCGGTATTTTTTTACGAATCCTAGCTGAGGCGCATGTTGAACAGGTTCGGGAAGGCCTATCCAAGGAATCCATTTGTGCATTTTGGAGGGTTATTTCTCCGAACAGTCCGCTGGCGAAAAAGCTCAGTTGTGGCCCGGAATTTATTCAACAAAAACGCCAAGAGGAAGAAAGCTAACCCAACTTCTTAAAACAGCTGGAATGCAGTTGGGAACTGGAGGGGCCTGCGGCAGGGATTGAACCGGGTAACCCGCAAGCCGGACCGGCGCAGGGCAGCGCGTGGCGAGGAGGCGACGTCAGGAGCCACCACAGCCCGCAGCTGCCCCGTCCGGCCCGGCGCGGATTACCGGTGAAAGCCCGTCAGCCGCCCAAAATACAGCCCAAATCAAACCAGAAATGCACAGCCCCATTCCCCGGAATTTTTTGAACATGGGCCGGCAAACCTTGATTTCGTTGTACCTTTAAGCCTGCCTAAACCAGGGCCAAGGCGGCCAACACCCTAGGCAAGGCCATGAAGCATGAAGGAATTTATTTATGTTCAAGTCATTGTGCCACAGGCCTTACCCGGCTTGCTGACCTATAAAGCGCCGGTCGAGCTGGCCGAAAAACTAGTGCCCGGAGCTCAGGTTATTGTGCCCCTGGGCCGTTCAAAATTGCTGACCGCTGTTGTTCATAGTCAAACGGAACCTCCGGAAGAATTCCCCCTTGAAAAAATCCGCTTGCTGGCCGATGTGCCCAACGACGATCCGCTGGTGCATCCTGCCCAGCTCACCTTATGGGAATGGATGGCATTTTATTACTTGTGCAGCCCCGGCGAAGTGATGCAAGCCGCCCTGCCTTCCGGACTAAAAAACCAGTCGAGGCAAATGATTCGACGCATTCCCGGCGCCTTTCCCAACCCCGAAGAACTGAGCGATAAAGAGTACATTCTGTGGGAAGCCATGACCATTGCGGAAGAGATTTCCATGGGTCAGGCGGCACAAATAGTTCAGCAAACATCGGCGGCCCTTCTGGTTAAATCATTGATGGACAAAGGATTGGTGGTGGTAGAGCTGGAAATGGAAGCCCGCTTCAAGCCCAAAACCAGCGCATACCTTGAATTGCCCGAGGCCCTGAAAACCGAAAACGAACTCAGGGCAGCCCTGAATACCTTAAGTAAGGCTCCGAAGCAATTGGAAGTCATGATGGTTTTTTTGCAGCTGACCGAAGCCTTTGCCCGCAAATTCATACCGGTACGAAAATCGCTGCTGCAAGAAAAAGTAGGACAGGCCGGAGCCGCCATTTCAGAATTGCTTAAAAAGCAGCTTTTGGTGGAAAAACTCGTGGAAGTAGGTCGGCTTCAAGCCCATGAACGCCCGGAGCAAGCCGAAGTGCTGCTGAATGAAGAGCAGAAAAAAGCCCTGTTGTCGATTCGTGCGGCAGCGGCCGAGTTAAAACCGGTGCTGCTGTACGGCATTACCGGATCGGGAAAAACAGAAGTGTATTTTGAGTGCATTCAAGAAACCCTTGATGCAGGTAAGGATGTGCTGTTTATGGTGCCTGAAATCGCGTTAACCACTCAGTTGATTGACCGCATTGCTCAGCGGTTTTCAGGCTTGGTTGGCGTATACCATTCCCACATGTCAGAAGCCGAACGGGTAGAAGTGTACCGCTCCATGCAACCGGGCTATTTGGGACCCAATCCAGCACCCCGAATTGTGGTCGGCACCCGCTCCAGTTTGTTTTTACCGCATGTAAATCTGGGCCTAATTGTGGTGGACGAAGAACATGACCCCGGGTACAAGCAGACAGACCCTGCGCCCCGGTACCATGGCCGCGATACGGCGCTGTGGCTGGCCAGAAACCGAAAAATCCCCATTCTATTGGGCTCGGCCACTCCCTCCTTGGAATCATGGGTAAATGCCCAATCCGGAAAATACGCTCTAGCCACCCTATTGAGTCGGCATGGCGAGGTAAAATTGCCGCTGATGGAAGTGGTAGATATGGGTAAAATTCAATGGGAAAAAGGCCAAGACCGCAGCATTTCTGCCCCATTGATTCACGAACTGCAGCAATGCCTGGCCGAACGGCAACAGGCCATTTTATTTCAAAACCGTCGGGGCTTTTCGCTGTTAATGAAATGCCTGGATTGTGCCCATGTGCCGCAGTGCGAACACTGCGACATCTCGTTAACCTTTCATAAAAACAGCGGAGAAATGCGCTGCCATTACTGTGGCTATGCCATTCCAAAACCATATTCCTGTCCGGCATGCAAAAGTACCCGCTGGATTGAAATGGGGTTTGGTACAGAAAAAGTGGAGGAAAGGGTGGCCGAATTGCTGCCCAAAGCCAGGCTAGACCGCTTGGATTTAGATACCACCCGCCGTAAAAATGCCTTTAAAGAAATCTTGCAGCGCTTTGCCGAAGGACAAACCGATTTTTTAACCGGCACTCAAATGGTCACCAAGGGGTTGGACTTTGACCGCATGCACCTGGTGGCAGTGCTGAATGCCGATGGCTTGTTGTATTTTCCTGATTTCCGGGCTCAGGAACGGGCATTCCAACTTCTGGAACAGGTCAGCGGCCGAGCCGGGCGCCGGCAAAAACAAGGCAAAGTACTCATCCAAACCTATTCTCCTGCCCACCCCGTAATTCGTGCCTTGTTGAACCACGATACCTTGGGCTTTTACCAGCGGGAATTGGACGAACGAAAACTGTATGCTTACCCTCCATTTACACGGTTGGTATATCTGAACTTCCGGCATGCCAACGAACAGCGATTGCATCAGGTTTGTCAGGAAGTGAGCCGCCACCTGCGGACCTTTCCCGATTGGAATGTGCTGGGTCCCGAAGCTGCCGGCCCACGCAAGCTCCGCAACAAGTACCACTTGCGCATCATCCTGAAAATTGCAAAAAATCAATCCATTGATGCCCTGTGGAACTACCTTCAAAAAGAGGCAGCGTGGATAAAATCACTACCCTTTGCCCCTGAATTACACTTTGATGTTGACCCTTTGGGATGAAAAAAACACCTCCTAACCTGCACACCAAAGCTTCAACCACATTCCCTCTGTGCCCTTTGCGCCGACTTGGGGCCCTTTGTGGTAAAAAAATCCAAAGCCGCACCAAAAAATACCATCCCATGTTTAAACCAAGGTATAAAATCATCAAAATAAGGTGGAGAATTCAAGAAATCACTACCTTCTGCCCCCGAATTGCACCTTGATGTTGACCCTTTAACATGAAAAAAAACACCTCAGCCACGCTGGTTCAAGGCATAGGAACCTTTGGCGCCATTGCGCTTGTATTTGGCTCGATGATTGGATCGGGCGCTTTTAAAAAAGTGTCGGTCATGAGTCAGCACCTGGGTAGTCCCGGCTGGGTTATGCTGGCATGGGCCCTGGCCGGCGGCATTACCCTGATTGGCGCGCTAAGCAATGCCGAAGTCGCTTCGCAAATTGCAGCCTCCGGAGGCCAATATCAGTACTTCAAACGCATGTATGGCAAGGCCTTTGCCTTTATGTATGGCTGGACATCGGTGGCCGTAATTCAAACCGCCACCATTGCCGCCGTAGCCTATGTGTTTGGGCAAAGCCTTCACCAATGGCTTCAATTGCCGAATTGGGAGGTTCCGGGAGCAGCGTTCAGCCTTCCCTTTGGAATTCAACCCCTGAATGACCTGCCCGTAAAGCTGTTGACCGCCGGACTTATTGTGGCATTGACCTTAATCAATGCCCTGGGTGTACGCATTGGAGGAAGCATTACCACCCTGATGGGCAGCGCTGTTGTGCTGTGCATCCTACTGATTTCTGCGGTGGGCCTAAGCTCTCCCATGGCTGACCCCAGCCTGCTTACCCACTCCATTCCTCCTTCACCTGAAACCGATTCCGGATTTTTGCCCCTGTTTTTTGCGGCCTTGATGGCGGCCTTTTGGGCCTATGAGGGTTGGAACAATGTTGGATTTGTAGGCGAAGAAATTAAAAACCCGGAACGCTCTATTCCCCGCGCTTTAATTTTGGGTGTAGGCTTGGTTATGGCCCTTTACCTCTTGCTCAACTTAACCTTTTTGATGGTGATGCCGGTAGATCAAATTCAAGGAATTTCAGACCAAGAAGTAGCAGGAATCAGTATTATGCGGTACTTGGGCGGCGAAACCTGGGCCTCGGTCGTGGCCGTTTTGATTTTGGTTTCCACCTTCAATGCCACCAACACCACCGTATTGACAGCGCCTCGGGTATGTTTTGCCATGGCCCGTGACGGACTTTTCTTTCCAGGAATTGAACGCCTGCACCCCAAGCGCGGAACTCCCGTACGCGCATTGATTTTACAGGGATTCTGGGCCATAGTTCTGGTGTTTTCCGGAAGTTTTGACCCCCTTACCGATATGTTGATCTTTGCGGCCTTCATCTTTTACGGCATGGGAGCCTTTGGCGTTTTTGTGCTGAGAAAAAAACAGCCTGGAATTAAGCCTCCCTTCTCCGTACCCGGTTACCCCGTTTTGCCCGCCATTTTCGTGGTATTTTCAGCGGCCTTAGTCGCTCTATCCATTTGGAACAATCCCAAGGGCTCTGCCGCAGGACTTGGATTGATGGCCCTGGGACTTCCGTTCTATTGGATTTGGAATCAGCGCAGCACAGGCAATGGAGCTCGCCACAACAACCTAAAATAAACATGAATCGACATTTTCTTTCTCTACCCGAATTCGATAAAATTCCCATCCTAGGCTGGTTTATTTGGGTACTGCTCTTGCTGGGTTGCATGTTGCTCATGCAATTTGCAGGTTTGTGGGCCCTCAGTTCAATCCTTGGCATCAAATTCCAGCAAATCCAATCTCAACCTGAACTGATTCAGAACGCCAGGCCGGAATGGGTGTTATTGGCACTCTTCGCCGGCTTCATTCCCATTATCGCAGTGGGCTACCTGCTGTGGAAACCCTGGTCGGGCTTATCCATACGGGCATTGAATACTGCCAATCGCCCCTTTCGCTATGGGGTGTTCTTTACTGCGCTGGTGCTGGTCTTGGGATTGATTGGAGCGGCCGACTTCCTCTATGTTTTGGGGGGCGGCAACATTAAATGGCAAGGCGATTGGCCGGCATTTCTACGATTTTTACCCTGGGCACTGCTGCTGTTCCCCTTTCAAACCTTGTTCGAAGAATGGGTGTTTCGGGGATTTTTAATGCGCGGCATGCATCAAATTATCCGCTCTCCATTGGCCGCCTTGTTGGCTTCATCTCTGTTTTTCGGACTTCTGCACATGGGAAATTCAGAAGTCAGCGAATTTGGAGTAGGCTACATGTTGGTGTATTACATGGCTCAGGCGCTGGTCATGGGCGCTTTGGTGCTCTTGTTCGATGGACTCGAGCTCGCTTGGGCCTACCATTTGGCCAACAATCTGTATGTTTCATTGCTGGTTACCCTGCCGGGTTCCTCCCTGCGCACGCCCGCCCTGTGGATATCTGAACCGCCAGAACCCTTAAAAATGCTACTGCTAAGCAGCAGCATCAGCCTGATTGTGGCCCTGAGCCTAATCTTGATTTTCCGGGCCACACAGCTGGATCGCTTGTGGAAAACAGACAGCAGTACGGAACAGAAATAAACAGAGATTGAGGTGGTTTTTGGGGCGGCAGCCGGGCTTTCCGGGCTAGTCCTCGGTTGGCGGAGGTTGGCCCAGCGGGCTTGCGGTGGCTCCTAAAGTCGCCTCCGCGCCACGCGGGCCAATCCCCGCCACCCTGTGGGCTAGCTCCGTCAATCCCTGCCGCGGGCGGAGTCTAAACCATGGGCCACCTCACAATGTACACCTGAATTTTGGCCAGCACGCCGGCTCAAACGGAAATGCATACCCAACCCAGCTCAGCCTTAGCTCGGTGTGAATTCGCCCTGATTCCAAGGGCAGCCTTGCTCCAACTCTTGAAAAGTGTTAACAATCTGGAATATTTCCATAAAAAAGGCAGCTATTTTATCGTTTCGGCGTCTTAGTTTATGTAAGTTTGACCAACAAAACATGCTTTCATGAATCTACGCCTACTTGCTTTTTTTCTCTGCCTGTACTCATGGGCCCAAGCTCAAAATATAACTTTATTTCAATCGGCAGGATCGGTTCCTGAATCGCATCCCGCCCATCAGGCCCTGCATCATTTTGGATTGTTTACCGCTGATGCGCAGGGGTTAAACCAATTGCGCACTGGTCCTGAATCGGTCGTGGTCGATCTTCCCGATGGCTATGGAAATGCATTTACAGCCCTGCTGCAGGAAGTCAATTTATTTACATCCGACGCGGTTTTTCATACGGCCGATGGGCATGTTTTAAATTTTGACCGGGGTCGGCATTTTCAAGGCCGCATGCCCGAAGCCGGCAACAGCATGGTTTCCTTGAGTGTCTTTCCAAGCCATGCCGTAGTAATTTACAGCTATGCCGGAGGCAATGTTGTGATTGCTCCTCTGGAAGAGGCCAATGGAAACCTATCTAGCACCTATGTGGCCTATTACGACAAAGATTTTAAAACGGCTCCGCCGTTTGAGTGCCACACCTCCGACCAAGATCGGATTGGCAGCGACGACGGCTTGGAAATGGATGAAACCCGGGCCATGAACGACTGCCGTGAAATTGGCATTTCTATGGAAGCCAGCTACAAAACCTTTCAGGACAAAGGATCCGATACGGCCAACGTACAGAATTTTTTAATCGGCTTTTTCAACAACGTCGCCTTGCTGTACAGCAACGAATCCGTCAACATTAAAATTTCAGAAATCCGCATCTGGACAAGCCCTGACAACATCCCCACCAACTCTTCCAGCAGCGCCCTTACCTCATTTGGCGCCTTGCGTCAAAACAACTTTAATGGAGATTTAGCGCATTGGGTAACCACCGGAAATTACGGCAACGGTGGAATTGCCTGGTTGGATGTGCTCTGCGCCAGCTACAATCCCAACGGAAATTCGGGCCCCTATGCCTACAGCAACGTCAGTGGAAACTATGCCACCGTACCCACGTATTCCTGGACTGTCATGGTGTTTGCCCATGAAACCGGACACAATGTGGGCTCGCCCCACACCCACAATTGCGGTTGGCCCGGTGGAGCCATTGACAGCTGCTATACCGTTGAAGGCAACTGCTATTCCGGGCCAGCCATTGCGCGAAAAGGAACCGTGATGAGCTACTGCCATTTAACCAACCAAGGCATCAATTTAGCCCTTGGCTTTGGTCAATATCCGGGAGCCAAACTCCGCACCGAGGTGAGTTCCGGGCAATCCTCCTGCCTTGGATTTTTGCCGGGTGTAAATCCCAACATTGGCACCAATGCCCCCGTTTGTCAGGGCGACACCCTAATATTGACCACGGCGGGCAATCCGGGAACCACCTACAGTTGGAACGGCCCTGGAATTCCAGGCGGGACTCAGGCCGACACCCTTTTCATTCCCAATGTAGCCTCAAATCAGCAGGGGAATTATACCGTTGTTGCCAGCACCGGAAACTGCAACATCACCAATGTCATTTATGCTCAAGTAACAGCAAAGCCGGCAGATCCCAGCATCCAAGAAATTTCCAACACCTACAACTTGCCCGTATATTCCAATGCCATTTATCAATGGTACGATCAAAATGGCGCCATCAACGGGGCCAATCAAAATGTGTATGTACCCACCCAAGATGGACAATATTACGCGACCATCCAATTGGATTACTGTGATTTTGTGCTGCATTCAGACACCATCCTTGAAACCTATTTTAATATCTCTGACCTCAATTCAGAATCAGGAATGCATGTGTTCCCAAACCCGGCACAACAGCAGGTCCATCTGGCCTTCGATCGGCCTTTTGAAGGCCGGATTGAATGGACAGACATCAGCGGCCGAGTCTGTGCCCAATTTACCATTCAACAGAAAAATGGAATTTCCATGCCTGTAGGGCATTTGAATCGGGGCATCTATTTAATTCGAATTCAGCCCCGAAACGGAATGGAACAAATAAAGCGGGTGGTGTTGAATGATTAAGCCGGTTTTTTTTTAGACTAGCTGATGTTGATTGAGTCAGGAATTGCGTTTAATAGGTATGCGTTGCGGTTAAAAAACAGCATGGTTCGATTGCTCGTATTGGGTATGGCTCTTGTGTTCTTGGTCTCCACTGCCCAAGGACAAACCTCCGATCCTTCTGAGGAGCAGGAAGACGATTTACGGTCCTACTTTATGACAGGACCGCCCCCTCGTGGTGGCTACAGTTACCTGATGCAGGCTCAAATTTCAGCACCGCATCTGTTGCTAAACGAAGCCAATGCACGGGCCTTCGATGCCATCGTACAAGGAGAATTTTCATGGCAACGCTTGGTGTTTCCGAAGTTCTACCTGGGCTTACAAGGGCGCTACACTGCTTTCAATATTTTCTATCCGCCCATTGCACCGGGCACCAACAACACCGGGATTTCCGACATTGTGAGCCATACTTGGGCGGTGGGTCCAAAGATATCGTACATGTGGGTTGACAAAAGTGGAGTCGCCTTTATGCCTTCCTTGTCTGGCGGTTACAGTGAAATACGTTACACCGGCATTGTTCAAATGGATTATACCGGCACTTTATTTCAACGTACGGTTCAAGATCGGGGTTGGTATTTGAGCGGTTGGGCCAAGTTGCTGTATTTTCCTTTTGAAGATTTAAATGCTGCCCTGAGTATGGGAGCCGGCCTCACTTATTTTTCACATCAATTTTCAAAATCTGCTGTAGATTTAGATGGAATGGATGAGCTTCAAAATCTGAGTGACAATGGCGCAACCCTTCATTTGGATTTGGGCCTGGGCATTTTGGTGTTCATCGGCCGACGTCGATAAACCTCCATGGCCTGACATTATCGTGGAAGATATTGGAACTGAAAACACCCAAACCCCGTAGGGCTGATAGTATCGTGGAAGATATTGGAACTCACAACGAAAGAACCCCGTAGGGGTGAAATTATTATAGGGGTGAAATTATTGTAGAAGATATTGGAACTCCCGACGAAAGAACTCCGTAGGGATGATATTATTGTAGGGCTGACAATATTATAAACGACAATAGAACTCACAAAACCCAAACCCCGTAGGGCTGATAGTATTGTAGAAGATATTGGAACTCACAACACAGGAACCCCGTAGGGCTGACATTATTGTAGGGCCGCCTCAACCTGCCATCCACAAATCAAAAAATACCATTCGTAAACTAATGGTGGAATATAGGCCATAAATTCCGCATTTAAAAATGAATTCATCTACCTTCGCAGAGTTGCCAGAACCCAAAATCGGCACACATAGGGATGATTTTTGAAAACAAACCGCATGCGGTTTGAAATTGGTGGAATGGCATTTATGCCATTCCGTGCAGAAGGACAATATTCCGTGTACGCGTTTGGGTGGTGTTCAACACCGATTAGAACTCAAACATTGGTAGGTATGTTATTTCGTAAAATCATTCTTTTTTACTGCATCGGCCTTTCTACTTCTGTCTTGGCCAACAACATTGCCGTTAGCAATGTGTCTTTGACTGGTCAAAATACCACTGCCGGTACCAATAATGCGGCCAATTTCACCCTCATCCAATTTGACCTCAGCTGGGACAATTCCTGGAAGCTGGGCTACACCACCGGCGTCAACAACTGGGATGCCGCCTGGGTATTTGTAAAATACAGGGTTAATGGGGGCAACTGGAACCACGCCTATTTAAACAACACCGGCCACGACGATGGCAGCGGCACCACCTTAGATATAGAAGCGGGTTTATTGACTCCCGGTTCTGCCTTCAATACCAGCACCAATCCGGCCATGGGCGTTTTCTATTCCCGCAATGCCACCGGTACCGGCAATATTTCCAACACAGGATGCCAGCTGCGCTGGAATTATGGAGCCAATGGGGTAAACGACAACGATTTGGTAGAGATTAAGGTTTTCGCCATCGAAATGGTGTATGTACCTCAGGGCGGGTTTGATGTGGGAGAAAGTTATCCCGCCAATCCCCTTGTGAATGATGCCAAATCAGCCAGCGTCACCTTTCAACTGACCGGCAATGGAACCAACGGCGGCACCACCTTTACCGATGAATCTGCCGCGGCCAATACCATTACCCGAACCGGGAACACCGCTTACAGCACCACAACGGCTGCCTTTGGTGGGTCTTCGGTGTATTTTGACGGCTCCGGCGACTACCTCCGAATTGGTGCAGTAAACGATGCCGACTTTAATTTTGGCAGTGGAGATTTTACCATTGAGTTGTATGTGCGGCCGGATGGAACGGCATCAAGAGCCCCTATTTCTTTTATGGGTGGAGGATATTGCAATGCTGAAGGTTGGGGCATTTTTTTAAGCACGACGTTTGGTTTCTACACGTACAATAGTGGTTGTAGCTCTGTTTTTAATCAATCCGGCGGAACTATTTCTGCCAATACCTGGTACCACTTGGCTGTTACTAGATCAGGTTCAACTATAGTTGGGTACCTAGATGGTGTTCAAGTTTTCTCAGGGATCCATAATGGTGCTCTTCATACAACCGTTGAAAGTAAATACCTACAACTGGGAAAACGAAATTATAATGGGGGTGACATGGACTTTCCCGGCTACATCTCTCACGTTCGCATCACCAAGGGCGTAGCTCGTCCGGTCAGCGAGTTTTCGCATGCTGCCCACAATATCCTGGGCCATTTAAAAAGCGCCACCGAGAACCTGGCCCTGCGCATGGGCTCGGAATCGGCCATTACCTTAGGCGGCACGTCGGCGGGAAATCTGCAAAGCCACACCCCCGGCCAAACCACAGCCGATGATTTTAATTCGGGCACGACCAAATCCTTGGGAGCCAATTTCCCAAAGGGCAGCAAGGCTTTTTATTGCATGAAAACAGAAATTTCACAGCAGCAATATGTAAACTTTCTCAACACCCTTACCCGTTCCCAGCAGGCAGCCCGCGTTGCTACTTCGATTGGGGCAGGAACCACTTCGGTAACCAACCGCTATGTGATGTCCAATACCAGCACCATCAGCAATCGGAATGGGATCCGCTGCGACGCCAGCATTCATACTTCTGACCCCATTGCGTTCTACTGCGATTTCAATGGCAACGGCACCGGTGGAGAAGCAGGAGACGGTGGCTGGATTGCCTGTAATTTTTTAAGCTGGGCCGATGGAGCCGCCTACATGGATTGGGCCGGCTTGCGCCCCATGAGCGAACTGGAATTTGAAAAAGCTGCACGTGGTTCACGGGGTAATGCCATCGGTGAATACGCCTGGGGAAGTACGAGCGTTACGGCCGCGGCAACCCTAAACAACTCCGGCGCTCACGACGAGAACGTAACTACGGGCAGCGCCATCTACGGCAACAGCGCCATTGGAGGTCCGTTGCGCACAGGAGCCTTTGCCAAATCGGGCACTGCTAGGGCAGCTTCGGGCAGCAGTCTGTATGGGATTCTTGATTTAAGCGGCAATGTAGAAGAACGGACTGTAAGTCTGGGCCTCGATTCCGGTCGGGTGTTTACGGGGGCACATGGCAATGGCGCATTGGCAGCCAGCGGCAATGCCGACGTTACGGCTTGGCCTACCTTTACCGCCAATGGAGCGGGATTCCGCGGTGGCGCCTGGAATACCGTTTTGGCACGGTTGCGCACTTCCGACCGCATGCGTGCCAATGTGACAGATGCTACACGGGCTGCGGGATATGGATTTCGGGGGCTGCGAACGGTGCAGTGTACCGCTCCAACTGCCAGCATCACCTTAAGCGGGACCCAATTGTTCAGCACTACTAATCCCAACCAAACCTATACCGCCAGCGGTGGCACCGATTATTTGTGGTCTATAAGGTCTGAATTTTCTCTAAATAGCGGGCAGGGAACCAGCTCCATTAGTACTACCTCACCCAATGAGTACAAAATTGGGGTAATTTATTGTTCCGATGTGAATTCGTGTGGTTCCGGCCCAGAAACACGTTTAGATTTTGCAGTTGTATTGCCCGGCCAGACATTAGCCTCAGGTGGTACAATCACAACTTTTGTGGGTGACGGGACAAATGGCACCAATGGGGTGACTTATGGGGTGCATTCATTCACTACCGTTGGTACATCTGCCTTTGTACCCTTTGTTCCAATAATACCAAATGTTGAATATTTGGTTATTGGTGGTGGTGGTGGTGGTACCGCTGCAAATACAAATAGTTTTACCTATGGCGCAGGTGGGGGTGGTGCAGGTGGTTATCGTTGCTCAGTTGTGGGCGAATCCTCAGGCGGTGGCGCATCGGCTGAATCTACCATAACTATTTCCGCACAATCCTACTCTGTCGTTGTGGGTAATGGGGGTGCTTCTAACACACAAGGCGGAAATTCATCCTTCGGAACCATTAGTGCAACAGGTGGTGGTTCTGATGCGAACAACGGAGGCTCTGGCAGTGGAGGTCCTGGGTTTAATACAATCAGTGGCAGCGGTACAATCGGGCAAGGGTACGCAGGGGCACCCTCTACCTACTCTGGCAGTTATTGTGGTGGTGGTGGTGGCGGTGGTGCAGGGTCTACGGGTGTCGCCAATAACGGCCAAGCAGGCGGCAACGGTGGCAATGGCGTGACCTCTAGAATTACGGGCACAGCGGTCACTAGGGCAGGCGGAGGTGGCGCTGGTCAAAGTGGCCTCGGTCAGGCTGGGGGGGGCAATGGCGGCAATGATACTGGTGGGACTAATGCCTCGCCCAATTCCGGGTCAGGTGGTGGTGGTGGATCTTGCGTTAGCGGATGCAATGTTGCAGGCGGTTCTGGTGGGTCAGGAGTTGTTATCGTTCGTTATCCCTTGCTTTAACGCTTGACGAATGAATGAAACTACATCAAAACACGAGATGACAGGAGCTAAGGAGTTCGTATTTCTTCTGCTTATCCTGCTCTGGCCTACACCTAGCTTCTGTCAATACGAAGGTGGTTCAGGCCGGCAAGAAGCCCTATCCTCAACCACAGTCCTGCATTTGAACAATGGCCAAGCCGCCGCAACCTCCCAATTGGTTGTAGTTCAACAGCCCCACCCAATGTTGGAATTAAGTCAGCAGTTTATTCTAAAACTGGAGTACAGAACCGCCAGCGGCCATTTGGCCTATTTTGAAACCGGAAATGTAAGCCTGACCTTTCAAACCAATCCCAGTGGAGCGACTCTAGGCGGTACAACCACCTTGGCCCCAACCGCAGGTGTAATTGAATTTACAGGTCTTTCTGTTGATAAAACGGGAACCGGATATGAGTTGCTGGCCTCGGGTGCTTCTTCTACTTCCGCCATCAGCAATGCGTTTTCCTACTTTTCCTTGGGTATAGGTGGGTCTGGCCGGCAAGAGGCCATGGCCGATGGACCAGCCACCGGCACGCTAAGCGGGCAAGTATTTTGGGTCGGCGGCCTGGGCGCTACCCCCACCGCCTGGAACGATCCCCTGAACTGGTTCCCCAATACCGCCGTTCCCGGCAGCTCCGACCGCCTGGCCATGGAACCCAACAACAATGGCCACAACCCCATTTTAGACCAAAACCGCACCATCTACAGCATGAACTTCAACGGGGCCGATAAAAAACTGGAACTGGGCAACCATACCCTAACCTTAACCGCCGATGCCACCGGAGTAAATTCCAGCAATTACTTCAAAACCAACGGCAGCGGGAAACTCAAACGCCCCTCCATTCCCAACAACGAAGGGTTTACCTTCCCCGTAGGCAATAGCGCCTACAACCCCATCAACATCACCAATCGAACCGGAACGGCAGAATGGTTTTCAGTACGGGTAATGGATGAAATTTATGAATATGGCACTTGGGGGAACGTGAGTACCGAACCCAGGGTAAAACGCACCTGGGATATTGATAAACAAACCTCCAATGCCAATGCCGGAAACGGAGTAGATTTTACCTTCAACTGGAACGCCAACGAAGTGAGCAGCCCCGCCCCGCAAAATTATACCCTGTTCCACCACGATGCCAATGGCAACGGATGGGGCCAGGTGGTAACCGGAACCCTCGACCCGAATTTCAATCCCGCCGCCAACAGCATGATTTGGACCGGCTACAAGGGCTCGTTTTCTCCCTTTGGCGTAGGCGACCAAAATGCGCCATTGCCCGTGGAACTGCTCTACTTTACGGCAGAATGTAAACCGCAGGGAACTTCCCTGAACTGGGCTACAGCCTCGGAAGTGAATTCGGCATATTTTGAACTGCAACGCTCAAAGGATTTAATCCACTGGTCGGTGCTGAAAAAGGTGACGGCCCTGGGCTTTCATTCCTCAGAATACACCTATCCGGAGGTGCTGGATGCCAGTCAATACGATGGAGTTCGGTATTATCGGCTTCGGCAAGTGGATTTTGATGGGAAGCAAGAGTATTTTCAGCCGGTAGCGGCCGATTGTCCAAACAGCGGGACGGCCGTTTCCATCTATCCAAATCCGGCCTCTGAACAGCTGCGCATTCAAGGCGCCGAACCGGGTTCGGATTGGGAGATTTTTGATGTGTCGGCCCGGAGCCTGCTTAGAGGTAACATTCAAGAGGAAGGAACAGAATTGATTTCTGTGCTTTCCCTTCCTGCGGGGCTGTACCATATGCACCTGCAGAATCGGGTGTTCCCGTTTGTGGTTTTGGAGTAGGGTTTTTACTGGGAAGTTTTTTTACCGCAAAGAGCTCAAAGGTAAGCCGCAAAGGGCGCTAAGGTGGTGTATTAAAAACAAGGCCGTAGTTCGAACTACCACAACTCCGTGCGCTTTGCGCCTGCTTAGAGCCCTTTGTGGTAAAAAAAACGCTCTTTTATTTCAACGGGATTTTACCTCAAAGGGCAACAAGGGATATCGATGCCTAGCAATGAACCACCGCTTACTTTAAGCCTGCTTTTAAAATGGTTTCGTAGCAATTACATCTGCTGAACGGCCTCCATTCCAAGCAAGTGCAAGGCACGATTTAAGTGCAGTTGAACCGCTCGGGTGAGGCTTAGCCGAAATTGACGGGCACTTTGCTGACTCTCCGCCAAAACAGGATGACCATGATAAAATGCACTGTAGGCCGAGGCCAATTCATAAACAAAATGCGCAATGATGGAGGGGCTATATTCCTTAGCCGCCTGATGTATTGCCGTTGGGAATTCCTGCATTTTCCGAATGATGTTCAATTCCATTTCATCGGGAACATAGTCTAAGGTTTTCACGGCCGCTGGATGAAGTTGCATGCCCTCAGCATTGCGCAGAAGCGATGCACACCGGGCATGAATATACTGAATGAACGGCCCTGTGTCTCCTTGGAAATCGATGCTTTCTTCTGGGTTAAATACCATTCGCTTTTTAGGATCAACTCGAAGCATGAAATAGCGAAGAGCCGATTGCCCAATGCTCTCCCAAACTCGTTCTTGCTCTGTGCGGGGAAGGTGATTCAAACGCCCTTGTTCATCGGCTTTAG
Organism: uncultured Flavobacteriales bacterium; assembly: GCA_903825395.1. GTDB lineage: Bacteria > Bacteroidota > Bacteroidia > CAIKAF01 > CAIKAF01 > CAIKAF01. Next base: position 25,028 of record CAIKAF010000028.1, read on the forward strand.
CCCGGGCCATTTCTTTCAACTCTTCCAACAGATCGTCGGCATCTACTACTGTACCTTCACGGCTTTTCATTTTGCCACTGGGCAATTCAACCATTCCATAAGAAAGGTGGTACAATCCCTCGGGCTGAGCTAAGCCTAAACGACGCAGAATTTCAAACAACACCTTAAAATGGTAATCCTGTTCATTACCAACCACATAAATGGAACTTGCCTGACCAAAATCGGCCAGTTTTTGATATGCCAAGGCGAGGTCTTGTGTCATATACACCGTGGTCCCATTGCTGCGCAACACCAGTTTGTGGTCAAGGCCAATGTCCTCTAAATTAATCCATACCGACCCATCGGGCTTTTCGTAAAAAACACCCATTTCCAAACCTCGAGAGACGGTTTGCCGCCCAAGATCATACACCTCAGACTCTTTATATACTCGATCGAAATGAACACCCAATCGAGCAAACGTTTGTTCTGCGCCTTGATAAAACCAACTGTTCATGGTTTCCCAAACCTGCCGAACATCGGCATCATTGGCCTCCCATGCGAGTGTTAACTCTTCTACTTGTTTAGCCAAAGGAACCATCTTACTGGCCTGATCTTCATCCAACCCTGCTGCCTTGGCTTCGCTGATTTGTTGTTTTAAAGCCTCAGCGAATTGCACATAATAGTGACCAACCAAATGATCGCCTTTCATGCCTGAGCTCTCTGGTGTTAATCTATCGCTGCTGTTCAGCCAAGCGGCCATGCTTTTAGAAATGTTTGTCCCTCGGTCATTATACAAATTGGTATGCACTACGCGATACCCTGAAGCCTCTAAAATGCGGGCCAATGATGTACCAAGAAAGATGTTTCGCAGGTGGCCGAGGTGCAAGGGTTTGTTCGTATTGGGTGAAGGGAACTCCATTATTACTGTCGGTCCTTCTTGAGCGGGTGCCTTAGAAACCGTTGAGTCCTGCCACATGGCGTCCAACTGTTCCATCCAAAACAAGGTGGTTAAGCGTAAATTTAAAAACCCTTTCACCACTTCCCATGTATCGATGGGCAAGCCAACATGCATCAAGTGATTGGCCAAATCCTTACCCAACTCATCGGGCTTGGCCTTTAATTTTGGCAATAGGGGGAACAATACTAGGGTGAAATGCCCCGGCATATCGGCAGGAGGAATTTGCACTTGAATGGGAGGAAAAGGCTGCTGCTCTATCCCTTTTTGGTTCGAGTATATTTCCAGAAAACGTTTGACCTCCTCTTGAAGTCGGGTCACAATTGCAGTCATTTCAAAGCAGTTTGATCGGATTTAGATTCCGTAATTTTTTGTTTTTTCTTTTGTTTGGCCAAGGTCTCCACGCCCTTTTTAAAGATAGGAAACACCCTGTATGCTGTTTGATTTTGGCTATCCAGCAATGGGTTGAGCTCAGTCAGTTCAAAACAGCGGACTCGGGGATCTTTTAAAACTTGAGTCAGCACCTTTTTTGCTTCATCTACAGTTAAGCCATCCTTAACGGGAGTGCCTGTGCCAGGGACCAAACGGGCATCTAAGCTATCCACATCAAAACTAACATACAAGGCTTTGCAATGCTGAAGATGCAGCAAGGCTTTTGCAATGGCCTTTTTGATTCCATTGCGGCGCAACTGAGCTGTAGTAATTTTATGTATTTGGTGTTGCCGGATGTACGATACTTCTGCGGGTTCCAAATCACGGAGACCAATAAAAACAAGGTCTTCAGGCAGCAATTTGGGACAAATATTGCCCATGTTTTTAAGCCGTTCCCAATGGGGAATGGTATCGCCATCTAAGTTGTTTTGGGTCATTTCCAAATGGTCTATGGCCAAAGCTGTAGCCAAAGGCATACCATGAATGTTTCCCGAGGGAGTGGTGTATGGGGAATGTAAATCAGCATGAGCATCAATCCAAATTACACCGATTCTATCGGTAGGAAATGCAGCTTTTAAACCAGCGATACCCCCTCCAGCACTGCTGTGGTCTCCTGATAAAATAACAGGAATGTGGCCACGTTGAATTTCTGTTTGTACCGCTTTTGCCAATCGTTCGAAGACCTTTACCACTCCCTTGATGCGTTTAGCATGTACCCGTTGTGGGTGACGAAATAAGAGCCTGGATGAATCACGGATTTCACGTGATTTGATCTTTCCAAAGAGGGGGTCACCATGTTCAAGAGAAGCCAACTTAAGCGCTTCAATACCCAAACTAGCTCCACGGGTACCTGCCCCTAGTTCAGACTTAACTTCAATTATTTTTAAATTCTTCATAGCTTAATTGCTTTAAAATTATCCGATGGAAGTGCATCCGACTCAGTTGCATGTTAAAAAAACTTCAGATCCAGATCAATCGGATTTATTTTTTCATCTTTGCCCAGTTTAATTGCATTCCTATGAAAATCAAATATGAGGATTTAATCCATCAGACGTTTGAATTCCCTCAAGACGGCTTTCGCACCGAAGAGGGAGAGTTGTACTTTCATGACATACCCTTGATGGAAGTCATCAAGCAATACGGAACGCCATTAAAGATAACCTATCTGCCAAAGATATCCTCACAAATTCAACGTGCAAAGATACTTTTTAAGGTGGCAATGGCCAAAGCCGATTATCAGGGAAGTTATACCTATTGCTATTGCACGAAGAGTTCACACTTTTCATTTGTATTGGAAGAGGTATTGCGCAACGATGTTCATTTGGAGACATCTTCTACCTACGACATGAACATTATTAGTGAGTTGTATGACCGGAAGCTAATCGACAATAATAAATACATCGTTTGCAACGGGTTCAAGCGTGAGGGATACCAAGAGATGATTTTGGATTTCCATGAAAAGGGATTTAGCAACATTTTGCCTGTATTGGACAATATGACTGAGCTAGATTATTACAAAGAGCATATCCGAGGCAAGCAGGTGATGCAATTGGGATTGCGCATTGCATCGGAGGAGGAACCTAATTTTGAATTTTATACCTCTCGGTTGGGGATTCGGTATAAAGACATTGTTCCGTTTTACAAGCAGAATTTGAAGGGGGACAACCGCTTTAGTCTAAAGATGCTTCACTTTTTCATTAATACGGGCATTCGAGACAATGTGTATTACTGGAGTGAGCTGGCTAAGTGCTTAAGGGTTTATTGTGAACTTAAAAAGGTATGTCCCAGTTTAGACACCTTAAACATTGGCGGCGGCTTGCCTGTTAAAAACAGTTTGGGCTTTGAATTTGATTATGAATACATGATTCAGGAAATCATTGCTCAAATTAAATCGTTCTGCAATGAAAATGGGGTTCCTGAACCTAATATTTTTACCGAATTCGGATCTTTTACTGTTGCCGAAAGCGGTGCCACCTTGTATTCGGTCATCAACACCAAACAACAAAACGATACGGAGGTTTGGTATTTGATTGACTCCAGTTTCATAACCACCCTTCCCGATACATGGGGCTTGAAACAGCGGTTCATCTTATTGGCCGTAAACCAATGGGAAGCTCCATACCAGCGGGTGAATTTAGGCGGTTTAACGTGCGACAGCTTGGATTATTACAACAGCGAAGCACATATTGGTCAGGTATTTTTACCAAAGCCACCTGAGGGAGAGCCTTTGTACTTGGGGTTTTTCCATACCGGAGCCTATCAGGAGAGTTTGGGAGGCTATGGTGGAATTCAGCATTGTTTAATACCGGCACCAAAGCACGTCATCATAGATCGAGGCCCCGACGGCGATTATACCACCAAATTGTTCAGTAAGGAACAAAGCTATAAGAGCATGTTGAAGATTTTGGGGTATTAAAAGAAATCGTGCGCAATTGCCTTTGCGGTAAAAACCCAGTTGAAATAAAAGAGCGTTTTTTTTACCACAAAGGGCTCTAAGCAGGCGCAAAGCGACCAGAGGGCGATATCTAAACATAAGACCCCCAAGGTATTATTGGAACTCAACACACAGGAACCCCGAAGGGGTGACATTATTGTAGAACGACATTGGTACCCACAACATCTGAACCCCGTAGGGATGGCATTATTGTAGAACGACATTGGTACCCACAACATCAGAACCCCGTAGGGGTGGCATTATTGTAGAATCACAACCAATCAAATAGGTATTTTTCATTGTATTTAATGTCAAATTTTTGAAGAAAATCCAGATATTCTTCCTTGAAGGTATTCTTTTTGTGATGTTCTACCTGATTTGCAATGTATTCATACACCGATTTTATTTGCGAATGGGAATAGGAAAATGCACCATATCCATCTTGCCAACAAAAATTCCCCATCAGATATTTTTGTTCGTTTATAAAATTTGATGAATTGTTTTTAATGTCTCTAATCAAATCAGAGATTCGTACCCCGGGGTTTAACCCAACAAAAACGTGTAGGTGATCTTCAACTCCGTTTACAATTATTGGTTTTTGGCCTTTAGAGATTACTATTCCGGCGATATATTTAAAGACTTCGGTTCGCCAGGGAAGGTGCAATAGATTTTCCCGGCCTTTCACTGCAAAAACGTATTGAATGTAAATTTGTGAAAATGTGTTCGCCATAATTTTTTAATGATTTATTCAGAAACAATTACATCTCGACAATGATGTCACCTACAATAATGTCACCCCTACGGGATTTTGGTGTGTGAATTCATATCCCGTTCTCCAATAATGTCACCCCTACGGGGTTTTGGTGTCCTGAGTTCCATTGCCTTTCTACAATAATGTCACCCCTACGGGGTTTTGGTGTCCTGAGTTCCATCGCCTTTCTACAATAATGCCACCCCTACGGGGTTTTGGTGTCCTGAGTTCCATTGCC
>CAIKAF010000029.1 GCA_903825395.1 uncultured Flavobacteriales bacterium
AGATCCTTAAGTTTACGCAGGTCTTCGCTTCCCATACCACTGTACTTTTTGTTCCAAGTGTAAAAGGTCTGCTTATTAATACCAAGTTCCCGACAAATGTCTGCGGCTGATTTGCCCGCTTCGTACTCTTTTAACGCATGTGCAATCTGCGTTTCTGTGAATTTCGATTTTTTCATGATTTGAACAGTGTTTAAAGTTAGAAAATCTAATTTTAACCTGTCCTATTTTTGGGGGTGGTTACACACGCAAACCCTTATAAGGAGTTTAACATACGCCAAAATCACCCAAAATAAATTTGAATAAATACCAATATTTGGTATTTTTACCGAAATCAGTTGTTATGAGTAAAAACACTTCCATTACTTTGGGTAGTTATTTTGATCAATTTATTCAAGGTGTATTAAAACAGGGACGTTATAAAAACGCAAGTGAAGTGGTACGCGCTGGACTGAGACTTCTTGAAGAAGAAGAACAGAAAATAATTGCTTTGCGTCATGCAATTGACGAAGGTGTTAAAAGTGGTTTAGCTGAAGATTTTGATGCTGAAGAGCATTTAAAAATGGTAAAGGCAAAAAGAAAATAAATGGCAACGTTTAAGTTGACAAACAGTGCCGTAAATGATCTATCTAATATTTGGAATTACACCTTCGACACCTGGTCCGAAAGTCAAGCGGATAAATATTATACGCTTATTCTCAAGTCATGTGCGGCAATAGCCAAAAAACCACAGCAAGGCAAAGTGTATGAAGAAATTTACCCGGAATTAAAGGGTAAAAAAGCCCCAAAGCATATAATTTTCTATCGGATAATGGACGATAGATCAATCGAGATTACGAGAATACTGCACGAAAGAATGGATTTAAAGAATACATTGAAAAAGTGAACCCCTCATATCACGCAGCAAGCAAGATGGCGCACGAAGATGCTGGATAGAAAGCGCCCCATCGCCTACTGAGGAACCGTTAAAAAAAACGTTTAGAAGAAAGCGACTATACCCTGCAACCAAGCTTCATGAATGGAATTAATTGGATTTACCTTGCAATTGCATAAAAGTTAGGTCATCTTAGATAACAATTTTTAATTTATAAAAGGGCTCATTCATAGCCGAGGAGCGCTATGTGCAATCCAATTAAACCATTTGATAATGAAGTAGTTGTTCTTTTATTCGCCATTCTTTCAAATATCGAGATTTGTAACGCTTGCACGTTTCGATGTTTGTAGGGTGCCCATTCAATCAATAGCTTCAATCGCCCGGTGAATGAATCCTATTGCTTTTTTTAGTTCGGCCTGTCCTATGGTCAAGGCCGGAGCCACCCTTAAACTCTTGTCATTAAATAAAAACCAATCTGAGACCAATCCCAATTCCAGGGCCTTTCGAAGTACCGCAAAGTTGAAGGTGTTGGATTCAAATTCCAATCCCATTAACCAGCCTTTTCCACGGATGTGTTTTATTTTTTCATGGGCAACTTCGGTTTTGAATTGCGCCGACATTTCGGCCGCTTGTTCCCACAATCGATGTTTCAGTATGAATTTTAACTGGGCATACCCGGCGGCACAGCTCAAGGGGTGACCCCCAAAGGTGGTTAAATGTCCCAATACGGGTTTATGACTAAATAAGCCCATCAATTCAGGCGAGGCGATAAAGGCTCCAAGTGGAAGGCCGGCTCCCAGCGATTTGGCCAGCAATAATATATCGGGTACAATCCCCGCTTGTTCCAGGCTAAATACACTTCCGGTTCTGCCCATACCGGTTTGTATTTCATCCAACACCAATAAGGCACCCACTTCGCGGCAGCGGGCTTGAATTTGCTGTAAAAATTCAGTCGATACGGGAACAGCACCGGCCTCAGCCCGAACTGTTTCAATAAAAACAGCGGCTGTTTTGTGGCTGATGCAGTTCAGGCTTTCAAGATCTTCATAGACCGTATGCTGTACATCGGGCAACAAGGGCAGGTAGGCATCGGTAAAATAATGGCTACCCATTAGGCTTAAGGCGCCTTGAGTACTGCCGTGGTAGGCCTGCTGAAAGGCCACAAACCCGGAACGACCGGTGGCGCGCTTTGCCAGCTTCATGGCTCCTTCGGTAGCTTCTGCTCCACTGCTGACAAAATATACAGAAGACAGTGGATCTGGCAAGCAGGAGCTTAATAGCCGCGCATATTTCACCTGAGGTCCTTGCACCATTTCACCGTACACCATAACATGACTGAAGGTTCGGCTTTGTTTTTGAATGGCCCGAACGATGTAGGGATGTTGATGTCCTAAGGCGTTGACCGAAATTCCGCTGATTAAATCCAGGTAGCGTTTTCCGTCTATTCCTTTTAGGTAAAGACCTTTGGCTGAAACCACTTCCAGGCCCATGGGGGCAGGACTGGTGGGAGCCAGGTGGCGTAAGAAATCGGCGCGGTGGCTGAACATGGCGGTAAAGGTACCAAATCAGCCCAACATCTGGTTGGAAGGTTAGCGTTCTGATTTGGGTATTGAGGCGGCCGCGGGCGGGATTGAACAAGGTTGCCCGCAAAGCCGAAGGCCCGCTTGGGCGCTAGCCATGCCGGGCGACCTTGGGAGCCACGGCAGGGCAGCAGCCCAAGGGCCTTTGGATGCGGACTACCTGTGAAAGCCCGGAACCCGCCCCCATTTTCAAAAAAAATTAAATGCGACCGTAGAATTTGCGTAAGGTCCATTCGCCCAGCAATAAAACCAGCAGAAGGACAAGTGGCCACAGCGATTTCCATATTGGGAACTGGTCGGTGACTGCGCGCGAAATGCTTGGAATTTCAAGGTCTTGCACGATGGATTCCAGTGACTGGGTGTCGGCGAAGGGCAATAAACGGCCACCGCTGCTGCTGGAAATGTCGCTGAGCAGGGTATGGTTTGCTTGTTTTTGCAGTCCTTCGAGCGAGGTTTTTTCAACCACAAAGCTGCCCCGCAGCTCAGGGATCTCGTTCATGCTTTCTACTTTGGCGGTGTACTCATACCTGCCTGAGGCCAAGCCCCTCACCTGAAGGCTGTACCCGGGACTGCCGGCTTGGAAGGGATAGTTCCATTGTTTGCCCAGTTCATCGGTAATTTTAATGCTAACATTGGCGTCAGCAACCGGTTGCAGAGCCGCGTCGAGGACTTCGGCCTGGAAGAGCACCGGACTGCCTTCTGCATGGCGTTTGCGGGTTTTTACCATAAACCGCCTGCGTTCTTCCTTCAAACTGAGCCACTGCAAAATCATGCCAATGGTTTCATCAAAGCCTTTGCTGTTGCCGTTTTCTTTGAGCAATGCAATGCGCCATTTCCACAGTCCTTCGCCCATCAATACCGAACTGCGGCGGCCGTTTAAATCTCGAAACACCCAGAGTGGTTGCGGGCTTACCACCGAACCGAGCTTCTTATATTGAAACACCGTACTGCCCGGCTGCAACGTGTAGTTGCCGAAGGGAGCGAGCAGGGGAGGCCAGGTTTCGGGTGTCCAATCGGCAGGCGTTTGAAACAGCGTAAAGCCCGCAGAGGGCGAAGCAAAAACCAGGTCGCTGTTGGCAGAGAATGCCGTTTGTAACCCGAGATTTAGGGAGGCAAACAATCCGCTGCTGTGTTCGCTGCCGGAAATCCACCAGCAGGCCACACCTTGGTCCAGGGCTGTTTTTAGTGCAGGTGGAATGCTGTTTTGCGCGGTCAGGCCGTGCAAAATAAAGGCATCAAATTCCTCCAAATTTGGAGGCGTTTGACTTAAACGAAAGGCTTCTACTTGGAGGTCTTCAGAACGTTCGGCGGCTGCGGTAATGGCCGCGATATCCGGATGCGGAGCGGCGGCGATTAAAGCTATTTTTTTTCGGTCGTCCAAGACCTCGATGCTGATGCTGGCTTTGTTGTTCGCCGGGATTTTATCGCCGGTTAGGGGTAGCAGTTCAGCCGTAAAAGTTTGCATGCCCAGGCTGGAAGCTTCCACATAAAAAATATGTTCGAGGGTTTGGCGCGGGTTAGGGGCTGAAAGCTGAACCGATTGGCGAAGGTTGGTTTTTTTGTTGCTAAGGCTTAAGGTGAAAGATTGAACCGGCATCAATTCCACACTCATCCGAATGCGTATGGGGAACCGGTTTCCTAAAAAGGCAATGGGGTTGGCTTGCAGATCGATGATGCCGGCATCGGCCAGGGTTGTAGTGTCTCCACAGCCCATGCTAAACCAAGGGAAAGGGCTGTTTTCTGCCACGAAAACGGGATTGTTGCCTTGGTTGAACATGCCATCCGAAATCAACAGGCCTGCGGCTACCCGTTGGTTGGCAAACTGAGTTTGAAGTTGTTCTAAGGCAAGGCTTAAATTACTGGATTGCCCTTGGAAGGCGAATGCATCCGGGTTTGATTTGACCACATCTGAAAAGGCAAATGCCAAAATGTTATATCCGGTTTGGTTTTCTTTAATCCAGGGCTGCAAATCTTGGTTTAGAAATTGGCGAATTTGGCTGGAATCGGGATTGGCCATCATGGATTCAGAATCATCTACCAAAATCAACAGGATGGGATCTTCCGTGATTTTCTGGGTCCAAGTGAGCATAGGGTGTAGCAGAAGCATGGCAAGCAAACTGACGCTGAGGAAGCGAAAGGCCATGAGCAAACGGCGAACCGGAGTAGAGAAGGAGCTGGGCTGGCGGTATAGAATAAATGCATACGCTGCGCCCAATGCCAGGCACAGCGGAATCCAAAACGGAGATGAGAGCAGATGGAGTTCCATCAAGGCATTACATCTGCATGCCGCCGCAGACATTAATCACCTGCCCTGTGATGTAGGCAGAAGCGTCAGAGCCCAAGAAAACAACCAAATTGGCTACGTCTTGTGGACTTCCGCTGCGTCTAAGGGGTACCGATTCCATCCATTTGGCCACTTGTTCTTGGTCTAAAACATCCGTCATTTCTGTAGCAATAAATCCAGGTGCGATGGAATTGCATCGGATATTTCGTGAGCCCAATTCCTTGGCCACCGATTTAGTAAATGCGTTCATGCCGGCCTTTGAAGCGGCATAATTGGCTTGACCCGGATTTCCGGAAATACCAACCACCGAAGAAATATTAATAATGCTGCCGCTTTTTTGTTTTAACAGCTGCCGCATCACCGCTTTGGTAACATTAAAAACAGAATTCAGATTGTTTTGAATCACCTCATTGAATTGCTCTTCCGACATCCGCATCAGCAAATTGTCGCGGGTAATTCCGGCATTGTTCACCACAATATCAAGTCCGCCTAAGAACTCTATGGCAGAATCTACCGCTGTTTGAGTGTCGAGCATGGAAGCTGCATCGCATTGAATGGCTAAGGCTTTTCTTCCAAGAGCCTCGACCGCTTCTTTAATCGTATTGGCTTCAGAGACTGAAGACCTGTAGGTAAATGCCACATCGGCTCCGGCTTCAGCCAAGGCCAAAACAATTCCTTTACCAATGCCCCGCGTTCCGCCGGTTACAAATGCTTTTTTTGATTGCAGTTGATTCATGTGAAGTTCCATCAAATTCAGGGTACGAATTTAGGGAAACAGAATGAGAAATGGGTTCTTCGATGCTTTCGTGAAAAATTTGAAAAGCTACACGAAATTTATGTTGGAAATCAAATACGGAATGGTTTTCGGGGGAATTGAGAAATTTGATTTGATAATTTTTATAGCGCTAAGGCTGAAGGTTAGGGGTTGGAATTCCCTGATTATAAAGGAGATGTTTTAGATGCTGAAGTGTGATTTCATTGGACCTTAATGAAAAATCGGAATCAAATCAAATAATATTTATGTTGAAACCGGCTGTTAATAATCGTTAAATATTTAATCAATTTATAGTGTAATTAATAGTAAATCAATTAAATACATTTTAAAATTAATCCAAAAAAATTGGGGTTTAAACAAATTGTGGTCGTAGGCATTTTAAATATGTAATTTTGAAAAAAAATAAAAAAATGGCTAGTACTACTGACATTATCCTTCAGCTCCAACAGGAAATTGCCCTCAGGAAATCTGAAATTGCCACCTTTGAATCGATCATTTCTCAGCTGTCGAACAATTCCAATTCAAGTCGGCCTGCACCGGTTGCCGTGGTTGAAAAACCGAAGCGTTCTGGTCCCGGTAGGCCGCCTAAAAATCCGAACCCTGTTTCAGAGGCTTCAGAAGTAGTTGCTATACAACCCAAACGCGCAGTCAAGGGGACAGGAAAAGTAGGTCGTCCAAAGGTGAGAAAGCGGGCCAAGGGAACTGTAGTAGAAACTACCCTTCGATTTTTGAAACGCAAAAAGCAATTTTGTGAGGCCGAAACCATTTTCCGGGGAATTAAATCAAAACATAAAGAAAAAACACCAGAGGAATTGTACCGATATCTAACGGTGGTTCTTTCTAACTTAAAGCGTAAAGGCGATTTAGTTTCGGTAAAAGAAGATGAGAATGGAGTAAAATTAAATCGGAATTATTGGGGTTTGCACCGCTGGGTAACTAAAGATGGAGCCATCAAACCAGCTTTTTTCTTTAGCGCAGCAACCTCTGAGGCCGCAGCCGAGTAAAACGTCCACACCTATTTTTGAGGTTAATTGCAGGTTTATGTAACTTAGAACTTGCAATTAGCCTTTTTTGTTGCGTTGAAAATTTTGCTGAACGGAGATGGAATATGAATGAGTATCTAAATCGAATTTATTTATTTCTTTTTTTTTCTGTCAGCCTGGGTTCTCTTCTAGCTCAACCGCTTAGCGATTCAACCTCCCGACTTCCTCTGCCATCTGAGCACGGTTTTTGGGGTATTTCTGTACGGGATGTAAGCACTGGAGTAGAGTTGGGCAGCTTAAACTCCGCCCTGTCATTCACTCCCGCTTCTGTCCAAAAATTATTGACCACTGCTGCTGCTTTTTCATTATTAGGTCCTGATTTCTGCTTTAAAACCCGATTTTTTTTATCGAAATCTGGGAACGATACCTATTTGGTTGTAGATGGCGGCTGGGATCCTACGCTGGGATCTACCCTTTTTAAAGGCTATTTTCCATCGGATTTAATGAAAGCGCTGTTCTCTTTTCTGGCGGTGCATCGGGTGGATTCGTTGGCCGGCATGTATGTCTTACCGCATCCTACATCAACCGATATAATTCCGGATGGCTGGCCTTGGGTAGATTTGGGGAATTACTACGGAGCCCCAATTTCTAAATTATCCTACAATCAGAATAAGTTAGATTTGACGTTTTGCAGCGAAGAGCCCGGAACCTTAGTTACTTTAATTTCAGTGAATCCTCCTCAATCTGATGTGGAATGGAAAAATGAAGTAACCGCAGATTCCACGAATTTGGGAGATCGGGTGTTTATTTACGGCGGACCTCAACAATTGGTGCGGGAAGCCAAGGGGAGCCTTCCTCCGTTCCAAAACACATTTACCGTGAAAGGTAGCGTGGCCCAACCTCAAAAATCAGCCTTGGAACAACTTCGGCTTGGACTATGGGCCAAAGGGATAAAGGGCCTGTATAAATTGGGAGTAGCTCCCCAAGAAATGGGCCTGGATTCCAATTCTGCCACCTTTACATGGAAATCTCCACCGCTTTCTGACCTTTGCTCCTACATCAACCATTTTAGCCACAACATCATGGCCGAACATATGCTGGTGGCGATTGGGCAAGGAGACCATTTGGCAGGGCTAGAGGCGGTTCGTGCATGGCTGGCACATCAGCAGAACGATCCCTCCTTATTTTACGACGATGGCAGTGGATTGAGCCGCAGCAATGGCATTTCACCGGCTTTACTTACACTCAATTTGAGTAGATTTAGCCAAGAGCCCTGGGCCAAGGCCTGGATGGCTGGAATGCCTGTTTCGGGTGAATCGGGAACCCTGATTAGCTTTAGTAGCTCAGCCCTTAAATCGAAATTTCAAGGTAAAAGTGGCAACCTAACTCAAGTTAAAACCTACGCTGGATTTCTTAAGGCAAAATCTGGAAGGACCTTGGCCGTAGCTGTATTTGTAAATCGCATTCCTACCTCAGCTCCTTCCCTAAACTCCATTCTTTTAAAAACCTTGGAAGAGATTCAGCGGCAATATTGAGCATTAGGTCTATCTTTGTGCTATGGCAAGGATAATGGCTCTAGATATCGGAGAAAAACGTACCGGAATTGCTGTCACAGATCCCTTGGGCATGATAGCTCAAGGCTTAAGCACCGTTCCTACCGCCGACTTGCTTCCATGGCTGCAGACCTACTTTCAAAAAGAACCTGTACAGGTTTTACTTTGGGGCCTGCCCAAAGACCTTTCCGGCGCCGATACCGACGGAACCATTTATGCTGTACAAACGGCAGCTGCCATTTCCCGCCGCTTCCCTGAGCTTAAATTAGAACCAGTTGATGAGCGCTTTAGCAGTTCCTTGGCCTTTCAAGGCCTACTTGATGCTGGAGCCAAACGTAAAAAGCGGCAGGAAAAAGGCCTGGTAGATAAAATGGCCGCCGTTCAACTTTTGCAAACGTATTTAACCCGCTTTAATCCATGATACGCCCAATTTTACCCTACGGAGATGTGATATTGCGCAAAGCCACCGCCGAAGTGTTTCCTGATTTTCCCAATCTGCCTGGTTTGATTTCGGATATGTATGAAACCATGTATGCCGCCAGCGGAGTTGGATTGGCGGCTCCTCAAATCGGAGAATCCATTCGGCTCTTTATTGTGGATGGTACTGGTTTTGAAGAGGATGAACCCGGCATGCGAAACTTCAAACAGGTGTTTATTAATCCTGTTATTTTAGAGGAAGAAGGCGAAGAATGGGCATTTAATGAAGGTTGCCTGAGTATTCCGGGAGTTCGCGAAGATGTGGTTCGGAAATCTCGGGTTTTGCTCGAATTTCAAGATGAAAAATTTGAATTCCACGAGGCCTGGTTCGACGGCATGTCAGCCCGCATCATACAGCATGAATACGATCATTTGGAGGGTATTTTATTTACCGATAAAATCAATCCCATGCGCAAAAAACTAATTCGTTCAGAGCTGGAGCACATCAGTCGGGGAAATCACCGTGCCGATTATAAAATGAAAAAGCCATTTCAGCGTAGGTAGGGAGTTTTTTGAACCTTTTCTGTGGATTTGATTCGAGGATGGAGTTGGGGGCTATATACCTGGCCTAGTCCACGCTGGGCTTTAACTCTGCACTTGTTTTTATTTTATTCCTGACTTCTCCACCTTTTTTCGATTAATTAAACCTTGATTGTTATCGTGGGTTTGTATTTCTTGTCCTGCGGCATTTGTTGGACTAAATTGGACAAGTTGGGTACGTGTTGGAATTACGCGGCTCCTTTGCGAACATTGCGGCTCCCATGGCGGCCTTTGCGTTGAAAAATGGCTTTGGGTCTTGATGCTTTTTTTTACCGCAAAGGGCTCAAAGTCGGCGCAAAGGGCACAGAGTTTATGGGATGTGGCGAGGGTGTGCAGGAGTTTGGAGGCTCCTTTGCGAACATTGTGGTTCCTATGGCGGCCTTTGTGGTGAAAAAACCACCAAGGCATACCAGCCAATTTTCAAAACAAAGATGCCAATCCCCCTCCCTCCACTCCAGCCTGAACGGAACCCTTATCCTAAAAGAATACCAAAGACTACCCCCCTCACCCCAATTGCTTCGCCAAATCCGTATCCAACTCCACCTTTAAGTTCTTGATTATAAAATCCTGCCGGTCCGGGGTATTTTTACCCATATAAAATTGAAGCAGCTGCTCTATGCTCACTTCTTTCTTCAAAATCACGGGATCCAATCGTATGTCTTTTCCAATAAATTGCCTGAATTCATCAGGACTAATTTCACCCAATCCCTTAAATCGCGTTATTTCGCAGCCCTTCCCTAATTTTTCAATGGCTGAACTTCGCTCCTTGTCGTCGTAGCAATAAATGGTCTCTTTTTTATTCCTTACCCGGAATAAGGGCGTTTGTAAAATGAAAAGGTGACCCAATTTGACAACCTCAGGGAAGAATTGAAGGAAAAAGGTGATCAAGAGCAAGCGAATGTGCATGCCATCTACGTCCGCATCCGTGGCAATAACAATATTGTTGTACCTCAAATCCTCTACATCTTCTTCAATGTTCAAGGCCGCCTGCAGCAGATTGAACTCTTCGTTTTCATACACAATCTTTTTATTCAGACCGTAGCAATTCAAGGGCTTCCCCTTCAAAGAAAAAACCGCTTGGGTATTGACCTCTCTGGCTTTGGTAATGGAACCGGAAGCGGAATCTCCCTCGGTAATAAATAGGGTAGAGTTCAGGCGATCCTCATGCTTTGAATTGTAGTGCACCCTGCAATCCCTAAGTTTTTTGTTGTGCAGAGCCGCCTTTTTGGCCCGTTCTCGGGCTATTTTTTTAATGCCGGCTAAGGCCTTTCGCTCCCGCTCTGAGGTTAGGATTTTTTCCAATATGGCTTGAGCTACATCCGGATTTCGATGTAGGAAGTTGTCCAGTTCACGCTTTAAAAAATCAACAATAAAGGTGCGAACGGTAATTCCATCGGGGGCAATGGTGTTGGAACCCAACTTGGTTTTGGTTTGCGATTCAAAAACCGGCTCCATGACCTTAATGGAAATGGCCGAAATGATCGAGCTTCGCACATCGGCCGCATCAAAATCTTTTTTAAAAAATTCCCGGATGGTTTTTACCAAGGCCTCACGAAAGGCAGCTTGATGCGTTCCTCCCTGAGGCGTATATTGCCCATTTACAAAACTGTAATATTCTTCTCCATAGGCATTTCCATGGGTAATAGCCACTTCAATGTCCTCTCCCTTCAAATGGATGATGGGATATAAAATCTCACCTGAAATTTCATTGTTCAGCAAATCAACCAGTCCATTTTCGGAACGAATATCCTGCCCATTTAGGTTTAAGGTTAAGCCGGTATTTAGGTAGGCATAGTTCCACAGCATTTTCTCAACATACTGCGGACGGTATTGATAATTGGAGAAAATACTTGGGTCAGGAATAAAATGCACCAGGGTGCCAGAGCGTTCTTTTACTTCGTCTAAGTCTTCTTCACGGGTTAAATTGCCTTGCTCAAATTCAGCTATTTTAGATTGCCCATCGCGCACCGATTGCACTTTAAAATACGAGGATAGCGCATTTACAGCTTTGGTACCAATTCCATTTAAGCCCACGGATTTTTTAAAGACTTCCGAATCGTATTTGGCTCCGGTATTCGGCTTTGAAACACAATCTATCACCTTTCCCAATGGAATGCCACGACCGTAATCTCGAACGGTTACGGCTCCGTCTTGTACCTTGATTTTAATGGTACGACCATTGCCCATGACATACTCGTCAATGCTGTTGTCAATGATTTCTTTGAGCAAAATGTAAATCCCATCGTCCACGGATGATCCATCGCCCAACTTTCCAATGTACATGCCTGGGCGCAGGCGGATGTGTTCTTTCCAATCCAGCGACCGTATGCTGTCTTCCGAATAATTTCCTGATTGCTGTGCCATGCTCAAAGATAGGGCTTTTTCGTCGATTCTAACCTGCATATCAATAGTCCTTTTCCTTGCCAAACCCCCTACATTTTGCTACCTTCGGGCCTTTATATGGAACACATGAGCGAACGATTTAAGGAGCATCAAGGGTTACAGCTGAATCAGGTTCAGGATGACATTCAAGCGCGTTGGAACGAAGAAAACACGTTCGCCCATTCTTTAAACAAAAAGGGCGGGCATTTTACGTTTTATGAAGGCCCCCCTTCCGCCAATGGAATGCCGGGCATTCATCATGTGATGGCCAGAGCGATAAAGGATTCGGTGTGTCGATATAAAACCATGCAGGGTTTGCGCGTAGAACGCAAAGCCGGATGGGATACGCATGGATTGCCGGTGGAACTTCAGGTGGAAAAGGAACTGGGTCTGACCAAAGAAGACATTGGTAAAACCATTTCTATTGAAGACTACAATGCCGCTTGTAAGCAAGCGGTGATGAGGTTTACCGGCGAGTGGCAAAAGTTAACCGATTCAATGGGCTATTGGGTGGATATGGAAAATCCATACGTAACCTATGAACCAAAGTACATGGAATCGGTGTGGTGGATTTTACAGCAATTCTACAACAAAGGATTGCTGTATAAGGGGTACACCATTCAACCCTACAGTCCTGCCGCCGGAACGGGTTTGTCCTCCCACGAATTAAATCAGCCCGGGGCCTATCGCAATGTTAAGGATACCACCATTGTAGCTCAATTTCGGTTGCTGCCGAATCAAACCATTGGCGGATTGCAAACCCAGGAAGCTGATTTTGGAATGGCTTGGACAACTACGCCTTGGACCCTGCCATCCAATACGGCATTGGCCGTTGGTCCCAACATTACCTATGTCCTTATCGAAACCCTAAATCCCTACACCAAAGATTCCATCCGGGTGTGGTTGGCCGAAGACCGCATACCGGCCTATTTTGCCCCGGAAATGGAAAATCAGGCTCCAGAACCGGAACAAAAAAAACCGGGTTGGAAGCGCATTGCACAGGTCTTGGGCAAGGAACTTGCAGGTCTTAAATACGAACCATTGTTTCAATATGCTACGCCTAGCGGTGGAGATGCATATAAAATCATAACCGGTGATTTTGTAACCACACAAGATGGAACTGGCATGGTGCACATTGCTCCTAGTTTTGGTAGCGACGACTTTAAGGTGGCCGCACAAAATGGCATTGGCAGCCTGACTTTGGTAGATGGTCAGGGGCGTTTTTTACCCGAAGTAACCGATTTCGCCGGTGAATTTGTCAAGGAATCCTATGTGTCCGATGCCGAAAAACCCCAGGGCTATGAATCGGTTGATGTTCGAATTGCCGTCCTGTTAAAACAAAAGAATAGGGCATTTAAAATTGAAAAATACGAACACAGCTACCCCCATTGCTGGCGGACAGATAAGCCCATTTTGTATTACCCGCTCGATTCCTGGTTTGTACGCACTACAGCGCTAAAAAGCCGGTTGTTGGAATTAAACAAATCCATCCGCTGGAAACCCGAATCAACAGGTACAGGACGTTTTGGAAACTGGCTCGAAAATCTAATCGATTGGAATTTGAGCCGGAGTCGGTTTTGGGGCATTCCTTTGCCCATCTGGCGCACCGATGACGGGGCGGAAACGCGCTGCATCGGCTCCATTTCCGAACTCAGTCAGGAAATTGATAAGGCCCTCCAAGCCGGGTTTATGCAGTCCAATCCCTATGCGTTGGTAGATGGAAAGGTAGATTACGCTACGGTTGATTTGCACCGCCCCAATGTAGATGCCATTGTACTTGTTTCGGAATCCGGCAAACCCATGCACCGCGAAACGGATTTGATTGATGTTTGGTTTGATAGCGGCTCAATGCCCTTCGCTCAATGGCATTATCCCTTTGAAAACAAAGAAAAAATTGACTCCGGTCTGGCCTTCCCTGCAGATTTTATCGCCGAAGGTGTTGACCAAACCCGGGGTTGGTTTTTTACTCTCCATGTTATCGCTGCCGGAATTATGGATTCGGTAGCCTACAAGGCCGTTATTTCAAATGGCTTGGTTCAGGATAAAAACGGCATGAAAATGTCAAAACGGCTGGGAAATGCAGTAGATCCGTTTCAGGCCATCTCCACTCACGGCGCCGATGCCCTCAGGTGGTATATGCTAACCAACGCCGCCCCTTGGGATGACCTGAAATTTAATCCGGCGGGCTTGGAAGAGGGAACCCGTCGATTTTTCTCTACCCTATACAATACCTATTCGTTCTT
Organism: uncultured Flavobacteriales bacterium; assembly: GCA_903825395.1. Taxonomy (GTDB): domain Bacteria; phylum Bacteroidota; class Bacteroidia; order CAIKAF01; family CAIKAF01; genus CAIKAF01. Next base: position 13,689 of record CAIKAF010000029.1, read on the forward strand.
CGCATTGTACAGCAATGTGGACTGCCTGTCACCACGACAACCTCAACTTCCTCAACAACCCAGCGAACTCGACCGCTGGATGCTGTCTCGGCTCTCCCGACTTCAACAGGAGGTAACTCAAGCCTATGAGGATTTTGATTTGACTCAAGCCGGAAGGTTGCTGCAATCGTTTACGGATGCCGATTTGTCCAACTGGTACGTGCGCTTATCCCGGCGGCGCTTTTGGAAAGAAGCCGACGATCTGGATAAGCAGGCCGCCTTCGACACCCTACACCTGGCCCTGAATTACGTGGCTTTAATGATGGCTCCGTTGGCGCCTTTTTACAGCGATAGGTTGTACAGAGACCTAACCGGCTCCAACCAATCGGTGCATCTGGCCGATTGGCCCTCTTCATTGCCCGAGCAATTGAATCCCAATCTGGAATACGCGATGGAATTGGCTCAATCTGCCTCCAGCTTGATTTTGTCCATTCGAAAGGCGGAAAAAATCAGGGTACGACAACCCCTAAAACGGGTGTTGATTCCGGTGTTGAATCAGCAACAAGCCAAAGCGCTGGAACAGGTTTCAGATATTATTCGGTCTGAGGTGAATGTAAAGGCCATTGAACTGCATTCCGAACCTGGAGATTGGATGGTATTAAAGGCCAAGGCAGATTTTAAAAAGTTAGGTCCCCGCTTCGGCAAAGACATGAAAATGGTGGCCAATGCCATTGAAAATTTAAACCAATCTGAAATTCAACAGCTCAATACTACGGGTTCTTGCCCGCTTCAGCTGTCGGATTCAAAAACGGTGGAGTTGCTCAGGGATGATGTTGAAATCCGTTCTCAAGATGTGCCAGGCTGGCAGGTGGCGACAAACGGCTTTTTGACGGTGGCCTTGGATTTGCAGTTGAATCCTGAATTGATTTCAGAAGGTACAGCCCGCGACCTAGTGAACCGAATCCAAAATCTACGGAAAGAATCCGGCTTGGATGTGGGCGATCGAATTCAGCTTGGAATTTTTGGCCCAACTGAGGTTGTACAGGCCGCCCAAGCCAATTATGATTATATTTGCACTGAAGTTCTTGCTGTTGACTTGCAAACCTCTGAGAACCCTCCTGCAGGTCAGGCGGTCAAAGTAGAACTGGAAGGGGAATTGACTGCGTTTATTGTTATTCAAAAAATGAATTAAACCAACTGTATGTCTGAGTTAAAAGTCCGTTATTCCGACGAAGAATTAGAAGAATTCCGAGTCTTAATTGAATCCAAACTGGAACGTTCACGCAAAGAGTTGGCCTTATTAAAAGAGGCCTTCGCACACCGCGATGGAAACACCACCGACGACACTTCGCCCACCTTCAAATTAATGGAAGATGGTGCTGAAGTATCCAGCAAGGAAGAAATTGGTCAATTGGCCGCCCGCCAGCAAAAGTTCATTACCAACTTGGAAAATGCCCTCATCCGCATTCAAAACAAATCCTACGGAATTTGCCGCGCCACCGGTCAATTGATTCCCAAAGAACGCTTGAGGGCCGTTCCTCATGCTACCCTTAGCATTGAGGCAAAAAATGCACCCAACCGCCGCGACTAAAAATGAAAAAAGCGCTGGGGTTGATTTTGGGGTTGATTGCGATTGATCAGTTAATCAAGATTTGGGTAAAAACATCCATGCGCATTGGCGAAGGTTTCCCATTGCTCGGAAATGCGCTTGAAATCTATTTCATTGAAAACAATGGAATGGCCTGGGGCATGGAATTTGGCGGAGAAGGCGGCAAAATTGCACTCACTCTGTTTCGCTTACTCGCCGTGGGCGGCATTTTCTACCTGCTGTACGACATGCTGAAAAAAGGCCCGCTGAATTTGATGTCTGTTGGTTTGGCAATGGTTTTCGCGGGTGCCCTTGGCAACATCATCGACTCGGTGTTTTATGGTCAATTGTTCAGCGAAAGCAATCGTTTTTTTGTGGCTGAAACCTTCCCTGAAACGGGCTACGCCCCTTGGCTGCAAGGCAAGGTGGTCGATATGTTTTTCTTCAACATCCGCTGGCCCGAATCCATGGGTGGAAGCCTGATTTTCCCACCCATCTGGAATTTCGCTGACGCCTGCATTTCGATCGGAGTCGCCTGCATGCTGCTCTTTTCCTTCTTCAAGCGAAAAGACAGCGCTCCCGAAACAAAACCTACTTCTTAAGGATTTCTTTTTTAGGGCGGCTGCCGGGCTTTCCGGGCTACTCCGCAGCTGCCGGAAACTGCCCCAGCGGGCTTGCGTGGGCTCCTAAAGTCGCCTCCGCGCCACGCGGGGCAGGTTCCGCCACCATTGCGGGGTAGCCTCGTCAATCCCTGCCGCGGGCCCCCATGAATTAAGCCTAGCTCTTTCTCAACAGGCCTTTTAATTCCATTACAAAGGAGTGCCTGCTCCCTTGACGCTGCACCTGCGTGTACCTAACCGGATGGGCATTGAATGACCGGTTCCGCGCTTCAATGCCCTCCAACATGCTTCCCTCAAAATCAAAAATCAATCCCATTGTGCGGGCTTTCTTTATGCAGGCGTCATACAATATATACTCTGCATTTTGCTTCCGCCCATCTTCCGTCGAGCTCCCCAAAATCAAATAGCAGCACCGCGAATCGTAAACGCAAGCGGCAGCGGCAACCACTTGGCCCTTGCTGTCCTTGGCCTGCAATAAAAATCCCGCGTTTTGGCGCTGAATGGCTTCGATGGCCCGCAGCAGCACCTCATCGGAATACGGACAGGGCTTATTTTTTCGATCAAATGGGGCCCGAACAATGCGCAACAGCAATTCAATAGATTCCAAATCCCCAATCTCAAGCCCCAATTCTTCCGCTTTCCGTATGTTTTTTCTCGCCTGTGCCGAGGGCACATAGCCATCGCTCGGATAAATCCGGAAGGTATAACGCTCCTGAAGGGCATATCCCCGCCAATAAAAGGGGAGAAGATACTCGGTTTCCGGACTCAATCTAAGTTCATGAAAATCATGCTTGGGCAGGCTGCTCAATAATGCCCCAATGGCTTTTTTTTGAAAGGAAAGCTGTTGGTACGTATCTGAAGCCTGAGGATTCACGATGCTCAACGGAAAAAATGGAGTTAAAGCAGGCATTTCAAACCGCATCAATCCCCATCTCTTGATTTTACTGTAGGGCAAGGCCGCTTGAATGCGATGCTCAGGCTTCCACACCACTACATCCCAGCCGGCTTGGCCGCACACAGCATCCAGCCACCAAGGTTGCGCAAATACCGACAATTGAGCCTGCTCTTGGCAAAAAAGGCGGTATTGCTCTTGAAGGGTTGACATCTGTTTTGGTGCGCAGGGCTTTCAGCTTGAACGAAGGTACACAATTGCACCTTTTTTCGACTCAAACCTGAAGGGGAACCCCAATAGAAATGGATTGGAATCAAGACAACCTAATCCAGCCAGGGTTTTAAATGCCGCTCATTCCATGCATACAATTCGTCTAGGGTATGCCAGACTTCTCCGTCAAACACCAGGGAATTACCTCCCACCTCACCCAAGTAAAGGGCCGGTACTTCCAATTCGGCAAGGAGATCTACAACGGCGTCTTCATGCTCCTCTGGCACACTAACAACAACCCGGCCTTGCCCTTCTCCAAACCAAAACGCATCGGTACGGATATCGTCGTCAGAATAGACTTCAAATCCAATCTGTCCTGCTAAGGCCGACTCTTTCAAACACTGATAAAGCCCGCCTTCTGATACATCATGGGCCGATAGAATTAACCGGTGTTCGATTAAGCCGGCAATGCCTTTGTGCAACTGAATTTCCTGGTCTAGGTTAAAATAAGGTGCCGGTGACTTTTCAATTTTATGCCATTGCCGCAGGTATTCCGAACAGGAAACATCAGAGTTGACCACTCCGACAAGGATTATTTTGGCTTTTGCATTCGGAAAGGCCAAGCCGGTATGTAAATCTAGCCGGTCAAGAATGCCAAGCATACCAATGGAAGGACTGGGCGCCACAGGAAATACCTGCTCGCCTTCCCGGTATTGATTGTAAAAACTTACATTTCCTCCGGTAACAGGGGTTCCAAAGGCCTTACATGCTTTACCCATTCCTTTAATGGCACCTACAAATTGCCAATAGGCCTCAGGATTATACGGGTTACCAAAATTCAAACAATTGGTAATGGCGATGGGTCTAGCCCCAGAACAAACTATATTTCGGGCAGCTTCAGCCACAGCCATCATGCTTCCCTTTTCGGGATTAGCCTCAACGTACAATGGATTGACATCCACGGTCAGAGCAAGGGCGCTGTTGGTTTCTTTCACCCAGACTATGGCCGCATCCGAAGGCTTCCGACTGCTTAAATTGGCCGTTCCTATCATCGAGTCATATTGCCGGGTTATCCAGTGCTTTGGTACTAAATTGGGGGAGTTGCTCAAGCATTCTGTCACCTCTTTTAAACGAGGCGGAACCGGTACTTTGGACGGATGAAACGATTCAATTTCTGCCAAATACGACGGAGCTTTGATTTCACGCTCATACACGGGGGCACCGCCGCCCAACACCAACACCGATGCCGGCAATTGGGCCACCAGTGTTTCATGAAAGTAAAAATCAAGCCGATCTTCCTCAATGACTTCCCCAATACGAGAGCAATTCAAATCCCACTTTTCAAAAATGAGTTGAATATCAGCCTCATGCCCCTTTTTCCCAACTACCAACATCCGTTCCTGCGATTCCGATAGCAGCAATTCAAACGGCTGCATTTCTTCGCCCCGTGTGGGTACCCGTTCCAAGTGAATGCGCATGCCCGAATTTCCTTTCTCTGACATTTCGGATGTACTGCAAATGATTCCTGCCGCGCCCATATCCTGAATTCCTATGGCATATCCAGCCTCAATCAATTCTAAGGTGGCCTCTAGAAGTAATTTTTCCTGAAATGGGTCCCCCACCTGAACCGAAGGAAGTTGCTTGGAGCTTTCTCCCGACATCTCAGCCGAAGCGAATGAAGCCCCATGAATTCCATCTTTTCCTGTGGCCGATCCAACAATAAAAACAGGATTCCCAGCCCCATAGGCCACCGCACTCATTACTTTATCATGCGCTACAATTCCTGCCGACATCGCATTTACCAAGGGATTTTGATGAAATGAGGAATGAAAAAAGGTTTGACCAGCCACCGTAGGCACACCAAAGGCATTGCCATAATCGCCAATTCCTTTTACTACTCCTTTTACAAGCCATTGGGTTCTAGCCTCAGTCGGCTCACCGAAAAACAAGGCATTTAATTGTGCAATGGGCCTTGCTCCCATGGTGAATATATCGCGGTTTATGCCCCCAACTCCGGTAGCTGCACCTTGATAAGGCTCAATGGCGCTGGGGTGGTTGTGGCTTTCGATTTTAAAAGCACAGGCCAGTCCCTGTCCTATATCCACCAAACCTGCATTTTCCTTGCCGGGCTCAGCCAGCAGCCCTTTCCCTTCGCGGGGAAGGGTTTTCAGCCAGCGTATGGAATTTTTGTACGAACAATGCTCGCTCCACATCCCCGAAAAGGCACAGAGTTCAGTGAAATTGGGTTGGCGCCCCAATTTTTCAACAATTAAATTAAACTCATCAGGTAGAAGACCTAATTTAACCGCAGTCTCAACGGTGGGAATGGGCGCTCCGTCGGAAGGCAATGAAGGTTGCATAAAAAATCTTTGGACAAAGGTATGCGATTTCTTACACAGGCTAACCGAACAGTCCTAATTCAAATTGGTTTTATCTGGGCAAAGCTTCCCTCCATTCCCAAAGGCCTAAAGCCGTACACGTGTTTTCTTCCATGCTTTGGATTCTTATCTGCATGGATTGAAAACAAAAAACGCCGGATTTCTCCGGCGTTTTTCCTTAAACACGATACCCCTTAACTTATTTTTTCACCACTTTGTAGTGCTGATTTCCTGCGTCCGATTCTACAGATAGGATGTAAACTCCGGCAGGTAGGGGGGCCAGCTCTGAGGCGCTCAACTGCAGGTTGGCTTGTCCGGAAGCGGGCTGGATGTGGTGCCGCACCAATACGCGTCCGCTGAGGTCACGCAGGCGCAGCTCTGCCGCCTGATTCAATCCACTTAAAGCGACATTCAACTCCCGATCAAAGGGGTTGGGGTAGATGCTGCTGCTCCAATCTCCAAGCTGATCTAAACCTCCTGCTACATTTAACTGAACAGGATTGCAGGTGGTGCTGGAACATCCGTTGTCGGTAATGGTCAAGCATACGGTGTACAAGCCAGGGAAGAAAAACAACTTCTGAGGATTGATGTCGAGGCTATAGGTTCCGTCCCCAAAGTCCCAGAAGTAATCCAAGTATGGATCTAAGGTGTCGGGCAAGAAGTGAACCGTATTTGTGGTGAGTAGGGTAGGACTGAAGTTGGAGTTGATTATTTCTGTAACAATGACGTTTTGAGTCAGAGTATCCTTGCAGCCCAAATCGCTAGTTAACATTAAGGTTACTGTGTAGTTCCCTGCGTTTGCAAAGTAGAGGCTGGGCACCTGCATGGTGCTGTTCATTCCGTTGCTGGTGGTCCACTGTGTTGATACAATGCTTCCAGAACCAATGCTGGAAGAATTGGTAATGGGCATGATGGTTCCACGGCAATGGTCAGGCAGAGTAAATGCCGCTTGAGGCTTAGGCAAAATGGTGGTGCTGCCAGAAAAGACATCGGTACATCCGTGGTTGGTGGTTGCAGTGACATTCCAGCTGTAGTTGCCCCAGTTGGCATACACATGGTTTGGCGTACTGCCGCTGCCATTGTTTCCGTCGCCGAAGTTCCATTGATAAGCCGCGATGTTGGCTCCATTGATGTTTTGAACAGAAGCAGCCGCATTAAATGCACTGAACTCTTGCTGACACACATCCAATACCGAAGCCTGATTGATGGTTGGATTTGGATTGACCAAAACAGTGGCGGTTTGAGAGGTGCTGCAGCCGTTGTTGCTGGTTACAGTCAAGACGGTGTTGTATTGCCCGGGGCTGGCATACACATGGCTAAAGTTGGTTTGAGCACTTTGGTTTCCGTCGGCCAAATCCCAGTTGGTGGAGGCAATGACCGAACCATTGGCGGGAGCAACAAATGCAGAGGCATTGAAGGCGTTGCTAACCCCAAGGCAGACATCTGCTACGTTCATGGTAGAAATGACGGGGTTTGGATTTACAATGGCCGGGCCGGAAGAACTGCTGCTACAGCCGTAGTTGGTAGTAACAGTTACATTGGCGATGTAGGTTCCTGGATTGGCATAGCTGAAGCTGGGGTTGGCCTGATTGCTGGTGTTTCCTCCCCCAAAATTCCATTGATATGCATTTACAATAGAACCATTGACCGGAGGCACCGAGCTGTTTTGCACAAAAGAACTTGGCGTTCCTTGGCAAACATCAGCTGCAGAAACGCTGCTGATAACAGGATAGGGGTTCACCAACACGGTGTCATAGAATACGGCAGGACAGTTTTGGTTGGTTTGAATGGTAAAACTAACGGGGAATGCTCCGGTTTGAGCATAGGTTTTGGTTGGATTCATGGAAGGACTGGTAGTTCCATCTCCGAAGGTCCAGAGGTATCCTGTAATTTGAGCACCATTGACATTGGCAAGTGTGGAATTCTGCAGAAACAGAGTGGGATTTCCGAAGCAAACATCAGGGAAGGTGGTACTGTTGATTTGAGGAGTGGGATTTACCACTGCCAAGCCAAAAGAAGTGTCGGTGCAACCGTGGTTGGTTGTGGCAACCACATAGGCGTTATAGGTTCCGGGCTGAGCATAATTGTAGGTGGTTTGAGCCCCATTGGCATTTCCACCGTCGCCAGAGGTCCAGACGGTAGAGGAAATAAGGGCCCCATTGACATTGGCCACAGACACATTGGTGTTTAGAGCCGTGGCCGCACCTTGACAACCTGAGGGGATGGATACAGAGCCCACTACGGGGTTTGGATTCACCACAGCGCTTAAGGTAGCGGTATCAGAACAGCCATGGTTGGTAGAAACAATCAGTTGTACTGGATACGTTCCGGGTTGGGCATAGGTGTGGTTGGGCGCCGTAGTTCCGCTTTGGTTTCCGTCGCCAAAGGTCCAAGCAAATCCATTCACTTGAGCCCCATTGACATTGGCTACCGTAGTGCTGTGATTGAACAGTGTGGCATTGGTATGGCAGACGGCGGCTCCGGTGGTGCTTGCTATTGATGGTTTTGGATTGACCAGAACCGTGGTAAGCAAGGTGTCGCTACAGCCATGATTGGTGCTTACAATCAGGCTGACGGGATAGCTTCCGGTGTTGGCATAGGTGTGAGGACTATTGAGCGTATTTCCGGTGTTGTTATCGCCAAATGCCCAAGCCACAGATGAAATGCTGGCATTGTTGGTGTTGCCCAACTGCACATTGGCATTGAAAGGCGTGGTCAATCCCAAACAGATGTCGGGAGTACTTGCCGAGGCAATAATGGGAGCCGGGTTAACCGTGACAGTTAATGGATTTGAAGGGGGAGAAATACAGCCATTCACATCCGTGACGGTGGCCGTATACGTTCCTTGAACGATGGCTGGAATGGTTTGGCCTGTATCACCACTGCTCCAAGTAATTCCTGACATCAAACTAGCTTGAAGAAACGTAGTGTCATAGGCACAACCACTCAGGGGATTTAAATTGATGATGGAAGGGGCACTTGGACCAGGGAATAAATTAAGAGTAACGGGATTCGAAGCGTTGCTGGTGCATCCATTTCCATCGGTGTACGTTGCCGAATATGTTCCGGGTGTACTAACAGTGATGGTGGGAGTAGTGGCACCCGTGCTCCAAGTTAAACCAGTATTCTGATTGGTATTCAAGGTCACTGTTGTGCCCGTACATAAAATAGAATTCCCTACATATCCAATAACGGGAGCCGCAATTGGACTAGGATTTACAACAACGGGAGTAAAGCAAAGACTTTGGCAGGGCGCTGAGAAATTGGAAATGGTAGCATTGAACGTGCCGCAGCATCCATCTGTAGTGTAACCAGTAAACGAAAAGGTGGAGCCGGCCGAAACAGCAATGCTCGTAAAACCACTTCCGCTACCCCATGTTAAAGCAGTATTGGCTCCATTCAAGGTGTACCCAAAATAATCGTAGCTGCAGCAATCATTGTGCTGCACACTCCAGTTGAAAGAAAGGGTGCCCGTTGCGGGAATGGTAATCTGGTACCTAGTATATACGCCTCCACTAACTCCATTCGGACCAGTGAAAACAATGCTTGTAGGGGCATTCCCAGTATTGACGCTGCCGTTGGCATTTCCCGTTTGAGACAACGACCAATTGTTGGTGGCATAGCAGCTGGTAAACCCGCTAACATTGCTCAGGCCTCCCGGAGAAGCAGCATAATAGGTGGTTGAGGTGGTAATCGGCGGAGTTGTAAAACTCGCCGAAGTACTCAGCGGATTGCCTGTACCTTGGTTGTTGTTAAACCATTGATAGTTGCTTCCTCCACTTGCAGTTAAAGTGGTCGTTTGTCCGCAGGTTGGAGAAGTGTTTCCACTAACAGTCGGACATTGAGCCTCTAAGCTGGAATAAGAGAAGATTAAACCTGCAATGAAAAGGAGTGTAAACCGTGCTTTCATGGGCAAAAATTTTTGAAAGTTGTTTGTAAAAAACATTAATGTTCAAGGTGTTGAATACATTAATGAATCTAAGATATAAAACTTTATAATAAATTAACAGCTGCGCCTTGTTAAAATTAAATTCGCATGAAAATAGATACAAATGCTAACACTTGAATTTTTCATTTAAGACCATGCCGTTTCATGTTCTTATTAGAAAATTGTTAATAAAAGATTAGAAGATCTCCCTCGGTTGATGATTTTGTTTGTATCTTAGAACGTAAATTCGGTTCTGGGTTGGCCGGATGGTTTTTTTGGATTAAAGATGTTGAAGGCCTTTTGAAATTAGTTATGTCGTACGTCGAACACACAGCAGGAATAGAAGAGTCGCTAAAGCGTATTTTCGGGTTTAACCGGTTTAAAGGACAACAAAAATCCATTGTTGAAAATGTACTTGCCGGAAAAGATACGTTTGTAATTATGCCCACAGGCGGAGGCAAAAGTTTATGCTATCAATTGCCCGCTCTTTTAAGTGAAGGAACCGCCATTATTGTAAGCCCGCTGATCGCTCTGATGAAAAATCAGGTAGATAGCATTCGTGGCTTTGGCGAACAAGAAGGAGTAGCCCATTTTTTCAATAGCTCACTCTCAAAGGGAGAACGCGAAAAGGTGAAGCAAGACATTGTTTCCGGAAAAACAAAAATGCTTTTCGTCGCGCCGGAATCGCTTACCAAAGAAGAAAACATTCATTTTTTACACTCCATTCAGGTCTCCTTTTTTGCCATCGATGAGGCACACTGCATCTCCGAATGGGGCCATGATTTTAGGCCTGAATACCGCCGCTTGCGTGCCATTATTGAAGAAATCGATCGGGCTCCCATTATTGCATTGACCGCCACAGCAACGCCCAAAGTCCAGCAGGATATCCTGAAAAATTTGGGAATGTCCGATGCCACTCTGTTTAAAGATTCGTTCAACCGCAGCAGTTTATACTACGAAATTCGGCCAAAGGTTGAAGTCAATAAGGAAATCATTCGCTTTATCCGTCAACATTCCGGAAAATCCGGCATTATTTACTGCCAAAACCGAAAGAAGGTGGAGGAGATTGCCGAGTTGCTCCAATTAAACGGTATTTCTGCCGTACCTTATCATGCCGGATTGGATAGCAAAACCCGCAACCTACATCAAGATTTGTTCCTGCATCAAGAAGTGGATGTAATTGTGGCTACCATCGCCTTTGGAATGGGCATCGATAAACCCGATATTCGGTTTATCATCCACCACGACATCCCTAAAAGTTTAGAAAGTTATTATCAGGAAACGGGAAGAGCCGGCCGAGACGGAGGCGAAGGAATCTGTGTGGCTTTTTACGATTACAACGATGTGGTTAAACTGGAAAAACTACTCTCCGGTAAACCCCTGGCAGAACAAGAAATACATAAATTGCTCCTTCAAGAAGTGGTGGCTTTTGCCGAATCTGGCGGCTGCCGGCGGCAAGCTCTGTTGCATTACTTCGGGGAACATTTTGGCCCTGAAAATTGCCAGGAAATGTGCGACAATTGCGCTAACCCAAAAGAAACGTTCCCGGCAAAAGAGGCCCTTCTGCTGCTCTTCGATACCCTGCTCGCCATGAAAGGCAAGTATAAAATGGCTCAGGTCCTAGATGTGCTGCAAGGCCGCCGAACCAACCATACTGAAACCTATCGGCATACAGAATTACCCCAGTTTGGTAAGGGCAAGGCCTTCCCAGATACATATTGGCTTGCGGTTATGAGGCAAGCGCTGGTCCACGATTTCCTCTTTAAAGAAGTAGAACATTACGGCACACTAATGCTTTCCAAAAAAGCGCTGGCATTCATCGAATCACCGTTCTCCATTGATTTTTTCAAGGATCGCGATTTTGCTAGCCTTCAATCCGATGAGCTCGGTACCCAACCCTCAAAAGGTGGCTCTGCATTGGATGCCCTATTGCTAGCCCTGCTGCGCGACCTACGAAAACAAATCGCCCGGCAACGCAACCTGCCGCCCTTTGTCATTTTTCAGGATTTTTCCTTGGAAGAAATGGCCACCGCTTACCCCATTACCATGGAAGAGCTAAAACAGGTCAGCGGAGTAGGAGAAGGCAAAGCCATGAAATTTGGAAAGGCCTTCGTAGAACTGATTGCTCGGCATGTGGAAGAACACGAAATCGATCGACCTATGGATGTCGGGTTTAAGTCGGTTGCCAATAAATCAGCCATTAAGGTGGCCATTATTCAATCGATCGATCGGAAAATCCCACTCGATGTCATCGCCAGAAATAAAGACCTGGAACTCGCAGAGCTCATCCACGAGCTGGAAGCCATTGTTCAGGCCGGCATTCGTCTCGATTTGGATTACTACGTAGGCAAATTGACCGATGCCGATGAGTTGGAAGGCATTTATGATTTGCTCAGAGAGTCTGATGATGCTGATATTCAAGTGCTCATAGACGAGTACGGAGACGTTTATTCCGAAGATGAATTGCGGGTTCTTCGGGTAAAATTTCTCTCCGATATGGGCAATTAAACCTGTTTTTTGGGCGGTGGCCGGGCTTTCTCCGGTAGTCTGCAGCTAAACCTGTTTGCCACACTGGCTTTGCGCGGGCTCCCAAGGTCGCCTGCGCAGCTCAGGTGGCCATACAGGTTCAGGCCGCAGAGCTACCCGGTTCAATCCCTACCGCAAGCGCAGTCAAAACGAAGCTCCATTTCTGCTTTTCAACTGACTCTATTTTATTTGTACTTTTCTGCAGATTCTAATTAAATGTGTATGATGAAATCGGTGCTTTCAGGATGTGCTATCCTAAACCTTTTTTTAATTTCCCTACAACTGAACGCTCAGGGAAGCCTGGAATTCAACCAAGTTAAACTCATTAGCCAGCAGGAAGATACTGTTCCCCAAGGAAAGGTGTGGAAGGTTGTGGCCTATTTTGGCTTTGAACAATACTACAATGCCTGCATCCATTACAGCGGAAATTCCAATTTATTTGGAGTTAACCGCTTGGCGGCATGCGGCAGCTATTTTAATGCCACTACGAACTCCTCAGGCCGCTTTAATTACACCTCGGCCGAAATGATCATCAACGGAATTACCCTAGTGTTGGAAACCACCGGGTTTAATGCCATTAACGCAAACAACCATTGGAACTCGCCCAATTGCAGCGGAAGTCAATGGAATTATGGAAACCCTCAGCCTACCTTTAATTTCAATTGCGCCAACATTGGTCCCGATGGGAAACTACCCATGTGGTTGCCGGCAGGCAGCCGTTTAAAATCCAACGGTTCCAACACGTTTTTATCGGTGATTGAGTTCAATGTAATCTAAAAGAGGCGGGCGCCAACCGAATTTCCAGGTTTCAATCCGTTTCTGTTTGTAGTATGTTTGGAACCACCTGCGGCAGGGATTGAACCAGGTAGTGCGCATCTGGGCTGTGGCCTGCAGCGCGAGGTGCGGAGGCGACCTTGGGAGCCCCCGCAAACCCGCTGATGCAGCCCACAGCCGATGCGAACTACCGGTGAAAGCCCGCAGCCGCCCCCATAATATCTCCACTTTTAAACATTGTCCAACCTCCGTGTACCCATTAAGATAGATGGGGCAATGGCCTTGGTTACATTTTCTTAACATGCCCAGTTCGGCTTAATTCCTTAATTTAGAGCAAATTTTTACACATGAACCGAGTTCTTCCCTTTTTAACCCTGTGCAGTGGATTGTTGTGGTTTTCATCCGCTCAGGCGCAAACTGACCCAACACCTCAGCTGCTGCCCTATTCTGAAAATTTTAACAACATGATTGCTCCTACCTATCCTGCAGGCTGGATGGGTTGGGCACAAGCTGTTCTTTCAGCCTCGTTTCAAACGGCGGCACCTACAGCCGACCGTGTTTTAACTGCTGGAACGGCCGCCAGCACAGGGAATAATGTCTATGATTTTTCTCAGAAAATCGGATTTCTAAACAGCAGCACTTCGAACCATGCTCTTGCTACTGCTTTGGTAACTTCAGGATTGGCCAACATTACCATCAGCTATGATGTGATGACGATTCGCGATCCGAACCAACGGATCAGTGTTCTGGGATTGCAATACCGCATTGGGAATACGGGGAACTTTACAGATATTCCCGGAAGTCAGTACAACAACAATTTGACCAGCCAAACCAGTGGAACGGCAGGAATTAACATCCAAAACAGAACTTTGGTTTTGCCTCCGGTGTGCAACAACCAAGCCTTCATTCAATTGCGCTTTATTTCAAAAGACTCCTCAGGCAGTGGCTCGCGTCCCTCGTTTGCCATCGATAATTTTTCGGCCACGGGCAGCATCAATGCAGGCGAACCTGTTGGAATTAGCTTGTCGGTGGATACGGCCTTTGAAGCCAATCAAACACAAATAACAGTTACAGCCACCGCGGCCAATCCGCTGACCAATACTGAAACGCTGGGCTTGAGTTTTAGCGGATTTGGAATCAGCCCTGGTGATTTTACCGGTCAGACCCAAATATCGATTCCAGCCGGGCAAGCCAGCGGCACCGCGACGTTCAATATCAACGATGATGCCTTTAATGAATCTTCAGAACTATTGGTGGTAGGCATTTCAACCTTGTCTTCCGGATTGGCATTGGGAAGCCCAACTTCCGATACGCTTATTATTATTGACAACGATTTCGAAATTGATTTTAATGCCTTAAATCAACCCTTCGGAGTAGAGAATTTTGATTCCCTTAGGAATGCAGGGAATGTCAATAGCCTGCTGCCACGTGGTATTTATTTGAGAGAGAATGGGAGCGCGGCAGATCAGCTATATGGTTCTCAAAACGGTAGCTCAACAAGTGGAAATACCTACAGCTTAGGTAGTACTGGCTCTACCGACCGCAGTTTTGGATCGTTAACCACGGGCAGCGTATCTTCTGCTTTTGTAGGGGCTCGGTTCCGCAACAACACCGGACAACCTTTTAATGCCCTAAAAGTGAGTTATACCGGAGAACAATGGCGTTGCGGAGGAAATGGACTTGGAGACACCTTGTTTTTTCAAGTAAGTACCAATGCTGATTCCTTGCACACCGGAACTTGGACAAGCATTTCGGCCTTGCATTTTTCTTCACCGGTTATCGATACCGTTTCCTTGGTTTTAGATGGCAATTTAGCTCAAAATCAAACCTTTGTTTCGGATACTGCAATCAATCTGGGAATCATTCAACCCGGCCAATCGGTTTGGATTCGTTGGAGAGACAACAATGTGGTGGGCAGCGATGATGCTCTTGGAATTGATGATCTTTCGGTAGAACCAATGGTGGTAGGTTGTTTGCCAGCAACGGCGTCGGATGTGTTGCTGACCGCAAATTCAGGAACAACCTCCATTTCATCTCTAAGTACAGGAAGCATTGTCAACGTTACCGATGGTTCGCAAATTTTGGAAATGCAGCTTCGGGACGGGGGCTCGATGGCTGACTTTGATAATTTACCTACTCAGCTGTTGAAGCTTGGTTTTGCAAAAGGAAACGGCCATACAGCCGGGCATTTCAACTTGATTTTTAGTGCTGCTGCATTGTTTTCTGGAAATACAAAGTTGGCCGATGGCATCATCAGTGCCGATTCGTTGGTGTTTACCCTTCAAAATGTTGAAGCCGCCGACAACGACTCCATTCCTCTGGCATTGCGTGTAAGCCTACAAACCAATGGACAGATTCAGGATCAGGCCCAGATTCATATTGGCCTTAGTTCTGCAAATATGGTTTTGGGCGGGGTGTGTTCCTCCTCTCAATTTGGTGGTGTTTCTGCTTTTTCTTCCGATCCTTCAGCCAATCAGCTTGAGGTGGTGGCAACTCAATTGCAGTTTAGTAATATCACTCAACCCTTGGCCATCAACACCGATTTTTCAGCCACTGTTTGTGCCGTCGATGTGAATGGAAATTACGACATTGACTCCCGTGACATTACCTTTAGTGTTGGGCAAGGGTCAGGAAATTTGAGCAGCGTAACTGGTTTAGGGCCAATTTCAGCGCTGAACGCCTGCGTGAGCCGCAACGACTTGCGGTACGATGTTGCTGAATCAATGGTTTTACGTGCCGGCGATAATACAGGTTTAACTGCCGATACCACGTTGGTTTTCCCCATGCAATCCATCAACACTACGAACGGAAATGTGGTTGGTTTGTATCCCAATCCTGCCATGAAGGGGGCTAAAGTTCATCTTTCACAGTCCATCGGTTCGTGGTCGGTTTTAGATTTGACCGGCAGAATGGTGTTGCAGGGCCAAGGCAAAACCATTGAAACTGCCGAGCTTCGTCCTGGCTTGTATCTGCTAAAAAATGCCCAAGGATTGACCTTGCGTTTATCTGTTCAATAAGAAATTTTACCAGTGAACATAAAAAGGCGATTGCGAAAGCGGTCGCCTTTTTTTGTGGGCGCTGGCATGGTGCGTAAAAATTCCGGTTCAGGCTTGGGTGTGTTTTTATACCACAAAGTCTTTGTGGTATAAAAATACGTTTAAGTCTTTACCGCATGGTTCGCCGGCACAGCGCCCTTGCTCTAAAATAACCAACCGTGGCATAAAATCTCCCAAACCTTGAAATGCAATCTAGGATGTATCTTTATGGCATGAATACATCCCGATTCTTTATTGCCGCCTTCTTTTCCTCCTCTTTTCTATGTGCTCAAGAAAGTCTCTCTCTGAATGAAGTTTGGAACTCCGGCCTTTTTTTTCCCGCATCAGCCAATGGGTATGATGCCAT
The DNA here is from genome assembly GCA_903825395.1 of uncultured Flavobacteriales bacterium. Taxonomy (GTDB): domain Bacteria; phylum Bacteroidota; class Bacteroidia; order CAIKAF01; family CAIKAF01; genus CAIKAF01. The sequence goes on from CAIKAF010000029.1 coordinate 29,986, forward strand.
GCAGGATGGAAAGCACTATTTGGTTTTAGAGGAAGATCTGATAAAATATCATTTTGAGAAGGAGGCAGCAACCGATACCTTTCGCTTTTTTGTTGGTTCACAGCCTTTAATTCCTGAAACCTATGAATTGAGTCCGGACGAAAACCGAATCATCCTAGGGACCGAGATAAAATCGGTGTACAGGTATTCAAATCAAGGTAGATACTTTTGGGCAAATTTGAAGGACGGACAGGCTCACCCCCTAGGTAGTGGTCTGATTTCGTATCCTACATTTTCTCCCGATAATCGACACTTGGTTTTTCAACGGGAAAACAACCTATTTCTAAAAAATGTTGAAAATGGAACGGAACGTGCTATAACCACTGACGGAGAAACAAATGCGATTATCCATGGCTCAGGAGATTGGGTCTATGAGGAGGAATTTAGCCTGGTTAAAGCCTTCGAGTTCTCTGAAGATGGCACTTGGCTGGCATGGCTTCGGTTTGATGAGCGGGATGTTCCGGAATACAACATGACCATGTTTCAAGGCCAACTCTACCCATCCGATTATCGCTTTAAATATCCCAAAGTAGGGCAACCCAATTCTAGAGTAGATTTGATGCTTTGCCAAATTCCAGAGGGGCAGCCCAAACGGATTTCCTTGCCTTTGCATCTTGAATACGCACCGCGAATAGTATGGAACGGAAATGGAGAACTTCTGCTGATGGGATTAAACCGCTTGCAAAATCACCTTTGGCTCTATGCCGTTAACCCTACAGATGCCACATTTAGACTGGTGTATGAAGATTCCAGCAATACCTATCTGGAAATACCCGACCCCATTGTCATTGTTCCAGGAACTTCAGATGTGATTTTAACCTCGGAACGCAGCGGCTTCAAACACCTGTATCGGGTAAATGGATCTAGTGGGCAAACCCTTCCCCTAACTTCCGGGAATTGGGAGGTGACGGGTATAGTAGGCTACCATGAAAAATCAAAGGAAGTGTTTTATTCTTCCACTGAAATTAGTGCCACCGAGCAAAAAATACATGCCGTTGATGCCAAGGGAAAGCGACGGATGCCCGTTTTAACCTCAGGACAGCAAACGGCAGATTTGTGTGGAGACTATTTGGTGTTGACCCACAGCGAAGCCCATCGTCCATTTCGTTCAGATCTGTATTCCTTAAAGGGCAAACGGATTAAGAATTTGGTTAATAATGACGAATTAGAAGAGGAATATGCTCGGCGCGGCTTTACTAAGCCTGAATTTATTCAGGTTCCGGCCGCGGATGGCAGCGCTTTGAATGCGTATTTGATTAAACCAAGCTCTTTTTCAGCCCAGAAAAGGTATGGGCTTTTGATGTATGTGTATGGCGGACCCGGCAGTCAGCTGGTGCAAAACGACTGGATGGGGCCCAATTATGGATGGTTTCAGTACTTGGCTTCTCAGGGGATTTTGGTGGCTTGCGTTGACAACCGGGGCACCGGAGGCAGAGGGAAGTCATTTCGAGATATCACCTATGGCCGCTTGGGCGAAATAGAAACAGCCGATCAACTGGCCGCAGTAGATTGGTTTGCCGGTCAGCCATGGATTGACTCCACTCGCATCGGTTATTTTGGGTGGAGTTATGGAGGGTATATGAGTGCCTTGTGTGTGCTAAAGGGAGCGGGTAAAATTCGAGCCGCAGTATCTGTAGCTCCGGTAACCAATTGGAAGTTTTATGACAACATTTACACCGAACGGTATATGGGTACCCTAGAAACCAATCCCAAGGGTTTTGATGCTCAGTCTCCAATTTCTATGGCTGCCAATTTGGAGGGCGCTCTTCTGTTAATTCATGGCAGTGGAGACGATAATGTACACTGGCAGAATGCGGCCGAATTAAGTTCCGCATTGGTTAAGGCCAACAAAGATTTTGAACAGTTTATTTATCCTGACAAAAACCATGGAATTTATGGTGGCCCAACCCGCAGTCATTTGTACCGAAAAATGACCAAATTTATTTTGGAGCACTTAGAGTCCGGGCGTCCTTAATTAAAGGAAACGAGTTTAGAATAGAGGTCATGTGCGGGCGGGATTGACCAAGGTAGCCCGTACGGAAAACGGCCTAGGGCCCGCGCGCTGCGCAGGCGACCTTGGGAGCCCGCGCAAAGCCGCTGGGCCCAGGCCGGTTGCCGGCGGACTACCTGGGAAAGCCCGGAACCCGCCCCAAAAAATTACTTAATTCCATGCATCCACTTGGAAACCATTGGGCCAAGCAGGAACAAGACAATGCCGCAGCCAATTGCAACAAAGCCAAGCAGTTGGAATACGCTAAGCCCAATTGAAAGCGACTGCTCCCGAAGGCTGGAAACGATGGTTCCGGTTGGACTGGCTTGAATTCGTGCTTCCGCGTCCTGAATTTGGGGAGCAGCAGTTACGGAAGTTGAATCGGCCTTTGGATTTCTAGATAAAAAGTATTCGGTCGTTGTGGCCTCAGCCGATTTCACAGAAACGCTGTCTTTAAAATAATTCCAGCTTGTGCTTTCAGAATTTAAGCGATCAATGGCCATAGGGCTTACCAGTGCCTTTTCAATGCTGAGTTCATCCAGACTTCCAATAAAGGCGGTATCAGCGAACAGGGTCTTGTATTCCGCATCCGATAGCGATTCGGTGAAGGCTTTATCTTCAACAATGGATTTTTCGCTTACAGTTGTCAATTTGGCAATGTGTTTACCAGCTTGGTGGGCAATAGAGGACGATAAAAACCAAATTCCCATCAGGAAGGCCACAATGCTGGCAGGACTTAATTTGGTCACCAGAGAAAGACCCACCGGAGATAAGGTAAGTTCCCCTAACGTGTGCAGCAAATAAAGCAATATCAGGAACATGGCAGGAACCAATCCTGCTACGGCATATCCTTTACCAAGAGTGAGTACAAGAAAACCGGCGCCCAACAGTACTAGGCCTAAGGCAAATTTATAGGGGGCAGACGGCTCTTTTCCAGAGTTCGCAAGTTTAATCCAAAGCCAAGAGAACAATGGAGCGAACAGCATAATAAAGAGGGGATTTACCGATTGGAAAAAGGTGGTAGGGATGTCCGTTCCTAAGAAATTCCGGTTCACATTGCGTTCGGTAAATAAATTCATGGCCGATCCAGCCAACTCAAAGAAGGTCCAGAAAACCGTGGTGAATAGCAACAGAATTACAATAACCCAAATCCGTTGCCGTTGCACGATTTCGTAACGGGTAGATTGGAACAACAAATAACCTAGAATTAGAATGGCCAAGACCGCCAAACCTACATCCACCACATCATTTTGTTTGATGAGCAACCAGGCCAATGGAACCATAACAGCTGTAGTCAGGTAGGGCAGCCATTTGTTGGGTAAGCCTTGCAGCATAGGCTTTTGTTCTTGAGGGGCAAAACCATACGATTCAAACCATCCCTTGGCTTGAGCCCACATGAAAATTCCAAATCCCAACATCATGCCAACACCGGCAGTTAGGAAACCGTATTTCCAACCTTCAATTTCACCGATGGCTCCGCAGGTTAATGGAGTAAGGAAGGCACCAATATTAATACCCATGTAGAAAATAGTAAAGGCTCCATCGCGGCGGGGGTCACCATCCGGATAAAACTTCCCAATCATACTGCTGATGTTGGGTTTGAAAAAGCCATTTCCAATGACCAAAAGGGCTAGACCAATAAAAAAGGTAGTTTGATTGTCAGCGAACAAGGTGAATTGACCTGCTGCCATCAGCAATGCCCCCCAAATAATTGCGCTGCGAAATCCCATAATCCGGTCAGCAAAAACACCGCCAAGAATTGGAGTTAGATACACCAATGCTCCGTAGGCTCCATAAATACCATAGGCGGTGGCATCATCAAAGGCAAAGCCGCCCTTAATCAGTTCAGAGGTCATGTACAGCACCAAAATGGCCCGCATGCCATAATAGCTAAAGCGTTCCCAAAGTTCAACCATAAATAGGGCAAACAAGGCTTTGGGATGAACTTTGCGGTTCATGAAAATAACCGCTGCTACCCAAACCGCAACAGCGGCCCAGGATATTAGCATTAATTGATACGCTGGATTCATAGTTTTTTGATTTGTAGGTGAACGAAACTAAATAAAAAATACATTACCCCAAGATGTTGCTGAGGTTAAAACGCATTCTGCTCTAAAAACAAAGGCAAATGGCTGCTTGGTCTATGGGGCAATCACGCATTTTATTTCTTCCAACATTAAGAAATCAAATACAAGTAACAAATAATGGCATTTGAACGTTAATTTTGTTGTGGGAAGTACGTAAAAAGAAATAAAATTGACTTGAATGATGAAGCTAAGGCTGTATGGCGGTTTGATTTTTATGTTGTTGGCCATTCCAATGAATACGAAGGCACAGGTGTACACCTATGGTCAATTCTCTGATTTCCAAAAGAAAGCAAAAACAGAAGGACTTGAAAAGATTCAATATGCCGTGGCTCAGCGTTTTCATGTGCTATTAAATCAATACCGTGAGCAAAAGAAGTTAAAGGCCTTGGTTTGGAACGATGTCTGCTTTTTGGCTGCCCACAACCACAATGCATGGATGGCAGAAAGCAACAAGTTGAGTCATGAGCAAAACCAGCGGAATGCATTTTATACGGGCTTAAATCCGGGAGATCGGGTGGCTTGGTTGTTAAAGGGGAGTTCGATGCAGGTGGCCTGGAGTGCAGAAAACTGCCTTCTATCTTATGTTGATGACATGGATGCCATACAAATTGAACAGGTGGCTAAAGATGCTTTAGAACAGTGGAAAAATTCAGCCGGGCACAATGCCAACATGTTGGGTAAGAATCATGGCTCCTGTGGAACCGCTTTTCTGTTTAGCAATGGTGAGGTATGGGGCACTACCTTATTTGCCTTTCCGGGGCAGTGAATTATTCTTCCTCCGGAAGATTCAATAAGCGAACCACCTCGTCGGCATCCAATTTAAAAACTCCGGGCCGGGTGAATTGCCCAGCCACCATAAATTTTCCAAGAATAACGATGCCGTTGTCTTGGTCGATGTACATGTCGGCGATGCTGGAAACTCCACTGCTCCCCAAATCGTATGTAACCACTGGAATTCCTAATGGACTATAAAACTGAAGGTGTATTTGTCCATCGGTTCCGCTGTATCCAATGACAGTGTATTGACGGTTTTGAATGACCATAGGTTTAAAGCAAACCCGAGTTTTGGGTCTCCAATTGAACAGATATTCTCCTCCCAAATCTTGAGCCGTAAATACTCCGTTTCCGACCTGAGCACTCCAGTTTAAATACATATCGTTGTTTAAAAACCGGTGCAGCAGCCAGCCTTGTGCATTGGGCATGGCCATGGCCACTCCTCCCTTATATTGGGTTCCTTGGTAAAGGGCGGTTTGATTTAGGTTGCCATCTAGAACCAAAAAGGAATAGCTGTAATTTACAAAGCCGTTGAAGTAATACTCACCCTTGGAATTTTGGCCTCCGAAAAAGGGGTAGATTTCGGTTCGGGTTAAATAATCGTATATGATTTCGTCAATTTCTTGGTAGTTGTTGTAGCCTTTGCTTTGGGTGATGGACCAAGATGGGCTAAGCAAGTGCAGTACGGTTTGTCTGGCATTTCTGTTGTAGGTAACCAACATGGGGTTGCCGTTGTTGTCGGTTCCGAGAAACAAAGGGTATTGCCCGCCGGGTAGCCTGGCCACTTCAACAGCTTGCCCATGCCCTTGGACGGCAAAAACAATGGGAGCGAGGCTGGCTCGATCCATACATACGAAATGAGGTAGTCCGTTGATGATAGCAAAACCATGCGCCGGATGGATGACTGAGGAGGGGGGAGTCCAAGTGGCTCTGAAATCTCCGTTGGCATCAAGCCAAGCCAAATGTGGATCCCATTGTCCGGTGGCAGAAAGCATAACCAAGCCGTCGTCGGTTGGAGCTACAGATTCGGGATGGTAAACGCGCTGTGCGACATCGTCGTTCAGCAGATGAAAAAAAGAATCACCGGCTTCAAACGTATCGTCCACGCAACCGGGAAGGGTTAGAAGTATTGAGAGAGCGAAAAAAAGCCAGCGCATTGTCATCGAATAAGGCGTTTACGTTTTTTGGATTTTTGACCAAAGCTGCAATTGGCGTAATTGCTTGGAGAAGAAGAAAATACGTTGCCGGGGGCAAAGACTACATAGAAACCTAAATCTAGGTGTTGAGTGGCAAATTCATCGAATACATCCAAATAGCCGGTGGCCCAGCCCTCAGTGTTGGCGTACCTGCGTGAAGCCAGAATGGGAGGGGTCAAGCCCCATCTGAAATCTGCCATAAATCCGACTTCCAAAACATTGGTTCTCCAACGAACCCCAATTCCCCCCAAGGCGCCGGCATCAAAATTTGAAACCGGATTTGAGGCAGGTCCGGAATGCGCGCGCAGGAATCCAATATCCTCATCGAGGGCGGGGAGTTCACTTTGCCGTAGGAATCGTTCATCTACTTGTTTGGTCCCACCGGTTAAAAAGCCGATGTATCCCCCTACCGAAACAAAAGGTGAAACGGCATTGGGCAATATATCCCAGCGCAGCATCAACGGCAGCTGAAGGTATTGAAATTGCTGACGAAAGCGTTGATCCATAACCAAGGGGTCAGAGGATGCAGTATCGTTAAAAAGCACTCGGGTATCGTACCTGAAGCTGTGTTGAGCATACCGAAGCATGGGGACTAAGAACACCTGATCGTTCAGAGCAATCAACGAAATGACCCCGGCTTGAAATCCCAAATGATCGGCCGAAAACCAATCTTCGTATTGCTTGGCCTCGCGGTCAACAATCATTGGAGTTGGCTGAAGTACCGAATGCCGATTCAAAACCATCACATTGGTGAAATTGCCCCCGCCATAAGCCCCAATTCGAAAAACGGGCTGTGCCAGCATTTGAAGGGACAGAAGGGGTGCTAACAGCGCAATAAACGAGTTGAACGTAAGCTTCATGAAGGGAAAATACAATTAAAGGTACGTTTTCCTAAACATTTCTTTTGATGGAAGGTGTTAAGAAAAATTATTTTCAAGCATGAGAGCGAATAATAGGTTAAGAGATTACTGTATTCGGGCATCGTAGGTAGAGCCCATGCTTTGGTTGCTGTGCAATTCAGCCATCATGTGTTTTTTTACAATATTGAACACCGCCATATGCACATCTTCCACCACCTCCATATCGTGTATTTGGGCATGAATTACGACTTCAGCCATTTCCGCGATTTTTCCGCCTTTAAATCCACACATGGCAATGGTCTTTGCTTGATGATCGTTCGCAAATTGCAGGGCTTTGATTACATTTTCACTGTTTCCGCTGCCAGAAATGCCGATGACCACATCGCCTGGATTTAAGTAATTTTTAAGCGCTTCAACAAAAATTTCCGACCAACTGGTGTCATTGGCTATGGCCATCATTGAGGGAATGTTGTCGTTTAGGCAAATCATTCTGAACCGTTTTTCAAGACCAAATGAGGCCCCTTTGATAAAATCTCCGGCTGCGTGGCTGGCCGTAGCTCCGCTGCCTCCGTTGCCAAAGGTGAAAATCTGTTTTTGTTCCCTTTGAGCATAAAAAAACAGTTCAATCATGGCATTCAACTGCCCGCGATTCAGGCCATCTAAGGTCGATTTTAAATCATCGATGTACTGTTGAGTTCTGTCCATGGTTTAGAAGTTTATTCTTGATGACCGGGATAAATGATAGATGTACCTTCCTGTTCAAAGCCAAAATCAAAGGTACGTAAATTTGAAAGGGCTTGACGGAGTTTGGGTTGTGATTGTTTAGGACAATAAAAGAGTAGAAAGCCTCCCCCGCCAGCGCCCAACAACTTTCCACCTTGTGCTCCATTCTTTAAAGCGGTTTCATAGGCTTGGTCAACCGCAGGATTTGAAATCCCGCCCGCCAAGCTTTTTTTCATTTCCCAGTTTTCATGCAATAAGGAACCCATAGCATCAAGGTTCCCCTTTTTCAGCTCTTCGGCAAGGACATCAACCAACGCGGTCATTTCCTTTAGGGCCTGAAAACGATCCGACTGACCGGTATTCTTTTTTTGTTCTGCCAATATGCTAGAAGCTTTGCGCTGATTGCCGGTGTAGAACATAATCAGGTTTGAATCCAGCTCCTGTTGAAGCATTGGATTTAGGTTCAGAGGTTCGGTAATCACCTGGCCATCGGGCATAAATCGAAACACGTTTAGTCCACCCACCGCTGCACCATATTGGTCTTGTTTGCCGATGGGTTCGCCCAGTTCTTCAATTTCGAGTTGGCAGGCTTCTTCGGCCAATTGCTCCTTGGTTACATTGTGGCCTGAAACCGCGTGTAGGTTGTGAAGCAGGCCAACGGTGAATGCGCTGCTGCTGCCCATTCCTGTACCGGCCGGCACATCTGCAATAGAACTGATTTCAATCCCATTTAAGTGAAAGCGTTGTAGGGCAACTCTTAAAATGGGGTGGTTGAGTTCGGCAGCAGAAGATACAGTCTCTGTTTCGCTGTATTTTACCCGGATTTGATTGGGTTCAAAGAACCGGTGAGAGGAAATGTACATGTATTGATTGATGGAGGTGCTTAGGACAGCCCCCGGATGCCGTTCATAAAATGCGGCCAAATCTGAACCTCCCCCTACAAAACTGATTCGGAAAGGTGTGCGGCTTATGATCATGCCCCAAAGATAGGTAGTCAAGGCATTAAACCCCATGTCCTTGCATTTATTTTCATTCCAAGCTTTCGCAATTCCATGCTTCCAGTTTTCTGAATCTATGCTTAGCCCTAGTAAAATTCGGTACCTTTGCCCTGCTAACGTTCTGCCTATGTCTGCATCTATGTTTTCCGTTCCGGCCAAATCTTGGGTCGAAATTTCAGATGATTCTGATTTTAGTTTGCACAATTTGCCCTATGCTGTGGCTAGGTTGCCCAAGGGCGGTTCGACCGTGGTTGTGGCCATAGGTAGCTATGCCTTGAATTTATCAAGATTATATAAAAAGGGATTTTTCCCGGGGTTGAATGCCAACAAAAATCCGTTCCGTTCCACCTCGTTGAATTCCTTTATTGCATTGGGACGGCCGGCCTGGATCTATGTGCGTCAACGTTTATTGGATGTGTTGGACGAGCAGTCAGATGAGTTGAAGAATAGAAAGGATCTAGGGAAAATGTTGATTCCTCAACAGCTTTTGACTTTTTTGCTTCCCGTGAACATTGGTAACTACACGGATTTCTATTCCAGCATGGAACATGCCAGCAACGTAGGGAAGATGTTTAGACCCGATGGAGATGCCTTGCTGCCCAATTGGAAGCACATTCCTGTAGGTTACCATGGAAGAGCAAGTTCCATTGTGGTTTCCGGTTATCCAATTCGCCGACCCAAGGGACAAACCCTGCCGGATGGAACGGATCAGCCCGTGTTTAGCCCCTGCAGATTGTTGGATTTTGAATTGGAAATGGCCTTTATCGTTGGACAACCCAATCCAATGGGTGATTCCATTTCTGTCGATCGGGCTGAGGAACACATTTTTGGAATGACCATTTTTAATGATTGGTCTGCCCGAGATATTCAAAAATGGGAATATGTTCCTTTGGGTCCCTTTCTAGCTAAGAATTTTGCCAGCAGCATGTCTCCATGGGTGGTGACATTGGACGCCTTGCAACCCTTTCGAACTGAAGCTCCGGCTCAAAATCCCGAAGTGCTGCCTTATTTGAAGGAAAAGCAACGCGGAACCTATGATATTCAGCTTTTTGTTGATTTGAAACCGGGGCAACATCGCCCCGTTACCATCTGTCGGTCTAATTTTAAATACTTGTATTGGACGATGGCCCAACAGCTGGCTCACCATACCGTTGGCGGCTGCAACATGCAAGTAGGCGACGTGTGTGCTTCGGGTACCATTAGTGGCCCAACCACAGATTCCTTTGGAAGCATGCTGGAATTGTCCTGGAAAGGAACCAAGCCTTTGGTTTTAGAGGATGGGATTGAACGAAAATTCCTTCAAGACGGAGATGTTGTTGTGATGCGGGCCTATTGTGAAAAAGAGGGCATTCGAGTCGGATTTGGCTCTGTTGAAACAGAAATTTTACCTGCCATATAAAGCTTGGCAAGGTTTTTGGCATACCTTCATTCTAAATTATAACAACCATGAAACGCATCGTTTTTTTAATTCTCAGTTTACCCACGCTTCTGCTGGCACAAGCCCCTACCAAACCCTTTGATTTTGGAGCCAAGGTGGGCATCAACGTGAATACCTTAAGCACCAGTTTGCCGGATTATACCGGCGACTACTACACCGGGTTTGGAATCGGAGCCTTCGGCCGGATTAACATTCAAAAATTTTACGTGCAACCGGAACTGCTTTACTCTGCGGTGGGTGGAGATTTCACCTTTGAAGGAGTGGCGTATGAAGCCCGGCACCAGGGGTTGATGATGCCCATTTTGTTTGGGTATAAGTTTGTGGATTTTAAGTTGTTGAACATTCGGGCCTATGCCGGACCTTACTTCTTCTATCAATTTGGAAATCGAGTGGATCCTGTTGATCAAGTCACTTCTGTAATTCAGGATGGACGGTTCAATGAAATGGGAGCTGGCATTCAAGCCGGGGCAGGACTGGACATTTGGAAACTTACGTTTGACCTTCGTTACCATTGGGGTTTATCCAACAACTTAGGAAGTCGGCAATTTAATGGGCAGCCCAATGCCGGTTTAAAGAACGCCAACTGGGAGGTTTCGGTTGGCTTTAAGCTGTTTTAAATTAAAAAAATAATGTTGGCGCCAAACCCTTTCACTGGGTTTGGCGTTTTCATTTTGTACCTTTGTGTAAACTCTTGTTATGAGCGCTACGGCAGAACGAAAAAAGTTATTTGTATCGCACAAAGACGAATCCATTCGCATGTTTAAAAATCCGATTATGGATTTTTTCTCTAGGGTTCATTTTGCAGTACCCTTGTTGATTTACATTCCTGTAATTCTATGGTTTGGTTACCAGGCCTTTTTTGTTTCTACGTTGTTGTTTTGGCAGGCTGCCTTGTTGTTGGGTGCCGGTGTCGCCTTTTGGTCGTTTACCGAGTACATTCTTCATCGCTTTGTGTTTCACTACCATCCAAGCTCGGAATTCGGCAAGCGCATTCATTTTATTGCGCATGGGGTGCATCACGATTATCCAAATGATTCTATGCGGTTGGTGTTGCCTCCAAGCATTAGTGTTCCCTTGGCATTTTTATTTTATGGCCTGTTTTGGTGGATTTTAGGCGGATTGTATACAGCCCCTTTTTATGCCGGTTTTGTATTGGGATATTTGTTGTACGATGAATTGCATTATGCGACGCACCATGCCAACATTCAAGCTAGTTGGTTTCAAAAGTTGAAAAAACACCACATGAAGCACCATTATCAGGATCCCGATATGGGCTTTGGAGTAAGCTCGAATGTGTGGGATTTCGTATTTAGAACCCGCTTTAAATCTTAAGATTTAAGCCGTTTAAACACCAAGTGGAATAAAAGGGCGTGGGGTAGGGTCAGAGCGGCAAGGAGTCCCAACAAACCAATCATTTTTTCCTGTTGAGGAAACCAATTCCAGGCCAAGGCAAACATGCCCCAGGCAGATAGAGTAATGCCGGTGAACGACAACAGAAAAGTTCGGTTCATGCTTCGAACTGTCTTTATAACGGCAAGAGCACTGTGGGGGGTGTGCCAAATTAAAAAATAGAGGGTAAAGTGAACAAAAAATGGGAGTAGGGTGCCAAGCAGGGAAATGCCCAGCAGTAAAAAGGCACGGGGGGATTTATTGTGGAGCATTAAAAAAACAACCCAAGCCAATGTGAAACCAAGTCCAAGCCAGGGAATCAACTCATCGGCCGGCAAAAGGTTTGAAATGGCGGGAGCGGTGTAGGATTTCCATTCCTGCAAATGAACGGCCAGCAGAAAAACAATATGAAGGAGTCCGCCAAACGCTTGCCTTCCACTTGAATTTTTTTGAAAATCGGTTTCGCCGAAGTGCCATGCAGAGATTAGCATAAAAGCGGGAAAGGCCCATTGAAGAGAAAAGTGCCAAGCTAAAAAAACCAAGCCAACAAGAATGATGTAAAGGCCTAAATACAGTGGCCAGGGCCAGGATTTAAGGAGGGTTCGGCCCAAGTACAAATCGGCAGCCCCATGCGGAACGCCGAAGGCGATAACGGCAATCATTAAGGCGGTTTCTAGAGAATTCATATTGGGCTAGGATATGAAAAAAGGCGGAATTCCTTTCGAAATTCCGCCTTTTTTGAATTCAATGAATTAAGCTTCTTTTGACTGAGACAAAGCGTAAATTACTAAGCCAAAACCAATTTTGTTTACTGCATCACCGATGTTGTACACAACGTCCATCATTGGATTGCCTTCAGCAGCACCCCACATTCCGAACAAACCACCGGGAGTTCCAATGATGTATCCCAATGGATAGATGGCCCAACCTACCAATACAAACCATGCCAAAACGTTCACCGCACGAGCTACAGCGGGTCCTGCGCTAGCAGCCAATTTGGCCACTTCACCAAACCAAACTAGGTAAGCAATGTAGAAGTAAGCTGCACCAGACAACACACCCCACAATACAGAGTTGTCGCGGTCGATGGTTTCGCCAAAGAAACCGGTTACCAACATAATTACAGAGGCAACAATCAATTTCCATAGCAAACCGATTTTAGCACCTGCTTTCTTGGTAATGAGGTAGAACTCTACGCACATTAAAGGAACAGTAAGCAACCAATCCACATACCGGAAGAAGGTAGGAGAGGTTTCGGTAGCGGTGTAAAATTCACGCATGTAGTAATAGTGTACTGCTGCAATGAAGGTAATTAAACCACTAACCAACAAGGAAGTTCTCCATTTTTCAGGAACATTCCTCATTTCAAGGAAAAAGAAGGCAGAAGCTGCCATCATAGCCATTGTACCTACAAAAAAGGTAAAGGCAGTGTAGGTCGACAAGTCGTACCGGGTTAGCATTTCCAACATTTTTGATGGATCTGCAGAAAGCAAGTGTTGTACCATTTGTTTAATTTTTGGTTAATATCTCTTAAACACACGACTTAAATTTTTGTTTATGAATGGTTTGAAAAAAAGTTGTTGATTATCAATATTTTTGATGAAATAGATGGCTTGGGTTGAGTGAAAAGTTTAATAAAGAATGAAAATATTTGTTTAACGATAAGGCCTGCGGCCCTGATGGAGCCGGCACCGACGTATGCAAAAAATTATCAGCGGCTTAGTTGGAGCGGGCGAGCAGAGTAAGCCCGCTGCAACTTAGTCCGCTGTTTTTTTGGAAAGGAGGTACAGGTGACAGCAGGAAAAGCCGCCCTCAAAAAAACATCAGTGGTGAGGATGGTATTTTTCGTGCACCTCAAAAAAGGGATGTTCGCCCGGAAAAGAAGGCTTAGGCAGTTCCGGCATATCATACTGCAATAACTTGTTCAACAGGGATTCCCGAACGAAAGCAACAGCTTCAGTAGCCGATTTGCCTTCGGCATTTGTGAGGACCACCACGCCAATATCAATGTCGGGAAAAAGGGAAACATGGCAATAGAAATTGCCTGCGCTGCCGTCGTGGGTAGATATTCGAGTGGCAGGATCGCGTCGGTTTAACCAACCCATTCCAAAGGTTTTTCGGCCAAAATGGATAAACTCATAGGTTTTTTTAGACATATCGGCGTTTTTACCTTTCAAACCACGCAATTGATGCTTTAGAAACAAGGTGTAATCCCAAAGTGGCATACTGATATCGCCAGCCGAAGCCAGCCAAATTGGAAGCTGATACGTTGTTGAGGGAGGGACGGGGCTAAAAAACGGACTTTTTGCATCGGTTTTCCAATGCCCCCAAGGTTGGGCTGGGCTGATTCGGTTCGGCCAACCAATGGCATAGCGCAAGCCCAATCCTTTCTTAATGTATATATCCAATAACTGATTGAAGCTTTTGCCTGTGGCATATTCCATCATAAACGTTGCCAGGGCATAGCCTCCATTGGAATAGTGAATTCCAGAATCCAGTGGAGTTTTCGATAACAGCCATAGCGCGAATTTCGCTCGTTTTTGAAGGGCATTTCCTTTAAATGGGGGAATGGATTGGAAATCGGCCGGACGGGCAAGCTCGGCTACCTGAGCTCGATGGCTAAGTAAATCTGCCAAGGTGAAATTGGGGTAGCCGGGATGAGCTCTTTTTTTAAGTGCGGGAAACAAATCGAAAAAGGAGGTATTCCAACTTAGTTTCCCGGCTTCAACCAATCGGCCTGCAATGTATGAGGTAATACCCATGGAGTTGCCGCCCAAATGAAAATAGTTTTGTTCATTGATTAGATTGCCATTGGGCCATTTGTGGAGGCCCTCAAGTCGAACAGCCAACAACGTATCGCTGCGAAAAAGACCCGCACCAATAGCCGGAACCGGGAAGGCCCGATAGGTGTGGCCAATGGTTCGTTTAAGATGCGTAGTGTCGGTTAAAATGGCTTTCCACTGAATGGGGTCTTGTGCAAAAGTCCCTTTGACCAAACACATTAAAATGGCCAAGGCAAACAGGGGATAACGGATAATTTTTTTTAGAGGCATAAACAAAAGTAAAGATATTTTACCTTTGAAATCGAATTGCCGAAGTGGTGAAATTGGTAGACACGCACGTTTCAGAGGCGTGTGTCGCAAGACGTGCCGGTTCGAGTCCGGCCTTCGGCACAAAAGAGGCTTTCGGGCCTCTTTTTGATTAAACTGATAAATCTCATAATCTTTAATACCTGAATACATTACTTTTGTTTTACAAACCTAATGCCATGCTAAGTAAACAACACCAAGATTTAATTGTAGTTCCTTACGATTTTACCCCAGAAGCCGATTCGGCTGTGAACCATGCCTCCTCTATGGCAAAGGTGGGCAAGGATAAGGTAGCTTTGATTCATATTTTGAACAGCGAAAGCCGCTTTAACATTAAGAAAAAAGGGATAACTGAGGTTCAGCTTCGGGATAAACTGGCTCAAATTTGCGTGGAAAATACCAACAGCCATGGAGTGGAAACTGTTTTTGAAATTCGTGAAGGCAGCATTTTTACTTCCATTAGTGATTATGTGAACGAAGAAAAGGCCGATTTAGTGGTGTTGGGAACCCATGGAGTGTATGGGATGCAGCGCTTTTTAGGAGCGGATGTTTTACGCATATTGCAGGGTTGTCATGCCCCCGGCATTGTGGTGCAAATGAAAGCCCCAGATGCGGATGGTTATTCTTCCATCGTTGTGCCCATCGATGAAAATAAATTTGGGAAGAACAAACTCGCGTATGCTTCTGCCGTTGCCAAATACTTTGATGCCTCCATCTGCATATATGCCGACTACTCTTCAGATAAAGCCTTATCGGCTACGATTGCCAATAATGTTCGCTTTGCGAAGGAACTGTTCGAAAAGAACGGAGTGAAGGTCACTGTTGTGCAGCATGAAGAAGCTAAAGGTGATTTTCCAAAGGCTGTAGTGCGCCATGCAACCGCCATTTCAGCCGATTTAATTGTCATTTCTTCCCGTCCCGATGAGGTCAATATTGTTGATTTGTTTTTCGGACGCACTGAAGAAGAATTGATTAATAATGAGGCTATGATTCCAGTGATGTGCGTAAATCCACACCAGGATCTGTCTCATTTGAATACCAACGTATTCAGCTGGTAATGAAGGAGCTCGGGCAGGGGGCAACCTACCTCTTGTTCCGCTTTTTTTTAGCGCAGGCTTGGCTTGTTTCTCGAATTCCCGGAATTCGGTACGGTCTTGCTCTGCTTATTTCAAATGTGTTCGGCTACCGCAAAAAAGTGGTTACTTCGAATTTGAAACGGGCTTTTCCGCAGGCTTCAGAGGACGAAATTCAGGTCATTAGGGGCAAATTCTACAGTTATTTTTCAGGACTATTCCTTGAGCATCTTCAGGGGAAAGGGAAAGGCAAGGATGAATGGAAAAGGCTTGTTCTATTTCCTGAAAATAACCTGTTGGAGCAATATGCATTAGCAGGTAAGACCTGCTTCGTTTTAATGGGGCATACAGGGAACTGGGAATGGGCAGGGTTGCGGGCTTCATTTGTTGAGGGGCTTAAAATGGCAACGGTCTATAAGCCCCAACGCAATCGAAGAATCACGGATTTTTTGGTCCGGCAACGCTCTACATTTGGAATGCAGCAGGTACCTATGAATGAGGTGGCTCGATTTGTTTTAACAACCAAAGAACCCTACGCTTTAACGTTTCTGGCTGATCAAAGTGGACCCCAATCCAGTCCATTTTATGCGGATTTTTTTGGATGCAATACCAGCTTTTTTGGGGGCTGGGCCAGTTTGGCTGTAAAATACCGCATTCCAATCTTGTATGCCGGGGTGCATTCTTGTCCAAGTCCGCACAAGTATCGGGTTGATTTTAAGTGTATGTGGGATGGAAGCACTGAGGTAGAGCCTCAGGCTCTCGTTCAAGACTTTGCTAGAATGCTTGAAGCCGATATCTGCCAACATCCTTCTGAGTGGCTCTGGAGCCATAAACGCTGGAAGTGGATTAAGCCCAAAAATACTCAGGATTAATTCAGATTTACATGAATTTTGGGCTCGATATTGAACCAATCGCTTGCCTTTGGGGTTAATGATTCGTTAAAAGCCATTCATTCTGCATCAATTATTTAACTTTGAATGTTAAACCACTTTGAAAACAAGAAAAACATGAAAAACCTGAAGGCCAGCATCGGATTGACATTTCTTTTATCGTGCTTTTTTACATTGAATTCAGTAACTGCCCAGGAATCCTTTCCGGAATATTCCTTCAAATTTAAAATTAAAGGCCTGAAGGATACTGTAGCCTATCTTGGATTTCACATGGGGGAAAAGAAATACGTACGCGATACCTGTCGTGTCAATTCTAAAGGAGAAGTAGAATTCTCACATTTAACCCGCAAAGGTGCTACCGATGTATTGAAAGGTGGAATTTATTTGTTCGTACTGCCCAATATGCAATGGTTTGAATTTGTGGTGGCCGAGCCCAGTTTGTACATCGAAACCGATACGGCTAATTTTGTTGAAAACGCCGTTATAAAAAATAGCCTAGAGAACACCCTGTGGTTTGACTACTTAAGGTTTGTTTCAAAAGTGCAAAAGAAAGTCCAGCCCATGCAAAATCAATTGAATGGCATGGACAAAGAAGACCCGGCCCGCAAAGAACTTGAGGCCAAATTGAAAGAAGAAAATAAGGTGATGATCGATTACCGCCACAACACCATTTCTAAATATCCCAAGGCCTTTGTGAGCAGCATTTTTCGGGCAATGGAAGAACCGGAAATCCCAGCCGATATTATGGCCAAAGCCCAAAGCAAGGAAAATGAAAACGGTCCCTATTGGTACTTACGCAATCATTATTTCGACCGCTTTGACTTAACCGATTCCAGAATTTTACGCACGCCCATATTTGAGCCAAAGCTGACCTACTATTTTGAAAAATTGCTGCCTCAATTGGCCGACTCATTGCTGCCCGAAGCCATTTCAATGATCAAAAAGGTGGAGAATAATCCTGAAATGTTCAAGTTCGTAGTGCATTCGTTAACCTACATGTTTGAGCGTTCAAACATCATGTGCATGGACAAGGCCTTTGTTCAAATGGTAAATACCTATTATAAAACCGGTCGGGCAGTTTGGTTGGATACTGCGACTTTGAATAAAGTGGTAGAGCGGGCCCGAAAACTGGAACCACTTTTGTGCAAAGAACGGGTCCCCAATATTATTTTACCCGATACAGGAGGGGTTTGGCATAACCTCTATGCCCAAAATTACGATTACACGGTGTTGTATTTTTGGGATGCCACTTGTGGCCACTGCAAAAAAACCACTCCCAAATTGCAAACCCTGTACAAAGAGTTCTTAGAGCCCAACCGAATTGGATTGTTTACCGTGGAAGGAGAAGTGGATACCAAGGAATGGAAGAAATTCTTAAAAGAACACAACCTGACCTTTATCTCGGTTTCTGACAATCCCGAAATCCGCGAAAAGCCTGAATCTGTAGTGCCTTTAAAAACCGATTTAAACAGCCTTAATTTTAGAAACATCTACGATTTGTCTTCCTATCCGGTAGTGTATGTGTTGGACAAAGACAAAACCATCATCGCCAAAAAATTAGGAGTAGAACAACTTCAGGATTTTTTGGAGAAGCGCATGGAATTGGATAAGAAGGCCAAATAAAACAGATTCGCTGCTCATTAACCCAAAATGATGAACAATGGCAGGGGCATTATTTGATCGTGACCTGTCTTGGCTGACCTTTAACCTCCGGGTTCTGGAAGAAGCGGCAGACCCCTCCGTTCCTTTGTTTGAACGCATTAAATTTCTGGCCATTTACAGTTCAAACTTGGATGAGTTTTTTCGGGTTCGGGTGGCTTCTTTACAAGCAATTTGTTCCGATTCAGATGAAGAAAGCAAAGCATTGCTCGAAGAAATTTACCGAATGGTGCAAAGCCAGCAGGAGCAGTTTGGAAAAATCTTTTCTCAACAGATTATTCCCCTCTTAAAAGATGAAGGAATCCGCTTGAATTTAAGTGGAGACATTCCCAGTTCTTGGTCAACCGAAGTACGTAGGTATTTTATGGACCAGGTGGTGCATGAACTTCATCCTACGCTGCTCAAAAAAAGCATGGTGCGGCCGTTTCTATCCAACGGTTCTATCCACCTGTTGGTTGAACTTCATTCGCGCCGCCCCCTAAAAAATTCAGCCTCTGTTCGGAAACCCAAGTATGCTTTGTTGGCCATTCCAGACGGGCTACCCCGGTTTTTTCAGCGCGCCGATGGACATGGAGGCTATGATGTGTTGTTTTTAGATGATGTAATTCGGGCGAACCTAGCCCTTCTTTTTCCGGGATATTCTATTGTCCATGTACATTCATTTAAGGTTTCGCGAAGCGCAGATCTTGGAATTGAAGACGAGTTTGAGGGAAACCTGGTGGATAAAATTCGCAATAGCCTAAGCAAAAGAAAGGAAGGAATTCCAAGCCGCTTTTTGTACGACGAGAAGATGCCAATCGGAATGTTGAATTTTATGGTTCAGTATTTTGGTTTGGGCAATGGGGAACCCATACCGGGAGGTCGATATCACCGGTTTTCTGATTTTTTCAGTTTCCCGAATCCATTCAGTCCTAGGCTAGAACGGCCATTTCCTCAGCCATTAAACATTCCGGGATTGGATGCCTTCAGCACCATGTTCGAGGCCATTAAACACCGCGATTGGTTGCTGCATTTTCCATACCAAAGCTACGATTACGTGGTGGAGTTTTTCAACCAGGCCGCTTTTGACCCTAAGGTAGTTGAAATCAAAGCCACCCAATATCGGGTTGCACAAAACTCATCCATCGTTCAGGCTTTGATAAATGCGGCACGAAATGGGAAAAAAGTAACTGTTTTTGTGGAAGTTAAAGCCCGGTTTGACGAAGAATTAAATTTGATTTCCGCTCAAAAAATGGAACAGGCCGGAGTACGGATAATTTATTCCTTGCCCGGATTGAAGGTCCACGCCAAGGTATGCCTGGTGACGCGCAAAAGCCGCAATAAAAAGCGCTTGCGCAGCTATGCTTATGTGTCAACAGGGAATTTCAACGAAAAAACAGCCCGGATTTATTCCGATCAAGGCTATTTTACATCAAATTCTGAAGTGTGTTCGGAACTGGAACACCTGTTCAAAGAACTCCATAAACCCACAGGGGTTTGGCCTTTTAAGCACATCCTAGTGGCGCGCTACAATTTAGTGCCAGACCTTAAACGGCAGATTGATGTTGAAATTTCAAACGCAATGCAAGGCAATCCGGCAAGCATTTATTTAAAAATGAATAATTTGGAAGAGGAGGGCATGATTCACCACCTGCAGCTTGCCGCAGATGCCGGCGTTCAGGTGCGGGTAATGGTGCGGAGCATTTGCCGACTGAAGCCAAACGGCATCGAAGTGCGACGAATTGTAGATAAGTACCTTGAACATGCCCGCATTTTCTGCTTTGAAAATGGGGGAAATCCCCGTGTGCTGATGGGCAGCGCAGATTGGATGGGGCGAAACTTATTCAACAGAATCGAATTGGTTATCGAGGTGAAAGATCAGCAATGGAAAGAGCAATTGCTGGAATTTATGGAAATTCAATGGAAGGACAACCTCTCTGCGCGTAGGCTCTTACCCAATATGAGTTCAGAACGAATTCCAATGCAGGGCGAGGCCATTCGGGCTCAAACTGCCTTTTACGACTTCTTGCGCGACTCAAATGCGAACTAGGATTGTTCATTTTTAATTGGCATTCAGCCAGCCCCAATTGAAACTTCACAACAATGGCAGTTTTTGGGCATTTATACGCTCAAAATTTTCCTGTATTCCGCACATTACCAAGCTCGGATTTGACAATGGCATCAAAAAGTATATTTTTGTACCCTTATATTAAGACTACAGACCATGGTAGAAGAATTCGAAGAAGTAAAAAAAACAAAGTCATTTGATGCTGAGGCTTGGTTTCGCAAGCATCAGAAAGTGGTTCTTGGAGCCTTGTTGGTTTTGGCCTTAGGTCTGGGCGCGTATTTGTACACCCGTGATGGAGCTGAAGACCCCGAAGAAATCGCCGCCGCAGAATCCTTGTTCATGGCCGAACATTATTTTGGTCAGGATTCTCTGGAAGTTGCTCTTAAAGGCAGGGCCGGAGATTTTGAAGGCTTTGAATCCTTGGCCGCTAGCCGGCAAGGAACCGACGCTGGAAATGTAGCAAATCTGTATGCCGGACTTTGCCATTTGAATTTGGGGAATTTTCAAAAGGCCATTGATTATTTGCAAGCCTATAAAGGTAAAGATCAGGTTCTTTCTTCTATGGCTATTGGTTGTCAAGGCGATGCCCAATGGGAACTTGGAAAGGCCCAAGAAGCAGCTGATTTGTATGTGAAAGCAGCTCGCAATTCTAAGAACAGGTTCACCGCTCCAATGTACCTTGAAAAGGCCGCTTTGGTTTATGAGTTGGAGTTGAAAAACACGGAGAAAGCCATTGAATTGTACACTGAAATACGCGATAATTTCTACACCTCGTTTCAAGGCAGCAACAGCGAAAAGCAATTGCTTCGCCTAACTACCGCCCAAGGGCTTTAATGCCATGTCGTCTGCTGGTAAAAACCTTTCAGATGTAGCTGGAATTGCAAGCAATTTCAATACCCAGCATCTCAAAATTGGTATTGTTCAGGCCGTTTGGAATTCTGAAATTACCGGAAAATTACTGCAGGGAGCCCAAGATCATCTTCTTGAGCAAGGAATTCAGCCATCACAAATCACCTCAGTTCAGGTTTCCGGAGCTATGGAGTTGCCCCTGGCTGCCCAGTGGCTTTTGGAAAAAACCGATGCTGTGATGGTGCTTGGCTGTGTGATTCGCGGCGGAACGCCCCATTTTGAGTATGTGTGTCAAGGCACAACTCAGGGGGTAATGCAGGTTCAATTGCACAGCCAAAAGCCCGTCATTTACGGTTTACTTACCGTGAATACGGAGCAGGAGGCCTTCGATCGTGCGGGTGGAATTCACGGAAATAAGGGTACCGAAGCCGCGGCAACTCTGCTGCATCAAATGCAGCTGAAGCAGCACATCGATCAATTGTAATTTTTAGATTTTTGTTTTTGGGGCGGCGGCCGGGCTTTCACGCGTAGTCCGCGGCTACAGGTCTAGCTGCCTGCGGGTTTACGGGGGCTCACAAGCTCGCCTCCGCACCTCGCGGCAGCTTGACCTGCAGCCTTGCGGGCAACGCTGTTCAATCCCTGCCGCTCAAACCCAAAACGCCTCAAAACCAGATTAGGGATTCGATTCAGAGCCTGAACCAATGGATTTCAATATCCGGATGGATTCCTCAATATGCTTATTGATATTGAATTGACTGGAAAATACATGCCGGATTATCCCTTTTGAATCGATAATAAAGGTGGTTCTTCCCGGTAATAACAATAAAGTACTGGGAACGCCATACATTTTGCGAACCCGCCCTGCCGTATCGCTAAGTAAGGTAAAGGGCAACAGATACTTTTCGGCAAACTTCATGTGCGCTTCCGGAGAATCAGAACTGATACCCACCACCAAGGCCCCCAATTCTAAAAACGATTCAAAGGCGTCCCTAAAGCACTTCGCCTCTGCAGTACAGCCCGGCGTGTCGTCCTTTGGATAAAAATAAAGAACCACATTTTGGTTGGCCCGAAATTCAGAGAATTTAATGACTTGGCCATGCTGATTTTTCAAAACAAAATCAGGAGCAAAATCTCCAACGGCACGCATTTTTCCCATTTTTCAAGCTTAGGTTCTTAGAAGAAACATCGAAAGTAGCCTTGGAGTTAACACCGACCGACGAGTTTGCCGTTAAAACATGTTAATTAATAGATTTTCAAGGCATTGTATTTTAGGCTTTAGGTTGATTTTATTCCGTAGTTGCCGTAATCTATATAATGTGTACCCAATTTAAGGTTGATTATAGGGTATTTATTTTGTTTTTTTGGGAAGTTCAAAGGCTAGAAGCGAGGGGTAAAATTGTACCTTTGAAAACCATGAGGGGAATCGTAGCCGAAAACATTCAAATGGCGTTTAAGGCCCTAGCGGGTCAGCTGCTGCGTACGGTTATTACCATTTTAATTATTGGATTTGGCATTATGTCCTTGGTAGGTATGCTCACTGCCATTGACGTTTTAAAACAGAGTATAAATA
Source organism: uncultured Flavobacteriales bacterium (assembly GCA_903825395.1). Taxonomy (GTDB): domain Bacteria; phylum Bacteroidota; class Bacteroidia; order CAIKAF01; family CAIKAF01; genus CAIKAF01. Next base: position 52,657 of record CAIKAF010000029.1, read on the forward strand.
CCACATTTGCAGCCTTTGGAAGCAATTCGTTTACCATTCAAAATAAGGAATTTTGGCAACGCGGGGGGCAAAAACAAAAGCCACATCCAGCCATTACCTTCGAACAGGCTAAACAGTTTAAGGAACGATTTTCTTTTCCCTCGGTGGTAAGTATTTCATCGGTGGCTACCCGAACGGGGATTGTTAAAAGCGGTTCCTTAAAAACCCATCCTAAAATTATGGTTATGGGTGTAGATGAGGAATATTTGGAGGTGGCCGGGTTTAAGCTGAAAAAGGGAAGGAATTTTTCTCAACAAGAAATTCAACAGGGAAGCCCGGTAGCCATTATTGGTCAAGACATAGCCAAAACTCTTTTTAAAGACAACACCTCCATTCAAAAGGCAGTTTGGGTGGGGAAAGTGCGACTTAAGGTCATTGGAGAAATTGAAGAGAAAGGTGCAGGTGGAGGCATGAGCAACGACCGGCAATTGTTTGTGCCACTTCGGCAACTTCAAATGTACTTTGCAGGCGATAGAGCTTCGTACGTGGTGACCGGACGAACCAACTCGGCCGCTCTGCTTGATGAAGCCAGCAGCGAAGCCATTGGTTTATTTCGTTCTATCCGAAAGGATATTCCGGGGGAAGAAGATTCGTTTGAAATTGAGAAAAGCACAGGTTTAGTAGGCCAGGTGCTGGGTATGACAACCTATTTGCGCTTGGGAGCTTTTGCAGTTGCGCTTATTACCCTGTTGGGTGCCATGGTTGGCCTGCTGAACATTATGCTGGTATCAGTAACGGAACGCACACGAGAAATCGGAGTTCGAAAATCGCTGGGCGCAACCCGAAGAAGCATAGCGCAACAGTTTTTAATTGAAGCCATCGTAATTACCCAAATTGGAGGAGTTGTGGGAGTGATTTTGGGATTGGGATTGGGCAATTTGGTTTCCATTTTCTTAGGTGGTACCTTTTTAATTCCGTGGAATTGGATTGTCTTAGCCTTTTTGGTTTGTTTTATCACCGGCATAGGTGCTGGGTTGTATCCTGCACTGAAAGCCGCAAAAATGAATCCGGTAGATTCACTGAGGTATGAATAGTTCAAGCGAGGTGGTTCAAAAGCAGGTGCCATGAAAACCTTGGTCTTCAATATTGGGCAACTTTGGCTTGCTATACCGGGTGAACAGCCCCTGGGCGGAGTTGAAATGTCGGCATTAAAGCCGTTGGAAAAGGCCTGGTTTCGCATTGAAGATGGGCTGATCACCCAAATTGGTCAGGGCAATCTTCCCTCGGCACTGCCAGATGAGGTACAGGTTGATTGCCATGGTGGAATGGTTTTTCCCGGTTTTTGTGATAGCCATACCCACCTGGTTTTTGCAGATTGGAGGCCTGAAGAGTTTTTGCAAAAGATAAAGGGCATGAGCTATGCCGAAATTGCCGCCGCCGGTGGTGGTATTTTGAATTCGGCTCAAAAGGTAGGCCTGGCTTCAGAAGAGCAGCTGTTTGAATCAGCCAAAAATCGATTGGCTGAGGTGATGCGGTTTGGAACGGCCGCCATCGAGGTGAAAAGCGGTTATGGCTTAAGCCTGAACAGCGAATTGAAAATGCTCCGAGCCATAGCTCGCTTAAAGGCCTGGGCTCCAATACCCATTCGGGCAACTTTACTTGGGGCACATGCCTTACCCCAAGATTTCAAAGAGAACAGAAAGGCCTACATCGATATGGTGGTTCAGGAATTGATTCCTGCAGCTTGCTCGGAAGGGTTGGCAGATTACTTTGATGTGTTTTGTGATCAAGGGTTTTTTACCCAATCTGAAACGGAAGAAATGCTGAAGGCCGCATTAGAATCAGGACTGCAATCTAAAATCCATGCCAATGAGCTGGGTTTGACCGGCGGTGTTCAGGCCGGGGTAAAGTACAATGCCCTGACCGTGGATCACCTGGAGCATCTTGGAGAAGAGGAAATCAATGCCCTAAAAGGCAGTCAAACCATGCCCACTTTGTTGCCAGGGACAGCCTTTTTCTTAAAATTGGAATATCCCAACGGCCGGCGTTTGCTGGATGAGAATTTACCGGTAGTTCTAGCGACCGATTACAATCCAGGCAGCTCCCCCAGCGGTAACCCATGGTTTATTTGGTCCTTGGCTTGCATATTTATGAAGTTCAATCCGCAGGAAGCCTTGGTGGCTTTAACCCTGAATGGTGCGCATGCCATGGGACTGGGTTCTTCGCATGGCAGCATCTGGCCGGGAAAAGCGGCTTCGTTCGTGGTTTTGCCTACCATCCATCAATTGTCAATGGTTCCATACCGGTTTGGTGGCGGTTTCCCCTACCGTACCTTTATACATGGGAAGGAACTCAATTCCAGTATGGATGTATTCTAACCGCCTTCAATTCAATTTGCCTGTGTATCTTTGCTTATAATCCTACGCATGAAACGGTACGCTTTACTATTTTATATTCTTGGAATCGGTTTGTTTTCCTGTTCGGGGGAAGACCCCATTCCAGTAGATAGCTATTTTCAAGGCAAATCAATCTACCTAAGTAGCGATATTGATGGGAAGCATCAAATTTACCGATGGACTCCGGATTCATTGGTCCGAATTACGTTTGAACCCGATTTTCACTTTTGGTGGCCCAGATGCCAACCCAATGGAGATCGAATGATTTGCTTTCGAGGTCCCCTGATGAACGGACTTAGCACCAGCACATTGTGGAGGTTTAAAAAAGACGGGTCTGAGGGCGAAATGCTGATAGATCCCAGCCAATACGGTTGGTTTGGAATGACCTCAGCCAACTATTCACCCGATGGGCGTTGGATTATCCTTGCTGCAGAAGTCATGGATTCCCTGGTCGGAGATGAACGCTGGCACCTGTTCGTTTGCGATAGCTTAGGAGCCAATCCCAAGCGCATTACTCCTTGGGGACGAATGTATTATGACCCCTCATTCAGCAAATCGACCCCCTTGGGAATTGTATATTCTGCCTGGCCTGACGGAACCTTAGAACCCTTTACCTACAACATTCGTTGGAGCCTGGAAGTCCACACCGCGAAAATTGATACCAGCGTATGGCAATTGATGGATGAAGTACGTTTGACCGACGACGATGTTCTGAATGCCAACCCCATGCAAACTTCAAATGGCCAACGCATCGTTTTTTCGTTTGTAGAAGACCAAATCAATCCCAGTACAAAGACCAATATCCACTCGGTATGGACCAATGGTACAGAGAACACCCAGCTTCTTCGAGACGGCCGTGCCAATTACCATCCATGCTGGACTCCCGACGACCAAAACATTGTTTTTCAGCGGGGTGAGTTTGGTTTGTATTCCCTGTATGCGATTCGTTCAACCGGCGGAGGCTTGGTTCGAATTTTGGGGGATGATAACAACAATTATGTACAGCCATTCGTTGAAGACTAAAAGAAAGAATGGCTCGAAGTCCTTTTACTAAAGCTGCATTTGCTCTTTTAACGGCATTTCTGTCGTTTTCGTATGCCGAAGCTCAAGATTGGTTGGGGTATCACAGTTCCAATTATGCGGGTATCCATGCCGTAAATTACAATCCGGCATTCCTGGCTGGGAACAATTATAAATTGGATGTAAGCTTAATTGCAGGACACATTCAAGTGCAAAATGATTTTGTTGGCCTGGACAATCAGGTGATATTTGAACCCACACGAACGGGGGCAGATCCTGATTTTAATCGACAATACCTGCGTTTCAGTGACCATACCCAATTTTATTCCGCATTTACCAACGTTCATCTTCAGGCCCCGTCTGTCCTCTGGCAATTTAGCCCCCGCGATGCCATAGGATTTGCTCCGGCACTGCGCGTTTTTATGAATGCAGATCATTTGGATCGGCGTCTTGCCCGACTGGCGATTGAAGGACTAGACTATCCGCCGTATTGGAACTATGATCAGGATAATTTATACATGCGCATTGACGCCCATGCCTATGCCGAATATGCCCTTTCGTATGCTCGAACCTTATACAATGATGAAGGCTTGGTAATCAAGGCTGGAATTACCGGCAAAGTGCTTCAGGGCATTTCTGCCGCTGAATTTCAAGGGACAGGATTCACGCATTCCTTACAGAATATGGATACCATCGATATTCGAAGGTTTTCGGGAGAATTGTACATGTCTGAAGGGGTAGCCAATCAAGCTCCCGGCTTCCGGTTTGAGGGCGGGCCTTCGTTTGGGCTTGATTTTGGAATGATTTTCGAAATTCATCCGGGGAATTATCGAAAAAAAGGACTGGTTTCGCAGCGTAATTATGTTCGGAAGAAAGGCCTTCTCACCGAGGATGAAACCCCATATACAGCTCGGTTTGGTTTTAGTGTTTCTGATATTGGTTCCATTTCCTACGCTACAGATCCCCGAAGTGCTATATTTTACATCAATCGAGATAGCATCCCATTGGATGAATTCAATTCCATCGGATCGGCATCCGATTTAGGCAATTTTCTTGAAACCAATTACCAAGGAATTAATTCCAATGACAGTTCATTTTCGATGCTGCTGCCCACTACGCTTCGGTTTTTTGGGGACTTGCGATTTATTCATAATGTTGGTTTGCATGCCGGTATGCAAATTGGCCTGTTTGGAGGACGCAGCACCCGTTTTAAAAATGCGCAACTTACCCAATTTAATGTAACACCAAGGTGGGAAATCAAATACTTTGGAGCCTATATGCCCTTCACTATTGATGAGATGGGACTTTTTAATTGGGGCATTTCTTTGCGAGCCGGACCACTGGTCATAGGCACCGGTGATTTGTTGAGCAACTTAGCTAAGGGCTACGTCATGGGAAGCAGCTTTCATTTTGGATTGCGCTGGGTGTTCCCCATAATCAACGCTCCTGCCAGAAATCCCGGCTGCAATCCCTATGACCGGTCTTACAAAGGGGCCACGTATATACGGAAGAAGGGAACTAGAAAGCGCAGGTAGATTAACCAGTTTAATTAAGCAATGGCCTGAGGATCAGAAAGCGCCAGCGCTACTTGTTTTCGTGCAAGAAAAATGCGGCTTTTAATGGTTCCAATGGGCAGATTTAGTTCGTCTGCAATTTCTTTGTATTTGAAACCTTCAAAGTACATTTTAAGAGGAACCCTAAACTCTTCAGGAAGGGCGGTCATTTCAGAATAAATCTCTTTGTACCGAAACGCCGATTCAGGATTGAAGGCATCTTTAGAAGATTGAGGTAGGTCTGCCTGACCAATGTCAGTACCCAAATCAACAATGCTTCTGAATTTTATTGACCTCCGATAATTGTTGATAAAAATGTTTCTTAAGATGGTGTACAACCATGCTTTAAGGTTGGTATCGGCTTGAAATCTGTTTTCGTGCAAAAAGGCTTTGAGCATCGTTTCTTGTACCAAGTCATTGGCTTCCTCTAAATTGGAAGTCAAGCTTAAAGCATAGTATCTGAGTTGCTCGCGGTAAGCTACCACATCGGAAGAAAAAGAAGAGGAAGTAGCCATAGTGTTGTTGTTTAATGTGAAGGTAGTATAAGTTAAACAGAAACCAAATTTTTGTTCAAATATTTCTCGAATTTGTTCAACAATTCTCGAAATGTTCGTTGTTGTTGCTTTTTAATTCATGCAAAGGACCGTGCAGTTGTTTTCTGGCCAAAAAAATTCTGCTTTTAATTGTTCCCAGTGGCAATTGCATGATGTCTGCAATCTCTTTGTACTTATATCCTTCAAAGTATAAGTTCAGCGGAACTTTGTATTCGTCGCTTAACCGGTCAACCGCCATGGTGATTTCATGAACTTGAAACAGTACCTCTGGATAAGCTCCTTGAGCGGACTCAATTTTAGCCAAGCCTTTTCCTTCGGGGCTAGAATCAGAAATGGTTTGCTTTCGACTTTTACGTCGGTATTCATTGATGAAGATATTTTTCATGATGGTGCAGAGCCATCCTTTCAGATTGGTGTTTTCTACATACCGAGTTTTGTAAAGCAGGGCCTTCAGAAAAGTTTCCTGCAAGAGGTCTTCTGCGTCGGATTCGTTTTTAGTTAGGCTAAGGGCAAAAAAGTACAAGGGTTGCCGTAGCCGGGTCAATTGGAAATCAAAGGTCGTATCTGGTGCCATGTTTAACTTTTTACAGCTCTAAGTTAAACAAAAACTGTTTAATCAAAATCAAAAAATGTTAAACAAATTAATGGGGCCGGATGACTGTATCCCAACAAACATGTAAAATACATTGTTGAATTTTAAATGCCACCTACAATACTGTCACCCCTACGGGGTTCTGGTGGCCTGAGCTTCAATACGTTCTACAATACTATCACCCCCACGGGGTTCTTGTGGCCTGAGCTTTAATAGTGCCAAGGGAGGTTTATGCCAAGAAATCGCCTCTGTGCCCTTTGCGCCGACTTTGAGCTCTTGGTGGTAAAAAACGTCAAGTCATAACGGCCAATTTTAACCACTAAGCCCGCAATGGGAGCCGCAATGTTCACAAAGGAGCCTCGAAACTCCTGCACACTCGCTATCACTACATTCCCTCTGTGCACGTTGCGCCGACATTGAGTGCTTTGTGGTAAAAAAACATCAAGGCACAACGGCCAATTTTAACCACAAAGCCCGAATGCTTTCAGCCCAAAATCAAGAATGGTTGGTCTTATTCCAAGGTCTCTAGGAGCTCGGTCATGCTTTCAATAGAAGGCAGATGTTTTGAGTGCACGCTAAGCCCGGTTTTAATCTCATTGGCCAAGGGCCCGCAGATCAACAAGTTTGAGGAAGGGAATTCCTGTTGCATGCCTTGGATGTACTCCCTGGTTTTAGGAATTCCTTGTCCAAGTGTGAAGTAGGTTAAAAAGAAGTCGGGTTGATATTCTTGACCTACCGAGATTAAATCGGGCAGAGGGACGGATTGTCCCAGATAGATAATTTGAAATCCCCGTTTGCGAATCAAGAATTTTGCGAAAAGCAAACCCAATTCATGCAGTTCTCCATCAGGAAGGAATAGAATAAATTTGGATTTTTTAGAGGCCTTTCCCACATGTGCATCGATGGCCACCAGTAATTTTCTTCGAATCAGATTGGTGATAAAGTGTTCTTGGGCAACATTTATTTCGCCTGTGCTCCACAAAATACCCACCTTTTGAAGGAAAGGGATTATAAGACCTGTCATAACATGTTCAAAGCCATATCGAATGGAGCCTGAAGCGATGACTTTTTCAAAATGTTCTTCATCCAATTCAAGCATGGCTACCACTAGGGCATCGACCTGCACGTTGAAATAGTCTCCTTCCGTAGAACTTTGATGCGCCAGGCGTTCTAATTCTTGGCGTATTTCGGGAGTGCTGAGTTTTGAAATTTGGGAAATGCGTTTACCGTTCTTAATCAACGCACTGATGTTGAGTAACGTTTTTAAGTGATTGTCATCGTAATACCGTATGTTGGAATCGGTTCGATGCGGTTCAATAAATTGATACCGCTGTTCCCAAATTCGGATAGTGTGGGCTTTAATGCCTGTAATTCGCTCGATGTCTTTTATGCTGTACTTGCCCACGGAATAACCATTTCAACAAGAACACCTTAGTTCCTCCAAATGTTTAGGCGCGCCCAAACATTCTTTATTTCATAGCCTCGGTTATGGCATCAACCAAGTCCAATTTTTCCCAAGTGAACAATTCTACATGTTTAACTATGGGTGCGGCATTGGGCACAGGGAATGTCTTGGTTACAGTTTCGGGTTGTCTTCCCATGTGACCATAGGCTGCTGTTTCCTGATAAATCGGGTTACGCAGTTTTAGTTTGGTTTCAATGGTGTATGGCGTCATGTCAAAGATTCGTAGGAGTCGATCTGCAATTTGGGCATCGCTGATGTTCACCTTTGATGTTCCATAGGTATTCACATACAGATTCATGGGGTGTTTAACTCCGATGGCGTAAGCCACTTGCACCAAAACCTCATCGCAAATGCCTGCAGCGACTAAGTTTTTGGCTAAATATCTGGCGGCATAGGCAGCAGATCGGTCAACTTTGCTGGGGTCTTTACCAGAAAAGGCTCCACCGCCATGTGCTCCTTTACCTCCATAGGTATCCACAATAATTTTGCGGCCCGTCAATCCGGTATCACCATGGGGTCCACCAATCACAAATTTCCCGGTTGGGTTGATGTGATAGACGATATTTTCATCGAAGAACGAGGCGTATTGGGCATATTGCTGACGAATTCTGGGCATTACATGATCCAGCACGTCTTGTTTAATTTTTGCCAACATTACCGTTTCATCGGCATCAAAATCATCGTGTTGGGTAGAAATTACGATGGCTTGAATGCGTTTGGGTTTGTTGTCGTCGCCATATTCAAGGGTAACCTGCGATTTTGAATCGGGGCGTAAATAGGGCATAGGGCTGTTTTCCATGCGACGCAAATCGGCCAGCACTTTCAGTAAGGCATGCGACATATCTAAGGCCAAAGGCATGTAGTTGGCCGTTTCGTTGGTGGCATAACCGAACATCATACCTTGATCGCCGGCGCCCTGATCTTCAGGATTGCCCCGATCTACCCCTTGGCGAATATCACCGGACTGCTCATGGATGGCCGATAGGACTCCGCAAGAGTGCGCTTCAAACATGTATTCACTTTTGGTGTATCCAATTTTTGCAATCACACCGCGTGCAATGTCTTGCACATCCAAATACGCTGTGGAATGGACTTCGCCGGCCAAAACCACCTGGCCTGTGGTAACTAGCGTTTCGCAAGCCACTTTAGATTGTGGGTCAAGGGCTAGAAAGTGGTCAATGATGGCGTCAGAGATTTGATCGGCTACTTTATCGGGATGACCTTCACTAACGGATTCGGAGGTGAAAAAATACGGCATGGTAGTTAAATTAGTTCGCAAATATACACCACAAATGACATTTTGAGCGATGAAATTGAAATCGGTTGCGATTTGCTCTTGGTTGGTTGTGCGGGCCGGATGGAGTAGGGTAGCGCGTAAAGGGCTGCCGGGCAGCAGAGCGGAGGGAGGCCGGGGCGACCTTGGGAGCCACCGGCCGCCCCCGCTCTGCCCCGGCGGCACTGCGTACTACCCACGACAGCCGGAGAACCCGCCCAAATAAACAATCTCAACACAATGCCCAGCCAAAAGTCCCTATAATTGCGCCGATTGGCTACCTTCGTACTCAAAGAAAATGCTATGAATTCGGAACCCACTTTTTCGAAATCCTCTCCGGGCGTACTTGCCTTTATTCTTCAACATTGGAAAACCTTGCTGATTATTTCCGGATTCAGTGGCCTGGTTGCCTTGGGCGTTTCCTTTTTAATTAAACCGCTGTACAAGGGAACTGCCGTTTTTTATCCCGCAGTTACCCAGTCCATTTCAAACCTGGTTTCAACGGGGCGTGGGGCCGACAAGGATTTTTTGGATTACGGAGAAGAGGAAGAAGCCGAGCGGGTTATTCAAATTTTGCATGCCAACGAAATTCGTGAATACATTATCGCCAACTACGATTTATGGAAGCATTACGATATTGATCCTAAATCGCCCAAAGCCCGCACCAAAATGATGCGGAAATACAAAGAAAACGTCTCATTTCGACGTACGGAGTTTAACTCGGTCGAAATTTCAGTATTGGACACTGACCCAAAGCGTGCTGCCGGCATGGCCAATGATTTGGTGCATAAGCTGGATACCATGAAAAACCGAATTCAACAGGAGCGAGCCAAGCAAGGCTTGCTGGTGGTCGAGGCAAAATATGCGGAAATGGAAAAGCGAATCGACCTGCTTTCGGATTCGCTGGGGGTAATTCGCAGCAAGGGCATCAATGATTACGAGTCGCAGGCTGAAGTGGTAAATAAAGAGTATGCAGCGGCAGTGGCCAGCGGAAATCAACGGGCAATCGCCGCCCTGCAGCAAAAATTAGACACCTTATCTAAATATGGTTCTGCATATCAGGCCTTATCTTCCGAATTGGAACTGCTCACCGAGCAAAAGGTACTTTTGGAGCGCAAGCGCGAGGAAATTAAAACCGATGCAGAAAGTTTTGTAGCGCAAATTATGCCCATTGATTATGCCTATGAGGCCGATACAAAAACGTATCCTAAGCGCGCCTTAATTGGTTTGGGTGCAGCATTTGCTGGACTTATTCTAGGCGCTTTGTTTTTATTGGCTCAACAGCACATTCGAGCCCTTCAAGGCTCTGACCCTAAGTCCTGATTGTATGGAAGGTACCCGGGCAAAGATTCCGGTTTGGTTGTGGTTTGCCATTGGATTGGCCATCATTCAGGGAGCCCTAGTTGCTGCTGAATGGTTTTGGTACATGGCCTTGCCGGTGCTATTGGTCGTGTTGGTATGGCTGTTTACTTCCTTGGATAAGTTTTTCCTGTTTACTGTATTGGTGACTCCCTTGTCGTTGGAGGTTAAAGAGGCTGATTTGGGTATGGCCATAAGCCTACCTGCCGAAGGACTGATTATCTTAATGACGCTGTTGTTTTTTGGTAAGTGGTGGCTGGAACGAGGAATTCCAACATCGTTTTGGAAGCATCCGGCCACGCTTGTTGTGTTGTTTCATTTGGGTTGGATGTTCGTAACCTCTTTAACGAGCTCGATGCCGATGGCCTCCTTTAAAGTCCTGGCCACTCGGATTTGGTTTATTACGGCATTTTATTTTGTATCCGTTCAATTGTTCCGTCAGCCCAAAACCATGTTGCGTTTTTTCTGGGCATACTTATTGCCATTGTGCGGTGTAGTTATTTATACGGTTGTTCGGCATGCACAATTTGGATTTGCCAAACAACCAGCCCATTGGGTAATGTCTCCTTTTTATAACGACCATACCCACTACGGAGCTGTATTGGCCATGTTTTTGCCTTTTTCATTTGCTATTTTGTGGAGGAAGCGTGCCGATGGGTTATTGTGGATAGGATTCGCTTTGATTTTCACCATAATGATGTTGGGTTTTGTGCTGTCCATTTCAAGAGCAGCCTGGCTGAGTATTATGCTGTCCTTGGGTTTCTTTGCCATTGTTCGGCTTCGGATTCCTTGGAAATTCGTTATTGGGACCAGCTTGGTAGGCCTGATTGCTTTAGTGAGCCTTCAAACGGAACTCATTATGGCCTTGGAAAAGAACAAACAGGAAAGCAGTGGAGATTTAGTTAAGCACTTTCAATCGGCTTCCAACATTAGCAGTGATGCCAGCAATGTGGAACGCATTTTACGCTGGAAATGTGCCTTACGTATGTTTGAGGAAAAGCCCATTTTCGGGTTTGGGCCCGGAACCTATGCCCAATCCTACGCTCCCTATCAGCGCAGTTATGAGATGACTGTCATCAGCACCAACTTTGGAAGTTTAGGAACAGCGCATTCGGAATATTTTTTAGCCTTATCGGAGCAAGGCGTGCTGGGAATGTTAAGTTTTATTTCATTGGCTGTGGTGTTTTTGGTTGTGGGGGTACGGGTGGTTCAGCATCCGGGCATAAGCAATTTGGAATTGATTTTGGGCTATTCGGCTCTGTTGGGATTATGCACCTACTTCATACATTCGGTGCTAAATAATTTTTTAGACAGCGATGAAGCCTCCGTGCCATTTTGGGCATTGGGGGCGGTTTTGGTAGCCTTAGATATGCGGCTGCGGGAAGCACAGGAAAGTCCGAACACGAAGTGATGAACCGAACGTCCAACTCAACCACCAAGTCGGCCGTATTGTTTGGACTGTTCAGCAATTTGGCCTTGATAGCCATTAAAGCAGTTGCCGGCATACTTGGAAATTCATTTGCCTTGCTTGCCGATGCTGTGGAGTCTGCGACCGATGCTCTTAGCTCCTTGTTTTTATGGCTGGGATTGCGGTATGCTCAGAGGCCTCCCGATGAAAATCATCCGTATGGGCATGGTCGCCTTGAGCCGCTCCTGACCTTTTTGGTGGTCGCCTTTTTATTGGGCTCTGCCTTGAGCATTGGAATTCAAGGATACTTTAACCTTAAAAAGCCTCAAACCTTACCCGAACCCTTTACCCTTCTGGTTTTGGTTGGAATCATTGCCTGGAAAGAAATAACATTCCACTACATTCGATTAAAGGCCAAGAAGCATCATAGCTCGGTTTTGCAGGCTGAAGCCTGGCATCACCGTTCCGATGCGCTAAGTTCATTATTTGCATTGGTAGGAATTGGTCTGGCCTGGATTCTCGGATCTGATTTTGCCTGGCTAGATGAAGCCGCCGCCATGATTTCAGCCCTGATTTTGGTGCTGAATGCCTATCGGATTTTCCGGAAGGCATTTAGTGAAATTATGGATGAAGATGTGTACCAGCCCCTGGCCAATCGAATTCTTGAAATTGGACAGGGATTGCCTTTTATTATGGGGATTCCAACCTGCCGAATTCGAAAATTGGGAACCCGGTATTATGTCGATTTACATATTTGGGTTGACCCTACTATGTCTGTTGCCCAAAGCCATGCTCATGCCCACGCGTTAAAGGATTGCATAATGGCTGACCAGCCCCACATTCAAGATGTTTTAATCCATGTAGAACCCTATGACAAAGAACGCAATACTCATTCCTAGCCTTGCGCTGGCATTCATCATCAGCTCTTGTGCCAATAAAACAGAAAAGGAGTACTCCACCTATCAGGGTTATGCTCAAGGTACTACCTTTCATATTGAATTGGATGGAGATGGAGACTACTCAACCGCCATCGATTCCATTTTGCAGGATATTGACAAGGAGCTGTCGTTGTGGGACAGTGTGTCCTGGATCAGTACTTGGAACTCGGGAAATTCATCTGCAGCAATGGGTTTGCATGCCCGCCGTTGTTGGGAACTTTCTACGAAAATGCATGCCTTATCCAATGGATATTTTGACCCTAGTCTTGCCCCATTGATTCAATTTTGGGGATTTGGAAAGTCAAGCAAGGGATTTCCGGAACAGGTGGATACGCTGATGTTGAATCAAATTCGGCAACGCATTGGTTTAAATAAAGTGATTCAATACGATTCGGTTCAAGGTCGTTTACTGCCTAAGATAGCCGGAGCTCAGCTTGATTTTAATGCCATTGCGCAAGGGTATTCTGTGGATGCATTGGCCGATTTTTTCGAGCAAAAGGGGCATAAGAATTATATGATTGAGATTGGGGGAGAGGTTCGGTGCCGAGGAAAGAGTCCTCAAGGTAAATCCTGGAAAATTGGCATTGATAAACCGGTTTCCAGAAATGAAACCAGGGCGCTGCAAGCGATTGTAGATGTGGATGGGGGCTTGGCTACCTCGGGCAGTTACCGAAAATTTTATGAGAAAGATGGCCTTCGGTACGCGCATGTAATCAATCCAAAGACCGGATTTCCGGTGAGCCATCGATTGGTTAGTGTAACGGTGAGTGCACCCACGGCAGCTCAAGCCGATGCGCTTGCTACTGCATTGTTGGTGATGGGGACTCAGCCGGCCATTGCATTCGCGCAGGCACACCCCAGCCTAGGTGTATTTCTCATTTACGATGAACAGGGCAGTTGGCAAACATGGGCTTCAAAAAAAATGCAGGCTCAATTGTCCGAGCAGTTGAACAATTGATGGTAAGGTTTGGGCGGTTGCGGGCTTTCACCGATAGTCCGCGGTTGCCGGTTGGGGCGGCAGCGGGCTGTGGTGGCTCCTGAAGTCGCCTCCTCGCCGCGCGCCGCCCAAACCGCCACCCTTGCGGGCTATCCGGTTCAATCCCTACCGCAAGCCCCTCAAAAGAAAACCCATGTTCAACCCATTAGGCCTTTAAATAAGGAAACCTATGCTTAAGGCGATTGATGGGACGCTCTAAAAATATCCAGGATGCATGCGCCAATCCAAAGGTCAGTCCAACATATACCGCCAAGGTCCCAATTTCACCCAAACGGATATGCAGTAGGCTTGAAATCCTATGCGTCAGGCTAGGAACAAACAAATGGAATACATACAAGCCGTAAGAAATTTGTCCGGCATAGCGCACCCCCTTTGTCATTAAAATTCGCCCCATCCAACCCTTAAATCCATGCATCGAGGCTTTGGCAATCAACAGCATAGACAGTAGGGCAAAAAAATACTCATCCACCATTTCTTTGTACCATATCCATTGAAACTTGATTTGCAGAAGCAAACCTGCCAGGTACAAGAAGAAAAGTACCGCCAGCCAGGAACTGCGGCCAAGCCGAAGGGCAAATGTGGGTCGATACCGCTGAATCCAGGCCAGAATACCGCCCATAGCCAATATTGGCATGCATGACAAGGTGAAATATGAGGTTGCCATCCATTTTCCTACCTCAACCGCCAAATAGATGCGGGTGGCCATTCCCAAAACTGCCATTCCTACCATGGCCCAAATTAGGCTCTTGGAACGGGGAAATGCCAAGAGTAACCAAGGCCAAAACAAATAAAATTGCTCCTCTACTCCCAACGACCAAAAATGATTGAAATCGCCCACATAGGTGTTGTGTATGGATTGGTAGATGTTGGTGGTATAGCTGAGTAGCCATGGAAATAGTTCGCGGGCGTTTGGGTAATCAATCAGGAATAGACTGAAAATAACCATGTAATACAAGGGGAATATACGCAGGGTACGCCGAATATAGAACCGAATCATAAAGGGCAGGTAGCCTTGCCCATTCTCGGTTCGAATTTGATTTTCCTGAAGCAATATCCGGGTAATAAGAAAGCCGCTTAAAACAAAAAATAATGTTACTCCATGCACCAAGGGCAAGCCTTGCAGCAGGGGCTGGGTCCATTTCCATTGCCACCAATGCCCCAGCATTACCATGCCTACGGCCAAGACTCTTAGCCCATCCAGTTGGGGTAAATACCCTGAATTTGTGCTGGAATTGGAAGCACCTTGGCTATCATAGAACGACCTTGAATTGCGCATTGATTCAGTTGGCAACCTCCGGATGAACGCATTCAGTCCTAGAGACCAATTTTAGGTTAAGCCTTTTGTTTACGCAAATTGAAAAGCCAGGTTCCCACCGCGCCCAACAGCAGTAAGGCAAGCAATGCCGATCCGGCTAAACTATAATTGGCTGAGGTTTCTACCACGTCGGGTTTAAAATACCAGCGAATGGTATGGGTTCCGGGGGCAGCCTCGATGGCCCTAAGCAAGTAGTTCGCCCGATAGCTTGGAATAGGCAACCCATCCATTTCAACCTTCCAGCCTTTATCATAGAAAATTTCGCTAAAAACAAGGGGCTGATATTCGGTTGATTTAACGGTGTAAACAATTTCTTCGGGGCTATACACCTCAACTTCTACTGTAGCTGTTGAATCGTAATTTCCTTTCCACGATTTAATGGATGATTTGAATTTTTCATCCACAAAAACAACATCTTTCAGGTTGTATGCTGTTTTAACAGCCTCCATTTCTTGATCTGGGCCTTTCACATATTCAATGTTTCTAGGAAACCAAGCCGCTCCGTAATGGTAGGGATTTTCAATCGGAGAACTTTTGGGATCAATAATAATGTATTTGGTGTTGAGCATATTCAGCCCTGCGCAACCGGCAAATGCTTTTTGAGCATCAAAAATGGTTTTTGCCCCCCTCATTCCTACTTGCATTAAATTCAAATCTGCATTGATTCGATTTTCCACAAATTCCTGATAGCGCTTTATTTTAGCCCCATGATATCCACCGATGGATTGGTGATAGAATGAGGTAGTTGCATCGTTAAATGGAGATACGGATAGGTTCAGCACACGGAGGCTTGGATCTCCATCGTTCAAAATTACTCGGTCGGCTGCGGTTTGTGGCTGAGCTTGATCTTTGGGCTTAAACGCTTGATAGGCATTTTCATCCAAATAACGGCCTCCAACACTTCCAAGGTCAATAGCCACAATAAGCCCTAGGGCAATAGAGGTTTGCAATAGGGGAAGTTTTTTCTTTATGAACGCCCAAAGAAGAGCCGCTCCAAGCAGAAGAATAAGAATGCTTCTACCTAAATCGGCCCGTAAAATGGCAACCCGGCCCTTTTCCATGGCATCAATAATTTCGCCGGCAGCGTTTCCGGCAAGCCTGGAAATTTGATCGGCATCTTCTACCCGTACAATGTCTTGAAAAAGACTGGGAGCCACATAACTAATGCCCATAAAAGCAAAAGCCGCGATAAAGATTCCTTTTCCCAACACCTCATAACTGAAATTAAATTCCTTTTTACCCAATTTGAAAGGTTCCTTCAAGCGTTGTGGCGATTCAAACAATTCGTTCAGGGTTAATCCAAAAAGTAGGGGCAATAAAAACTGAGGCACAACCATGATTGAATTGACGGCCCGGAATTTGTTGTACCCGGGAAAGAAATCAATGAACAAGTTGGTTAACCAGGGCGCATTTTTTCCTAATGCCAACCACATGGTGAGAATAAGGCCGGTTAAAATGACATATTTTAAACCAGATTGAATAAAAAAGAAACCGAACAGGCTCAAGACTACAATCAATACACCCACATAAATAACTCCGCCGGCTGCGTCTTGGTAACCCCAATATTGATCGATGTACACATTTAGCCCTTGCTGCTGCGCCTGAATCTGAAAATTGCGAATGGGCTCCAATCCGCGGGCTCCAAGCGACTTTTCAGCCGTTTCATTGAGCAACAACAACCCATTTTTAGGGCCCTTATAATTGGGCACCATTAAAGCCAGAAAATCGCCCTTGGCATAGCTGTACCCAGTGATATAACTGCGTTGTAGTCCTCCGGTTTCTTCGTTTGGATCGGTTGAGGCCAAATTCGAACTCAATTCTGACGGGGCACGGGTGCTAAACTTTTGATATTCCAACACGGGCATGATGCGATTTAGGTTCGCTACCAAGGCTGCAGCCATGGCTACCGAGAGCAAACTTCCTCCAATAGCCAAGTGCTTTATATCGCCTGATTTAAGGCTGACAATGGCATGCTGAATCAACCAAAAGGCGACAAAGAAAACCATGTAGTAATAAATCATTTGGTAGTGTCCGGCCAGGATGGCACAGCTCATCATAATGCCTGTCATAGCCGCCCCCGCCAGGTATTTTTTTCGGGCTACCCAAGCCATACCTGCTATGACCCAAGGCAGGTAGCCAATGGTTTGAACTTTCCCAAAATGACCGGCAGCAAGAACCACCGCTACGTACGAGGTTAACCCAAAAGCAATGGCAGACAGGACTGAGGATTCTGTTCTGTTTTTGAAGGCAATCATCATCAGATAAAAGCCTGCCATAGCGGTCCACAGGTACATGGCTACCCGGCTAAGCCCTAAGCCTACAAGCCCATTTACTACTGGAGAAATAAAATTACCAAGGGGTTTGAAATAAATCAGGTAGTTTGGCATGCCTCCGAACATTCGATTGGTCCACAAAGCCGGTCTTCCATTTTCCTTTTCAAAATCCATGGCTTGCATGGCGGCTCCTCTCCACATATCATCATCATGCGCCCTTAATTCCATCCCATCAAAAAGCTCAGCTTTACCAATAATCATGGCGATAAGAAGCAAAGCCGCTAGGGCGATTGCGTGGGGGAGTAGGGGGCGAAAACGTTCCATAGGAAAGCGGTTTTTAAACGAATTACAAACGGTCTTCGGGCCGAATGGCATCAAGGACAGCCTTGGCAACTTTAGGGCCCACAGACATATCTAAGGTTTCGGGTACTATGTTTTCTCGGTCAATATGTTCAACAGCCTCGGCAATAGCCAATGCGGCGGCAATTTTCATGCGGGTAGTGATGCGTCGAGCATGCCCATCCAAAGCGCCTCGGAAAATACCGGGAAAAGCCAAAACGTTATTAATTTGATTGGGCAAATCGCTGCGGCCGGTTCCAACTACAGCAGCCCCCCCTTTGTATGCCTCTTCGGGCATAATTTCAGGAACAGGATTTGCCAAAGCAAAGATGATGGCATCTTTAGCCATGGTGGCAATGTCTTCGGCTTTGAGTAAATTCTCTTGGCTGACGCCAATAAATACATCGGCTCCCTTCAATACATCATGCAAACTGCCGCTAACATTGTTGGGGTTTGTCCAGCTAAGCAGGCTACGCTTGGTGTCGTTCAAATCGGTTCTTCCGGCATGTACCACTCCTTTGGTATCGCATAAAATAACTTCTTTAACCGCTAGGCCTTGAAGGTCTTCACCCCGGGTGGCGCTGTCTAGAAGTTTCGCAATAGCCACCCCCGCAGCTCCAGCCCCATTGATTACAATTTTTAGGTCCTGGATATTTTTATTCAGCAATTTACATGCATTAATCATGCCCGCTAGAACCACAACGGCTGTTCCATGTTGGTCATCGTGAAATACGGGTATGCCTAAATCTTGAAGGCGATCTTCAATTTCAAAACAACGGGGAGCCGAGATGTCTTCCAGATTAATTCCCCCGAAAACAGGAGCAATTCGCCGTATGGTTTCAATAACCTCTTCTGTATCTTGAGTATCCAAGCAAATTGGGAAGGCATCTACCCCTCCAAATTTTTTGAAGAGCATGGCTTTACCTTCCATGACAGGTAAGGCAGCCGAGGCCCCAATATTGCCCAAACCGAGTACAGCAGTGCCATCGGTTACTACTGCAACCATATTGCTTTTTATGGTGTATTTCCAAACGTCAGCGGGGTTGGCGTGAATCCGTTTGCATGGCTCTGCAACGCCAGGCGAATACAATAAACTTAGGCCATCGCGCGAATCAATGTCCATTTTCGCCTGAATTCCAATCTTTCCACGAAGCGATTCATGCAGGTTTAGGGACTCCTTAAAATAATCCATACAGGTGTTTTGGTTGGTCAAACTTAGTAAAGAAATTGCTTGCTACCGCCGTTAACGGACGTAGCGGTAATCTTCGTTGCCTTTCATGCCCACTACTACATTGTAAATCAGGTCAATAACCTTTTCGACATCCTCGGTGGCTACGGTCTCTACCGTGGTGTGCATGTATTTTAAAGGCAGAGAAATTAATGCACTTGGCACGCCTTCTCCGCTGTATGCGAAGGAATCGGTATCGGTACCCGTACTGCGTTCGGCTACAATGCGCTGGAACGAAATGCCAGCTGTAGTGGCGGTATCTATGATGCGGTCTAACAATAGATTGTGTACAGCTGCTCCATGTGAAAGTACTGGGCCGCGTCCACATGCAATATCGGCGTCTTCTTTGTTGTAGCCCGGAGATTGGGTGTCATGGGTTACATCGGTAATAATGGCCACATCAGGCTTAATGCGTCTTGAAATCATTTCTGCCCCCCGCAATCCGATTTCCTCTTGAACGGCATTCACCGCATACAAGGCGAAAGGCAATTGAATCTTATTTTCTTTTATGCGCCGCAATACTTCTGCAATCATAAATCCCCCCATGCGGTTATCCAAAGCTCTTCCTGTAATGTATCGGTCTCCGTTCAGCCAAGTTAAGCCATCGGTAAAGGTGGCCACACAGCCAATGTGAATACCCATGGCTAGCACTTCATCCCTATTCTGCGCACCCACATCTAAAAATATACTTTTCATATTGGGAGCGGCCTCATCTTTATCTCGAGGGCGAACATGGATGGCGGGCCAACCGAAAATGGCAGGAATTAATCCTTTTTTGGTATGGATAACAGCCCGCATGCTAGGCGCAATCACAGCATCGCTGCCCCCATTCCGCTTTAAGGTGATGTAGCCTTTCTCGCTGATGTTGGCAACAAACCAAGCAATTTCATCGGCATGCGCTTCAATCACTACTTTAAAAGGGGCATTAGGGTTGACTATGGCCGCCACCGATCCATATGGATCAGTCAGATAGCTGTCTGAATAGGGCTTAACGTAATCAAGCCAGATTTGCTGCCCCGGGGCTTCGTGACCGGTGGGCGAATAATTGTTTAAGTAACGGCTTAAAAACTCCTTCGATTGTGTATCCATAACTGAGGATGAAAGTAAAAAAAAAGCCCCAACAAGGGGCTACAATAAGCGGTTTGCTCTTCTATTTTTTAGGATAGAATTCGTCAGAAACGGTTAGACGCTTGCGTCCACGACGGCGGCGCGCAGCTAAAACACGGCGGCCATTGGCCGTTGACATTCGCTTCCGAAAACCATGTTTATTTCTTCTCTTGCGAATGGAGGGTTGAAACGTTCTCTTAGACATGACGATGTGTTAATCAGTAAGCAATCAAAAATTGGATTGCAAAAATAGGCTTTCCTTTTTAAATCACCAACTTTTATTCATATCAAGCCAGCTGGAATATGGCAATTTCTTCCTCATTCAAGCCCCAATCAATTCTTAAAGGGAGAATCGCCTTGATGCAATCGAATGGCTTTTTTTGATAAAAACACGCTGATGGCAAAGGTGGCTATGGCTCCCAACAGGGTTAATATACCCCAGCTTTGAAATAAAAAGAAATCGAAAAGCCCATGCAGTATTGCCGCGAAAAGTAGGGTGGGAATCAATACGGGGAGTTCCGGATTCATTTTTTTTATTCCCAGAGCAAATCCAAGCAAAATGCCCCAGGTAGCATGGGCAGGAACCGATAAAAAGGCCCGCATTATTCCTATTGCTACTCCATGCTCTGTTACATACATAATGTTTTCAAGGGTGGCAAAACCCATGGCCGACATAACACAATAGGTTATTCCGTCAAATGGCTCGTTGAATATCTTTTTTGGATAGATAAACCAACGTACAAAAATGAATTTGCAAAATTCCTCGATCAATCCAATTCCAAAAATGCAGGAAAGAAGAGAAATCCATATTTGTTCAGATTGGGGTTCAGATCCCAGCAGTTGGGCCAATACCGATAAGATTACGGTTGGAATAACACTCAATGCTCCAAGCAGAAAGGCGAATAGGAGCCACTGCAGAGGTTCTTTCTCCCATTTGTCTTTCCAAAATATATAAATTCCAATGGCCAACCCGGGGGCAATGGCTAAGGCAATCAATTCTAAATTAGGCATATAAATAAGTTCCTAGGCTCAAGATATGGTTTTTTTATGGCAGAGCGAAACCATTCAAGCCTCATTCAGGTTAAGGCACTATACTTTTAGTGGCAGTTATTTTAACCCCTTACGATTACATACCCATGTCTTCTCCGCCACCCATTCCTTCTCCGCGCCGCCGCCCGCGCACATCGGTTTTAAATTGTTTTCCAAATTTCCAGGTTAGTTGTGCAGTAAAACGAACCGTCATTGGGTCACGTAATACCTCCCCATCAAAGTAAATGTCTCTGGATTTAAATAAAAACCGCCGGGTATCAAAGATATCTGAGGCATTGAAGGCCAACGAAAGTTTCCCATCCAAAAAATCCTTTCTTAACCCTAAATCCACCCATAAGAAATACGATATTTCACCCTGTGGGAATACTTGTGGCGCCTGATAATAAATACTGCCTTGCCACTCCCAGGTTTTTCCCATTTTATAGGTCCATTGCGACCGCAAATTCAGACTGTAATTTTCCGCATTTAAAACACCAAGCGCAGAGTTTCCCTCTGTGTAGGTTCTGAACATGTTGATGGTAAATGTCCCTGTTATTGATTTTTTGATTCGGGTTCTGTACACCAATTCCAGTCCCGTGCTGTGCGAAAATCCAAGATTTGCCTGAACTACGCTGGCTATACCCAGCGAATCAATAGAGATTAACCGTTGAATTGGGGCGTCTGTGTACCGGTAATAGGCTGATCCATAGAAAAAATGTGGGCCCAACATTTTGGTGAACGACAATTCTAGGGCATCGGTGATTTCAGGATTTAAATCGGGATTGCCCATTCGAACATTAAAGGGGTCGCGGTAATCTGGAAATGGATTTAGCGACCAAAATCCAGGGCGATCTATTCGCCTAGAATATCCCAAAGTGAAGTCCAGGCCCTGCTTTGGACTCCATTTTAGATTGGCCGTTGGAAAAAATTGAATGTATCGCTTGTCAAAGGCGGGAGTAGATTTTCCGATATATCCTTGGGCAATGGTGTATTCGCTGCGCAGTCCGGCCTGATAGTCTAGGGTTTTATGTATTTTCCCCGACACTTGTACATAGGCAGCACTTACCCACTCGTCGTACCTGAAGGAGGCTGTTCTCAGAGTATCAGGAAACCAGCCTGTGAAGGAATTTAAACTGTCCGTTTTAAGGTCGTTGTCGCTGCGCCTGAAATTTGATTTAATTCCAAATTCAAGTTTTGAAAATACTTTATTTTTCAACATTTGAATTCGGTCTATTTGGGTGCTTAAAACCGCATTAAAACCTTGGTTTCGACTTCGGCTGTAAATGGTGTCAAGCCATGGAAAGGTTTCTTCTTGTTCAAAATCAGAGTTCTCTATGTCCCCATTCACACTGCCAGATGCCGAAGCGCTCCATTCTGAACCCGTATCTTTGTTTTTATGTTCCCAAGACAGGTTGATATCGGTGTTCCAACCCAGTTCTGAGTTGGCTACTCGCCGCAAGTAACTTCGGCTTGGCACATTGAGTGAATCAGAGAACGTGTTTTCAAAAAGCTCGGGATGCTGCTCCTGACGCAGTCCACCTAGATAGGTTAAGGTCAGGGTGTTTTTCTTGTCTGGACTATATTCTACCGACCCTGAAAGGCTTGCATTCATATCACTTCGGTCTCCGCGCACGTCTTGATTTTGCCTTAAAAATGTGCTGCCGGGAACATAGCTGTTTCGTCGCGTATATCCGCTCATGGGGCGCGTAGAACTACGAAACGACAGGTTATTTGAAAATACCCATGCTCCCTTTTTTAAATTTAGATTTGCTGAGGCATTCGAATTGGCTGGCCATCCTCCGCCACCACTAATTTGACCAAATCGTCCATCTGGGCGGTCTTCTTTGGTAATGATATTCAAAATACTTACCCCTTCGGCATCGTATTTGGCTGAAGGTGAAGTAATCAGTTCAAATCTGACGATGGATGCCGCCGGAATTTGTTCTAAAATTTGACTTCGATTGTCGGCAGTTAAGCCCGAGGGTTTTCCATTGATGTAAACCAAAAGACTTCCACTGCCCCTCACCGCAATCCCTCCATCCACATCCACCTGCACCAAGGGTACCTGCCTTAATGCATCCATAGCCGAACCTCCCGCCGCAATGCTGTTCTTCTGAACGTTAAAAATTTTTCGATCTACACCCAATTCCATTTCCGGCCGATCTTCGGTCAAGTTGTATTCTGAGATGGCCTGAGCATTCGGGCTTAATTCATAGGTACTCCCATTTTTTAGTTTCCAGCTCTCATTTAAGGTGTCTAGAAAGGTGCTATAGCCCACCGCACTGATTTGAAGCAATAGCTGCTTCCCTTCTGGAAATGGAAAACTGAATTTTCCCAAGCTATCTGCAATTCCACCAGTTAGCGTTTTTCCTGTATTTCCCGTTTGCTTAATTGCAACCGAGGCATAGGGAAGTGGCTTCCCTGTGGAACCATCCTTAATTTTTCCTTTGAATAATTGTTGATTCCAAAGTGGGGTACAAAATAGAAACAACAATGGGCTGAAGGCTATCCTCCAATTTGATTTAGTCAAAACGGAATGAGGTTTAATGCTTAATAAATGAAATGGCCTGTCCGAGCTCCGGTACCTTCACGATATAAAGGCCAGAATTCAGATGCCCAATTTGAATGGGATGGTTTGGAGCAATTTTACCACGCTTGATTTCCCTGCCAGATCCATCAGTAATTTGGTATTCTTGAACTTGACTTAAACCGGAAATCCATATCTGATTTTCAGCTGGATTTGGATAAACCTGCATGTAAGCATCTAGGGCTTTTAAATTCAGATTTCCATTCATGGTGATGCTTCCATCTTGATTGATTAACCACTGATTGGGGTCAATTGCCAATCCCGTAAGCGAACCCGAACACTGAATCCGAGCCTGTGTAACAGGTTGATTCAATTCAACGCGAACAACAGTGTCTCCAATGCTCCGCTGAACCTCAAGTTCTAATGGTACATGAAAAAATGGCACAGAAGAGGGAACTGAGGTGCTTTGCGATATGGAAAGCCATAGGGTGTCGTTCATGTGCAAGTACTCCACATTAAAGGTGGGATACCCTTCCCCATAATACCATTCTTGAAAAAAATCAGTAAAGTTTTTGGCAGTGTGGTTCTCCATGAGGGCTTTAAACTGAGGGACAGTGGCGGTACCGCCTCCATAGGTTTGAAGATACAAGCGCAATCCGGAAAAGAATAGGGAATCGTCGTTGGTTATCGCTCTCATGGTATGTAAAATCGCCGCTCCCTTATCGTAGGTAAGCCGACCTGAAAAGATGCGATTTACATCGGTAGTATCAGTTACATAAACACTTCCGCCTGCCGAGGACATGATGTTGGTGTGGGTAGCATCCATCCAAGAACGGGCATTTCCATTTGGAATCTGCTCCCGGTACGCATACTCTGAATAGGAGGCGAAGCCTTCGTTCAACCAGATTTCTCTCCAAAAGGCGCAGGTGATATGGTCGCCAAACCATTGGTGACCCAATTCATGGGCAGTTAAGTCTCGGTTAAAAAAGCCTTGGGTTGTCATGGTTTGATGTTCCATTCCTCCGCTAAAAGGAGCCATGCAGTGTCCGTATTTTTCATCGGCAAATGGATAGGGACCAAACAATTTGGAAAATTCTTCCATCATCGGAACCGTTTCATCGATGTCTGCTTGGAAATTGGGCAATGTACCCGGATTATCATATATGTAGTTCAAAATATACACCGGAGCCGAGTTTACCGGATAGGCAGTGATTGCATATTCTACATAGGTAGAAACAGACACCGACAATAAATAGTAATCTATGGGGTGTCGGTGAACCCATTGATAGCGATGCCTGTTGCCACCAGCCGGGCTAATCGCCTCCAATAATCCATTGGAACCGGCTTTATTTTCGGTGGAGGTCGTAATCCAAATTCGACATGAATCGATCTTGTCGGTCAGACTCTGTTTGGCTGGCCACCAATCGCGCGCAGAATAGGGCTGCGATAACGACCAGGTCACCTGATTCCCCCATGAGGGACTACTTCCATTCGATAATCCATTAAAAAATCCTCCATTGGGCGGACTTCCGGCATAGGTTATAGCGGCAACGAACGATTGGCCTTGAGGAATACTGTTGGTTAAATTAGCTGTAACCACATTTCCGCTTCGCTGGTAGGGCACCCCTTGTCCATTGATGCTTAGGTTGGAAATACTCAGGTTTGAATGCAATTCAACCACATATTGGTTTATGGGCTGAAGGGCCTTGGCGTGGGTAGTGGCTGTCCCCGCAACAGCATTGGAGGTTCGCTCCAATTCCAAATCTAAATGAACATAGGTTACGTCGTACACGTTCGTCCCCGGTACATCCATATGTACTCCGGGAACTATTCCTCCGGTTGCCGCTTTTGAAATGGAACATGGATGTTGTCCAAATGCATTAGATGCAATTGCAAATCCTATATAGACAGGAATTAATTTCATGGAACTCATGGCTCAAAGATAAGGGTATAACCTTGAAAATCGCCTCCCTTTGGTAAAGTGGTAGGATTGGCTGTTTTTAAAAACGTTTAAAAGAAAAAGCGGCCCGGACAAATCCGGACCGCTTTCGCTTTTTAAAGACCTTGAAATTTCAAGACCAAATTTTTATTTACTTGATGAATGGCATGGCTACACGTACATCGTTTGAAGTCAATGTCAAGAAATACTGACCAGAAGCCAACGCGCTCATGTTTACAGTAAGGCTGTTGCTGCCTTCTACCAATGAAACTTGACCTAGGTTGGCCACTTCACGACCTAAGGTGTTTACTACGGTCATTGTAGCATTCATTGAACGATTAGAATTGAATGTCAATGTAGAAACTTCATTAACCGGATTTGGGAACAAATTCATTTGGCTTAACCCGCTTGCATTTTCCAATGACAATACTGGAGTCAATTCCACCAAATTGCCGCCGTTCGGGAAGGCAACCCAAAGACCAAAAGGCTGTAAATTGCTCACGTTTTCATCGGCAGGAGTTAAGAAGCCTGTAGCGAAAATGGTTAAACCCAAGCCAGACAAACTGGTTAATGGAGCTGCAAAAGTTGCAACTGTTGTGTTGTTGTCGTTAGCAGGAGTAATGCGGATTTGACCGTCAGCAATAGTTGGAATAGGCAAATACCCTTGGTACTCACCAAAACTGATGTCGTTCACCAATACAGTTCCAGTTGACCCAACGGCATCAACCATAGGTGCATCAGGAGAATGGTGGAATACAGCGATATTTACAGTAGTTGGGGTGGTTGACCAAGGACGTGAGTTGGCAATTACATCCAAACCAAAAGCTACACTGCTGCCATTTACAGAAACGGAGTGAGCAAAATTGGTTCCACTGGTGTTGGCCAAACCTGCTGCGGCAACTTGGTACGTTGTGTTCCGCATTAAAGTAGCAGGAATTTTAACCAAAGCTCCAGAAGTGTCAGCAGAATTGGGAGCTGAAAACAATACCCGGTAAGAATCAGAAGGTACCAATAGATATGGAGTAGCTTGCAAATAACCTACATTGTTGAAGGGAATTACCGCACCAGTAGAGGTTACTACATCAATATCAACGGCAGCTACCATTGGATCTGGTGAATTGTGTACTATTTGAATGCGGCTGGCATCTACTTGAGGAAGTTGAAGCACGGTGCCATCAGGCAAAGCAACAAACAAACCAAAAGCAGGTTCACCCACCGCTGGACTTAGTTTACCTGAGGCAAACAACACCCCGGCAGCTCCAGCAGCGTTCAAAGTAGCCAACGGAACTCCAAATCCTTCAACCATGGTGTTGAAATCTGTAGCTGGAGTCAACAATGACAACAAATCAGAGGCTGGCAAACTTGCAAATCCTGAAAATGCTCCAAATGCTAAGCTAGGAACTGCAGGTGTAAGCGCATCCAAATTGGTAAATACGGCCACCGCTGGAGCATCTGTACTACCGTGGAAAATGTTAACATCAAAATTTGATGAATTTCCGGCAGCTAAGGCTCCTGTACCAAAATACAAGTCAAAAGGAGTGTTGGGATTGCCAATTTCTCCGGCTGCTACTGCCACATAAGAAGAACCTTGCATTAAGGTAGGTAATGCAAACGACACCAACGTGTCATTAATGGTTGTGCCTGCACCAAATTCTGGAGCAACTGCTACACGTGCACCGGAAAGGCCCGCAGGAACCTGCAAATAACCTGTGGCATCACGAAACGCCAAGTTATCAACCAATGGATTGGCAGTGAAACCTGAACCTAGATTTACATAAATGTCAACAGTGCCTGCCGCTGGAGTAGGGCAGTTGTGAATGATTTGTACATTGGCGTTCTGAGCCTGTACTGCTGCCATCGAGGCCGCTAAAGCAAAAATGGATAAAAATTGTTTTTTCATCGTTAAGGTGTTTAAGTTAGCAGTTAAACACCCCATTTTAAGTTTTGTTCTTAGTGTTTCTTCTTTCAATGCGCTTTTTGAGATTTATCTTTATCTGAATCCATTGAAATCATTGACTTTGCTTTAATTTGTACTGTTTTCCATTTAACGGTTTTTAAGTGTTTTTTCCGTATGTATGCCCAGCCCAATTCCTCTGATATCCGCTTTTTTAACTCTATTCTTGGCCAGGATCGGGTACGCTCTGATGCCGATTCTCTGACCGCGGCCGCTTCCGATATGACCGAGGATTTTGTGTTCTTGCCCTCTGTGGTGGTTTTCCCCGATTCCACCCTACAGGTTAGTCAGCTGATGGCGCATTGCCATGAACGCTGCATCCCGGTTACCGTTCGCGGAGCCGGGACTGGCTTAAGTGGGGGCGCCCTTCCTGTACATGGAGGAATTGTTCTCTCTACAGCCCGCATGAACGCTCGCCCAACCGTTGACACTCAAAATATGCAGGTGCATGTTCAACCCGGTGTTATTACACAGGTTCTGCAAGAGTGTGTTGAAGAACATGGATTGTTCTATCCCCCCGATCCCTCCAGCCGAGGCTCTAGTTTTATTGGCGGAAATCTGGCCGAATCATCCGGAGGCCCAAGGGCTGTTAAATACGGCGTTACTAAAGATTATGTGCTCAATCTGGAAGTGGTATTGGCCGATGGACGAATTATGGAAACCGGAGCCAACGTGCTAAAAAATGCCACCGGATACAATTTGACTCAGTTGATGGTGGGCAGTGAAGGCACGCTGGCTGTTATTACGAGAATTACGCTGCGCCTCATTCCTCTGCCTACTTTACGTTGGACGTTTTTATTGCCTTTCCCCGATGCCCAAAAAGCAGTTTCGGCGGTAGCTCAAATCTTCAGCTCGGGCATTAGCCCCTCTGCGCTCGAATTCATGGAAAAAGAGGCCATAGCATATACGCTGTCCAATCGACCCGATTTAAGTTTTCCGGCACAGAACCTGTCCGAAGCCTATTTGCTGATTGAATTGGATGGATTCGATGAAGATGAACTGCAGCGGCAAACCGACCGCCTTCTTCCCGTGCTTGAAGCCTATGAACCTGAAGACGTTTGGATGGCCACCACCGCAGCCGAAACCGAAGGACTTTGGAAGGTAAGGCGAAGCATCGGCGAAGCTGTGAAATCCCATTCCATCTATAAGGAAGAAGATACGGTGGTGCCCCGCTATCATTTGCCCGAATTGCTCCGGTTTGTTAAGCAGTTGGGAGCTGAATACGGCTTTCAATCGGTCTGCTATGGGCATGCCGGCGACGGCAATCTGCACGTGAATATTCTCCGCTCAAATTTGACCGAACAGCAATGGCAAGATGACCTTCCCATAGCCATTCGGAAGCTGTTCATAAAGGTGAAAGAACTGGGCGGAACTTTGTCGGGGGAACATGGCATTGGTTGGGTACAGAAACCGTACATGGATGTGGTCTGCAGCCCTGCCCAGCTCGAAATGATGAAGGGCATCAAGGCGGTGTTCGATTCCCGCGGCATTCTGAATCCGGGAAAAATTTTTCCGGACTAACTCTGTTTCCTAACCTTGGTTTTAGTGGGATTGTTCTGGGCGGCAGCCGGGCTTTCACAGGTTGTCCGCGCCCGCCGGAAGGCTGGCCCAGCGGGCTTGCGGTGGCTCCTAAAGTCGCCTCCGCGCCGCGCGGGCCAGGCTCCGGCAGGCTTGCGGGCAACCTTGTTCAATCCCTGCCGCAAGGCCCAACCAAACTAAAATCTTCCAACAGTTTTTTCTTGCCGATGAGCTACGACGATGCCAGTAAACTGAAAGGATTGTTTTTTTCTCAAAAAAAAAGGCCAACACCTGTTGACCTTTAATTGCAATTCTAAAAAGGCTGATTTTAATCTCTACGCCCTAGAAAAATCATGATGTAATACAACAAGACGCTCAATGACGACAGAGCCGCTACCACATAGGTTGTGGCTGCCAACCTTAAGGCATGACTGGCTTTTTCATGTTCTTCACCGTAGGTGAGTCCGGTGCTGTTCAACCACATCAAACCACGACGGGTGGCATCAAATTCTACAGGCAGGGTAATCAAGCTGAACAAGGTTATAGCCCCTTGTGCCACAATGATAATCATTAACATGGTTGTACTGCTGTACAAATTGAACATTAGCCCCCCAAAAATGGAAGCCAGGAAAATGAAATTAATGACCTGATTGCTAATGTTCACCAAGGGAACCATAGCCGAACGGAACTGCAAGAAAGGATAGGCCGTGGCATGTTGAACGGCATGTCCACATTCGTGAGCCGCTACGGCCGCTGCAGAAACCGAGGCGCCATTGTACACCTCTGGACTTAGATTCACCGTTTTATCTGCCGGATTGTAGTGGTCGGTTAAGGTGCCCTGAACACAGGTAACCTGCACATCGTTAATTCCATTGTCGCGAAGCATTCGTTCAGCCACTTCCCGTCCTGTAAGACCGGATTTCAACGGAACTTTGGTGTACGCATTAAAGCGGTTTTTCAATCGCATGCCAACCAGCATGCTGACAATCATGAAAAATCCAATGATAATAAACAACATAGGTATTGAGTATAAAATTTAGGATTACAAAGTTCGCTCAATTTCAGGCGTAGTGCAAGGGCTTATTCTGCATATTCTAGTTAAAATTGCATAAACCGAACGGGACAGTTCTTCTCAGGGCTTATTTCAGTCCTATAGGAGTTTCCATCACCTGATAGGTTTTGTAAATTTCGCCTCCAATATTCAACAGCGGTCGCTTCATGGGTTCATTGTCTTCTACAATGTAACTGGCTTCCGCCCAAGTGGCTCCACGTTCCAAACCCCGTTTTGTGATTTGAAGGTACATCAAGGCGTCTAGACCTTTACGCTGATATTCAGGCAATACCCCTAAAATGACAATTCGGACGCATTTTATTTTTTTGGCTTTGGTGAACATGTCAATCCAATTGAAGGGAAATAGGTTCCCTTTCCAAGAACGGAATACTTCATTGTAATCGGGCAAACATATGCAGCCACCCACTACTTCCCCGTCCACTTTTGCCAGCATGACCAGTCTGGGGTCGGTAATTTGCTTCAATTCGGTGGTAATGTTGTCAAATTCGGCATCGGTTAGCGGTACCCAACCGTGGTTGTTGACGGTTGTCCAAGCTTTATTGAACAATCCTCGGAAGGTTTTTACGCCCTCATCAAATCGCTTCATATCCAAATCGACCAACTCAAAATTCAATCTATGCTTTAATGCGGCTTCAATTCGGTCAATCCGTTCTTTATTTTTTTCTAAAATTTTAAGCCCGTCAAATTTGAAGGCAAACAATTTTTTTATCGGTTGCAACCCGTAGCCAACATACAAATCATAATACCACCGAGCGTTGTAGGTGGATAATATGACATGCTGCTGATCAAATCCGTCAATCATTACGCCGTAGTCTTCGTTGGAAGAGGGACTGGCGGGACCACGCATGTGGGAATAGCCTCGTTCCTCAAGCCATGCTTTAGCAGAATCTAGGAGGGCATTGGCAACTTCCTGTTCGTTTATGCATTCAAAAAATCCAAAGAAGCCAACCCTGTCTTTCCAAGTCTCATTGTGCAAATGGTTGATGATGGCGGCAATCCGACCTACCACCTTCCCGTTTTGAACGGCAATAAAGGTTTGCATGTCGCCATGCAAAAAGAAAGGGTTTTTCTCTTTTTGAAAGACTTTTTTATAACTGTCTTTTAGGGGGGCTACCCAAACGGGGTCGTTCTTATAGATTTCCCAAGGGAAAAAAATAAAGGCTTTCCAATCTGCCTTACTTTCAACCGTTTTTATTTCAATGCGTGAGGTTTTCGGGCTGTTCATGAAGATTTTTTTTCGCGTTCTGAGCAAAAATTCGAAGGTAAAAGTAGGGATTTTGACTTCAGCTGCCAAGTTACCCAAGGGGCAAAGTAATTTGATTTTACCGGTTAGCATCAAACGATTGGATTGGCGATTTGTGATTTTAGCTTAGGGCCGTTTTTAATTGCTCTGTACCTTTGGCCTGCATGAAAAGGTTTAATTCTATTTTCCGCTTCAAACAATTCCACATTCAGCAAACCGAAGGGGTTTTTAGGCTGGGTACCGATGCCGTGCTGTTGGGCAGCTGGGCTTCGCTGCAAACCAATGGTAATGCGATTTTAGATGTTGGTACGGGTACAGGTATTGTAGGGTTTATGGCAGCTCAACGCACCGAACGCCATGTTATTGGAATTGATGTGGCTCCCGATGCGATACGCTCTGCCAATCTGAACCGCGACTCTAATCCTTGGAGGCAGCGTATTTCTTTTCATTGTTCTTCTGTTGAGTCGTTTGAACCGGAACTGAAATTGGACGACATTTTGATGAATCCTCCCTATTTTTTGAACCATACTCCAAATGCTATACCTACGCTAAATGTCGCCCGGCATGGAGATGCCGATTTGCCCCAACGCTGGTTGCAATCTCCTGCTGTTATCTCCAATCCTGATGTTCAAATTCATCTGATTTTGCCAACGGCCTCTTTTGTTTTGTGGCAGCGAACATGGGAACTACTGGGCTGGACTCTGATTCGGCGTCAAAGCGTTCAAGGACGACGCAATGGACCCGTTATTCGTCAATTGATTTGCCTTGGAAAGAAAGGTTTAGCGGAGCAGGAAACAGAGCCCAAGCATGTGTATGAAATTGATGGTGCACGAAGTGCCTGGTATCAATCGTTAACCGAGGGCTTTTATTTGGATGTAGATAGGTAGAAATTTTAATCCGGCTGTTCAATGCGCACCCGGACTTCTTGTATTTTTCGCTCGCTCACCCGTGTCATTAAAAACCGAAAGGATCCAATTCTAATTTCATCTCCTTGCTCCGGAATTTCCTGGTGATGGAATAAAATAAAGCCGGCCAGGGTTTCATAGTCTTCGTGCTCAGGAATGTCTAAATTGTATTTGTTGTTGATGGCATCTATTTCCAAACGCCCTGACCAAATAAACGTATGCTCATCAATTTGCTGGTCGGTTAGTGCTTCTTTGTCGTGTTCGTCTTGGATTTCTCCCACCAATTCTTCGATGATATCCTCTAAGGTAATGAGCCCTGAAGTGCCACCATATTCATCTACCACAATGGCCAAGGACTTATGCTGTTGAATAAATTGAGTCATGATGTCTTTTATGGGCATGGTTTCTGCCACAAAAAAAACAGGGCGTAAAATACTACGGATGGAATCTGGGGTTACAAATAAGTCGAAGCTGTGAACAAAACCAATAACTTCATCGATGCTTTCTGAAAAAACAACAATTTTAGAATGCCCCGACTGAATGAAAAGATTCTTCAGTTCATCGATGTTTGAGGAGGAGTTAATGGCCGTAATTTCATTTCTGGGAATCATACATTCCCTGGCTTTCACCGAGGGGAATTCAAGGGCATTTTGAAGAATCAGGACCTCATTGTCCACCTCCACCATATCGTCTTTGGCCTCTTCTGTCAGGCTGCGCAAATAATAGTTTAAGTCAGCCAGGTCGACACCCTGAGATGAACTGTTGGTTTTAATTTTCAGCACTTTTCGAACCACCCAGTTGCTAAAGCCACTGATGAGGCTAACAGGCAATTTCAGCACCTGAAAAAACACATAGGCAGGTCCGGAAAATACCGAGAGCATTTTATTGGGTTGCAGAGAAAAGAAGGCTTTTGGCAGGTATTCCGCCACAAAAAGGATGAGAATGGTGGCTGCGATGGTTTGTAAAATCAAGCTGGCAATATCGGCTCCTTGCGTGCCAAATTGACCAATGTAGGCTGTTTTGATTAGAGGAGTAAGCCATTCTCCCATGATTAAGCTGTAAATAACCAAGGCTAAATTATTCCCAACCAGAGCGGTGGCAATAAATCGGGAGGGGCTTTGGGTAAGGGTGTTCAGCATTCGGGCGCGTACCCCATTTCTATTTTTTTCAAGTTCCAGCTTTAGCTTATTGACGCTGATGTAGGCAATTTCAATGCCTGAGAAAAATGCAGACAATAAAATGGCGCTGATTAAAAGAAAGAAATCGCTGAAACTCATGTTCGGGGTAAAAGTAGATAAAACCGCGGTTATTTTGATGCCGGGAAAGAATTTGACTCCATTGGATAAGGTTTATTCACCTGAATTGTCCACCTTTTTTTTGATGATTGTTTTGCTTGTTTGTTATCATGGGTTTGAATTTTCTTTGGTCCGGTCTTTGTGTTAAAAAATGGAAGCCGGGCCCTGAAGTTTTTTTTACCACAAATAACACAATGTCGGCGCAAAGGGCACAGATGGAATCTCGGGTAGTGAGAGTGTTCGAGGCACCTTTGCGAACATTGCGGTTCACTTTGCGGCCTTTGTATTTAAAAAGGAGAGTTGGGCTTGAGGGCTGCGGCAGGGATTGAGCCAGGTAGCCCGCAGCGTTGCCGGCGCAAGCTGACGCGAGGCGAGGAGGCGACGTAAGGAGCCACCGCAGCCCGCTGTCAGCTCGCCCGGCAACCGAGGACTACCGGTGAAAGCCCGGCTGCCGCCCCCAAACAATAATACATCCAGAAAATGGCCTATTCGGTGACGGAAAAACTTCCGGCGGGAATGAGGAATTGATACTGGGTAAAGGCCAGATTGGCTTTCATGCCAAGCCCTTGAATAATTTGATTTCCAGAGCGAATGGAGACCGCTTCGGGACAGGTGATTTGGCCTTCTTTGTTGGGCAATTCCTGCCAAAAAAGCACCGAAGTTTTTAGGGTGTCGCCCTTGGGATTGGTGACCACTACAGACCCGGCAGCGCGGATGATGTTTGATTTTTCAAACATTACGGCCGAGTCGGCGGAAAGACTAGAAATGGTGTTTCCCTGGGCATCTTTAAACCGCATGGTTAAGCCAACGGGCATTTGACTCCTTGGGTTTTCTCCCCCAAAAATTTCCCTTAAAGGCGCGTTCAATTCAAACCTACTTACGCCTGAATCGCTATAGGTTAGAGAAAAGTCGCGGGTAATTAGCAGGGGGATTTCATCGGTCTGTGGCACAGGAATCACCTCTTGCAAGTCGTTCGAGCAGGAGGTGATTCCGAGCCAAAGGCCCAGATAAACCAAGGCTAATTTCATGGGTTATCTGGTGCGTACAGTGGTAGTGGTTTGAATCCAACAGCCTACATTCACTGAATCGCCGTCTTTCATTTCAATAAAAAAGCAATCGGATTTTAAGGGGTAAGAGCCTGCCATATTGTTCAGCCGTTTTTGCGCCTTATCTGAAACAGAGGCATCTACAGATTTTGCTTTAATGTATTGATCTGCAGCGGCCCAATAGGCTCCGAACGAAGTGCACTTGTCGTCGGTGCCGCAGGCGTTTCCTGAACTGGCATATAGGTCGCCAATAAAAATGTAGGGCTCTCCCCAATTTGGCCGTAATTCAGCGGCCATTCTAGCCGCTTGCCGGGCACCGGAAAGGCTTCCGGCTTCGCGCTGGGCAGAGGCCTGAACCATTAGGAAGGCAGCCTTTTTCATTGGATCTTCTTCCAAATCTACCGCCTTTTTAAAGGCAGCTACAGCTTTTGCTTCTTCTTTAGAAATGGTGTACATCCGGCCTAAGCGCAAATATGCAGTTGAATTGGGATAGAATTCCGCATTCTTTTCCATGATGGCAATCAGGTTGGCATTTCCGGCATATTCCGGTTTTTTTGCGCAAGATTTCCGGTCTAGGGCAGCTGATGTTTTTCTAATCCATTCAGAATCAGAAGATTTGACGGAAAAATCACGCTGCAACACTTCCATTAGGTTTTCGCAAGTTAAGCAGGGGCCAGCCAAATCGCTAACCTTATTTTGAGCCAATTGAAAATTGTTCAATTTTATGCTATCGGCATCGGTTAGTTTTTCAAGACCGGCATCAATGTAATCGTTAATCAAGTTGTAGGCATCAATCACATCTCCGCAGTCTTTTTTATTTGATTTTCTAAGGAAGGCGGTGTAAATCATGTGAAGATACATCACTTGAGCATCGGTATTTTCCTTTTCCAATTCCAACGATTGTTTGCTGAGGGCGTAAATTTCCTCAACATTATTTTTATCGTACAATGCTAAAGCCTTTACTTTTTTACCCAATATGTAGCCTTCGGTTCCGTATTTGACATCTTGCTTAGAGGCCTGCATACGTTTATCATAGAGTAAGAAAAGGGTATCGATTAATCCTTTTTTTACGGCCTCATCGCTTTCCTTTTTAATCAGGTCTTGGAGCATAGATTCTCCACGAATGTACAGGCCAGTTCCTGGGGTTAGGCAATTGTTGATTAAAAATCGAAATGCCGGCAACGCGAATTGGTAGTCTTTGATTTTAGCGTTGTCGGTAAAGATTTGGAACTCCTTTTTACATTCTTCAGTTCCCGTTTGCTCGGTTTCTTCCACGGGTTCATCTTGAGCATATAAAGTATTCAAGCTTAGGTTCATGGTGAACAGGCTAAAACAAATCAAGCTGATGTGTAAAAGATGAAAGCGTCTCATTTTTTTACTTTTTTGAGGTTTATGTTAATTAAAACGCGGTTGGTCAAACCACCAATCTCGAAGCGAAATTCCTAGGGTAACTCGAACGAAGAATTCCTGATAGGTTCCGGGCGCAGATGAATTCATCCAAATAAATTGGGTGCCCAAATTCAGGTAAGACCCCAGATAGCGACTTTGTCCCATATTTCTTCCTCTTCTAAATCCGTGATTGAACGGTAAGCCTAATCCAATTCCCATGCCAAACTCAGAGGTTGGTAGGCTTTCTGGCTGGAAACTGTTTTTTTGGTAGTGAAATCCAAGTCGGGCAATGAGATTTTTGCTGAAGAGATTGCCTTTGTTTTTCAGTTTCCAATTGCCAGGCTGTGCTTGCACGCCAATTCCCAAACCCCAAGCATCGGCATAAATGGAGGTTGGATCATTGAAGTACCTAAAATCACTTCCCGTAGTGTAATGTCCGTCGGCCACACAAAGCCATTTTCCGGGGTTGCTCCATTGAAATCCGGCACGTAAGGTATTGGGCATGGCAACTTTGGCATCCAATTCTTTATTCAGTTGGATGGTATCTCCCACAATATTATACGCTCCTGCCACATATTGCATACCGATTTGGGTTCTTGAAGCCATAATCGGCACACCGGGCTGAACGGAAATTCCCAAAATCAGTTCATGGTTTTTTCTCAGGGTATCTTTTCCCCCCTTTTCATTGGTGTAAATGCGTTTGAAGGGTAGTCTGATTTGTTGCTGAATGCCCAAATCGTATGAAAAGGAACCGGCCTCTACCTCTTCGCGGTTTCGGGTTGAAAAGAACCCCTGATTCCCGGGCAATATCAAATTCCTGTCGCGGGTTAGCGACCCGAAGGTATAGTGAAAAGCGGCGCCTAGGCTTAGGCGATTGAACAACTGAATTCCATGGTGCCAGGACAACCGATTCCAACCTCCACTGCCATTGAAGGCCCGTTCGACAGGAATGGTATCTCCATTGCTCATCAACGAACTGGAATCACGCATGGAATATCCAATTTGCGAAAAGGGCGAGAAGTTTAAGGCCATTGAATATTTTAGAAATCTGGACTTTCGGAAGATTGGAAAGCCTATGCTAAAATGATTCACATATAAATTTCCGAACGAATACGGTGCACCATTAATGTTCCGTTGTCCGCTGTTCAACTCAGCCCCCACCTGCAAGGTGGTTAAATCTACAGCCGAAATGGAGGCCGGATTTAAAAAATTAAGGCTCATGGAATCGCGCAGAGCTGCCCCAGATTGACCTAGAACCGACCCGTGTTGTGAAAACGGCCTTTGCCACTCTCCAATTCCATAAATGGAATAGGGTGAAAAATCATCCACTTGAGCATGTACAGATGCCGTAAAACTAAAACTGCTGAGCAGAATTAATGAGAGAAAAATGCGTTTTAACGGTTCCATGTCCATAAGTGCACCAAGCCTTCAAAAACCAAAAGGGGCGCGGCAAAGATGCGATTTTTAGATTTAGCCTCAAAATGCGAGGCATCTCCGCCGCACATGTAAACGAGTCCTTTCGGAAATTGTTGTAAAAAACGGTCAATCTCGGCCTGAATTTCGTCTGTCCACCCTTGAAAAGCACCCCTTGCCAAGGCATCTTTTGTGTTGGTAGGGTAGGAGCCTTCGGTTTTGGGTTTGATGGTGGTATGCTGGATTAAGGGCAATTTCCCAGTAAACTCGTGCATAGCTTGGCTTCGCATTCTGAGTCCGGGAGAAATAACTCCTCCAAGGTGTCCCTGCTTTTGGCTAAGCACATCAAAGGTAATGCAGGTCCCGGCATCGATAATTAGGGCGTCGCAGCTTGGATTTTTGGCGAAGACCCCCGCAATTGCGGCAATTCGGTCTGAACCAATTTGGGCTCGGTCGTAGCGGGTTTGGAACGGAATATGTATGTCAGCGTTTATTTCTAAGGGCTCTGTAGGCCATTGGGACAGAATGACCGGCAAGGCTGCCCCCACACCGGAATAAACCAATTGGGCTGATGGGGGTACCGAATTGATGTTTAACTCCTCTAACCCCTTATAGGTGGTAATCCAGGTTTGATTTTCAATGTCCCAGATGCTGTATTTGGCCGAGGAATTCCCGGAATCAATCGCATAAAGGAAGGAGGGGCTAGTATGCATGCTGCTGAAGCTGAGTGCAAAGCACCAAGATAAAATAAAAAAACCCCGAAACGGGGTTGAAGTGGTACCAGTTGGAATCGAACCAACGACACAAGGATTTTCAGTCCTTTGCTCTACCAACTGAGCTATGGTACCTTTAAAGGGGAGTGCAAATGTATAAAAAAAATATGATTGGCGAAACGTTAGAAACTATACATTAAACCAACATGGGGTATGAACGCTACTAAGGCTCCACCACTGATTACAATTGGCATCCGAATGCCGCCTTCGGCGAAGAGGAAGGGGGTTAATTCATATCGGTAGCGCACATCGGGATTGAGTAAAAAGCCGCCGTTGCCGCCGCCAAATATTCCGCCTACACCGGCATTGGCTATGATTTGGCCGGTGCTTAGTGGGAAATGATACCCTGCTTTGGCTACGAAACCAAAGTTTGAGCTGTTGAAGTTAGCTGAAATCAGGGAAGCTTCAATCCCGGCAGAAATTTTGGGATCTATGGCATACGTTATGTCCGCCGTCCACTGAAACCAAGCATATGAACCTGTTGAAACGGCTGGCCCTATTCCTAAATTAGAGCCCATAAAAAAGCCGATAGGAACCCTGTAGGTTTGGGCCTGAACACCAACAGCGCCGCAGAAAAGGCCTGCTAAAAGAAAAAATGAGCGAATTTGAAGCATCGTATTTGGGTATTTGATTGGATTCAATTTTCTACACAAAATTAGGCCAAAGTCCCTGTAAACGCAAACTATTTTCTGAGTTTAGTATTCCATTTTTTTGAGTGTAATTGGCAGATTCAAGGCATCCAATTGGGGCTTGAGTTTGCTGTAATCGGCCACAATTATAATCCAGGCCGTTTGGGCGTCTAAGTAGCGTTTAATATGAAAATTCATAATGGATGAATTCATGCTGTTCAGCATATTTTTTTGCTTGGTAGTATAATCGGTGCTTAGGTTGTAGGTCAGAATGTTTTTCAAAATTCCTAGACGTTGCCACGGTGTTTCATAGCTTAGTGCTTCTCGTTGAGCCATAGCCAATCGGGTGAATTCGATTTCAGCATCTGTAGGTCCTTCGTTGAAATAAGCGGTTAGTTCTTTCATGATTTCGGTGATGGAGGAATCGGAAGTGGCATGGAGGAATGATCCGGCCACCTGGAAATACCCAAAATGTGGATTTCCCTGAAATCCTGCCCGAACCCCGTAAGTATAGCCCTTGTCTTCCCGTAGGTTGAGGTTGAGTCGGCTATTGAATGCTCCACCCAAAGGGAAGGTCGCTACATTTGATAAAAAGTAAGGGCCTAGAGCATCGTAGGGCAAACCTTTGGAAACAAATCGAATTTCCGATTGGGCTGAACCGGGCTTATCTACTACAATTAAGGTAGGGCGAATGGGGAATTTAAGCTCCGGAAAGGAATGAATCAACTCTTTTGGGTTGCGGTTTAACTGATTTAAAAATCCTAAATCTGCGTCCAATTCAGCCGCATTGGAATACCCTACCGCTGAAACACGGGCAAGTGAAGGTTGAAAAATGCGGGCATACCATTCCTGAATTGTAGCTTTTGATATGGCGGCAATGCTATTTTGAGTACCCAGTTCGGGCAGTGCAGCCCGGTGGCCTTCCATTAGGGTAGCGTTCACCATATCTGACGCTAAAGCCCCGGCGTTGGTTTTACGGTTTTTAAGGTTTTCGAGCTGTTGCTTTCGAAGCCGTTCAATGTCTTCCGAATCGAAGGCCGGCTTTAAAAGTCGTTCCTCAGCAATTTGCATCACTTCTTGAACGTCCTTTTTTAAGCAGCGTATGGAAATGCCAGTTTCTAAAGCACCAGTGTAAACAGATAGAGAAGCACCCAAGGCTTTCAAGCGGTCGTTCAAGGCTTCAGCGGTTGAGTTAAGCGACTTTTCTTCCATTAAGTTCACCATGATTTGGCTTACACCAGCATGTTGTACTGACTCATGCCAAAACCCGATAGGCCATGATATTTGAATGGAAATCAAAGGCAATTCAGGATAAGAGGTGCCTGTGGCCAAGGCTCCTGAACTTAAATTTTGCTTCCAGATGGCCAGCTGTGTATCTCCGATTTTGCTGCCCGGTTCGGGTTTTTTAGACCGATCAAAATTGTCTTTGCCTTTGGTGTACGTGAGTGAGGTATATTCTGAAACATCGGGGGAATAGCCCTCAGGTGCTTTGGGTCGGCCCGCATTGTCGGGTGCCGCCGGTAAGACTGAACCGTCTTTGGGGATGCAAGACAGGTAAACGGCAGGCTTTCCTTTTATGTACCTTCTATATACCTCCATCACCTGCTCTGGTTTTACGTTGCGGTACTTGGAGATTTCGGTCAATCTGGTTTTGGGGCTTCCTGTAAAGGTCTGGTAATAGGCCAATTGGGCCGCCTTGCCAGAAATGGAGGCTAAATTTTGAATGGCTTCAGCCTCCTGTTGAGTGGCAAAGCGGTCAATATCTGCTTGAGAAATGCCGCGCTTTTCAAACACAGAAAGCGATTTTTCCCATTCGGTTTTCAACCCCGATAGAGAAGCCTGTGCAAATCCTGTAATGCTGATGGACATGTATCCGGCAAGTTCGGCAGTAGAATGGTAGGCGTAAGCGGATTTGGCTTTTTGAGTTTTTTCCAATTCCTGATATAAAATGGAGCTTTTTCCGCCGCCCAATACATCCGCCAAAATATCCAATGCAGCCTCGTCTTCGTGGCGGGCTTCAATGCTTGGATATGTAATAGATAGAAGTGGGAATCGAACATTGTCTTTGTACGAAACAAAGCGATCTGAGGAAAGTTTTGTGGGGGTAGGAGCCATGGACTTTACTTCTGGGCCTCTTGGAATAGAGCTGAAGTACTTTTTTACCCAGTTTAAGCACTGTTCTTTATCAAAACTTCCGGCTATGGTCAGGGTAGCATTGTTGGGCCCATACCAGCGCAAAAAGAACTTTTTTAAATCATCTAGAGTTGCGGCATTTAAGTCGTCAATGTAACCAATGGTTGTCCATGAATACGGGTGGCCAAAGGGGTACAAGGCCTCCATGGTTTTTTCATACACCAAGCCATACGGGCGGTTGTCGTAGCGTTGACCACGTTCGTTTTTAACGGTAGCGCGTTGAATTTCGAATTTTTTCAGGGTTACAGCATCTAAGAAAAATCCCATTCGGTCAGCTTCAAGCCACAACGCTGTTTCCAATTGATTGGCCGGTACAGTTTCGAAGTAGTTGGTGCGGTCTAGGTTGGTAGTACCGTTTAAGGTACCCCCCGCTTCGGTTACGATCTTAAAATGCTCTTCGTCGGCCACATTGTCTGAGCCTTGAAACATCATGTGTTCGAAAAAATGAGCAAAGCCTGACCTTCCTGACAATTCTCTTGCTGACCCCACATGGTAGGTTACATCTACATGAACCATCGGGTCTGAGGTGTCGGGGTGTAAAATAATGGTTAGCCCATTATCAAGCTGGAATTTTTCATAGGGGATAATCCAAGGGTTCCCTGGGGCTGTAGGTTGAGATTCGATGGGCTTAATTTGGCCCAAGGCATTTAGGCACAGGGCCAGAGAAAACCAAAGAGGAAATTGTTTCATGGTCAAAAATTACTTCGACCAAAGGTACAAACTATTTAATGTCCGATTTCAGTGCCTGACAGCAGCTAGAAAAGAATCAAGGTCCCTAACAATTAAAAAAGCTGAAAGGTGAAAGGCAGCAGATGTTCGATGCCCTTGCAGCGCGTGATTTGATTTTCCGGACCTTCAAAAATTATATCGATGGGGGCATTGTTTTGACGGGCTTGCGATTCTGAAATCACCTGGCGGCACCCACCGCAAGGGGCATAGACTCGTTTGTTGTCTTTAAATTCAGAAACCACCGCAATGCACAGCAGTTGAATTTTTGCTTCTGGATAGGTGGCGCCAACATAATTCAGCAGAACACGTTCGGCGCACATTCCACTGGGGTAGGAGGCGTTTTCTTGGTTGGAACCGGAAAGGATTTCTCCTGATTCAAGCACCACTGCGGCTCCCACATGGAATTTGCTGTAGGGCGCATGCGCCTTAAGTGCGGCTTTTCTGGCCTCCGCTAAAACAGCGGCTTCTATGGTCGTTAATTCCGATTCAGGCTGGGTGAAGAATTCAGGTTGTATGGGCAGTTTTATCATGCTTCAATATTGAGAAAGGGCGTCAAAGGTACATTAAAATGTGAATTGCAAACTGAGATGTAAGTTAAGTTGCTTATTTGGTAATTAATAATTAGGTTGGGGTTGCTCTGTTTTCATGCCTATCCGGAATTTTTTAGCGGTTTTTTATCCTCGATTTTACATTCCAGACCCATAGAAGGGGTTAAGTTGATAAAAACATGTTAAATTTCAATTATTCCGCTTGGCACTACCTACCTTTGTGGGTATGAAATTTCCAGTTCAATTTTTTTCAGCAGAAGCAGAACTTGACTCAGTTGAGGCCTATGTTTTTATAGGGGTTCCAGCCGCAGTGCCTGCCTCATGGCCTTCCTTTCTAAATACTTGGCTGCACTCTATTTCAGCAGAAGAAGGGGCAAAAGGCATATTTCAAGTTCAATTTTCAAAAGCAAAGGCCTTCCTGCTTATACCGGAAGAGACGAGTGCCGAAGCGGTTCGTACCCTAGCCTCGGGAATCAAACTTCAAGGAAATGTGGGTATTTTTTCTTCGCTTTCAGCAGATGCCTCCCTGTTTGCTGTTGAGGGTATGATTTTGGCCAGTTATTCCTTTAGAAGGACGTCCTCATTGAACGTTTATCTGAGCGGTAACCCCGTTGATTCATCCGAGCTGGCTGTGTTGGTGAATGCCGTTTATCAGGTTCGAGATTGGGTGAACTTACCCTATAATCAATTGAAAAGTGTTGATTTTCATGCCGAAATTGAACGCGCAGCGGCGCAATGTGGCTTGAAATACGAAGGTTTAGGCCCAAAGGCCATTGAGGCCTTAAAAATGGTGGGATTGGAATCGGTCAATAAGGGGAGCGTTAGCCCTCCTTTATTTGCCATTTTAGAGCATTGTCCGGAAGGGAAATCTCAGGAGGCTCCAATGGTTTTGGTAGGTAAGGGTGTGATGTTTGATTCCGGTGGCCACAGCCTAAAGACGGCGAAAGGAATGGAAGAAATGAAGGGAGATATGGCCGGAGCGGCTACGGTGTTGGGAACGATGATGGTATTGGCGCAGATGAACTATCCGAAACGGGTTGTGGGCTTACTTCCAATTACCGACAATCGCTTGGCTCCAGGAAGTTTAAGTCCGGGTGACGTTATTACCTATTCCAATGGAGTATCCGTTGAAATATTAAATACCGATGCCGAAGGGCGACTGATTCTAGCCGATGCCT
This sequence comes from uncultured Flavobacteriales bacterium, assembly GCA_903825395.1. Classification (GTDB taxonomy): domain Bacteria; phylum Bacteroidota; class Bacteroidia; order CAIKAF01; family CAIKAF01; genus CAIKAF01. Next base: position 95,833 of record CAIKAF010000029.1, read on the forward strand.
TATTGTATGCTGCAAAATTGAAACCGGAATGGGTGTTGGATTTAGCGACATTAACAGGGGCTGCCGTTGCCGCTGTGGGTGAGGGAGCTATGGTAGGTTTTGAACATTCAGCCCCTGAATTGTTTTCCATGCTTCAAGACGCGGGTCAACATGTAGGTGAACCTGTGGTTCAGTTGCCCTTGTTGCCCGAATACGAAGAGCAATTGAAATCGGATGTGGCTGATATAAAAAATATAGGGTCGGGCTACGCTGGAGCCATAACTGCCGCCTTATTCTTAAAGCGATTTACGGATTTTCCGTGGATGCACATCGATTTGTCCATGGCTTTAACGGCCTCGGCTACCCATTATAGAACAGCAGGGGGCACGGGTGCTGGATTGCGCCTATTGTGGCAATTTTTTCAGGCTGCCCAAAAGAAATAATCTGGTATGAAAGAACGCAATCAGCCACTGAATGTGGCCATTTCAGTTGGAGATATACATGGCATTGGACCGGAAATCATTTTGGCGGCCTTTCAAGAAAATCAATTATTTAAATGGTTTACTCCCGTGGTTTTTGATCCGGCAGGGGCCATTCCTCAACTTAAATCTTCCTTTCCAGATCTATTTTTAGATTCAATCTGTGAATTGAAACCCGGAGAGCCAATTAAGCCCAAAAAAATGAATCTAATGGGCCTTCCGGCAGAAGGACATCCCTTGAGCCCAGGTCAGCGAAAGCCCGATGGGGCTAAGTTCGCTGTGGACTCTTTGAAAATGGCTGTAAATGCTATAATATCAGGTCTTTGTGATTGCTTGGTTACCTGTCCTTTGGATAAAACCCATCTCACTGAATCTGGCATGCCATTTCCGGGGCATACCGAATACCTTGGAGTTGAGTTCAAAGGCAAACCACAAATGATTATGGTTGCCGGTCAGCTTCGGGTTGGATTGTTCACAGGACATATGGCTCTAGACCAAGTAGCTCAATCTGTAAATACCGCCGATTTGGTTCGTAGCCTCTTGGCTTTGAATCAAACCTTGAAAATTGATTTCCAAATTGGTCGGCCTAAGATCGCAGTACTTTCCTTAAACCCACACGCCGGAGATCATGGAAAATTCGGAAAACAAGAGGCAGAGGTAATACAACCCGCCTTAGACGAATGCGTAGATCAACATGGGCTTTTGGTTTCAGGGCCTTTTGCATCGGATGGGTTTTTCGGTTCGGGTGCCTTTCGGAAATTCGATGGAGTACTTAGTATGTATCACGATCAGGGCTTGACTGCCTTTAAGGCCTTAGCCGGTTTTGAGGGTGTGAATTACACGGGCGGTTTGCCGGTGGTTAGAACTTCACCCGATCATGGGCCAGCTTTTGATTTGGCCGGAAAGGGTACGGCAGATCCCAGCTCTTTCAGAGAAGCGCTTTTCGTGAGTAGGGATGTTTTTTTCAATCGGCAACTGCATGCAGAATTAAAGGAAAATCCACTTCGGATTTCTCCCAAGAGCCATTCTGCGTATGAGCGCTAAGTGCCCCAATGAATACCCTTAAGAAGCGATTGTCAATATCTTTCCATAAAATTTTTAAAAATCCACTTCAGGTATGGCCAAACATCCCTACTTTTGTGGCCGATTTATAAACACAAATTCACCTTCATCATGGCTCAACCCATAGGAAAAATTGTACAAATCATCGGACCGGTAATCGACGTTCGGTTCGAGAATGAAAACGACATCCCCAATATTTTAGATGCGTTGGAAATTGCCAAACCGGATGGCTCTGGCACGTATATTTTGGAATGTCAGCAAGACATTGGTGAGAACACTGTACGTTGCATTTCTATGGATAGCACCGATGGTATGCGTCGTGGAATGGAAGTAAAAGCCAATGGCAAGCCCATCACCATGCCCATTGGAGAGGCCATTAAAGGTCGCTTATTCAATGTGGTTGGCGATGCCATTGATGGATTGAAAGAGGTTTCAAAGGAAAATGGATACTCTATTCACCGTCAGCCGCCTCTGTTTGAAGAACTTTCTACTTCAACCGAGGTTTTGTTTACAGGAATTAAAGTTATTGACCTCATCGAACCCTATGCCAAAGGAGGAAAAATTGGTTTGTTTGGTGGAGCCGGTGTAGGCAAAACGGTGTTGATTCAAGAACTTATCAACAACATTGCTAAAGGCTACGGTGGTCTATCGGTTTTTGCCGGCGTTGGTGAACGTACCCGCGAAGGGAATGATTTAATGCGCGAAATGATTGAGGCCGGAATCATCAATTATGGTGAGGACTTCAAACATTCTATGGAAGAAGGTGGATGGGATTTATCGAAGGTGGATTTAGATGGATTAAAGGAATCCAAGGCAACCTTCGTTTTTGGTCAGATGAATGAACCCCCCGGTGCCCGTGCTCGTGTGGCATTATCAGGGCTATCTCTTGCTGAATATTTCCGCGATGGAGATAAGGATTCCGACCAATCTGAAGGAAAAGACATACTTTTCTTTATCGATAATATTTTCCGCTTTACTCAGGCCGGCTCTGAGGTGTCTGCCCTGCTAGGTCGTATGCCTTCAGCCGTAGGATACCAACCAACCTTGGCCACAGAAATGGGATTAATGCAAGAACGCATTACCTCGACTAAGTCAGGTTCAATCACCTCTGTGCAAGCCGTTTACGTACCTGCAGATGACTTAACTGACCCTGCTCCTGCCACTACCTTCGCCCACTTAGATGCCACCACGGTATTGAGCCGGAAGATTGCAGAATTGGGTATTTATCCTGCGGTAGATCCATTGGACTCTACATCACGAATCCTTACAGCCGATGTGGTGGGTGAAAATCACTACCGCACCGCTCAGGCCGTAAAAGAGATTTTACAACGCTACAAAGAGCTGCAAGACATCATTGCCATTTTGGGTATGGATGAATTGTCTGAAGAAGATAAATTGGTGGTACACCGCGCTCGCCGCGTTCAACGCTTCCTCAGCCAGCCTTTCCACGTTGCAGAGCAATTTACTGGTATTCCCGGGGTTTTTGTAAGCATCGACGACACCATCAAAGGATTCAACATGATTCTGAATGGAGAGGTTGATCAGTATCCCGAAGCTGCCTTCAACCTAAAAGGAAAAATTGAAGAGGTCATTGAAGCCGGCGAAAAAATGCTGGCAGAAAACCGCTAAGCCATGAATTTACTGGTTGTTACTCCCGATCTAACCCTTTTTGATGGTCCCATTAAGTTGGTACAATGTCCCGGCACCGATGGTTCCTTCGAGTTGATGGACAAGCATGCCGCGTTGATTAGCACACTGAAAAAGGGAACCTTGCGTATTGTTGAACCCTCTGGTGCTGAAACCAGCATCGATATCCGTTCGGGTGTGGTAGAAATGTCAGGCAATGTGGTGACCATTCTGGCCGAAAACTGATTTCATCGGTTTCTAAACGCTTTTTTCTTGAGGCGCCGGGCCCCCGATTGAACCGGCAGGAAAGCTGGCAACGGGTGCAATGGCTTGGTGCGAGGAGGCGACCTTGGGAGCCACCGCAGCGCCATAAGCCATTTACCCGTTGACAGTTTGACTACAGGTGAAAGCGGGAAATGGCCCCCAACTCTTTATTCCCAAAACTGAAAATGGATAAAATCAGGAACCCGTTGGCTCCATGATTTTTCACTGTGGTCCGCGCCCTGTGTAATTTTCCAGTATAGCTTTTCGTCCGGAATTTTCCGCTTTATTATTTCTATAAAATTGATATTCAATTCATTGTACATTGAATCTAAGGTTTCAGTTCCAGAGTCCAAGTACCATTTTTTATTCAAAACCTTGGGTAGATGTGCCTGCAAATACCTTTCAAAGGCCAGGGGAAGCGGGTTGTTTTCCAGGCTGAAAATGCCCGGCCAATGGGTGCTTATGCTGCCGATTCCGCCCCAATTATTGGGATATTCACACATTCCATACCACGAAATTAAGCCGCCCATACTGCTGCCCGCCAGTACATTCTGTTCCGCCGCTCGGCTTACCTTAAATCTGGATTCGATTTCAGGACGAATTTGATGCATCAGAAATGCCAGATACGCATCTGAATTTGGTTTGAATGGCCCATTTGAACGACCATGCTGCTGAAGTTCTGTGCTAACATGTTGTTGTTCAGTGGACGAAAGGGCATAGAACGGTTTTTCCGGTAGGTAATCGGCATGCCGGGTATTGGGATTGTTCCAAATGCCCACTACGATTGGAATGGGTGATTTCCCCACGGCTTGGGAAGCACATAAGATGGAGTCAATATTCCAAGACTGCCTATTCCATGTTTGCTCGGCATCGAATAACATCTGACCATCGTGCATGTAAACCACAGGATAGGGGGCAGCGTTCGGGTAACCGCTTGGCAACCAGACATCTACCAATCGGTCGGAAAATAAAGGGTTATTCCACGCGCTAATCCGGTATGAACTGCCGCAATCTACCTTGGGGCCGGGCTGAACGAGTGCTTGTGCATAGCCCTTTGTACATGAGCTCCATGGGAATAAAATAAGGGTAATTGGCCCTAGAATTGCTCTAAATTTTAACGGATTTCTCATCCTTAATTTTTGAAAAGAGGCATGTACCTGAAGGGGATTAATGGGGCTGGGTCAATAGTGGAATGGGCAGAAGCGATTTTGTTTGAATGGAGCATGCATGCTTATCGGACGCGGAGTGTAAACATGGTTTTACCTTGCAGACTTCCTTTTAATTCATCTCCCGATTCAACCCGGCCAACTCCGGCAGGGGTTCCGGTAAAAATAACATCTCCCATTTTTAAACTAAAATACCGGCTGATGTAGGAAATCAGTTTGGGGATGCTGTGCAACATCTGTGCACTGTGCCCAATTTGTACCGATTGTCCATTTTTAAGCAATTCAAATTCAAGATTTTGAACATCTTGGAATTCTGATAATGGCATAAAATCGCCCAAATAGGCCGAGCCATCAAATGCCTTTGCCTTTTCCCAGGGAAGCCCCTTCGCTTTGAGCTGGGCTTGCAAATCGCGTGCCGTAAAATCAATTCCGAGCCCTATTTCAGAGATGTACCGAAAAGCGAACTCTTCATCGATGCACTTGCCATTTCTGCCAATTTTCAGAAGGAGCTCACATTCATAGTGAATATCAGATGAAAAGGCGGGAATAATGAACGGATTATTGCGTTGCATTACCGCCGAATCGGGCTTCATAAATAGTACAGGTTCTTCAGGCACTTCATTGCCCAGTTCCTGAGCATGGTCGGCATAATTTCTTCCTACACAAATAATTTTCATTTTATAGCCCTTTACTTGTTGTTTGGTTTTTTAAGAACTTTCCAAAAAAAGTACACAGTAAAACCAATAACAATAGATTGGGCAATTAGACAAGTAATTAATGCAGCGCGGTTCATGCGGGATTTTTTTTGCGTTTTAAATAGGCCAAGTACACTAGAAAAGAAATACCGGCAAATAAAATAATCAATAGGGTTCTGCCGATATTCAATAGGAGAAGGTGCTCTCGGCGCAGAGCAATTTCATGCTCTACCTGTTCCGCCTCCAGCGTTAAACCCAATGAAGACAGATTGGCTAGTTTCAGTTCTAGGGCGGTTAATTCGGCCTTTTCGCTTGCGTTTACGCCCTTTTTCAACAGGCTATTGTTGTCTAAATTCCAACCCTTTCCTGAAAATAGATTTGAAAATTCGAGCGACCAATTTTGAGATTCCTCTACTCGATACTCTTCTTTCTTCAATTCAGGAGCGTAGGTTCCGGCCCAAGTACGCAAGGCCCCAATGCTAGGGAAACGCTGTTTGAACTCTGTTTTAGGAAGCTTGCCGCTGAGGCGATTCCCATGTTGTTTTACGTCTTGAAACCCTTGGTCTTGCAACACAGTGCTCAAATAAAGGGCATGATCCTTGTTTTTTGCATGAATGTGCAGCACAGAGCTGCTGGGTGGAGTAATCAAGGCTCCGATGAAAACAGCCAGTAGCATTACCGGAGTTACATAGCGAATGATATACTTGAAAATTATGGGAATTTTCATGTCTGATCCCAGGTTGATTTCTTCCCAGCCTTTATGAATGCCAAAAATCCAAGAAAATAAAATGGTTTCTGCTAAAGCAAAAAAGACCAATCCTACGGTTCCTGCCCAGTAATCGTATTCATCAAAAATGGGTTGAGTCAAAAACACGATTTTTCCTTGGCTGTCATAGTCAACAACATATCCCAACACAGTAGGCAATCCAAACATTAAAACAATCAATCCAAAGCTCAAGGCCGCTTTTTTATGAGGTACCTTAAATTCGTCTTTCAAAAAACCAATCCAAGGTGTTCCCATGGCAAGTGAGGAGGTAATACCGGCAAAAAACAACAATCCAAACCAAAAAAATCCGGCAAACTTGGCCACAATTGGTCCCCATTGTTGGAATAAATAAGGCATGGTTTGAAATGCCATTCCGAATCCGGCATTATCAATAACCCAATCAATGCCCAAATACCCTGCCGCAATGGGAATCACAATCATGCTGCCCAAAACCACTTCTACAAATTCATTTGTAAATCCAGATGTTGTGGCATTTAGAGCAATATCGCCTTTGGATTCAACATAACTGGCATAGCAATGAATCGTTCCCATTCCCAACGATAAGGTGAAGAAGATTTGTCCGGCGGCTGCCAGCCACACTTTTGGATTGGCAAGGGAATCAAATTGGGGCGTCCATAAAAAATTAATCCCATCCCAAGCATTGGCATCTGGAACAGCAGCTGAAGCCCCTTCAGTACCTAAGGTTAATCCACGAACCGCGAGGATTAATCCGAAAAATATGAGCATGGGTACTCCGATTTTTGCCACTTTTTCTATTCCAGATAGGCCGGTAGATAAAATATAGGTGTTTAAGCCCAGGCAAAGCAGGAAAAATACCACACCCTCATAGGGGATTCCGGTTGAACTTTGGCCGGCATCAATGTATTTCAAAAAGAAATATGCCGATTCCGATTGAGACAATTCGGCAAATGTTCCAACCACAGAATGATACATGTATGACAGCGTCCATGACTCAATATAGCAGTAGTAACAGGCAACGGCGACATTGGTGAAAATTCCGAAAACGCCAATGTATTTCCATAAAGCACGTTTTCCTAAGGAATCAAAAATAAACGGCGTACTGTGGTTTCCTTTTCGACCTCCATGCCTGCCCATGGCCCATTCAATCCACAACAAAGGGATTCCCATCAGTAAAAAACAAATCAAATACGGGATAATAAAGGCTCCGCCGCCATTTTGCACGGCTTGCACCGGAAAGCGCAAAAAGTTCCCCAAGCCAACGGCATTCCCAGCCATTGCAAGAATAAGACCTAAGCGCGAGCCCCATTTTTCTTTTTCTATCGACATACGTCTAGCATTTCATATTCGCTTCCGAAGATACAATTCTTTTTTTACGGCTTGCACTTTAATGGCTTGGGCGGCGGACGGGCTTTCAGCGCTACTCCGCAGTCCTCTTGGGGCCACAGGTGGCATAGCAGTAGCTCCCAGGGTCGCTCTGCCATGCCGCCTGTGGCAGCCCAAGCGTTCTTTGCGGGGTAGCTGCTTCAATCCCTGCCGCAGGCCTCCTCATTTTTTGGGGTGTTGCATCAAACCTTGAAGGGCAGTGATTTCCGTCGTTAAATCCGCTTGTATTTCCTCCAATCCCTCTTTTAGAGCATGGATTTTGGTTAGATCTGAAGGATTTTCTTGCAGTTCAACCTGCAATGCTGAAATTCGTTGAGCCATCGAATCATAGCCCAAGGTTCTCAATCCTGAGAGCCATCGGTGCTGTATGTGAAAAATCCCTTTGACATTGGCCTCGCTCAAGCATTGATGCCAATCAGGTAATGTTTTATCCCATTCTTCTTTGAATCGGTATAATAAGCGCAATACAATAGTCAAATCTCCAGAAAATGATTTGAATAATGGGTTGTGGGGCTGGGCAAAGCGACTCATACCTATTCCCGCTCACGCTTTAACATATTGTAGATGCTGCTTTTAGAAATCTGCAGCTTATCTGCTACCAAAATGACCTTATGCTCATATTTTTCCAAGAAAAAATGAATGATTTCATTTTGATACTCTTCCATGGTTTTGTCTGTATTAAACCACAGCCGCTCTTGTCCGTTTATACCTTGAATCACAACATCATCGGCCTCGATTTCCTGATTTTTCGAAAGTACAACAGCCATGTCGATTATGGCTTTCAGCTCCTTTAAATTTCCAGGAAATGTATGCTTCATCAATTTATCAATAGCCTTTTTAGTTAGGCGGGGTTGATGTATGTGCCCTTGGGTTGCCGATTGCTGTAAAAACAAATTCGAGAGCAATATAATGTCTTCTTTCCGTTGAAGCAATGCCGGCAATTCAATCCGTATTTCCATTAATGAAAACATCAAATATGCTCGGTCGGGATTGCTTTTTAACCATAAATCGGAATTTAGGTGGCTTGTGAATATCCATTTGCCCTTTACTTCGAATTTGTAGTTGCTGCCTTTGGCATAAAAATGCCGGCTTCGTTTGATTTGGGTGAGTCGCTCCAGAATAGTATGACTTAACCGATCAAAATGTTCAATTACAAGCGTTCCTTTTCCCACTTGAACCAACAGCCCGGTTTCCCGTTGAATACCTAAAGAGGTGATGTGTTCCGTTCCAAAAAGTACTTTTTCGATTTGCTCCTCATTCAATCCGATGGGGCTAAAAATGAGGAATGGCTGTGTGGCAGTTCCAGCGTATTGATGTATGTATTTGGCCAATGTTTTCTTTCCGGAACCCGATGGCCCGCAAATCAATATCCCTGAATCTCGCTTAGCAGCTTTTTCCGCTATGCTTTTGGCTCTTTTAATGTTGGCATCGTTCCCAATAAATGGGACGGGCTGAACGGATTGCAGCAATTGCTCTTTTAACCGCCGGTTTTCTTGTTCTAATTTGACTTCCTTAATTAAGTTCTTAACGATATTCCAAAGCCGGTCACGGGTTTGTTCGTTTTTCACCAAATAATCGTAGGCTCCATGCTTGAGTAAATCAACGGCAGTTTCAATGTCTTCCTGAGCTGAAACTACAGCAACTTTGGCGGTTTGGTTTTTTTCTAAAATGAACCTTAGTGCATCTTTCCCTCCCATATCGGGCAAGCGGTAATCTAAGGTGATGAGGGAGGGGTTTTGGCCCAAGGCATCAATGCAGGCCTGAGCTTTTCCAAAGCGATGGACTTCAACGTTGGGGAACAGCTGAATCGAAGCTTCCAGAAATTCTCCATACCAAGGATCGTCTTCTACAATAAAAATTCGAAACGGTTCTTCATTCATAAGCGTACCCATTGGCTGTCTAAAAATACACTTTAGACGCTTTTTTGTGAAAGATAATTGAAAAATATCTTCAGCACTTTAACTGTAGCGATTTTCCATGATTAAATTTGGAGAATGTTTCGATTGCAATTGCCGACCGACCCGCGCTGGGTAAATCTAGCATCTCAAGACCTGCAAGAAATTTTAACTGATCATGCCTGGTGTGAGCAAAAGGCCGCTTCTTCGGCCATTTCACTCATGGTTCAATTCCCTGAATATCCTGAACTTGTTGAGCAGATGAGTGCTTTAGCTCAAGAAGAAATGCAGCATTTTCAACGGGTATTTACCTTGCTTCAGGAAAAAGGATTGAGCTTGGGCCGTGAACGGAAGGATGCCTATGTTGGAGCCCTGCTGGAATTTCAACAGAGAGGAAATTCGGCTATTAACAGGCTTCGAGATAAATTACTGATGGCAGCACTTATTGAGGCAAGAAGTTGTGAGCGCTTTCGCTTGCTTTCTGAGCAATTAGCCGATGTTGAACTTCAGGCTTTCTATAGAGAATTGATGGAAAGCGAGGCAGGGCATTATACTCTTTTTATCACCCTGGCACGCGATTTAACCGGACGGGAAGAAACAGATACCCGCTGGAGGGAATGGTTGGATTACGAAGCGAAAATTTTGCACCATTTCTCTGAAGGAAAAGGGATACATGGCTGACCTGTTATCGCTGGTTATGAATTGAACTTTTCAATCAAAATAAACCAAACATTGATTTCAAGTAAAGGGTAAATCATCGATCCAAGAACGATTTTTTAACAATGAAACTCAAGCAAACATTATAAATTAAAAAAAACTAAAATATGCGAAGCGTGCTTTTATAGTTTTAATTTATCAAACGCATTTTTAAGAAGAAATGGTGTAGAAAGAGTTGTTATTATTCCCATTATTACTAAAATTGAAAAAATCTCGGTATTAATTAAATTATTTCTATAGGCTATATTGGCAATCACTAACTCCATAATTCCTCTGGCATTTAACCCTATTCCAAGTGTCAAGGAAAAACGGGAGTTCAAACCTGCAAGTTTACCTCCAATAAAGCCTCCAAGTATTTTTGAAATATATGAAACCAATAAAATACCGATTAAAAGTCCCACATTTTGAATTGAAATAAAGTTAAATTCTAATCCAATTCCTGCAAAGAAAATTGGCGCCAAAAAACCCATAGCCATATTGCTCGTAGTTTTTTCAATAGCATATAAATTCTCTTTTCCAATCAAAGATTCACTAATCAACATCGAACCAAAAAATGCCCCTACAATAAAATGCAATCCCAAATTTTCTGTAAACGTTGAGAAAAGTAAAATAAACGCAAAAAATAAGGCAAACAATGGTTCTTTACCTTTTAAAAGGGAAACTAATTTATCTAAAGATTCTTGAATATAATTCCCTTTTTTTACCAATTTCCGTATAAGCAGGTATGCCAAACTTAAGGATGAAATAAATACAAATAGTTTAAAAAGAGATTGGGCACCTGCCTTGGCAACTGCAAAGAAAGACATATCAGTATCTTTAAGGTTTAATAAGACACCTAAAATTGAAAGTGCCAAAACATCATCAAAAATCGCAATTGAAATAATTTTTTGACCTACTTCCGTATTGATTTTTCCTAAATCCATTAGAATCCGAATACTTACAGGCAAGGCAGTTATAGCAACACATAAACCAATAAATATATTGGTCATAATATCCTGTTTAAAAACATATCCAATCCCAATTCCACCAACAATAGGGATGGAAAAAGCCATTATAGAAATAATTATATTCCTGCCTTTTAATGATTTTAAAATATCTTCAATATTGATTTCAAGGCCTGCGATGATTACTAAAAGAAATATGCCCAACTCAGAAATCACTTTGATGTCCTCAGTTCGATGAATCAGATTTAGAAGGCTAGGACCAAGTATAATGCCCGCTATAATTTCGCCAATCATAGCGGGTTGTTTAAAACGCTCAAAAACCTCTCCCAGTATTCTTGCGGTTACCAACAAGATGAGAAGATTTGTAAAAAAGGGAAGGACGTGTTCTGGACTACCCATAAAGTCCCAAATTTAGCTAAAATTCTGTATGGAAAGCTAAATCTCAGATTTATGCCCTCAGCCCCAATTAAATCTCTCTATTTATTGGATTCCTAAAGAACCATGGATTTTTATGGTTGATTAAACAAAGAATCCAATTCTCTAAATATTTCTATCACAAAATCTAAACCCATATTCGCCTGTCCGGCCCAACTGTCTTTTTGAATTTGTCGAACGGAGGCAATCAGTTCCGGGACACCTTCAAAAACATACATTTTTCCAGATCCCGGTACTTTGGTTTTCATCATCTGACCTCCAAACAACAAGGCCAAATAATTTAAGTAAATATGGGCATTGGCATCTTCTTGGCTTAAGCGTTGTAAATAATCCAAGTATCTTTTCCCGGCCTGTGTCCGCTTAGGTTCAATACCCAGTTCATCTAAATCTTCTTGAATCAAATTGCTCCGCTCAAAACCGGAATGGGGAAGCTGGAAGTGCGCCTCGATGGTAGAAAAAATTTCCAATTGACTTTGAAGATAAGAGGCATACTCGGCCGGGGTTAATTCCCCTCGAAACATTTTTTGGTTAAAGGGCATTTTTTCAGCGATCGAGTGCCGTTCGGCAATGGCTTCTTTTAATGGTATCATAAGAACAAGAGTTAAAATGTTGCTTTTAATCCAATTTGTGCATTGAATGGCATTCCTGGGCGCCATCCAGCTGGACGTGCCGCAGCAAGGTAGGTGTTTTGACCTAGGTTTTGCGCCCGAAGTTGTAAACTGATTTCGCGAGTCAGTAATATATGCACCCCAGCATCTAGAATCAATGCTACATCGGTTTGTTGTTCCAAGGCAATGGCTCCTTGACCAGGACGTATGCGCATGGGTGCCGCATACCGGCCTTGCATATATACCCGAAACCGCGCATGCTCCAAACCAATATTTAAGATCAATTGATGTTCAGGTAAGTAAGGGAACATATCGCCCGATACCACGGTGCCCCAATCTCCATTCCCACTTTGGAATGAATTTTGAAACCGAGCCTGCATCCATGTGTAGGCAAACGAAAATGGAAGTCCCCAACGTTTACTGCGACCCAATAATAAGTCGGTGGAAACGCCGGCCTCAATGCCGTAGGATTCAGCAGCGCCTCCATTGTACATTTCTCCTGTACCTCCGCCGCCACTGGCATTGAAATCTGAACCCAATAAATTTGAAAAATCAGTATAAAAACCGGTAACATAGCCGTGCATAAATTGCCGATCAAACCGAGCCCCCAATTCATAATTTATGGAAGCCTCAGGAATGGTGTTTGAGTCCACTCCGGGAGGAGAAAATCCTCTGTGTACCCCAGCAAAGGCGGACCAGTTTTCAGTCATTTGATACCCTACAGACATGCCTGGCAATATGGCCAGCTGTGCGTTGGATTGCTGATTTAAATTGGTCCCCAAGCGGGCCGTATCGTTTTTCCCATAATCCAGTTTTTCCATATTGACCTGCTCAATGCGCAGGCCGGGTCTGAAATTCAATTTTTTCCAACTTAAACTATATTGGGCATGAGCAGAAAGAGCCAAAGCCCGGTCTATTCGGTTGGCATCTGTTCCTGGTAAGCCAGATTCGGTTTTGTACATTTTCCCCTGACGCATGGCAAACCAATCTGACCACTGAAACCGATCGTGTTCATCCTGATGAATCCGGAAACCTGTATTTAATTCCTGTTTGAATTGATTCCCCCAACGTACGGAGGCTCGAGCTTGAACGCCTTGAGCCAAATAATTCCTATTGTTGGCCTTTACTTCTAAGGCTTTTTCATGTGAGTCTAGCTCTCCACGAAGAACGCCTAAGGCCTCTACATTTGTTTCAGGGTTACTGAGTATCGAATTTAGGGTAGTCAGGGTGCCCACACTATCGCGGTATTTATCCACTTTATACCAATTTCTCCACAGTTCATTTCGGTAGGCCGTAACTTGAATTTCCCCCCTTTTATGGGTATAGGTATAGGTTAAATTGGCCTGGCGCTGCGTGGAACTGATTTGGTCCATTTGGCTTCCGGCATACCTCCGATAGGGCGTACTTTCTACATCTTCGCGCGTTAAGCCAAGGTATGATTCGTTCGCTTGTTCGTTGATTCCCCCAATTTTCATCGCCAATGCATGTTGCCGCCCGTTTTTTTCATTGCTGTTCACCCGAACTTTCGCCATTAGGTCATTGCGATTAAACCCGGTGTTGCCCCCACCATCCAATTGCTTAAACCCATCGCTGTATAAGTTTGAGGTCTCTACCACATACGCAAGATTCTTGTGGCTATTTCCAACCCAGGCTTGACCCTGCCTGTGCCCAAAACTACCAGCAGATAAGGAAATGCTTCCGCTAAATTCATCTGGGATGGGCGTTGATAAAAAGTTGATTGCGCCCCCTGTAGTGAACGGACCATACAGCAATTGCCCGGATCCTTTTAGTACTTCTATTCCTTGCATCCGCATGGCATTGGGGAAAAAATAGGCGGCCGGAGCTGAATAGGGCGCCGGCGACATTAAAATGCCATCCTCCATAATCGTTATGCGGCTCGAGCGCTCCACCCCAGAACCCCGGATCCCAATGTTCGGACGCAAACCAAATCCATCTTCCTCCTGTATGGATACACCAGGAATACTCCATAATGCCCGGTTTGGATCTGTTGGAGCTAGTTTTGCAAGCTCCGCGGGAGAAATATAAACCCCCGACCCCGGTACTCTATTCAACGAAGACAACCGATCTGATACTACCATGGCCTCTTTTAATCGAGCCGAACTGGTGGACAATTTGATTTTTAAGGTTAGGGTATCACCCAATTCCATTTTTCGTACTTCTCGGGATGGCATGTAACCAATGGCCGAACCAATAATGCGAACCTGTCCTGCCTTAGATAAATGTATTTCAAAAGCCCCAACGGCATTGCTGGCCGCAAGTTTAGAACTTCCTTCAATTTGAATATGAGCCCCAATAATGGGAGTCACTCCATCTGTTTCGGTAACTGTTCCACGGATTACAATGCCTTGAGCTGAAATAGCTCCAAAGGCAATAAGGGTAACCCCTCCAATAAACCAACCTCGAATACCTGAACGGAGTTTCATGCGTCTTTGTTTTTTTCAGAACAAAGAACTTATTTAGAATAATTCTAAACAATCCCATAATCAGGGGGATTTTTCGGGAATATCCCCTGTTTAGGGGGTATTAATTTAGGGACAAAGTAAATCCAGCCATAAAATGCCGGCCAGCCATGGGATACACAAAATTTTCGGTAATGGATTGTCCACCAAAAATATAGCTAAATGAATAGCCATTTGGTGCATATCTGGCATTCCAAAGATTAAATACGGTACAGTGCAACCCAACACCAAGGCCATTTTTCCAATTTTTTTGCCAATGTATGCCTAAATCACTGGTATAATACGCTGGCAAACTTCGGGAAATTTCTCCGGTGTTATCTAGGAATTGCCGCCCAACGCCTTTATGTGCCCAGTGGATTTCCATTCCTTTTAATGGGGAAATAACCAAGGTGCCTGCGGCCGTCCAATCGGGCGAGAAAGCAATAGGTGTATTCCCGCGTGCAATGGCTATTTGGCCTCCATTGTCGTAGTCATCCATATATTCAATGAAATTCAAAATCCGATTTTGACTGTAGCTAAAATTTCCTGTTACCCATAAAAAGGGTTTGGGTTTTATCATGCATTCGATTTCTGCCCCAATTCTGTAGCTCCTAGAGGCATTGGTCCTTGTGTACGCCCCAACATCATTGATTGCTCCGGTAAGTACAAGTTGGTCGGTGTAGTCCATCCAAAATCCAGTAATTCGCGTCCACCATTTTTGCCCCGAAATGCGGTACGCAAGTTCCAAATCTCGAAGTACTTCATGCTTGGGTTTTTGATTTGGCCCCGTTTCATAATCTACCCGATTTGGTTCTTTTTGCGTCAGTCCAAAAAAGGCTGAAAATTCTTGATTTTGAATGGGATTCCAGGTTATCCCACCTCTAGGGTTTACAAAATGAAACCGATCTTCCACCTGAATAGAAGGTTGGCCAGCAAATCCTTGAATGCTGTAGTTTACCCCTCGGTATTGAACATCGGCGTGAATGACAACATCAGCCCCCATTTGGCAGGTTGCTCTTGCAAAGGCATTGTATTCCGTTTTTTCAGCGGGATGGTCATAGTACCTCAGGTTGTATCCGTTTTCTGGAGCATATTGAGCCCAATTTAGCGTTCCAAAATGCTGACCTAAATACTGGTACAAACCCAATCCCCCATTGAATGACCAGCGTTTGTTTGACCAGCTAAGCACGGCGTTTCCTCCAAAAAAATGATTGTCTAGCCACAATCGGCGAATGACATCAGAAGTATCCCTGAAATCACCAAGACCAGCTATTCCATAGTTGGTCATCAACTCTTTCACTTTGTATTGCTCATAAAATCCGCGGCCTTTTGTGTAGAACCCAGCCGTTCGAAGAATCAGATTTTCTTTAAATCGATGGGTGAAAAAAAGCTGGTAATGGTCCTGTTGATAATTGTCGGTTTCATTTTCATAAGGTGTGTTTCTTTTTCCATTATCGGTTCCCGCTGAATTAAAGGTGGGAATGGAATCGGCCAATGCCTGGGGTACTCCATACCAGGCTTGGTAGGTTATTTCCTTGCCAGAAAAGGCATGAAAAATCAGCGAAGATTTTTTCCCATGATACGCCGTCTTTAAGTAATACGACCGCAAGTCGCTGCTGGCTCGATCGATAAATCCATCCGACTGAATTTTTGAAAGTCGGAGTTCGGCCGAAAATCCCGGGCCCAATCGGCCGGTTCCAATTTCTATGGTGTTTCTCAATGAGTTAAAACTGCCTCCGGAAAATCGGTACCTGGCAAAGGGGCTATCTGACTGTTCCAGGGTATTCAAGTGAATGGCTCCACCAAACGAACCTGCCCCTTGCGTACTTGTTCCTGCTCCGCGTTGTACTTCTATACTTCCGGTCGAGCTCACCAAATCAGGAGTGTTTACCCAAAAAACACCCTGAGATTCAGGGTCATTCACCGGGATTCCATTAATGGTTACATTGATTCGGGTTTGGTCGGTGCCCCGAATCCGAATGCCGGTATATCCGATGCCCGCCCCGGCATCTGAATGCGTAACCACCGAAGCTGATTGGTCGAGCATTACAGGTAAATCTCTTCCCGTGTTCAAGGGTTCTAAATCTGATTTTTCAAATCTTGTGAAGGTTACAGGAACTCCGCTGCTGGCTTCAACAACCCGAACTAGGTACTCCGGCTGAACATACATAAATGGTTTTAATTGAAGATTTTTGGGACATTCACCAAGGGCATTTGCCGCGATTAGCGTATCGGTTTCAAAACCTAGAAATCGGATTATCCATTTTTGCCCTGGGGCATACGGCAATTCAAGCATTCCGTTTTGGTCTGAAATCCGAACTAAAAAACCATCGGAAGCGGTAGCCCCAACTAAAGGTCGTTGGGTGCTTTCTGAACGCAACTGCAGGCTCCACTGACCATAAACAAGCATGATGCTGCTCCAAAAAAGATTGATAAGGACGATTTTTTTCATATCCATAACAAGGTTTAAATACACTACCTCAGGATACGGCGAAACCGAAACCGCTACCTCCGCCGGTATTACCCGGATCAGGTTCTGCTGCAAGAGCATCGGGTATTATCTCAGCCTTTTTGGGCACCCCGAGGTGGAACAAATGTATGAAAAGAATGCTAAATGTTGCTGTACGATATGCCCCCCACCACTTATTTACCAGAATCTTGAGTGTTCCCTGAATGAAAGTGCTTCCGAGTTTTAAATAGTTGCTTAACATTCAATGGCCGATCTTCCGGCCACCAATTAAATCCGTTTAGCCGAGGTTGAGGCTCAGGTTTAAAGGGGAAAAGAGTGCCCTGGGGTGAGCCAAGGCAGGTCAATTTTTCTAGGTTCTTATTGCTAAAATCCATGCGCATCGTGCTGCATGATAATTCATTACGACCGGTAATCCCGTCTTTATCACTGGGAAAATAAATGGACTTTGCTTGCTCATACACCCATAGCCGGTGTAAGGTGTTCTCCAGAAAAATCCCCTCCATGCGTTTACCCGAAATTTGTTGAAATAGGGTGTCGTATTGCTGTACCATGAGGGCTCGATTTTCTAAAAACAAGGAATCTTGCCCATTGCCATGTTGTTTCATGAAAATCTGCTCGGCCGTCATTTGAGTTGAGTCGGTCCACAATACTGGATCCCCCCGCAGGGTCATTATGGAGTCCTGTTTTTGGTAGCTAAAAAACATGGAACGACCTTGAAGTTGAGGTTGGAAAAAGACTACGTTTCCATGACCTTGTAGTTCCTGCTGCTCACCGTTTTTTTTAGTTCCGAAAAGGGTGTCGGCCGTAATATGCATGCTGTCTTGACCGGGCTCATAGATGGAAAGCAGGGCAGAGTCTGTAACGTAAAACCGACTCATCTCTTCGAAGGTCTCGGCCCAGTTCCCCGTAACCCGAAGATGTTCTGTAGAATCAATAAGTACTACCCGACTTTTTCCCCAACCATATCCTGTTTTCTGCTCATAATACAGGGTGTCTCCAAACAACCACTTTCCATCGCTGAAAACCGATGCATTTTGACTGAATTGTGCCACCTCTTGCTTTTGATTGTACCATCCATATTCAAAATATATGACAGCATTGTTGCCATAAATATGGGTGGGACCATAAAAGGTACTAATGTCCGATTGAGCATCGTATTTAAGGGTGTCCGACCGCACCAAATAATCTTTACTTTGAATCACAACTCCATTTCGAAAGGTAAAATAGTGCCCCGAAGCATCGTATTGGCCTTCTTTGCTTTCAATGGTTTCTTTGCCATTTTTAATTTTCGCTTCCTGCTTATATACGACCTTATTTTGGTTGCGGAGGTAGGTTATTTTATTTGTTTTAAGGCGCATTTGTGGATCAGACATATCCACTCGGCCCAATAAGGTGGCCTTGGATTCCGGTCCATCGTAATGCAGGGTGTCTCCCAAAATGGTCAAGGTATCGCCTTGTTGAATTTTAATATGGCCAAAAGCCGTCAAGCTTTGCCGTTCGCTCCACAACCAAGCCGAATCTGCAAACAAAAAGGCTCCACGGTGTTCAAATTTTACTCGTCCTATGAGCCGCTGCAGCGCCTCTCCATTGCGCTGTTCTCCAATAAGTAAATCTGCATTTTGTATGTCAATGGTTTTAATGGTATCCGACTGCCCGCTGAGTGCAGCGATAGTCAACCAAAAAGCCAGTGCCAGCAGGCTGTTTTTCACAGAAACAATGTTTGTTCTCGACCAGGCCCTACTGAAACAAGGGAGATGGGCGTAGAGGTCGCAGCTTCAATAAACTGTATATACTGTTTCAATGCGGCAGGCAATTGCTCGGCTTTTTTTAATTGAGTAAGGTCTTCGTTCCAACCTGCAAGCCGTGTGTAATTGGCAGATACACCCCTTAATTCAATGGGTAGTTCTTTGATGTCTTGGCTCTGATAACGGTATGAGGTACAAAGTTGCAGTTCCTCAAAACCGCTCAAAACATCGCTTTTCATCATCATAAGGTCAGTGACCCCATTCAACATAACCGCATACTGTAAAGCCACCAAATCCAACCAGCCGCAACGCCTGGGCCGACCCGTAGTAGAACCGTATTCAAATCCCTGATCTCGAATTTTTTGTCCGGTTTCATCCAACAATTCGGTGGGAAATGGCCCAGAACCAACTCGGGTAGTGTAGGCCTTAAATATGCCCATTACTTTTCCAATGCGCCGCGGTGATATTCCTAGCCCTGAACAGGCCCCCGATGCGGTAGTATTGGAAGAGGTCACAAAAGGATAGGTGCCAAATTCAACATCCAACAAGGTGCCTTGTGCTCCTTCAGCCAATATAGATTCTCCTCGGCTAAGCATTTCATTCAGCAGGTACTCTGTATTGACGCAACGTAAGGCCCTCAATGCCTCTAGCGAGCTAAAAAAAGAGGCTTCATCCTCAAGCTCGGTTTCTGCATTGGAGTCAATCGAACGCACTATATCCATATGCTTTTGCTTTAAACGGGCATAGCGGTCTTCAAAATCCGCCTGAAATACATCTCCCACTCGTAAACCGTTTCGCCCGGTTTTATCCATATACGTAGGACCAATGCCGCGTAAGGTGCTTCCAATTTTATCCTTCCCTTTGGCGCGTTCAGAAACGGCATCCAAAAGGCGGTGACTAGGAAGAATTAAATGCGCTCTTAAACTAATGAATAAGTTCCGTTCTGGTTGGTAACCTGAATGTCGAAGCTGAATGAGTTCCTGTTCAAATCGGATGGGATCAATAACCACCCCATTGCCCACTATGTTCTGACATTCTTCTCGAAAAATACCCGATGGAATGGTGTGCAATACAAATTTTTTCCCGTCAAAATGTATGGTGTGGCCGGCGTTCGGACCACCTTGAAATCGAGCTACAGCACCATACCTCGCACTCAATACATCTACAATTTTCCCTTTCCCTTCATCGCCCCATTGTAGGCCAAGTAAAACATCAACTGCCGACATATTTTTTGATTTAAGTTAAATTCATCCAAGCCTCTTGGCTTTCAATAAACGTGAATATTTCATTCAGTCGTGTACTGATAAACAACGAACTCAAGGCCTCATTGCCACCCGTAAACCATAGCTCTGCTCCCCGCTTCCGGCATAGACTTAGGCATCGAATCATGGCATTCAATCCCTCTGAATTTAAAAAAACAAGCGCGTTTAAATTGAACAATACATGCCGAGCTCCCGATGAAGTTAAGGTTTGTTCCAATTCTGAAATCAAGGCTTTCCCAGACATCGAGTCCAATAATGTTTCGCTCAAGATAACACCTAGTTTATTCGGCTTTACTAGCTCGAATTCAGCCCGAAAATCCCCGGCCTTTGGCTTCAAATCAATCATGACAATCAGAAGATTTTTGAGGCGGGCTTATCAGCTTATTCGAACAATCCGTCCGGGTACAATCCCCATGCAAGATAAACGAATGCGACCGTATGGAAAACCCAAGTAAATCTCCGATACTCATATGAATGTGGTGCAGTCGGGGCTCACAAAACTCGGTGACCTGCTGACATTGATTGCAAATTAAATGGTGGTGCTGACTGTGTCCAACCGATTTTTCGTATTGAGCAAGACTACTTCCAAACTGGTGCTTTCGTACCAAATTGCAATCCACCAATAAATCAAGGGTGTTGTATACCGTGGCACGACTTACCCTGTAGTTTTTGGCTTTCATGCTTTCAAACAGCTCATCGACATCAAAATGTTCGTTTCGACTGTACACTTCATCCAAAATGGCAAAACGCTCCGGTGTTTTCCGCAACTGATTCTTTTCAAGGTGTTCTGAAAACAACTGCTTTACATGCTCAAATGAAGATCTCGAACTCATGTGGTTGAGGTGTTTTCAGTGATGCGTTCCACCCTCAACACGCCTTTAACCTGTTTGATTTTTTCCAACAGTTCGTCTAAGTGACGCGTATGTTCAACAAAAAGGGTCATTCTGCCCTCAAAGATACCATCATTCGAATCGAAACTCAGAGACCGTATGTTAACTTTCATCTGATTCGATATCAATTTGGTAATTCGGTTGACCATGCCCACTTCGTCAAAGCCGGTCAAATAAATTCCCACCAAAAAAGCCGGAATTTCACTGCCAGTCCATTTTGCCTTTATAACCCGATACGCATAATTCGATAACAATGACACAGCATTCGGACAGTTGGTCTTATGAATTTTAATGCCTTCGCTTACAGTCACAAATCCAAAAACCTCATCGCCTGGAATGGGGTTGCAGCACGGAGCCAACTTATAATCCAAGGTATCTAGGTTGTCCCCAAGCAGCAATTGATTTTCTTCCTGCTTTATTTTATGAAGGATTTCTTTTCCTCCTTCTGCCGTTCGTTTTTTTATTTCGGGATTGCGAGAAAACTTCTGGCTCAAATATTTATACCAACTCCGAACCCCTTCATTTTTATAAAAATCTCGAATCTGCTGTGAGCTGATGCTCCCCTTGCCAATCCGATAAAATAAATCCAAGGATTCATCCAACCCAAAATGCTGAATCATTTTCTGAACGTCCGATTCAGAATAGTTGATCTTCAATCGACGAAGCTTGCGTTTCAAAAGCTCTTTCCCCTCCTCGGCAACGCTTCTTTTCTCCTCTTTTAAGGCCGATTTAATCCTAGACTTTGCTTTGCTGGTGACTACAAAGTGGAGCCAGTCTTCGTGTGGCTTTTGCTTGGAAGAACTAATGATTTCTACCTGATCTCCAGAAGTTAATTTATGCGATAGGGGCAGCAGCTTGTTGTTTACTTTGGCCCCCAAACAATGATCCCCCAATTCACTATGAATTTCATAGGCAAAATCCAATGCCGTACTGCCCAATGGTAAGGTGCGCAATTCTCCTTTTGGGGTGAACAAATAGATTTCATCATTGAATAAATTCAGCTTGAAGGAGTCCAATAAATCCAAGGCCTCTCCCTCCCGAAAATTATCCAGCAATTCCCGCACTTTCAATAGCCATTCATCCAATCCCGATTCCCCATTCTCGCCTTTGTATTTCCAATGGGCGGCATAGCCTTTTTCGGCTACTTCATCCATCCTTCGGCTTCGAATTTGAACCTCTACCCATTTTCCGGTAGGACTCATTACGGTGGTGTGTAGCGATTCATATCCATTGGCCCTAGGAAAACTAATCCAATCCCTCAATCGATCTGGCTTTGGCTGATACACATCGGTGATAATGGAATAGCTGCGCCAAATCTCAGATTTCTCCTTCTCTGGCTCTACATCTAAAATGATTCGGATGGCGAAAATATCGTAAATCTCGTCGAAAGGAACTCCCTTGTTTTTGATTTTATTCCAAATCGAATACATGGATTTGGTACGTCCTTTTATTTCAAACCGCAATCCCCCTGCCTGTAAATTACGACGTATTGGTCCTATAAAACTCGATATAAACCGGTCGCGTACTTCTTTGCTTTTCTGTAATTTCTGTTCGATTTCTCCATACACATCCGGCTCTAAATACCTCAATGCCAAATCTTCCAACTCCGATTTGATGTTGAATAAACCCAGCCGGTGAGCCAAAGGAGCATACAAGTACATGGTTTCTGATGCAATTTTCAACTGCTTGTCACGCCGCATATGGTCTAGCGTTCGCATGTTGTGCAACCGATCTGCAATTTTGATTAAAATGACCCGAACATCCTCCGAAAGGGTTAAAATTATTTTTTTGAAATTCTCGGCTTGAATGGATTCAGTAAAGTCAAATACGCCTTCAATTTTAGTCAGCCCATCAATGATGTTTCGAACCTTTTTCCCAAACAATCGCTCCATGTCATCTAAGGTCAAGTCGGTATCCTCCACGGTATCGTGCAGCAAGGCTGCAACCACCCCGGTGGCCCCCAAACCAATCTCCTCAGCTACAATTCGAGCAACTGCAATAGGATGATAAATGTAAGGCTCCCCACTTTTCCTGCGCATATCCTTGTGCGCATCCAAGGCCAAATTGAAGGCCTTACGAATTGTTTTTTTATCGGCCGAATGGCTGATGTGCTTGGAGGCCGCACGCAACAAACCACGGTAACGGCGTAAAATATCTGAATTTTCTTCCTGTAGAGCCTCCTCGGTAAGATTCATACCTTCAAAGATACCAATTTCCATAGGTTTCTGTTCATACGCATGTCATTATTTCCCTGGATTGATTTTTGACTTTTCGGCAGAAAACCCCCTGTTCTTTGGCTTTGTTTCCTTACTTTTAAGGGCAGTTTAATATGCTCTTTTTATGTCTATTTTAAAAGAATTTAAGCAGTTCGCTATGAAAGGCAATGCCATGGAATTGGCGGTGGCCTTTATTATGGGCGGGGCTTTTGGTAAGATTGTATCGTCCTTGGTGGCCGACGTAATTATGCCTCCATTGGGCTTGGTGGTGGGTGGAGTGAATTTTTCTCACCTGAAGCTTACGCTCAAGTCTGCCATTCCACAAAAGCTCGAGCAGGGTAGGGTAGTCCAAGAGGCCGTGGCCGAGGTGTCTCTGAATTATGGGATTTTTCTGCAGAATGTGCTGGATTTTATCATTATTGCTTTTGCCATGTTTTTGGCCGTCAAAGCAATCAATACGGTGAAGGCAAAAATTGCCGAGGAAGAGCAAAAGGAGGCAGAACGCTCCGAACCTTCCGAAGAGGTGCAGCTGCTGCAACAGATCCGCGATGCCCTTCTTAAAGACTCGCAAAAGAAGGCAGATTAAGCCGCAATTTTAATTTTTTCTCTTTTTAAGGGCGGCAGCCGGGCTTTCTCAGGTAGTCTGCCGATGCCCGGCGGGGTGGCAGCCGGCTGCGGTGGCTCCTCACGTCGCCTCCTCGCCAGGCGCCACCAGCCGCCGGAACACGGCAGAGCTACCTTGTTCAATCCCTGCCGCAGCCACCTCCAAACCAAACCCATGCATGCGCCTAGGCCGGAATTCTTCCTACACCTGTATCATGCCGGCAATCAATTCGTATTCTATTTTCCCCAGCCGTTCTATTTCCCCGGCACGCTGTAGCAATTCATCTCCTTTGCTATTTCCCTTTACCGATTTGGCATTGATTCGCACATTCAAATGAGCCCCCTGCAATCCAGCCCACAACATTAAATTCCCAACCCCCACATCAGAGGCACTAGAACTCATACCCCTTACCGCCATTTCTTTGCATATCTCAAATCCCTGTAAACAAGATTCCATTACCTGAACCGGAATTTCCATGGCATATATGGTGGCATCTGAAATGGCACGTTTTCGCTCTGCAATTTCCTCTTCATTGGTTTTAGGAAGCTGAAAGGCGTCCATAATGCGGTTGAAACTTCGGGTGTCTTCATCCACCAAATACAACAACCGATCAGCCAAGGCCTGACCCCTTTCCGCCCATTCTGAAAAATACGATGTTTGTGCATCCCAACCCCGTTTGTGGGAACTTAGATTGGCTACCATGGTGGCCAAGGCACAACCCATAGAGCCGGCAAGGGCTGAAATCGAGCCGCCCCCAGGAGCAGGAGATTCCGATGCGGTTTCCCATACAAATTCCTCCACGGTCTTTCCAACCAATCCCTTAGATTGGCCTTCTGCCATGACGTATTCAATGATTTTTTTGTCCGGATCAAACGGCTTCAATTCATCCAATCCTAAACTCTTTACTGCAATTCGAATCAGCTCGCGCTCGGGCAAGCCGGTAGAACGGTTTTGAAGACGCAAGTAATGTTTCCCTGCCGCAATCATGGCCTGCAATGAAATTAGACCAACCAACTCCGATCCAGTCACCCGCATACCCCTCCGCAACGCGGACGCACAAACGGCATCAAAGGCTTCATGCACCGAACACACTGTAATATCGGTTAGGTTCATGGATATTTGAGCAATTCCATACTCTTCAATGAACCACCCAATGGCTTTTACACTTTTCAATGCCCCAGCCTCCCACACCGGATTGCCCTGGGCATCCAGTACAATGTCTCCGTCAATGGGGTCTCCCATGCGCTTAATTCGGCCTTTTTCCCGAACATCATAGGCTACGGAATTGGCCCTTCGAACGGAGGTGGTGTTCAAATTCACGTTGTAGGCGACCAAGAAGTTACGGGCTCCAATGACAGTAGCGCCACTCTGAGGATTAAACTCAGCCGGACCAAAATCCGGCTTCCAATCTGGGTTTTTTAGTTTTTCTTTCAAGCCTTCATACTCTCCGGCACGTACAACCGCTAGGTTCCTACGCTGAGGATTCATGGCGGCAGCCTCATAGCAATACACCGGTATTTGAAGCTCTTCGCCCACCCGTTTGGCAAGCCTATGCGCATACTGCACGGTTTCTTCCATGCTGATGCCAGATATGGGCACCAAGGGACAAACGTCGGTAGCCCCCATTCGTGGATGCTCTCCACTGTGCTGCCGCATGTCAATCCGTTGCGCCGCCACTTGAATGGCTCGAAATGCAGCCTCTATTACCGGCTCTGCTTCTCCTACAAAGGTGAAAACGGTTCTGTGGGTGGCTTTACCTGGATCTACATCCAACAATTGAACGCCCTCTACAGAACGAACGGCATCGGCAATCGCCTCTAATACTACATGGTCCCTGCCTTCAGAAAAGTTTGGAACGCATTCGATGATCTGACGCATAGATTATTTTTCTCCAAAGATATAAGGCCTTTTATGTTATTTTGACCTCGATATGCGTACCTTTTTGAAAAAATTACTCCCACCTGAACCGGTAAACCGAAAAACGATGGGAGTTTTGTTGGTTTCTGCCGTATCTCTGTTGATACTCCACTATGGCCAACAAGATTTCGTTTATGCCTGGCTTCGCCCCAGCCTCTTGACCGTTTTTCAAGGTCTTGACACAGGCTTGATTCGCTTGCTTTGGTGGGCCATCCTTTGCTTTTTTTCTTATGTTGTTGTGCCTGTGATTTTTCTGCTTTCAATTCGGGAACGGAATTGGAACGAGTTCGGTTTGAGCTCTAACATAGACCTAAGGCAGGGAAAGGGATACATGTTGCTTCTGCTTCCCATGATCCCTGTGGTTCTATTGGCCTCATTTTTACCCTCTTTTCAATCCACTTATCCCTTTTGGAATCCAGGCGCAGGTTCAACGCTGTGGCCAAACCTTTTAATCTGGGAATTGGCCTATGCCACGCAATTTTTTGCCTTAGAGTTTTTTTTTCGGGGATTTATCGTGCATGGGTGCAAACATACGTTTGGATGGTATGCTGTCCCTGTGATGATGATTCCCTATGTTATGATTCATTTTTCCAAGCCGTTGCCGGAAGCTTTGGGTTCAATTGCCGCTGGTTGGGTGTTGGGTATGCTTAGTTTTCATTCCAAATCCATTTGGTATGGAGTGCTTATGCATGTTGCCGTGGCTTGGACAATGGATTTTTTAAGCCTCTACCATCGCGGACTTTTAGGTTAAAGGCTAGATTCAGCTAGATTTTGGCTACCTTGCTGCTCCTAAAATGTTGGAATTATGGCAACGGTTTTGGTCATTGACGATCAGCAAAGTGTACGGAAAAGTTTCCGGGAGGTATTGGAATATGAATCGTTTACTGTTTTAGAAGCAGAAGACGGGCAAAAGGGGTTGGATGCCTTGGCTGAACATACGGTTGACGTCGTTCTCTGCGACATAAAAATGCCTAAAATGGACGGCATGGAGTTTTTGGATTTGGCTTTGGCCTCCGGATTTGAAATGCCCATTATTATGATTTCAGGGCATGGAAATATTGAAACGGCCGTCGATTCTATTAAGAAAGGAGCTTATGATTTTATTCAAAAACCCATTGACCTTCCAAGGCTTTTGGTCACCCTTAGGAACGCCCTGGAAAAAAGAACGCTGGTCACCGAAACCAAACAATTAAAAAAGAAGGTTTCTAAAAGCAAAGCAAAAGACATCATTGGCGATTCAGAGGCCATCCGAAAAATCCGGGATTTAATTCAGCGGGTAGCACCTACCGATGCCCGAATTTTAGTTACAGGAAGCAACGGAACGGGAAAGGAGTTGGTGGCGCACTGGGTGCACGCATTAAGCGCCCGCTCTGAAGGCCCAATGGTGGAAGTGAATTGCGCAGCTATTCCCAGTGAATTGATCGAATCCGAACTGTTCGGTCATGAAAAAGGAGCCTTTACTTCGGCAGTGAAACAACGGCAAGGAAAATTTGAATTGGCCAATGGAGGCACTTTGTTTCTCGATGAAATAGGCGATATGAGCCTGTCGGCCCAAGCTAAAGTACTAAGAGCCCTTCAGGAAAATAAAATTGCCAGGGTAGGCGGCGATAAGGAAATTAAGGTCGATGTGCGCGTGGTGGCTGCCACCAATAAGGATTTGAGCGAGGAAATTCGAAAAGGGAACTTTAGAGAAGATTTATTCCACCGCCTAAACGTGATTCCAATTCATGTCCCCGATTTAAATGAACGAAGAGAGGATATTCCATTGTTGGCCGATCACTTTTTAAGCATGATCCTGGAAGAGCAAAATATGGGCCCGAAACAAATTCGACCCGATGCCATTAAAGCGCTTCAAGAACTCGATTGGACGGGAAACATAAGAGAACTTCGAAACGTGGTGGAACGCCTAATCATTTTAAGCGACCAAGAAATTACAGCTCAAGATGTTGAAATCTTTGCTAAACCCAATAAAAAATAACAAGGACTCAACCGCTCCGCCTAACTTGGGGCCCCATGCATCCGATTTGACATTTGGCCTGCCCAAGGTTAATGACGAATCTCATGGTTTTCTATAATGCAATATCCATACCTTTGCTGCAATCAACGTAGTTCGTATGCCCATTTATCATAAACTCGGCCAGATTCCATCCAAACGCCATGTGCAGTTTCGTAAACCCGATGGAGGCTTATACTATGAACAATTGTTTGGAACTGTGGGATTTGCAGGTATGTCCAGTTTACTGTACCACCACCACCGGCCCACCCGAATTGCCGGCATCGATGAACCCATCCCCTTTGTGCCAACAGCTGCCGTTGAAAACAACATGACGCCCCGCCGTTTGTTGGGATTCAGAACGCCACCAGTACAGGATTATCTGAAAAGCCGAAGCTATGTGTTGTTCAATTCCGATGTCAATATTGCTCTTGCAGCCCCCTCCGGTCTAAACACTTCCTATTTTTATAAGAACGCCGATGCCGATGAACTGGTTTTCGTTCATCAAGGCTCCGGCACCCTCGAAACCATGTTGGGGCATATTCCCTTTGAATCAGGAGATTACTTGCTAATTCCCAGAGGTATTATCCATCGATTTGCCTTCTCTAATTCTGAAAATCGCTTGTTGATTACAGAATCCCACCATCCCATTTATACCCCAAAACGCTACCGGAATTACTTTGGTCAGCTGTTGGAACATTCGCCGTTTTGCGAGCGAGATATGAAATTGCCATCTGTTCTTGAGCATCACGATGAAAAAGGAGACTTTTTGGTCTATGTTAAAAAACAGGGCCTACTGCACCCCGTCCATTATCAAACACATCCTTTTGATGTGGTTGGCTGGGATGGGTATAATTTCCCTTATGGTTTTTCCATTCACAACTTCGAACCCATAACAGGAAGGGTACATCAGCCACCGCCAGTGCATCAAACATTTGAAACCGATGCATTTGTGGTGTGCTCGTTTTGTCCGCGCTTGTACGATTACCACCCTCTGTCCATTCCCGCCCCCTACAACCACAGCAACATTGATTCCGATGAGGTTTTGTATTATGTGGACGGCGATTTTATGAGCCGCAACGAAGTGGAAAAGGGAATGATTACTCTGCACCCCGCCGGAATTCCGCATGGACCTCAGCCCGGGGCCACAGAACGCAGCATCGGTCAAACTGAAACCAACGAACTGGCAGTAATGATTGATACGTTTAAACCACTTAAGCTAACTGCTCAGGCCTTGAACATGGAAGACCCTGCATATTGGGCTTCTTGGCAAGAATAACACTCAAAAACCAACCTACACCATGGAAACTCCTTCATTGAACAGAACCTATAAAAAAGTTGTTGAGGAAGCTCAAGATTTTTTGCCCATTCTGGGAACCGATTATGTGGAACTGATTGTGGGAAATGCCAAGCAATCGGCACATTATTTTAAAACTGCATTTGGATTCCAAGATTTAGCCTTCTCTGGCATGGAAACCGGAAGAAAAGACCAGGTTTCTTATGTGCTTCAGCAAGGAAAAATCCGCCTGGTTCTAACAGCGCCGCTTAGTCAAGACAGCCACTTGTGGGAACACGTGCGTACCCATGGCGATGGAGTTAAAGTAGTAGCTCTTTGGGTAGAAGATGCCACTAAAGCCTTTCAAGAAACGGTGGCCCGCGGAGCCAAGCCCTACCTTGAACCCACTGTTGAAAGCGATGAATTTGGACGTGTGGTGAAATCCGGAATTTATACCTACGGAGAAACAGTTCACCTGTTTATTGAGCGTCATGAATATTCCGGCGCTTTTTTGCCGGGTTTCCAACCCTTCAATTCGGGCTTTTCCCCCTCCGATACGGGTTTGAAGTTCATCGATCACATGGTGGGAAATGTAGATTGGGGCCAAATGAATACCTGGTGTACTTTTTACGCCGAGGTCATGGGATTCGCTCAGCTGATTTCTTTTGATGACAAAGACATTAGCACCGATTATACCGCATTGATGTCTAAGGTGATGAGCAACGGCTCTGGCTTCATCAAGTTCCCAATCAACGAACCGGCTAAGGGCAAGAAAAAATCGCAAATTGAAGAGTATATTGAATATTATGGCGGCCCAGGCGTTCAGCACATTGCCGTGGCTACCGATAACATCGTTGAGACAGTAACTGCATTGCGCAGCCGAGGTGTTCAATTTCTAGAAGTTCCCGATTCCTATTATGAAGATCTTCAGCATAGGGTAGGGCAAATAGATGAGGAAATTGAGGTGCTGAAATCCCTACGTATTTTGGTTGATCGCGATGATCAAGGGTATCTTCTACAGCTGTTTACCAAACCTGTGGTGGACCGCCCAACCATTTTCATTGAAATTATTCAACGGAAAGGAGCTACCAGTTTCGGAAAAGGGAATTTTAAAGCTTTGTTCGAAAGCATTGAACGCGAACAAGAATTGCGGGGCACGCTCTAATCAGCAACCAATTCTTGAACCTATTTTCAGCCTGTTGGGGTCATACTGTTATTGAGCATTTCTAGTAAGCCCAACAAAAAAACCTACCTTTGACTCAATTGAATTGCATGGATCTTCAGCCCATTTTACAGGCACAAAATCTGCGCCGCTCCTTTGGCTCCGTTCAGGTCCTCAATGGAGTCAATTTGACGGTTCATGCCGGTGAAATAGTCTCCATTTCAGGAAGGTCTGGAGCCGGGAAAAGCACGCTGTTGCATATTTTGGGTACGCTAGATCGGCCAGATTCCGGAACGTTGAGCATCGATCAACGCGAAATCACTCAATTGAACGACCGGCTAATGAGTCGCTTTAGAAATGAACGGCTTGGTTTTGTGTTTCAATTCCATCATTTGTTGCCCGAATTTACGGCCCTTGAAAACATCGGAATTCCCATGATGATTGCCGGAAAATCCAAACAGGAAGTAGATTCCAGAGGTATGGATTTGCTAAAAATGATGGACCTTCAACACCGGGCACACCACAAACCCGATGCCCTTTCGGGAGGCGAACAACAACGTGTGGCCGTAGCTCGAGCCCTGGCCAATGCACCCGCGGTTGTTTTTGCCGATGAACCCAGTGGAAATTTAGATGCCCAAACTGCCGCCCAGTTGCATAACCTATTTTTCGACTTGCGTGAAAAACTCGGCCAAACCTTTATCGTGGTTACCCACAATGCAGAATTAGCCGGAATGGCCGATCGCAATTTGGTCATGAGCCAAGGCCAAATTATTTCGGAATAGGTCAATACCCCCTTCTCCAAAATCTACCTACATCTAGGTATTTTGATAGGTATTTCACTAGGTTAAACCCCAACTGAACTACCAGACATCCTATCTTTAGGGTATGAAAAAACTAGGCTCCGTGTTGGCGCTTCTTTCAAGCATGGGAATCGCTGCTCTTATGGCTCAGAATCTTGAATATCCCCAAGAAAGGCATCTGAAAAATTTGAGGCAATTGACCTTTGGCGGAGAAAATGCCGAAGCCTATTGGAGTTTTGATGGACAACGGCTTGTTTTCCAGCGCACCGATAAAGAACAGGGAATCCCCTGCGACCGGATTTATTATTGGTCTGTGGCCGCAGAAAATATGCAGGTTCAGCCACCCATACCCGTATCCAATGGAGAAGGTCGAACAACCTGCTCTTATTTTTTAAAAGGCGATAGTGTTGTTGTTTTTGCCTCAACCCATGCGGCTTCACCCGATTGTCCTCCTGAACCAGAACGCAGTTCAGGAGCCTATTACTGGCCCATTTACCCCAGCTTTGATTTGTACCTGAAAAATCTGAGAACGGGGAAGTATTCTAGGCTCACGCATCGGGAAGGCTACGATGCTGAAGCCACCGTTTCGCCCAAAGGAGATAAAATTGTCTTTACCTCAGATCGCAGCGGTGATTTGGAATTGTGGACCATGAACATTGATGGCAGTGATGTCAAGCAAGTTACCCATGGCTTGGGTTATGATGGAGGAGCCTTTTTCTCTCCCGACGGTCAATACCTGGTTTTTCGTGCCAGCCGCCCCAAAACACCGGAAGAAATAGAAAAGTACAAACGCTTATTTAACCAGGGTTTGGTAGCTCCGAGCGATATGGAAATCTATGTGTGTAAAGCCGATGGTTCCGATCTTCGGCAAGTGACAAGGTTAGGGAAGGCAAATTGGGCACCTTTTTTTCACCCTTCCGGCAAAAAGATTTTGTTCAGCTCTAACCACGCTTCTCAACGGGGCTATCAATTTAATCTGTACATGGTGAATGTGGATGGGTCAGGACTTGAACAAGTCACCTATGACCCCGTATTTGATGCCTTTCCAATGTTCTCATTTGATGGCAAAAAATTGGTTTTCAGTTCAAATCGAAACAATGGCGGTACCCGTTCAACCAACCTCTTTATTGCCGATTGGGTAGATTAAGTCAATATTAGCCGCATGCCACATTTTTTAGAACGACTTAAAACCAAATGGAAGCTCAATAGCCTTCGGCAGGTTTGGGTGGTATTGCTGGTCTTTGCCTGCACCGGATTTACTATCATGTTTATTCGCAAACCAATAATGAATGCCATTGGGCTTGAGCGACCAAATCAGATAGGCTGGTACATTCTGTATTTCATCGCCATATTGCCGGTGTACCAAGTTATTTTGTTGCTGTATGGAGCCCTGTTTGGTCAGTTTAAATTTTTCTGGGACTTTGAAAAACGAATGCTTCAGCGCATGCTTGGACGTAAATCTGAAAAAAAATAAGCTCTGGGCTGATGTAAATTGCGCTTCCAATCTCATGATTTTTTTACCGTAAAGCACCCCATGTCGGCACAAAGTTCACAAAGGGAATGTCGTATAGCGAATGGGTTCGAGGCTCCTTTGTGAACATTGCGGCTCCCTTTGCGGCCTCTGTGGTAAAAAAATGGCTGCTATGCCTTGAAGATTTTTTACCGCAAAGCACCCCATGTCGGAACAAAGTTCAGAAAGGGGATGTCGTACAGCGAATGGGTTCGAGGCTCCTTTGTGAACATTGCGGCTCCCTTCGCGGCCTCTGTGGTAAAAAAATGGCTGCTATGCCTTTTATTGTAGGTGACATGATTTAGGATACGAATGCTCCGGCGCATGCTTAGACGTAAATCTGAAAAAACAAACAATTAAATTACGCTAGACCTAACAGCGAATTGAATCCTGCCGACAGCTCGGCCAAAAAACCGTCCATTCAAAAGCTTAATACATATCAGATGGCAGAGAATTTATTTTCAAACCACCTCTCAACCTCAACCAATTAAAATACCAGGTCTTCCCAGAAACGGAATTTCCCGCTCCATTCCCAATTCTGTACTGCCGGGCAAGACGACAAATTTTTTATCGAAAACCTGACCTTCAATAAAGTAACTAATCCAATATTCATTGGTCAATTCCAGTGCCTCAGCTGAAATGGGTTCAATGCGCTGTACATTTTGAGCATCAATGCACTCGTAAAAGTGCCGCAAGGTCGAGGTTTGAAGCTGCTCTCCATGTACTTCTCCATACCCTTTGCTCACCACCATGGCGTTGGTCAAATCCTTCTTATTCTCATTGATTAAATAAGCGGTGTAAGGGGTGTCTGGAAAGTCTGGCTCAATCACCAATGCCAAAAAAACTCCACTTACCGCAGGCTGAGGTATATCTGCTTTCATTTGAACTCAGGAAATTTAAAGGTTAATGGCATCCGCCGCCCAGATCCGAAGGCCCTTCGGCTTACTCGCAACACCGGAGCCATTTGATGGCGTTTGAATTCGGAGCGGTTCACCAGTTGAACAATACGTTCAACAACGGTGGCATCAAAACCTAAATCAATAATTTCCAGGGGGCTTTTCCCCTCCACCACAAACTGCTGCAACACGGCATCCAAAAGGGCATAGTCAGGCAGGCTGTCGCTGTCTTTTTGATCTGGCCTTAATTCTGCCGATGGCGCCTTGGTCAAAATTGACTCAGGGATGCGCTCCTCTTCTCGATTTATCCAGCGGGCCAATGAATAAACCTCTGTTTTCCACAGGTCACCTAAAATGCTAAGCGCACCACACATGTCCCCATATAAGGTGCCATATCCAACAGCAGCTTCGCTTTTATTGGTGGTGTTCAGTAAAATCCAACCGTATCTGTTGCTCAATGCCATCAGCAGTAAACCCCGCATCCGACTTTGAATATTTTCTTCAGTAACATCCGCAGCCCGATGATTCAAATGCTGCTTCAGGCTCTGTTCCACGCAATTTACCGGCTCAGCAATGGGCAGCATTTCAAGCCGAATGCGCAGGCTTTTGGCTAGTTCTTCTGAATCCTGTACGGAATGGTCTGAAGAGTACTTGGACGGCAACATTAGGCCAACCACATGTTCAGGCCCTAGTGCATCTGCCGCAAGACAGGCAACCAAGGCCGAATCAATCCCTCCACTTAGCCCTAGAACGGCTGTTCTAAACCCATTTTTTGAAAAATAGTCCGATATCCCCATGCACAAGGTTTTATACAGCGCCTCTGTTTCGTTGTATTCTTGAGTTGAAATAGGGGGGTAGCTCGATTCTGAATCCCAGATCCACAGACCTTCTTCGCCCAATGGAAGCTGAAGTACAATCTCTCCCTGGGCATTCATAACAAACGACTGACCATCAAACAACAAGCCAGTATGCCCACCCACTTGGTTCACATAGATGAAGGGCATTTGAAAGCGCAGGGCATGAAATCTGGCCATGTCAACCCTATTTTTTCGTTGGCCTTGGTGGTAGGGCGATGCCGTCATATTGATAATGAAATCCATACCTATGGTATTCATTTCAGTCAATACATCTCGATGGTATCTGGGTTGTTCAGGCTCAATGTTCCAAGTATCTTCACAAATGGCAAGGCCCAGCGCTTTTCCCTTCCAATACAGCGGAGATCGCTCCGCGCCGGGCTCAAAATGCCGGTCCTCGTCAAACACATCGTACGTGGGCAGTAGAGTCTTATGTTGATGCCCCATGATTTGGCCTTCAGCCAGCAGCCAAGCGGTATTAAACCAGGGCTTACCGGAATCAAAATTAAGGCTGGGGGCTCCGACCAAAACGGCAAAATCCGCATCGGTTTCCAAGGCAATCTGTATCAATGCAGGTTGGACCGCATCGAACATGGCCGGATAATGCAACAGGTCTTCCGGCGGATATCCCGTCAGAGACAATTCAGGAAACACCATTAAATCTAAGTGCTGGGCTTTGCCCCGCTGAATAAAATCCAGAATTTTCTGGCAATTTCCAGCAATGTCACCAACCAAGGAGTTAAACTGAACCAAACCAATTTTCATAGAACAAAGATAGATTCTTAACCCGTTGTTCGGATTTTTGAAAAACTGCTTTTTTGGGCGGCCTTATCGGCTTTCACCTGTAGTCGAAGCTACCAAGGGCCATGGGGGATTGGCCTGACAGGTGGCTTCCGCTGGTCGCCCCTGTCAGCCTACCCCCATTTGGCCCTTGGTAACTCCGCCTGCCGGCTCAATCCGGGGCCGAATCGGCTCGCTAGAAATACCTAGCAACATATTCAAGGAGAGTCGAAAACCCCATATGGATGTAGTTTAAATTAAATTTCAATGGACTAGTTTTCAGATTTTAAAGGTTATTTTTGAATTTTCATGTACGCTTTACCTGTATTTTTTTTGCATTATTAAAAATGTTTGTAATATTGCGCCACGTTCCTAATTCATTCCCGTCCGCGAAAAGGGCAGCCCGGCTGACATTTTAGAAAAAGGGGATTCCGAACAAACTTCAAAAACCAGTATGAATCAATTTGAGGACTTGAAGCGCAGGCTCTTGCCTGACTTGAAAGAAATTGCACGAGTTCTAGATGTGCCTAAATATCAATACATGCGCAAGGATGAATTGATCGACGCCATTATGAACATTAAAAACGAAAGCGAAGCTATGGAGTCCTCTGCTCCAACAGAGCCGAATCCTGCTCCAGCCGTAGAGTCTGAAACTCCAAAACGCAAGCGATTGCGCTTAGCCAGCGAACTTCCTAAAGACGAAAACTTGGTGGCCAAGGAAACACAAAATCCGATTTCTCCAGAGTCGCCAATTTTGGAGGTTCCAGAGCGCCGCGGCCGGCCAGATTTCAGAGAACAAGCTCGGCCGGAAGCCGGTCAAGATTCATTCAGTACAGGAGCTCGTGGTTTTCGTCATCCCGGCAGGGAACGCGACTCAGGGCCACGTCCCATGGATCTTCCACGAAATCCTTCCGCTGCAGCACCTTCCGACGGAAGACCTGCCCGGGAATTTCCTCAACGGGAATCTGTGCCGCAAAAAAAATACGATGTATATACCTTCGAGACATTTGTTGATGCAGAAGGGGTATTAGATATCATGCCCGAGGGCTTTGGCTTTTTACGCAGCAGCGATTACAACTACCTGGCCTCTCCCGACGATGTATATGTTTCTCAATCGCAAATTAAATTGTTCGGTTTGCGAACGGGAGACACCGTGGTAGGTACCATTCGCCCTCCCAAAGAAGGTGAAAAATTCTACCCTTTAATCAAGGTGAAAGAAATCAATGGACAAGATCCGGCGGTGGTACGCGATCGCATTCCTTTCGACTTTTTAACCCCACTGTTTCCCTTCGAAAAAATACAGGTTGCCAAGCAGGGTAGCAAAACCCACAGCATGTCTACCCGTATTTTAGATATGTTTAGCCCGATTGGGAAAGGTCAACGCGGTTTGATTGTAGCACAGCCTAAAACAGGGAAAACAGTATTGCTGAAAGAGGTCGCCAATGCCATTGCCGAAAATCATCCAGAAATTTATCTGATCATTCTACTTATTGATGAACGTCCGGAAGAGGTGACCGATATGGCACGCAGTGTAAAGGCAGAAGTCATTGCAAGTACCTTCGATGAACCCGCAGAACGCCACGTAAAAATCGCTACCCTGGTTCTTGAAAAGGCAAAGAGAATGGTTGAATGCGGACACGATGTGGTTATTTTGCTGGATTCCATAACTCGATTGGCCAGAGCTCATAATACATGTGCACCGGCCTCAGGAAAGGTGCTTTCGGGTGGTGTGGATTCCAATGCCCTCCAAAAGCCAAAACGGTTCTTTGGAGCCGCCCGTAAAATTGAAAATGGAGGCTCATTGACAATTTTGGCTACGGCCTTAATCGACACAGGCTCTAAAATGGACGAGGTGATTTTTGAAGAGTTCAAGGGTACAGGAAATATGGAACTGCAATTGGATCGTAAATTGGCCAATAAGCGAATTTATCCTGCGATTGATATCAACGCTTCCAGTACGCGCCGCGACGACCTTTTGGTGAGCAAAGAAATGCTGAACCGCCTCTATGTGCTTCGAAACCACTTAAGCGATATGAATACCATCGAAGCCATGGAATTCTTAACCGACCGTTTGAAGTTTACCCACAGCAATGAGGAGTTCCTAATCAGCATGAACGGTTAACACCATGAGCCCTTTATACGGTGCACTAACACTCAATATTGCTTATTTGTGGTTTAGGTGGCTGAGCCAATACTTCCATTGGGTGGGCCCCGGTGATTTTTTGTGGCGAATGCCCGTATTTCCTCTGCTCATTGCTTTTCCCTTCATTCAGTTCTTAGTGGTTCGAAGGCGGATGCAACAGATTCAAAATGGGGCAGCCATTGAAAATCCCTCTCTCTTCGTATGGTATAAAGAAGCCGCCAAAACCGGTTTATTGACGGCCGTCTTTGTTTCCGGTTCCATTTGGTTGTATTACACCTACATCGACCGCACGTATTTGCCATCATCCATTATAAGTGCCATTGCAGAAGCCATTAAATCAGGGATGCCGGCGGAACAAATGAAAACGTACGCCGAAACCCTCAAGCTGTTCAATCAAACCAATTCCAGGGCCGTTTTTACCCTGTCCGGTTTAACGGTTTTCGGCATGCTGAGTGCCTGGCCTGCCGCACTTTTGGCATTAAAATTTAAAAAATGAGCAGGGAATCGACATCAA
The DNA here is from genome assembly GCA_903825395.1 of uncultured Flavobacteriales bacterium. Lineage (GTDB taxonomy): Bacteria > Bacteroidota > Bacteroidia > CAIKAF01 > CAIKAF01 > CAIKAF01. The sequence goes on from CAIKAF010000029.1 coordinate 133,325, forward strand.
AACCACCTTTGAGAGTGGTTTTGCGCATGTCATTTCAATTCATTACATTTGCAACCATTTTTTAATTCCATGAGAGTCCGTTCTGAGTATATCGTAGAATTTTCGGGATTAAAAAATGGCTCCCATTCCTATGATTGGACATTGGGAGATGCGTTCTTTGATGGTTTTAACCGCGACGGCTTTCAGCAGTCTAAACTTCAGGTATCCTGTAGAATGGATAAAGATGAAACCATGTTGGTGTTTCATTTGTCTATCGACGGAGTCCTAGATTTTGATTGCGACCGATGTTTAACTCCCTTTACTTTTCGGTTAAAGGGCAATAAAACCTTGGTTTTCAAGTTGAATGGAACCGCCTCTGAAGAGGAAGACGAAGATTTGTTCGTGTTGGACGCATCCGAATATCAAATTGATATGGCGCCCCATCTGAACGATTTGGTGCAGATTCTGTTGCCCATGAAACGGCTTTGCCAAATGAATGAAGGAAAACCTTTAGAGTGTGATCCGGAAATGTTGGCAAAGTTGGAAGCGTATTCTACCTCGGCAGAGGAACCCGAACACATCGATCCCCGCTGGGAAAAACTTCAGCAGTTAAAATCTGATGATAATTGATTAATTTTGTGAATTATGGCACATCCTAAACGAAAAATTTCCAAAACAAGAAGGGACAAAAGAAGAACCCACTATAAGGCTTCTGAACCGACCTTATCTACCTGTTCAACTACAGGTACTGTTCACCGCCGTCACCGGGCATATTTGGTTGACGGAAACCTTTTTTATAAAGGAAAGTTGGTGGTAGAAACCACCAAAGCAGAATAATTCTGCCAAGTCCAACTCAGTGAATGGTACGTATTGGTCTTGATGTAATGGGGGGCGATTATGCCCCTGATTCCGTGTTGGAAGGTGCACTGCTGGCTCACAAGGCCTGGTCGGGTGTTTTTCAATTGGTCTTAATCGGACAGGCTTCGGTGATTCAACCTTTCCTGGACGCAAATCCGGAATTGGCTCAGGCTTGCGATACCCTATTTGCTGATCAAGTGATTGATATGGCTGCTAGTCCTGTTCGGGCTTTAGCGGAAAAGCCAGATTCCAGTATCTCTAAAGGTTTAGATGCGCTGAATGCGGGTTTGATTCATGGTTTTGCTTCGGCAGGAAATACGGGAGCCATGTTGGCCGGATCTGTACTTAAATTGGGCAGCATCCGCGAAGATATCCGTCCTTGCTTGCTCGGCTGCCTGCCACGCCCCAACGGTTCGGATGGAATTATGTTGGATGTAGGTGCTATTGCCGATACCAAACCTGAGACCTTACGCGATTTGGCCCTGCTGGGACACGTGTACGCTCAAACAGTTATGGGCATAAACCAACCGAAAATTGGCCTTCTTTCCATAGGTGAAGAACCAGAAAAAGGAAATGCAGTAACCGTAGCTGGCCATAAATTATTGGCCGAAATGAGCAACATCCATTTTGTAGGAAATGTGGAGGGCAGAGATATTTTTTCAGATAAAGCTGATGTAGTAGTTACCGGCGGATTTACAGGAAATGTAGTGGTTAAGTTGAGTGAAAAGTTTTTTGAAATTGCTCAGGACCTCAATTGCGCAGAACTTCCCTTTTTTAAACGATTAAATTACGAAACCTATGGCGGCTCTCCAATCCTTGGAGTGAACAAACCCGCCGTAGTTGGGCATGGCATTTCAAGCCCAGCAGCCATTCAAAATATGATTTGGCTTACGTACGATATTGCCCGTACAGGCCTATGTGAACGAATTCTCTCGGCTTTAAAGAATGAATAAGATTAGCTCGGCGATTACAGGAGTTTTTGGATATGTGCCCCCATACGTCCTCACCAACAAAGAATTGGAAGGAATGGTGGATACCAACGAAGAGTGGATTGTTAGCCGGACGGGCATTAAAGAACGAAGAATACTGAAAGGAGAAAATTTAGGCACCTCCTTCATGGGAATCGAGGCTGTTAAAGGTCTGTTAGAAAAAACAGGAACCAAGCCCGAAGAAATCGATATGCTGATTTGTGCAACGGTTACTCCCGATATGCCCTTCCCTGCCACGGCCAATATCATTGCCAGTGAAATTGGAGCCGTAAATGCCTTTGGATACGATATCAACGCCGCCTGCTCAGGATTTTTATATGGTTTGGTTACAGGTTCTAAATTCATCGAGTCTGGCAGCCATAAAAAGGTGATTGTAGTGGGGGGAGACAAAATGTCCAGCATCATTGATTACACCGACCGCACCACCTGTATAATTTTTGGCGATGGAGCAGGAGCCGTTTTGTTGGAACCCAATTCAGAAGGATTTGGTGTTTTAGACAGCATATTGTTGTCCGACGGCGCCGGAGCCGAATACCTGCATCAAAAAGCAGGTGGTAGTAGAAAGCCTGCCAGCCATGAAACCGTAGATGCACGCCAGCATTTTGTGTATCAGGAAGGCCAATCGGTATATAAGTTTGCTGTAACAAACATGGCGGATGTTTCAGCGCGCATCATGGAGCAAAATGGATTGGTTGCTGAAGACATTGCTTGGCTGGTTCCACACCAAGCCAACAAACGCATAATCGATGCCACAGCCAATCGAATGGGCATTGGACCCGAAAAAGTCATGCTGAACATAGAAAAGTATGGCAATACTACCGCAGGTACGCTTCCCCTATGTTTATGGGATTATGAATCTCAACTAAACACCGGTGATTTATTGGTCCTTTCTGCCTTTGGAGGCGGATTCACCTGGGGCGCCGTATTGGTGCGTTGGGGAATTTCCAATAAGTCCTAAACCCTTTGGGTCTTTTTTTGTTCCTTTGCCAAACAACTTAATTTATTCCTTATGTTCCGAGCTATTGGTTTAACCCTACTTATGGGTATTTCCCTTTCTTTCTCCCTGTTGAATGCTCAAATCGATATGCCACAGCCTAGTCCTTTGGCTACGCTGAATCAAAAAATTGGCCTGATGGATGCAAACATCACCTATTCTCGGCCTAGCGCCAGAGGACGAAAGGTGTTTGGTGAACTTGTTCCTTATGGTAAACTGTGGAGAACAGGTGCCAACAAAGCCTCTTTTATTGAGTTCACCGATTCGGTAAAAATTGCAGGCATTTCTGTTAAAAAGGGTAAGTACGCCATTTTTACCATTCCAAATGTGGATGAATGGACCATTGTTTTAAACAGCGATTGGAATCAATCAGGTACCTCAAAGTACGATGAATCCAAAAACGTAATTAACATTAAGGTGAAACCCAGCATCATCCCATTTTCTGAAACCTTTACCATCGATTTTAATTATTTGACCACCAATTCAGCTCAGGTTGAAATCTCATGGGAAACCAGCAAGGTTTCTTTTGGAGTAGAAACCAGTGTAGATGAAGCGGTAATGCGCAACATTAAAAATGCCTTGAACATTTCTGCCGGATCTTATTTTCAAGCTGCCCGATATTACTATGATACCAATCGGGAGTTGGCCACTGCTTTGGAGTGGATTAATAAAAGCATTTCTATGGAAGAACGGTATTGGGTAGTTCGTTACAAGGCCCTAATTGAGGCGAAAATGGGTGATTTTAAATCGGCCTTGAAAACTGCAAAGCGGGCACTAGATTTAGCTAAAGAAGCAGGTAGCGACGATTATGTACGCCTGAACGAGGCTTCCATTCAAGAATGGTCAAAAAAATAATATAAACGCTTTTGCTCTTGTGCGGCCCGCGGCAGGGATGGAGCCGGCAGGAGCCGAAGACCAGTTTGCTGGGAGAAGGGCTGTTTGGGGGCGACCTTGGGAGCCACCCAAACAGCCCTTCTCCCCAAACTGGGCAAGGGGACTACAGGCGACAGCCCGTTAAGCCGCCCAGAACCCCATCATACCCCTTACCGGGTAACATTCCTTTGGCTTTCGGTAGAAATTTATCGCTCAGGATTGCAAAATTTCTTTCATCTTTGCCTAACGCAAATATTACACACATGTCATCAAGCTTAGGAATTCCTTCGGTGGACTTGCACCAATTTACTCGTGGAAACGCAGAAGAGCGCGCTGCTTTTGTTGCAGATTTGGGCGCAGCCTTTTCGCAGGTTGGCTTTGTCGCAGTTAAAAATCATGGACTAACAAACGCGCAAACCGAAGATTTGTATCGGGAAGTGAAATCCTTTTTTGATTTGCCGCTTGAAACAAAATTGTCCTATGAAATTCCAGAATTGGCAGGCCAACGCGGGTACACTTCATTTGGTAGAGAACATGCCAAAGGCATGACCGAAGCCGATTTGAAGGAGTTTTGGCACTTTGGCCAAGACAATATCGCTTCCGATCCCATTGCCTCAAAATATCCTGAAAACATGTATGTTAAGGAATTGCCTGAGTTCAATCGGGTGGGAATGGAAACGTTTCATTTGCTGGAAGATGCAGGTCGAAATCTGCTGAAGGCCATCGCCTTGTATTTGAATTTGGATGAGAATTATTTTGATTCGCGCATTCACTTGGGCAATAGCGTTTTACGCCCGATTCACTACGGACCAATTCTTACCGAACCCAAAGGTGCAGTGCGCGCCGGTGCTCATGAAGATATCAACTTGATTACCTTGTTGATGGGCGCTTCTGCCGATGGATTGCAGATTTTGAATAAGGCCAACGAATGGGTTTCGGTGACTGCATTGCCCGATCAAGTAGTTGTGAATGTGGGTGATATGTTGCAACGCCTGACCAACAATGTGTTGAAATCTACAACCCACCGGGTTATTAATCCGCCTAAAGAATTTTGGAATACCAGCAGATATTCCATCCCATTTTTTCTACACCCCCGTAGCGATATGCGCTTGGATTGCTTGGCATCCTGTGTGACCGATTCCAATCCATTGCACTACGAACCCATTTCAGCAGGCGAATATTTAGACCAGCGCCTGGAAGAAATAGGCTTGAAAAAATAACCTGCGCTTTAAAATATTGCCGTACCTTTACCCCGCTAATTGAAAGGTATGAAGCTTTTTTTTACACTCCTTTTCGCTGTTTCCGTTTTGGGAATCAGCGCACAAAATTCGAACGAATCTTCGGTACATTCTTGCTTCCAACAATGGGCTACCGCATTTGATGCACGGGGCTCAGAAGATGTCTGCGATGGCTGGCATGAAGATGTAGTGGTATCGATTCGATATTCCTCAGGTAAAAACGATTGCTGGATGGGTAAGGTGGAAGTGAAAGGTGGAAAAATCCAGAATATTTTCCTCAAGTATGTTGATAATAAATATGAGCATTATCAGCCTGAGCCTAAAAAGGAGCTTGCAGAAAATCATTTGCGCATTCAACCCGGAACGGGCATAAGCTCAACGCTTCGCCTAAAAGACGATACCTTGGTTAATGTGGTGTTTAAAAATAAACTAAAACCCAAGAAAAAGTCGTTCCAACAGGCGCCCTTACCTAATTTGGATGATTTATAAGCGGTTGTTCTGGGGCTTCGCTGTATTGGCGCTGCTTTCCTTACTCTCTTGCAAAGCGGGCAAAGGCTGCGATTGTCCCAGCTGGGGTTTCAATACCAATCTCCAGGAAGCCAAATTCGGGTAATTCTGATTTTCACCTTGCTTGTTCTATTTAGCACTACAAATGCTGTACGATAGGAAATATACACCCATAATAACAACCGAGTTATATACGGATTAAAAAAGGGGGGAAAGGTCAGGAATCAATTCAAAACGGCTATTTTTTTAACACAAAGGCCGACAATGGAGCCACAAAAGGCAGTGGGGTAGGGCGGCCAATTTTCTATTTCAAATCCTACATTGTATTCCACAATCATGCCAGCTACAATAATGTCAGCCCTACGGGGTTTTGATGTTCTGCGCTCCAATACCTTTTACCAAAATGTCACCCCTAGGGGTTTCTTTTGTCGTGAACGCCAATATGGTTCAATGGGATTATCACCGCTATACTAATTTCACCCCTACTGGGTTCTGGTGTCGTGAACTCCAATACCTTCTATACTAATTTCAGCCCTACAAGGTTTTGACGTTCTGAGCTCCAATACTACCAAGTCCAGCGAAGTATTCCGCCGCCTTATTCGTCCTTTCGAAAACCATCCCAACCCAATTCTTCCAATGGGAATACTTTACCGCTGCTGTCAATCAATCGAAAGGCAGCGGGATCTTCTTCCATAAAACCAATCACAGTGATGTCTTCCAAGGCTTGAATTTTATTGTAACTGCTGGCGGGAATGGTAAACAACAATTCATATTCTTCTCCGCCGTGTAAAGCTAAATGGTAAGGATCCAATTGCAGTTCTTCCGCCACTTTTAGGGTTCCTGGATGAATGGGAATCCGTTCTAGATCAATGCGAACTCCGAGGCCTGAGGCTTTCCCAAGTGTAAAGCAGCTTTTTGATAGACCATCTGAAATATCAGTCATAGCCGTAGGTTGGATGCCCTTCTTTCTTAACTCTTGCCACATATCCATTCGAGCTTCAGGTTTAAGCTGCCGCTCAAGAACGTATGCATGGTCGCTAAGGTCGGGTTGAACGTCTGGATTTTCTAGATAAATTCGGCGTTCACGATCCAACATCAAAAACCCAGCATAGGCCGCACCTAAATTCCCAGTCACACAGACCAAATCATTCTTGGATGCGCCAGATTGAGCAATTTTCTGCTCCGGCTCCACATATCCTACCGCTGTTATAGAAATAAAAAAGTCGCGAAGCGTGGAAACCGTATCGCCCCCAATTAAATCCATTCCATAGGTTTTGCATGCTTGTCTTAATCCTTCCAAAAATGCATCTAAGGCTTCAACGGTGAATTTTGGAGGTAAACCCAGTCCCAATACAAGGTGGGCCGGTTCTGCTCCCATAGCCACAATATCACTGACATTAGAAACCACGGCTTTATACCCCAAATGCTGAAGTGGGCTGTACATTAAATCAAAATGTACCCCTTCTACCATTAGGTCTTTGGTTATTACCACCTCTTGATTCGTTTTTGGTCGAACGACGGCAGCATCATCTCCCTGACCTAGAACGGTTTCTGCTCTAGGCTCTATGGCTAAACCTCGAATTCGTTGGTGAATACCCGACTCGCCCAACGCTCCCAATGGAGTTTTAATTTCTTGCTCTTTTGACATATTCCTGCAAATATCGTTTGTGGAAACCAATTCCTTCCTGTATTTTTGGCCTAAATTAGATTATTTAGAACAATTCTAAATAACTGAACAAATAGTCCCTCTGGTATGTTAACTTTAAAGTTCGATGTATGGTAACCGTTACAGAATCTGCTAAATCAAGGCTCATCGAGTTGATGTCAAAGGAATCGTTGAATCCTGTCGAGCACTTTGTGCGCGTTGGGGTGAAAGGTGGTGGGTGTTCTGGTTTGAGTTATGAACTAAAGTTTGATCAAACCCGGCAAGAGAACGACCAAGTGTTTGAGGACAATGGAATTCGAATTGTAGTCGAAAAGAAAAGCATGTTGTATTTAGCTGGAACCTGCTTGGAATTCTCAGATGGCTTGAATGGGAAAGGGTTTGTTTTTAATAATCCCAATGCCACCCGCACTTGTGGATGTGGAGAGAGTTTTTCAGTCTAAAAAGTAGCAATCCATGGCAGAAGAACAGGATAAGTTGTTGCATGAAATTACCAACCGAGAATACGAACACGGTTGGTCGGTTGATTTGGAGGCTGAAACCCTAGAGCCCGGACTGACAGAGGATACAGTTCGGTTTATCTCAGCTAAAAAAAATGAGCCCAGTTGGTTGTTGGAATGGAGGTTAAAAGCCTTTCGTCATTGGCAGCAAATGACCGAACCACACTGGGGATTGATGCACTATCCCCCGATTGATTACCAGGCTTTAAGCTATTATTCAGCGCCCAAAAAGAAGCCCGAATTGGCCAGTCTGGATGAAGTAGATCCCGAGTTGCTGAAAACATTTGACCGGCTAGGAATTTCCTTACAGGAACAAAAAATGTTGGCAGGCGTGGCCGTTGATGCGGTTATTGATAGTGTGTCTGTAAAAACAACCTTCAAAGAAAAATTGGCAGAAAAGGGCGTGATTTTTTGTTCGCTCTCTGAGGCGGTTCAAGAGCACCCCGACTTGGTAAAAGCATATTTGGGTACGGTAGTTCCAATCAAGGATAATTTCTTTGCTGCACTAAATTCAGCGGTTTTTTCAGACGGGAGTTTTGTTTACATACCCAAAGGAGTTCGGTGTCCGATGGAATTGAGTACGTATTTTCGAATCAATGCCATGAATACCGGGCAATTTGAACGCACCCTGATTGTTGCCGACGACGACAGCTATGTGAGTTACTTGGAAGGTTGTACAGCTCCTATGCGCGATGAAAATCAGCTGCATGCCGCCGTAGTGGAACTGGTAGCACTCAACCGGGCCCACATTAAATACAGCACCGTTCAAAACTGGTATCCCGGAGATAAAAACGGAAAAGGAGGGATTTACAACTTTGTGACCAAACGAGGAAATTGCCTGGGCGAAAACAGTTTAATTTCATGGACCCAAGTAGAGACAGGTTCTTCCATTACTTGGAAGTACCCTTCCGTATTATTAAAAGGAGATGGTTCTAAGGGCGAATTTTTCTCGGTGGCTGTAACGGCCAACGCCCAACAAGCCGATACAGGAACCAAAATGGTACACCTAGGTCGGAATACCAGCTCTACCATTATTTCAAAAGGAATCAGCGCGGGCCAATCCAACAACAGTTACCGCGGTTTAGTGAAAATCGCACCCTCGGCAACAGGAGCTCGAAACTTCAGTCAGTGCGATTCGTTGCTGTTGGGCAGCCATTGTGGAGCCCATACGTTTCCAAGCATAGAGGTAGATAATGCCACGGGGAAAGTAGAACACGAAGCCACTACTTCTAAAATTGCCGAAGACCAAATTTTTTATTTGAATCAACGCGGAATTCCAACAGAAAAGGCGGTGGCCTTGATAGTAAACGGGTATTGCCGCGAGGTCTTGGATCAGCTTCCTATGGAATTTGCCGTGGAAGCTCGAAAATTACTTGAAATTTCTCTTGAAGGTTCTGTAGGTTAAGATTGTATGAGTATGTTAGAAATTAAAAATTTACACGCATCGGTGGATGGGAAGCCCATTTTAAAGGGTTTAAATTTAACCCTGAACAAGGGCGAGGTTCATGCCATTATGGGCCCCAACGGTTCGGGAAAAAGTACCTTGGCCTCTATTATTGCCGGAAACGATGCCTATGAAATAACGGAGGGGAGCATTGAATTTGAAGGAAAATCACTTTTGGATTTAGAACCCCATGAACGCGCGGCTGCCGGAGTTTTTCTGGCTTTTCAATATCCAGTTGAAATTCCGGGCGTTTCCATGATGAATTTTATGAAAACGGCCATGAACGAAATTCGCGCTCAGCAGGGTTTAGAGCCCATGGAACCCGCGGCTTTTCTTAAACGGGTTCGTGAAAAACAGGCTCTGGTTGAATTGGATGCTAAATTGGCCAACCGCAGCGTGAATCAGGGTTTTTCAGGCGGAGAAAAAAAACGGAATGAGGTTTTTCAAATGGCTATGCTTGAACCCAAACTTGCCGTTTTAGATGAAACCGATTCAGGATTGGATATCGACGCCCTTAGAATTGTGGCTCAAGGCGTAAATGCCCTTCGAAACACCAACAATGCTTTTTTAGTCATTACCCATTATCAGCGCCTGTTGGATTACATCGTTCCAGATGTGGTTCATGTATTGGCCAATGGGAAAATCATCAAAACTGGTACAAAGGACTTAGCATTCAAACTTGAGGCCAAAGGCTACGATTGGATACTTGAAACAGAAAAGGCTTAATGGAATTGGATTGCTCAACGTTGGAATTTAAAGGTCCGGCCGACAGAACAAGGCACTGGACAGGCTTAAACAACGGCCGCCCTTCAACAAAACAGGAAGAATGGAAGTACGTTCCTGTTGATGTGTTGATGGATGCCCTATACCCAACAGTTTCGCCTTCTTCCGATTCTTTTGCACCTCGCCCTGAACCCTTGAATGTACAAACAGGCATTCAGTTTTTATCTCTGGAGCAGGCTCTTGAAGCTGAAATCCCCGGTATTCAGAATGCCAAAGAATCCATTCAGAACGCTGCCTTAGATGGATTGGCTCATGCCTATCGTCCGGTAAATCAATCTGGAATTCGGGTGTTGTATGTCCCTTCCAACCTACACTGCATTGATCCCATTGCAGCAATGCCGGCAGTGGCTCAATCTACATCTAAGGCCGAGGCCTTGCTTGTTTTGTTGGGAGAAAATGCTCACCTCACTTTATTTTTACCACACGAAGCGCAGTCCAATCGTTTTTCGTTTTTATATGTAGGATTGGATAAAGGCGCCAAGTTGGAGTTGAACCGAGATTTGGCTGCGGCACCGGGAACGCTATTTATGAGTCACATTCAGGGCTCGGTTGCTGAATCAGCAGAACTGAAATTGGTACAATGGATGCAGGGTGGAGAAGCACAACGGCATTCCGTTCAGGTGAGTTTAAACGGACAACAGGCAATTGCTCGCATTTCTTCCCTTCAGGTTGCAGAGCCTCAGAATCAATTGCACAGCTGGGTAAATATGATTCATGCTAGTCCTGAGGCTGAAAGCCATCAAAACATTCGGCAGTTGTCTAAAAAAGAGGGCACGTCTTCCTTTACCGGAAAAATACATGTAGCCTTAGATGCTCAAAAAACCCAGGCCTATCAGCATTCCGCGGCGATGGTGTTGGAGGAGGGCGGACGGACCTACCACCGGCCGGTGCTTGAAATTTATGCCGATGATGTGAAATGCAGTCATGGAGCCACCACAGGAAGCTTGGACGAACAGGCCTTGTTTTATTTGCAATGCCGGGGAATCTCTAAAGCTTCCGCCAAACGGTTATTGATTGAGGCCTTCATTGAAGGCTGCATTCAAGATTTTTATCCGGCTTTGCAAAGCCATTTCCGCACGGCCATTTCAAAATCCATCCAACAGCTATGAGTCAGTTGAATCCCATAGCTGCTCCATATACCACAGCCCCAATTGACTGGAATGCCATTCGGGCCGACTTTCCATTGATTGCCGGTCATGATTTAATTTATTTCGACAATGCGGCCAGCAGTCAAAAGCCAAAGGTTTTTTTGGAGGCCATGGAAAATATGGTTAAAAACTCCTATGCCAATGTGCATAGGGGAGTACACCGGCTCAGTCAGCAGGCCACCGATCAGTACGAAGCAGCGCGAAAAACCGTTGCTAAATTTATCAATGCCGCTGATGAAGCCGAGGTGGTTTTTACCGGAGGAACCACAGATTCCATAAATACCTTGGCCTATTCTTTCGGAGAAGCCCACATTCAGCCTGGAGATGAAATCCTATTGTCGGGCATGGAACACCATGCGAACATCGTACCCTGGCAACTCATGGCCGAACGGAAAGGAGCTCACATCAAGGTTATTCCTGTGCTTGAAAATGGAAGCCTAGATCTAGAGGCGCTCGATGCTCTAATGGGGCCAAAAACAAAATTGCTCAGTTTAGTTTGGGTATCCAATAGTTTGGGTACTGTAAATCCCATTCCCTATTTAATTCAAAAAGCACATGCCTACGGCATACCCGTAATGGTTGATGCGGCTCAAGCAGCTCCGCATATGCCCATCGATGTGCAAGCCATTGATTGTGATTTTTTGGCCTTTTCGGCCCACAAAATGTGCGGCCCTACCGGATTGGGGGTATTGTATGGAAAACGGCATTTGTTCGAACCTTTGCCTCCATACCGGGGTGGGGGAGATATGATTGATCGCGTTCGATTTGAAAAGACAACCTTCCAAGGCCTTCCCTTTCGATTTGAAGCCGGCACGCCCCATATATTGGGTGCCGTAGCCTTCGCCTCGGTTTTAGCGTACTTATCCAACATAGGCATGCGGCAAATTGAAGCCCGGGAACGACAGCTGTCCAGCTCATTTCGGCAACAACTGCAGCAAAATTTTCCCGAAGTGAATGCCATCGGAACCGCAGCCGATAGCGTTTCTGTGGTTTCGTTTCTAGTTAAAGGACACCATCCAATGGACGTTGGAGTTCTGTTGGACAATCAAAATATCGCCGTTCGAACGGGGCACCATTGCTGCCAACCTTTAATGGACCGGTTCGGCATTCCTGGAACCGTTCGGGCTTCTTTGGCCTTTTACAATACAGAAGAGGAAATAGAACGATTTTTTGTTGCTTTGCGAAAAACCATACAGCTGTTGCGATGAATAGTAGCATTGATGAAACGGTTGAGCAATTGGAGGCCGACTTCGCCATGTTCGATTCCTGGGAAGAAAAATATGAATATGTGATGGACCTGGGACGAAATTTGAATTGGCCTGCCCACCTAGAACAAAGAGATGATTTATTGATTCAAGGCTGCCAATCTAAGGTCTGGCTCGACCATGAAATGAAGAAAAATAAAATCATCTTCTATGCCGCATCAGAAGCGTTAATTATAAAGGGATTGGTAGCCATGTTGCTCAGCATTTACTCCAACCGCAGTCCGGAAGAAATTCTCCGACTTCAACCTGATTTTTTAGATCGCATCGGATTGAGTCAGCACCTTTCACCAACCCGAAGCAATGGATTGCACGCCATGCTTTCAACCATTAAGCGGATTGCCCTAGCGTATCATACAGGTTAAAAAATTGTTATGGAAAATTTGGTCATCGAAAAAATTAAAACTGTGTACGATCCTGAAATTCCGGTTGATGTGTACGAACTGGGTTTGATTTATCAAATCGAGGTCAGTCCCGACCAAAAAGAGGTGAGTATTTTGATGACTTTAACTTCGCCCAATTGTCCTTCGGCAGAAGAAATACCGGTTGAAATTGAGCAAAAAGTGAAAACCATAGAAGGGGTGGAAACGGTTCGGGTAAAATTAACCTTTGAACCTCCATGGGATAAAGATATGATGAGCGAAGAGGCTCAGTTGGAACTTGGATTTTTATAGTTGAATTTCTGGGGCGGCTTACCGGCTTTCACAGGTAGTACGCGGGTGCCGGAAGACTGGCCCAGCGGGCTTGCGGTGGCTCCTAAAGTCGCCTCCGCGCCACGCGGGCCAGGCTCCGCCACCCTTGCGCTCTACCTTGTTCAATCCGGGCCGCGGGCCGTATTGTCCCCTAATTTTCTTTTCTTTGTGCCAATACCCTCATCTTTTTTTCGTTCCTATGGCTAAAAACTTGGTAATTGTAGAGTCACCCGCAAAAGCGAAAACCATTGAAAATTACCTCGGTAAAGATTTCATTGTTAAATCTTCCATGGGGCATATACGAGATCTGCCTTCCAAAGGATTGGCCGTGAACATAGAGCAGGGGTTTGAACCTCAATATGAGGTAGATCCCAAAAAGAAACCCCTGATTGCAGAACTGAAAAAACTGGCTGCCAAGGCAGAAAAAGTATGGTTGGCTTCCGATGAAGACCGCGAGGGAGAAGCCATTGCATGGCATTTGCTGAAAACTCTAGAACTGGATGAAGCAAAAACCCGACGCATCGTTTTTAATGAAATTACCAAAACAGCCATCCTCAAGGCCATCGAGCAACCCAGAGAAATCGACTATCGATTGGTAGATGCCCAGGTGGCCCGTCGGGTTTTAGACCGCTTGGTTGGTTATGAATTGAGTCCGGTACTTTGGAAAAAAGTAAAACCCAGTTTGTCGGCCGGTCGAGTTCAATCGGTGGCCGTTCGACTTATTGCCGACCGGGAACGGGAACGCGAACAATTTCAAGTAGCTGCCTTCTTTAAGGTTCAAGGTAAATTTACCGATGCCAAAGGAAAGGTATTTAAGGCTGAATTGGCTTCCCGACTGGCCTCTGAAACAGAAGCACAGGAATTGCTCGAGGCACTTAAGAACAAAACTCTAACCGTGGGTAATGTAGAAGTTAAGCCATTGAAACGAAGCCCGGCTGCCCCTTTTACTACCTCTACTTTGCAACAAGAAGCTGCACGAAAACTAGGTTTTTCCGTCGCCAGAACCATGTCGTTGGCTCAACGTTTGTATGAAAATGGTAAAATTACCTACATGCGAACGGATTCAACCAATTTATCTGATTTCGCCCGCTCAGCAGCAGAACAAGCTGTTATTCAATCTTTTGGCCCTGAATTTCATAAGGAAAGGAATTTTTCTACCAAGGCAAAAGGAGCACAAGAAGCCCACGAATGCATACGGCCTACCGACTTTTTAATCGAGGTGGCGGGAGAAGACGCTGCCGAGAAAAAGCTGTACGACCTAATTCGAAAGCGTGCATTGGCTTCCCAAATGGCAGATGCAAAACTGGAAAAAACTACCATTAAACTTGAGGTTGATTCCATTCAACCCCATTATTTTGCAGCTAAAGGAGAAGTTATAACCTTCAAGGGATTCTTAAGCTTGTACATCGAAAGCAACGATGAAGAAGAGCAGGAAGAAGATGCTGGGCAAGGCGAGCAAATGCTTCCGGCATTAAAAACCGGAGACGCTGTTGGCATAAAAGAAATTCAGGCCACAGAACGCTTTACCCAACCGCCGCCAAGATACTCGGAAGCATCTTTAGTGAAAAAAATGGAGGAATTGGGAATTGGAAGACCTTCTACATATGCACCCACCATTTCGGTTATTCAAGGCAGAGGATACGTGGAAAAGGCAGAACGCGAAGGGGAGGAACGTTCCTTTGTTCAACTGAGCCTAAAGGGAGCAGAATTAAAAAAGACGGTCGGTTTAGAACGAACAGGTGCCGATAAGGGCAAACTGTTCCCAACCGACATTGGAATGGTAACCAATGACTTTTTAGTAAGCCATTTTGCTGGAATTTTAGATGTCAATTTTACAGCAAAAATCGAAAAGCAATTTGATGAAATTGCCGAAGGTCAAAGTCAATGGAATAAAATGATTGAAACGTTTTATGGACCATTCCATAAGGCAGTGAAAGATACAGAGTCCATTGTGGGAAAAGCTTCCGGAAAACGATTGTTAGGAACCGACCCCCAAAGTCAGAAACCTGTTTTTGCATTGGTAGGTCGATATGGCCCCATGATTCAAATTGGAGAGGCTGAAGACGAAGAAAAGCCCAAATTCTCTTCCCTACAAAAAGACCAAAGCATACAAACCATCTCGCTGGAAGAGGCCCTCAGTTTGTTCAAATTGCCTCGAACTCTTGGTGATTTTGAGGATAAAACAGTTGTGGTAGGGCAGGGCAGGTTTGGGCCCTATGTGCGCCATAACAATCAGTTCGTTTCTATTCCTAAAGAAACGAATCCCCTTGATTTAGATTTAGATTCGGCTGTGGTGTTGATCCAAGCTAAACGGGAAGCTGATGCCAAGAAACGCATTAAAGGTTTTGATGAAAACCCAGAGGTTTTAATCTTAAACGGCCGCTGGGGCCCTTATATTGCTGTCGGAAAAGACAATGTCAAAATCCCCAAAGGAAAAAGTCCGGAAGAACTGACCTTAGAGGAGTGCTTAGAGTTGCATAAAGCCCAAGGAGGCAAGAAAAAGGGCAGAACCTCCAAAAAATAGTTGAGCTATGAGCCAAACGCCATTGGAATGGAATGGTTGGGAAGAATATTTCAGTCCTGTATCTACCGAAATACAGGCTACAGAATATCAGCCTACCCAAATAGGCAATCACATTCAAACGTTTTATGGTAAAGGCGATTTCCCCGACCTTTCCAGTTCAAAAGTAGATGTGGTTTTGGTGGGATGTGGTTACGATGCCGTTGATTTGTCGGCTTCCATGTCGGCCGTCCCCGATGCAGTTCGAAAGCAATTGTATGATCTGCATAGGGGCGACCATCCGATTCGTATTGCCGATTTAGGCAATGTTGGAATCAGGAGCAATGTGGAAGAAACCTGCTTGATGTTGGGAAGGTTGTTCCGCACAATCATAGAGCAAGGCGCTGTGCCGGTTTTAATAGGGGGGGGGGCTGAACTTGGATTTGCCTTATACCGCTCGTTTACCTTGGCAGGTCAATATGCCAATTACTTAGACATTACATCTCGATTGCCATTTCAATCCCTAACAGCAGAAGAACTTTCGGCCGACAATGTCTTGGGACGAATCCTGGGCGAAAAAAACCAACTCCTTTTTCATTACTGCATCTTAGGGTATCAAACCTATTTTAATTCGCCCGAATTTCTTCATTTATTTAAAGATTTTCATTTTGATTTGTTGCGTTTAGGCGAAGCCCGAGAAAACATTCGCCGCACCGAGCCCTTATTGCGCGATGCCCATTTGGTAAACCTAAATATGGGTTCTGTGAAAGCAGCCGATGCCCCCAATACAGTATTGGCATCGCCCAACGGTTGGTCATCAGATGAAATTTGCCGCTTAGCAAGATATGCCGGATTAAGCCATAAACTCAGAGGATTCTGCTTGTCAGGTTTGTCTCCAGAACTTGTCCAAAATGGTGCAGAAGTGCAATTGGCCGCTCAGGTGCTTTGGCATTTAATTGAAGGAATTTATGTGCGAAAACCCGAAACTTTATTGGTGGATAAGCCGCCATACATTCGATTCACGGTTGAACGAGAGGATGTTGGTATGGGATTGCATTTTTACAAAAATACCCTTACCGATGCCTGGTGGATGGGCGTTCCTATTAAAGGGCAATGGAGTAAGCACTTTCCCAACGAAGAGTATCTGGTGCCTTGCGGACAAGAAGATTACATTCAGGCTACAACGGAAGAGTTGCCACAGCGCTGGCTGCGCCGATTCCAAAAATTAAATGAATAAGTCCAATCTCGAATTTAAAATTGGAAGGCATAACATTGAGGAAAGAGTGGTTCGGCAATGAAATTTGCATTTTTAACAAAAAAAAATTTACCTTTACTTTTCAAAGCATAATGTCCAACAATGGCATTTTATACCAGCCTATGAAAAAACTTGCGGTCACTTTGGTGTTATTTTTAGGTTTTGTCGCTAAATCAAATGCGCAACAAGACCCTCAATTCACTCAGTTTTTCTACAACAAGTTAATTATGAATCCCGCCTACGCTGGGAGTAAAGATTTGTTGTGTTTTACCGGTTTGTTCCGTAGCCAATGGGTAGGTTTGGAAGGTGCTCCTTCTAGTTTTCTGTTTTCAGGTGATGCACCCCTTAAGTTGGCAGGCCATAATTTTGGATTGGGCGTGACTGCATTGGGTGATTTTATCGGTTATGAAGAAAATTACTCCTTTAGAGTTGCAGCCAACTGGAGATCTCCTCAAATGATTGGTCCTGGTTATTTGCGTGCCGGTTTGGATTTGGGTGTCACCAGCAAAGGAATTAAAAACAATTCTTGGATTTATCCTACCGGAATTCCAGAGCCCAGCATTCAAAGTTTGAATAACAATACCAATATGGTGATGGAAGCGGGTGTAGGGGTGTATTATTATGGATCTAATTTCTATGCAGGTGTTTCAGCTCTGCATTTGGCAGGAATGCGTTTTGCCGATATTAATATTGCTCAAGCCCGACATTTGTTCGCCATGGGTGGTTATACCTTTGAAGAGCCTTTTCACCCCGATTGGGATTTTAACCCCAATGTGTTAATTAAAACAGATTTTGCCACAGCTACTTTTGATGTAAACGTGAATGCCATTTGGAGAAAATTTGTTTGGGGAGGCCTTACCTACAGGTTGGAAGACGCCATCGCCATCAACATTGGTGCCGATTTGGGAATCATTCGCCCTTCCCTTCGTTCCCTTCAAATTGGTTATTCCTATGATATAAATACCTCAAGATTGAGTTCGTACAACAGCGGTTCTCATGAAATTTCAGTAAGGTATTGCATTGATTTGAAGCCAGTTAAAGATATTATTCCCGGTTATTCTGTACGTTTTACAGATACTCGTGACCCCATTAAGCCTGTATTTAAATAATTCATCCTACCTTCGCATACTAATTTTAAATGTGTTTCCGTTTCAGGATGAAGTACACCTTTCTTAAAATATCCCTCACCATGAGATACACTCTGCTAATCGCTCTTATTGGTATGCTCACATATGGGTGTGCCAATTCCGACAACGGTCAGTTGATCGGTGTGCAAGGTAGACCTAAATGGTACCAAGCCGACCCTTTCGGTATGATTTACATGCCGATGGGAAGTTATAATATGGGATCTAGCGACCAAGACGTGCCAAGATCCTTTTATGCTCCAGCTAAAACAGTTTCGATTCAGGCGATGTACATGGATCAAACCGAAATTAGCAATAATGAGTATCGGCAGTTTGTGTATTATGTGCGAGATTCTCTCGCTCGCAGATTGATTGCCGAAGGTGTAGATGAGGATTACCACATCATGGAAAATGGATTTGAAGAAGTGTTGGACCCTCCAATTCTTGTTTGGAAAGATAAGATTTACTGGGATGATCCTGAGTTTCGTCAAGTTCTTGAGGAATTGTACTATGTTGAAGATCAACGGTATTTCCGCAAAAGAGAAATTAACGTTGATAAGTTGGTGTATACCTATTGGTGGATTGACTTGCAGGAAGCGGCTAAATACAAGTACCGTAGAAATTCAGATGATGTAACCACGCCAATGCATGACCGGAAGAAGTTCTTGCATCAGGAGAAAGTACGAATTTATCCCGATACCCTGGTTTGGGTTGCTGATTTCTCCTACAGCTACAATGAACCCATGGCGAAAATGTACTTCTGGCACCCTGCTTATGACAATTATCCAGTAGTGGGTGTCGATTGGAAACAAGCCATGGCCTTCTGCAATTGGAGAACAGAATACATGAACAACTTTTTAGTCGCTTCTGGAGATTTCCCTGTTCATGACTTTAGATTGCCAACCGAAGCTGAGTGGGAATATGCCGCTCGAGGAGGTCGTGATCTTGCCGCTTATCCTTGGGGTTCTAATTACATCCGGAATAGCCGAGGTTGTTTCTTGGGTAACTTTAAGCCAATGCGCGGTAATTATATCGATGACGGTGGTTTCCATACAGTGCCTGTTGATTCTTATAACCCCAATGACTTTGGTTTGTATTGTATGGCCGGTAACGTGGCCGAATGGACATCCGTTGCCTTTGAAGAAGCAGGATACAGCTGGTCACATGATTTGAATCCAGATTTGATGTACCATACACAAGACAACGATCCACCCGCTCTAAAACGTAAAGTAGTTCGCGGTGGCAGCTGGAAAGACGTTGGTTTTTACCTTCAGGTTTCCACACGCGCATATGAGTATGAAGATACAGCGAAGAGTTACATCGGTTTCCGTTGCGTACAAACGTATATGGGTCGTGATAAAGCTGATGCTGAATAAATCAAACAATAAACCTTTAACCTTTAATTAACCCAAAACCAAAATCCAATTCAACATGAACAAGTTCCTTCAATCCGAAAAGGGAAAAGTGGTAATGAACTTCGTATACGGGTTCGGAGCCGCCATTGTAATTCTAGGCGCCATGTTTAAAATCATGCACTGGCCTGGGGCAAGCGTAATGATTGTAGCTGGACTTTCTACTGAAGCTGTAATTTTTGCTATCTCTGCTTTTGAACCACCTCACCATGAATTGGATTGGACCTTGGTTTATCCTGAATTGGCTATGCATGAGGGCGAAGGTCATGGTGATTCCAAAGACCACAAAACTAAAAAAGGCGGTGGAGATGGCTTAAGTCAAGAGTTGGATAAGATGTTGGAAGAAGCCAAAATCGGTCCCGAACTTATTGAAAGCCTTGGAAGTGGAATGCGTCGTTTAAGCGAATCTACTTCAAAATTAGCCGATATGGGCGATGCCGGTGCTGCTACTTCTGATTATGTTAATAATGTGAAGCGCGCTGCCACCACCGTTAGCGAATTGTCTGATAGCTATATTAAGGCTGCTGATGCCTTAACCGGTTTGTCTTCTGCCGATGGTTCATCCTATGGAGAACAATTGCAACGTGTGAGCAAGAATTTGGAAGTGTTGAATAGTGTGTATGAACTTCAAATTCAAGGAAGTCGTGAATACATTGAGTCTTCTGCAAAAGCTTATTCTAATATCGCAGAATTGCTTGCTAATTTGGATTCTTCACTTGAGGATACAAAACGCTACAAATCTGAAATCCACAATTTGAGCAATAATCTAAGCAACCTGAATACCGTTTATGGTAACATGTTGGCTGCTATGAACATGAATCGCGCTTAATCCTTTTCACATTAATTGTATAACTCTAAAGTCAAGAAATAATGGGAGGAGGTAAAGCCAGTCCAAGGCAGAAGATGATTAACATGATGTACCTCGTGTTAACGGCACTGCTAGCCTTGAACGTTTCCAAAGAGGTGTTGGATGCCTTTGTTAAGGCCAACATTTCACTTATGCAGCAAGAGCAAATCATGGCTTCCAAAAACAAAGGAACCTATAATGAGCTCTCAAATCAGGTCTTGTTAAACCCCAAAGACGAAAAGTACAAGCGTGCCGATGCACAAGCTTCTGAGCTGTCCAAAGCAACTCAAGAAATGTTGAAGAAGCTAAATCGGTTAAAGTTGGATCTTTTGATGAATGTTGAGGGTGTAGACGAGGCCGGTGCAAAAAAGTTAGCTGAAAATCCATTCGAGGTTAACAAAAAGGACGACTACGACATGCCTACCAATTTCTTTGGTACGGGTGAGGCTCCAGGCAATCAAGGAAAAGCAGGCCAATTGAAAAAGGATCTTGCAGCCTTCAAAAAGGAGCTAATGGATATGACCAAGAATAATCCAGCCATCGCTAAGTCGTTGGAGATTATTGATTTGAATGATCCAGACCCTAAAAGTGAAACGGTGGTTAAACATCGGTTGACAACTTGGGAAATGAAGTATTTCTATCACCTACCTCTGGCAGCAGCATTGTTAGAAATTAGTAAATGGGAAAACATTGTACGCAGCTCAGAAGCGGAAGTGTTGAAATTTATTTGGGATCAAATTTCAGCCGATGCTGTTAAATTTGATGCTGTTCGTGCTCAAATTGTTCCCAAGTCTACTTTTGTTGTTTCCGGATCTAATTTTGAGGCCGATGTTTTCCTTGCTGCCTACAATACAGCAATGAAGCCGGAGATTATAACAGGCGGTTCAGTAGATACTGTGACGGGTAATGTTCCTGGAGGTTCTGTTTTAGATACGGCAAAAATCGTTAATGGTGTTGGTCGCGTTCAAATTCCAGCCTCAGGAGCTGGGGAGCGTACTTTTGCTGGTGTTATCAACTTGGTTGAAAAAGCTACTGGGAAAAAGATTCCTTATCCATTCCAAACGAAATATACCGTATCGCCACCTATGGCCTCTGTTGCAGCTACCAAAATGAACGTTTTCTATAAGGGGCTAGACAATCCGGTTACCGTTTCGGTTCCTGGTTATCCGCCTTCTCAGTTGATTGTATCAAGTTCAGGTCCTATCACCATTTCTGGTGGTAATGGTAATTATATTGTTAAGGCAAACAATACTGGTCCTGCTAAGATCAATGTTTCTGTTAAAACAGAAGACGGTCGCACCATTTCTATGGGTGCTCAGGATTTCCGAGTAAAGCAGATTCCTACCCCTGTTCTTAAGTGGGGTGGCAAGCGGTCTGGCGAACTTGTCCCCGCCGGATTGGCTTCTGCCTCTCCTTTAATTCCTGAAATGGAGAATTTTGACTTCGAAGTGTATTCCAGAATTTTAAGTTTTGAGATTTCATATACAGGTCAAGGAGGATTGTTGCAACGTAGAGAAGTAGCCGGAAATCAAATTCCAGGCGATCTTCAAGGAAAAATTCGTTCCATGCGTCGTGGAGAAAAAGTTTTCTTCTCTGACGTAGTTATCCAACTTCCTTCCGGTGAACGCCGTAAGGTTGAAGGGGCGTTTAAAATTCAATAAATCGTTTCCAATGAAAAAATTGGTTTTATTTCTTGCGATCGGAATGGTTTCTCTTACCGCATTTGGACAAAATGACGGTACTGGAGGTGTTACCCTTGAGCCCAGAGATGGTTTCTATGATAAAATTCATGGAGAAAACCGTAGGGTTGTTCCTTATCCTCACATGCGTGAAAGTGATGTCACCGAAGCTTGGCGGGTGTGGCGTGAGGTGGATTTTCGTGAGAAAGTAAATCAAGTTTTTTACTATCCTCTAACTCCCACCAATGGTCGTAAGAATTATATTGAAATAGTTCGTAAAGCCATTTTAACGGATTTGATTGTTACTCCCTTTGACGTAGAAAACGATGATTTTAGGGTACAGCTGACAACTTCCGATTTTGCGAAAATTGGTACTAAACGAGATACTCAGTGGATTCCATCTCCTGATCCCCCTTACGAGCCTGTGATGAAGGTAATCGATGAGCCTTTCAAACCGGATGCAGTTAAGTCTTTGCGACTTAAGGAAGATTGGTTTTTTGATCGTCAGCGTTCCATTATGGAGTGTCGAATTCTTGGAATGTTACCCATGCGTCAACGCTTCAATTCATCAACAGGTGACTTTGAGGGAATGGAAGGTATGGCCTGGATCTATTTTCCTCAAGCCCGTCACGTTTTTTCTCGAGAAGAAGTGTACAACACAAAAAACTATGCTCAACGCATCACCTTTGATGATTTGTTTATGAAACGGATGTTTTCTTCAAGAATTCTAAAGGTTGACAACGTTCATGATCGGTATATTTCTGAATATACCACAGGTCTTGATGCCTTGTTGGTTGGAGAGGAAATCAAAGAGCAAATCTTTTTGTTCGAGCACGATATGTGGGAACAATAATTCTTAGCAGTATTTGAAAGGGGCTTAGGCCCCTTTTTTTTATTTGTTTTTTTGGGAGCTTAAAAATTGCTTCCAGAATGAATCTGCTGCAGAGAATGGATTGGTTTCGCCACGCTTAACCTTCATCTTTAGGTCCTCCCAGTGGGAAGTATTCTGTTTGTTTTCCATCAAGCTCTGAATCATGATTTGATGCAAAGCCTCATTTAACCAATATTCGCTTTGGTCTTTTCTACGCTGCTCAAACATGCCTGTATTCTTTGCAGTATTTACCAATTCTAAACAATGCTCTATAAATTCAGGTATTCCTTGCTTTGTCGTCGCAGAGGCCAACATAATCTTTAGTTCCATTCCATAGGGATGTGGCGGAAATACATGGGTTGCATTCCTTAATTCCCGTGCTGCTTGTTCTGCTTTTGTTTCATTGGGTGTTTCTGCTTTATTTACCACAATGCAATCGGCCATTTCCATGATACCCCGTTTTATACCTTGTAGTTCGTCTCCTGCCCCTGGAATAGTTAATAAGACCATTAAGTCTGCCATAGAATGAACGGCCACTTCGGACTGACCCACGCCTACCGTTTCAATTAATATTAAATCATATCCTGCCGCTTCACAGATGTACATGGCTTCTCTGGTATTGGCTGCTACACCACCCAAAGATTGACCCGCTGGCGAAGGTCGAATGTAGACATTGGGGTGTTTTGCTAGGCTTTCCATCCTGGTTTTATCTCCTAAAATGCTTCCTCCTGTTCGTTGTGAACTTGGGTCTATGGCTAGAACGGCTATTCTGTAGTTTTTTTGCAGGATTTCATTTCCAATAGCCTCAATGAAGGTTGATTTCCCAGCCCCCGGTATCCCCGAAATCGCTATGCGGATACTTTTACCGGTGTAAGGCATGCACCTTTCTAAAACCTTCATCGCCATTTTTCGTGCTTCAGGTTTTTTGTTTTCCAATAAACTTATGGCCCTTGATACTCCTGAAATACCCCCGTTTTGAATGGCATCCAACCAGTCTGAAACACCTTGGGGGGTGAATGACCCATCTGACCGTTTAAATGTGGGATTAATTCCTTTCATGGATTCAGATGGCGTTCAACAATGTGGAGTAAGTCTTCTTCTAGGCTTTTATTCGGTGTTTCTACCCAACGTCCTATTTCATTTCCTTCAAAATAAACGATGATTGTAGGTACAAATTCAATTCGAAGGGCATTAAATCCTTCAAACGCAGCTTGTTTATTTTCATCTACCCCGTACATTCTGTACTCTTCTTCCCCCATTCCCATTGCATCCATAATTTTTAGAAAGGCGGGCACATGAATTTTTGAATCTTCGCACCAAAAACCCAACACACATTTGAAACTTAATTTCTTTTTGTGCATTTTCAGTTGCTCAATGGTCTCTTTCTTTGGTTCATACGCCTTAAAACCCGGTTCAAATATTGGTCCATGTTGCTTCCCAAAAAACATATGATTGGCGATGCGCCCTACCGGTATGGAAACATGTTGACCTTGTGCCATCATATTTATGCTGCTAAGGGTTAAGAGTAGTATTAAACGTAACATGACTTAAAGGTACATTTTAACTCGAATTTTTTTTTGGGTTTTGTTAATCCAAACTTCTTAACCGATGCTATTCATTCTGGAATTATTTCGGTTTGACTTTTCCTAATCTGTATTTGTACCTTTACCCCCATGGGGCAATCTCGGTTTTTACTGCAAAAATTAAGAGTCGAACACTCGGAACCAGTAAGTTACACTTTGGTATCAAGTGCGGATGGATTTTCAATGAATTTGAATAATCTATTGGGGATGAAGGTTAGGATACGTTTTGACGGAGACACTCAATGTCTTGGCTGTGGAGGATCAACGCGTATTTTCAGCCAGGGTTTCTGTTATGCTTGTCATTTGAGCCATCCCGAATCTTCAGACTGTATTTTAAGGCCTGAACTTTGCAAAGGACACCTGGGACAGGGGCGAGATTCGCAATTTGAATATGAAAATCATGCCCAGCCGCATTTGGTTTATTTGGCGGCTACATCGGTTATAAAAGTTGGAGTTACGCGCGAATCTCAACGACCAATACGGTGGATAGACCAAGGGGCAGCTTCCGCTGTGGCCATTGCTCGAACGCCCTACAGGGCTATTGCCGGTAAAATGGAAGTAGAATTGAAATCCCATTTCAGCGATAAAACACCTCGAGATAAAATGCTGAGGGGCTTAGATGATTCGAATTTGGAATTCCCAACTTCTATCCAACGCATTCCTGAATGGATTTCTCCTGAATTCAATCCATATCTGATTTCAAAATCAGAGGTAGAAGTAGTTTGCTTTAAATATCCAATTTTGACGTATCCAGAAAAGCCCATCACGATGAAGTTGGAAAAACCCATGACTTGGGAAGGGAAATTAATGGGCATTCGGGGGCAATATTTGCTGCTGGAAGGCGACTTGGTATTGAATGCAAGGGCACACGGTGGATATTGGATTGATTTTACCTTGGTATAGCCCAGAAGAATAGATGAAGTAGGAAATCAAGGTGTATCCACTTCAATTTTTATCAATGCCTTATTCCCTTAAATTAGCAAGATAAATAGCACCCTCACTGGATTGTTTTTCCTTATTAAGCAAAAAAAAACCGCCTTGTTTCCAAGGCGGTTTTTTTAAAAGAAAATTTAATTTTAGTGATTCACCACCAATTTGCCGCTCAACTTGGTTGATCCAGCAAGAACGTGGTACACATAAATTCCATTGCTCAAACCGGCAACAGAAACCTCAATTTGGTTTTTGCCTTGAACGATTTCAGTAGGAATTGAAGCAACTTTTTGACCGGCTAGGTTCATAATCTCGATTTGACCTTGACCGTTTTGTTCTGACCCAAATGATATTACGGTGTTTTCATTGGCAGGGTTAGGATACGCCATCAATGAAGATGGAGTAAGGAACTCCTCGTTTCCAGTGAAACCTTGAATAGTAATTCCAATGTAAGGATCAGCCAATAAGCCTGCACCATTGTACTGCCAATAGGCAGAAATTTTAGAAAATACGGTGTTGCCATTTTGGTCAAAATACAACTCGTATGATTTGTCGGTTCCGCATGTTGGACCATTGGACCAAATAACGGCTCCACTTGCTGTATCAGCTAGTGAGAAGACGTCAAACAATACCAAGAAATTTCCGCTCACAGCAACTGCAGGCAAAAACGGGAAAATAGTGTATTGAGGACCATTGGCGGTCGAGGTATCAATCGAGCCAAAAGGTACAGGAACGGAACTACCCAATAAGTTAAATTGACCAGGTCCTGTTTCTTCATAGATATGGGCCATGTAAGTACCTCCAGAGCTGGTAGAGTCTAAAATTGCTTTTGCTCCAAAGAACGCAGCCACTCCAGGTACAGAACCATTTCCGTTGAACATGAAACCTTTAGCGCGATCCAAAAAATTGTTTAGACCAAAAATGTAGCCATTTTGGGTACTCCACAACCGCAAAGTGTCACATCCTGGAACATAAAAGGACTCAGGAATCATATTTGAATCAACTTTTTGCGAAAGTTCTGGTGCAAACGAATTTTTTACGGAAAATGCATCTCCACTTGTTGGGCGTTGGCCGAAAGCAATAGCTCCCATAGTAAGGCCTAAGGTTAAAGTTGTAATTTGTTTAAACATAGTTTTTGTTTTAGTTGTTCGGGTCAAATATACATCATTTGTTGGAATGAAAATCTTAATCTATTTGATTGAAGTTTTTTGTAAGGAAGAAAAAATCACATTTAATATTACGCCTAAACTTACCAAAACCATGCCCATAATGGTGGCGGGTTTAAACCCCTCCCCAAAAAACAACCAACCCAAAATCAAGGCATATAGTAACCCTAAATATTGAAGGCTAGACACCTTTGCCGCTTTCTCTTGCATAAAAGCTTTGGTCATGGCCAATTGTGCAAACTGTGTTGATAATCCTGTGCCAATCAACCAAATCCATTCCATGCCTTCCGGATTTTTCCAATCAAAAAAACTCCAAATTCCCACCAACGGTAAGGCAATCAATGGAAAATAGAAAACTACCACCACGGGATGCTCGGTTCTAGAGGCCTTCCTAATCATCGTGTAGGCCAATCCAGAAAATACGGCAGAGCCAATTCCAGTGGCAAGCCATATCCAGGTTAATCGTTCATCCGTATGTCCTATCACATACACTCCTATAAAGCTTAAAATAAAAAAGAGCCCCTGAATCCATTTAAACTTTTCCCCCAATACAATGCGGGTGAAAATCAGAGTGAAAATGGGCGATAAATACTGTAAGGTTACGGCTCCGGCTAAAGGTATGTTTTGTAAGGTTATAAAATATAAAGCCAGTCCTCCCGTTCCAAATAAGCCTCGAAGCCACAGTACAGGTCTATTATTCCCCCAGGGCAACAACCCCAATTGCCTTATTTGCCATGCGCTGAAGCTTAGAGTAATGATTGCACGAAATAGAAGCACAACAGGGATAGGCATCTCCGGCATCATTTTCACGAACAAATTCATCAAGGAAAACCAAAGAGTCGCCGCCAGCATTTGTTTCACAAGGTCAAAACTATGGATTATTTACCTGCCAAATAGAGAATTGCTCCCACGTTTTAAAAGCAAAAAAAACGCCGGAGATTCCCCGGCGTTTGATTCTCTTTCTGAAGGGATTATTTCTTTATCAGTCTGATGTGTTGAGCCCCTTCTGAGTTTTCAATGCTTAAAATATATACACCAGAAGGTAGGTCTCCCAAATCCGATTGATTTAACTGAAGGCCAATTTCTCCAGTACTAGCTTTAACGCTTTGTTGGATTAAAGTCCGTCCGCTTATTTCCCTCAACCGCAACGTGGCATCCTGCTTAAGATTCGTCAAACCAATCCGAACCTCCGAATCAAATGGATTTGGATAAACGGATGTACTCCAACTGGCTTCTTGATCTAAACCTCCGGCAACATTCAATTGAACTGGATTGCAGGTGGTATTAGAACATCCATTGTCGGAAATGGTTAAACATACATTGTAAAGGCCGGGGAAGAAGAACAGTTTTTGTGGATTTATATCCAAACTGTAGGTTCCATCACCAAAGTCCCAGAAATAATCCAAATACGGATCTAATGTATCAGGAAGGAAATGAATGGTGTTTGTTGTTAACAGTGTGGGGCTAAAGTTGGAATTCACCATTTCTGTTACCACTACATTTTGGGTTAATGTATCCTTGCAGCCTAAATTACTTTCAAGCATGAGTGTTACTGTGTAATTCCCAGCGGAAGTAAAATAAAGACTTGGCACTTGCATCGTGCTGCTCATTCCATTGCTGGTGTTCCATTGGGTGCTTATGAGGCTTCCAGAACCAATGCTGGATTGGTTAGAAATGGGCATTAAGCTCCCACGGCAATGATCGGGTAAGGTAAATGCAGCTTGTGGCTTTGGATAAATTGTGGTACTTCCAGCTATTGTGTTGGAGCACCCATGATTGGTACTGGCGGTTACTTGCCAGTTGAAATTGCCCCAGTTTGAATACACATAAGATGGATTGTTTGCCATTGAACTTCCTCCATCTCCAAAATCCCAATGGTAGCCAGAAATGGTAGCGCCATTAATAGAAGGGACACTTGCCGACGCAGTGAAGGAGCTGAACTCTTCTTGGCATACGTTATTTACAGAGGCTTGACTCACCACTGGATTGGGGTTAACCAAGGCAACAGCAGATTGGGAAGTACTGCAACCGTTGCTGCTGTTTACTGTCAATGTGGTTGTATATTGACCCGCTACAGAATAAATGTGATTGAAATTGAGTTGGGAACTTTGATTCCCATCGCCCAAATCCCAATTGGTTGATGAGATGACCGATCCATTTGCTGGAGCTACAAAAACCGAGGCCAAATATGCGTTGCTGTTGCCTTCGCACACTCCATTTACACTCATATTAGCAATTACTGGGTTGGGATTGACAATCGCTTGTCCGCTACCAGAACTGCTACAACCATAGTTTGTTGTAACCGTTAAATTGGCAATGTACGTTCCGGGATTGGCATAGCTAAAGCTTGGGTTGGACTGATTGCTGGTATTCCCACCACCAAAATTCCATTGGTATGCATTCACAACCGAACCGTTTACTGGCGGAACCGAGCTGTTTTGATTAAAGACACTTGCATTACCTTGACAAACGTCTGCCACCGTAATGCTATTGACAACAGGATACGGATTCACCAGCACGGTATCATAAAATACGGTGGGACAGTTTTGGTTGGTTTGAATGGTAACACTGACGGGGAATGTACCCGTTTGAGCATAGGTTTTGGTGGGATTCATGGAAGGGCTGGTGGTACCATCTCCAAACGTCCATATATACCCACTAATTTGAGCTCCATTCACATTTGATAGACTAGAGTTCTGGAAAAATAGGGTG
Organism: uncultured Flavobacteriales bacterium; assembly: GCA_903825395.1. Taxonomy (GTDB): domain Bacteria; phylum Bacteroidota; class Bacteroidia; order CAIKAF01; family CAIKAF01; genus CAIKAF01. The sequence goes on from CAIKAF010000029.1 coordinate 162,334, forward strand.
GGGGAACCAAAACATACATCTGGAAAATTTGTGCTATTAATTTGCGGTGTTGGATTAATCACCGCATTTCCAAAAGCAGTATCTGTACAGCCATGGTTAGTGGTAGCAACCACATAGGCGTTATAAGTTCCGGGTTGAACGTAGGTATAGCTGGCTTGAGTTCCATTGGCATTGCCGCCATCTCCGGTAGACCAAACTACAGACGAAATGACTGCACCGTTTACATTGCCAACTGAAGCAATTGTATTAAGGGCAGAAATGCCTCCCTGACAACTTGATGGAATGCTCACATTACCCACTACAGGATTGGGATGAACCAAGGCGTTAAGGGTAGCAGTGTCGGTGCACCCCTGGTTTGTAGTTACAATAATCTGAACCGGATAACTGCCTGGTTGCCCATATGTATGGCTCGGTGCTGTTAGGTTACTTTGATTTCCGTCCCCAAAATTCCAGGCATATGAACTAATCTGCGCTCCATTCTGATTCGATACGGTAGAACTTTGATTAAACAATGTGGCATTGGTATGGCATACAGCGGCACCAGTGGTACTCGAGATTGATGGTTTAGGATTTATGGTTACACTGCTCAGCAGTGTGTCGCTACAACCGTGATTGGTACTAACAATCAAACTAACATTGTAGGTACCCACATTGGAATACGTATGTGGACTATTTAAAGTGTTTCCGGTGGTATTATCACCAAATGACCAAACCACACTAGAAATGTTCGCATTATTTGTATTGCCAAGCTGAATGCTGGCGTTAAACGGACTCGGGGTTCCTAAACATCCATTGGGCATATTGGCCGAAGCAATTACTGGGGCCGGGTTAATGGTAACACTCAAGGCATTGGATGGCAATGAAATACAGCCATTGGCATCGGTTACCCTCGCTGTATAATTTCCTTGTAAAACAGCAGCTATCGTTTGGCCTGAACCGCCATTGCTCCAACTTATGTTGTTGGAAAGGTTAGACTGCAAAATGGTGGTATCATAGGTGCAACCAGACAAGGGAGTCAAATTCGTAATTACAGGGGCCTGGGGTAAAGGCAACAATGAGGTTACAGTCGCATTTGAATTGCTGGACTGGCACCCATTTGAATTTGTATGGTACACCTGAAATGAGCTGGCTGTAGATACATAAATGGTAGAGTTTGTATCTCCTGTACTCCAGGTATTACCAAAGGCATAACTGGAAGTTAAAGATAGGCTGTCGCCGGTGCAAATGGACAACGGCCCCCCTGCTGTGATAACAGGACTAGCTGGATTTGGACTTACTGTTACCGTGGTAGAAGCGCAACCAGGGCTGAATTGTCCATTGTTGTAATTTCGAACAAAATAAGTCGTCGTTGTGGAAGGGGCTACCGTTATACTTGAGCCTGTTCCTACCAATACACCTCCACAAGTTCCTGAATACCAGTATGCAACTCCATTCACTCCAGTGGCTGACAAAGTTACATTTTGGTTTGCGCATACCGAGCTGCTGGAGGAGTTAGCTCCGGTGGGATCGGGCGTGCCACCGGCGCAGTTCGTCGACCGAAATCCAAGGTTCCGGGGATTAATAGATCCACAACCTGAAGAACAACAGTTGCCCAATTGCAAATAATATGTACCTGATGAGGGTGCAGTCCACAGCAACCGGCTTCCCAATCCACAAAAATCATCATTGGCCGCAACCTGTCCTGAAGAGGGACCTGTTGTTACCGATAAATAGGGGTCGTTGCTATACGATGCCGAAGGAGCGATGCTATTGCAATACGTAAATTCATATTGACAACCTGCCTGGGCTTGGAAGGTTACGTAGCCTCTAGCCGTATGATATAAGTACTGCCAATTTAACGTAGGACTTATGGACCCCAAATTGTTATTGCAGACTACCTGGGCATTAGCAGCAGAAAATGAAAGGATAAAACAAAGGGTAAGAAAGGCTAACTTACCAAAGGTAAAAAATCGAGGTATTTGCATGTTCGATATTCTTGAGGTTACGTTCCTCAAATATAATCATTGTGTTAAAAAAAATTAATGTTTCGTTTTTTTTGCAAAAAAAATCGCGGGCAAATCTCGCTAATGTAAAAGCAAGTAGGTAGTTACATTCTAGGTTGCGCCTTTGATTTAAAGGGATGCTGAGCCTGTAATTCAACTTTTGTTTATGTCAACGTGAAGGAAATTATGGGAGTTGGGCGGCGGACGGGCTTTCCGGGCTAGTACGCAGTCAGCAGCCGCACCGGCAGTGGGAAAAAGGTGGCTCCCAAGGTCGCCCCTTTTTCCTCACGCCGGTATGGCTGCTGACTTTGCGCGCTAGCCTCGTCAATCCCTGCCGCGGGCCCCTAAGTTCCAATGGTATTTATTCCTTTTTAAGCGCCACCCGGAAGGCCCCCCGTATTTGATTTGGGGAATATCCGACCGCCAAATCGTTTGGATACAGTTCATCGAGTTTTTGTTGGACTTCCCGACTAGGATTCCCATGACAGGCCATGCATTTTTCTTCAGTAAAAATGGGATAATAGCCTAAAATATGGTCCGTTTTTTCAATCAAAATTGCCTGTGGTTGCTGCCCTTTTTTTACCTCTTCAATCCATGAGTTTAGCAAGGCAATTTCTTCTGGATTAGCTTGGTTTAATCTATTTCTAGGTTTATTTGAAATACGACGAACCTCCGCTTCAAAAGCGGTAGAAACGCTATCAGTAATGGGAAGAGCCTGGGTTTGACAAAATGAAATGGCCTTCACAGCACCGTATTGCTTTAATTGAGTCATAAGTTGCTTCCCCAATGCTGCTTTAGTGGCTAATGCAATACTCCGACAAATTTCCAATGGATTTTCTTCTTGGCTAACCGTTTCCTGCTGCTGTTCTTGAACGCTGTTGTGGTATAACCATTTAGCCAAATCCATAGTTTGTTCTTCTGTGTAGCCCATCTTTGGCATAATCCCAAATCGCTCTACAGCTTCAGGCATTTGGCTGTATTCCACCTGTGGCTGACCTAAAAAATGGGCCATATTTTTTATAAAATCATCCTCCTTTGGAAATGCTTCTAGCCATGCTTTCCGAACTGCATTTAAATTGGGTGCCGAACCAAGGTCGTTATCGCCAATCCCATGGCAGGTGCTACAGTTGTTGTAAACCAATTTTTCTGCTTGGGTCGATTCCAATTCAATTTGACTTGATTTGGGTTGGCAAGACACTAAAAGAGCCAATAAGGCCATTGAAATAACTCCTTTCATTTCTCTTCTTCTTTGGTGGTAAAGGTAAGGCTCGCCCAAATTTCAATGTGTGACTTTTATCCTTTTGCCTCTATTTTCAATTTTTTGAACCAATGCCAGCATATGTTTACCTTCGTACCATGCATTTAAATACCCTGCACCTAGTCCAATTCCGAAACCATCCTGAAAGAAAATTTACATTCGGCCCAGGGGTTCACGCTTTAGTTGGTCCAAACGGCTGCGGGAAAACCAATGTATTGGATGCGGTTCATTATTTATCCATGACCAAAAGCTTTTTTCAGGCCTCAGATCAAGCCAGTTTCCCATGGGAATTGGCCGATGATCCCTCTGCCTTTTTTATGCTTGAAGCTCAGCTTGAACACAACGGCGAACGACAGCAGATTTACTTGAGCTTTAGTAAGTCGAAAGGAAAGGTGTTAAAATGGAATCAAAAAAATGCTGTAAAGTTGGCCGAGCACATTGGCAGATTCCCTACAGTAGTAATTGCCCCTCAAGATGGCAGTATGGTAACGGGAGGAAGTGAAGGCCGCAGGCGTTTTTTGGACGCGTTAATTTCTCAGTATGATTCTCTGTATCTGGATTCGCTGGTACGTTACCATAGGTCTATTTTACAACGAAATGCGTTTTTAAAATCCGAACGCCCAGATATTGGGTTCCTTCAGGCAATGGATGAACAGATTCTTCCCCTCGCAGTCCGAATTTTGGAAGCAAGGCTCGCTTTCCTAGATTTATTTATGCCGGTTTTTCAGTCCTATTATGCTCAGTTGGCTCAGTTGGGTGAACAACCTGAACTGCGGTACGAAGCCGGGGCCTTACCCGCACAGTTCCATGAGCGCTGGCAGCAGGCTGTTTCGGCAGACTTTCGCGCCCAATATACCACAGTTGGGCCTCATCGAGATGATTTGGTTTTTGAATTAAAAGGCCACAACCTAAAAAAGTTTGCTTCACAAGGGCAACAGAAAACCTATTTGGTAGCTCTTAAATTGGCCGAGCATGCTTTTTTAACCCAAAAACTAGGAACACCACCAGTGTTGTTGCTGGACGATGTATTTGACAAACTAGATCCAGAACGCGTACGCCGGTTATTGTCTTGGGCCAATTCTGGAGAAGTAAATCAGGTTATATTGACCGACACGGGAGAGCAGAAAGTAGCAGAAGTTTTAAGTAAACTTGAAATTCATGCTCAATTTCATGAACTTTAGACTGTGAAATCAAGCAACGAGCATACACTGAAAGGGGCAATTGAAGCCCTGATGAAAAAATACCGCTTGCAGGAAGGACTGACCTCCCATCGGGCTGCGGATGCATGGAAAACCTATGCTGGTCCGTTCATTAGCAGTAGGACCTCTAAGGTCGAGTTCAAAAAAGGAGTGCTAAAAATTTATATTCAGTCGGCCGCACTAAAGCAAGAAATCCACATGGAACGTACAAAGATTAAGGAGGAAATGAATAAAATGTTGGGAAATGGTACGGTAGAGGAAGTTCAAGTGGTATAATTATTACCAGATCGGAATCATCCACAGTTTGCTCTTGATTGGTTTGTATCGGTACATTGTACGCCGAATTAACACGCGGCGCATAAGGGACTTCCCTTTTTTGGGTTGGATTTAATCCAATACTGAATTCCTGAAGGCCACGCTTCGGATTACCCAAAAAAGGTTACCTCGCTCCCTTCGGGTCGCCGATTGATTACCACCATTAAAAGGAATTCTGAAATTCGATTTATCCTCCTTTCTTTCCTCCCCTCCTAAAAAGGATGAATTTGCCAGTTCATCCAGTCTCATTCCCATGCTCCCGCTTCCTGCATCAGCAAAGTTGCCTTTGCATAATTCAGAAAGCTTTTCTGAGACTCCCCAAGGCGAATCTGGTTTCACTTTTAAGCTTCACCAAATTCCCGTAGTTCACTCCAAAAAGTGCCCTAACTGTTCTTCGCCACCCCAATACGTGACGAACCTTGTTTTAACGTTTCATCGATGAAATACGAATTTACGCGAGGATTTTCAAAATGTCAAGGTGAAACTTCATTTTTATACTCAAAAAAGGATTTTTTATAGCTGCATTCTTATGGATAGTAAGCTTTTCGATGAATTATGTCAAATCAATTGGCTTTAGTTAAAAGAGATTTTTAGAGATTCCCCCAAAAAATGTGAGGTTAAGAATGAAGTGGTGATTTGAAAATATAGTATTAAAGGCTTTGGAATGGCCCGCCTGCCGCCCTAAAATCAATCAATTTTCAGGTTGCGTAACCCCCGCTTTAAAATGTATTGTGTGGATTTGTTGTCTTGATGAATCCAACGTTGCCGAAATGCAATTAGGAAGTCGGGCCTTGATTTTCCTGCATCGTTCAGCCAGTTTGCCACACTGTTTTGAACATAGATTGATGGATCAGCCATTAAATTTTCCAATAAAGGAATTCCAAGCTCAGGATTCGCTTTTAATTCTGGAATATGGGCACACCAGACTCCTCTTGGGCGAGTAGATTCGCTGGCAAATCTGCGGAAATTTTCTTTTTCAGAATGGGTCCAGGGTATAAGGAGCTGAATGCTGGGAATTGGTTGTTGGATAATAAATGGCCGGAGAGCAAGCCAGGCTATTTCTCGGACGGAAAAATGAGGATCATTAGCAAAGGGCTGTATCCTGGCCATTTCCGATTCAATTGTTGAAGTTGTGGATTGAGGCCTCAAAATTGCCCAAGAGCGAACCATGTCGGAGGGGTGGTTTTCCAGCGAATGGGTCAGTTTATTTCCGATATGTTGATGAAGAGCGGTTGAAATTGTTCTACACCGTTGAATAAATCCTTTTTCTTGAGCAAGGTTCAATTGCTGTATTAATTCCGGCCCTGCTGAAATACCAAATTGATTCAGTACATTAACTGCAAGTAGAGCCTGATTTACAGCCAGCGCTTCTACCAGATTTGCAGTAGGGATTAGACCCTGTTGAAGGTTGTCAAGAATGACAGAAGGAATTTCTGCCATCGTTTTTGCTCCGGTTCGGTTTTTGGTGAAGGTGGATGGCGATTTCATTTTAGATGTGCGGCGAATTGGGTAGGATCTTTGGGCGCATTAAACAAAACTTAGGCCTACAATTGATTCAGTAAGAAACCCAAGGGATGAATTATAGAATTCCTTTTTTATGCAAGAGGGAATTTAGGGATTCACCTGCGGCTAAATCCAAATGCCAACCTTGAATTCCCACTTTAGAAGCCCCTTCGGCATTTTCTTTTAAATCGTCAATAAAAACAGTTTCTTCTGGCTGAAGTCCGTGGCGATTTAAAATATGTAAAAAACCTTCTGGATCGGGTTTGCGATGTCCTATTTTACAACTGTAATACACAGCTTCGAACAGGGATTCAAATTCAGGATAGGGGACGGGCAACTGGTTCTGGTAGGCTTCAAGATGCCAGTCGTTGATGTTTGAAAAAAGATATATTCTATGGGATTTGCCCAGGGCTTGAAGTACATCAATTCGGTCGGGGGCCATACCAGATAAAATCGAGTTCCAAGCGTGTTGAATATCATCTAGACGAACGTGATTGGGAGCAAATTGCAGCAAATGTTGGCCAAATTCTTCAGAGCTGATGTGCCCTCGTTCATAGGCATGAAAGGGATTGTTGGCTTCAGGATTAAAGAACAAGTCCTTTAAACCATGCATGCCTAAAGATTGAAAGTGCCGGGCTGGTGCTTGATAATCGATGTCAAACAGTACTCCGCCTAGATCAAAAATAAGGTTTTCGGGTTTCATGGCTGGGACAAATCCTGGCACAGTTCAACAAGAACTCTGCCGCTGGTTTTGGGGTGCAAGAATGCAATAAGTTTTCCGTCGGCGCCAGGTTTAGGTGGATCATTAAGTACAATAAATCCTTCATTTTTCAGCCGTTGAATTTCTTCTTGAAGGTTGTCCACCTGGAAAGCGACATGATGAATGCCCTCCCCATTTTTTTCCAAAAAATGTTGAATAGGACTATTGGGATGAGTCGCTGCGAGAAGTTCAATTTTATTGGGTCCGGCTAGAAAAAAGGAAGTTTCTACTCCTTCAGAATCAACACGCTCACGTTTGTAGGGAGCTGTGCCGAGTAATTTTTGAAAAAGAATTTCAGAAGCCTCAAGGTCGGCTACTGCAATTCCTAAATGTTCAATTTTTCCAAGCGCCATTATTGGAGGATAAGGCGTTGAATCTGAATATTGCTGTTCATTTTAAAGGACAACATATATGTACCTGATTGGATATAATTAGGAACATTGAGGGTTTGTGTTTGTTCGCCCATTCCAAGTTGTGAAGACCATTCATGTACAATCCTTCCGCTTAGGTCGGTGAGTTGGAAAAGACCCGATCCTGCTTCTGCGATATTTAGGTTAACGGAAAAGGATTGCCTGGCTGGATTTGGAAAAACCTGAAGGGATTCAAAACCATTGAGTTGATTGTCAATACTAAGTGGTCCTGAAATATTAATATCATCAAGGTAAAAATGATTTCCCCCACCTGAAATAAAATCAAATTTTAAACGCACATTCGTTCTGTTTGCCCAAGGTTGAAGAGCGGTTCCTGTTAAAGAGTCGGTGCGCCAATCCGACTTGGTGGCGGGAATAAAGTCTGCAGTGGTGATTCCGGAAGATGCCAATTCATTGGCCGTCATTGTTCTACGCAGGGTCCAAGTTTGTCCACAATTGCTGCTGATGGAAATGAGCAAGCGATCGTCGCTGCTGGAAGCGCGTTTGGCATAAGCGAATCTAAAGCTCATTCGAAGATTGCCATTCATGGCTGAAAAGTCGTATGAAGGACTAATTAACGTATACCGTTTGCCAAGTGGACTTCCGTTATTGTTGACTTTCAATGAATTGGGCCAGGTGTAGAAAACTTGGGAAGAACTTTCCCATCCGAATGGAGAATTTGGGGTGGATGTAGCCGTCCATCTTCCAAAGTTTAGTGGATTATTATTGAAAGTATCAAAGTATACCCAATTCTGGTCGTCGGCATTGACATCTACAATTCGGATGGCTTTTTGTCGTGTAACTGAGTTGGTTCCGCCGGCAGAACCAACGGTAAGGGTTACCGAATAATCCCCTGGGCTATTAAAAGTAATGTAAGGATTTTGGTCTGTTGAAGTAAGGGTTTGAGTTCCATTGCTGATGCTCCATGACCAAGAAGTTGGGGTTGCATTGGACGTCCGGTCTGTTAACAATAGAGCCGATCCGGTGCAGGCGGTAGTTTTATCGGCATAGAAGTCAGCGATTGGAGCGCAATTTTGATTGAATCCGGTTTGGGTGCCTGTAGCGATTAAATTAGCACTTTGCCAAAGCGAATTTCGTTGTCCAGAACTTGCGTTTATGGCCGTATTCATACGTGAGGCTTGACCGGTGGTGAACATTTTAGAGCAAAGGGCATAATCCATAAAATTTTCCACGTTGTCTAAAGAACCGCAAGTGGTTTGAGAAAGGTTGCAATTGTTGCAAGAACCGCTGGTTGCCGGAACATCTGTAACCAAATCATCGCCACATCCGGAACCACATGCATTAAACCCCCAAGGGTGCAGCAATCCGAAAAAATGCCCTGTTTCATGGGTAATTACTCGGGCATTGAAATTGCTGCCATCTGCTGTTCCGATGCTGCCCGTGTATCTATTATCTAAAATAATCCCATCGGTGGCTGCACTGGGTGCTGTTCCTGGCAAATAGGCATAACCTCCGATGATACCTCCGCCACTACTTTCTATGCTGTTAACCACCCAAATGTTGTAATACTTATTTCTTGGCCAGTAAACCAAACTTTTCGCTTTGTCATCAGCGTTGTAAGTTAGGTATGATTGAGTTCGAGTAATTCCATTGCTGCAATTTCCATTGGGATCTTTTTTAGCCAATCTAAATTCAAACCCCGCGTTTCCAACTCGAGAATTAAAAGATGCTACAACTTGATTTGCATCTGAATTAAGTTTATTAAAATCTTCATTTAAAATACGAATGGCATCGGCGATTTGGGCATCTGAAATGTACTCCATGCCATTGTCGTGAATAATGTGTACCACCACTGGGATAATGTAATTGGCTTCGGCTCCCGAAGTAAATTCAGGCTCATTTTCGGCAATCCATTGATTGAAAGATTCGAAGTCAACCTGCAATTGAGGATTGTCATTAAAGGCTTTTTGAACCATTTCACTGGTCAAGCAATAGTTTTGAGAATGAAGAGTTGGAAAAAATAGAACAAGGGTAATCAGGGCAAATGCAAATCGAATCCGGCTCATGGGGTCATTTTGATGTGAAGTTAGCAAAACATATGCAAGAGAGTGAAAATCCAGGACAGATTTTTAATCAAATCGTCAAGGATTTTTTATCCTTTTAAGGAATTTGACTTATTGGTTGATGTCGATAAACCGCTGAATGTCTTGGTTGATTCCAAAGACCAATATGGTGTCGGTGGCCAACAAAATGGTGTCTTGGCTTACCACTCCAAGGATATGTTTTTCTCGAATGGTTTCTCCTTCTTTGTTAAGGTGGCTGACCTCTCTTTTAATTGTGATAAGGTCAATTTGATACCTATTCCTTAAATTGATGTCGGCAAGGGAACGGTCTGCGACGGCGGGTGGGGTTTTTATTTCAACAATTTCATAATTGTCAGGCAAAGGCATGTAATAAATGATATTTGGATTAATCAGGCGTTCTGCAACCAGCATAGCCACTTCATCTTCTGGAGATAGAATTTCACCGCACCCAATTTTTTCAAGAATCATGCGTTGATGGTGTCCTTCGGCTCGAGCAATAATTCGTTTCACTTTGAGTTCCATAAGAAGGACGACGCAAAGCATTAGGGTATCAAATTTTCCTTCGCCGATGGCCACAATTACCGCATCCATTTCATGGACATTTTGTGCCTTTAGGGCTTTCAGGTCTGTTGCATCCATGGTAACTCCAAAGGCCACCTCTCCACTAACACCTTCAACCTGATGTTCATCGTTATCAATGGCAAGAACTTCGGCTCCTCGGCGGCTTAGTTCCCGAGCAATGGAAGTGCCAAAAAGACCCAAGCCAATTACGGCATACCGCGCATTTTTCATAGGACTAAGGTATTAAAGTTGAGTGGAATGGATAAAATCTGGAAGAAATTAATTAAGTGGAAGGCGGAGTGGGTTCGGATTCTGTGTCGCTCTGCTTTTCAGTTGAAGGGTCAGCAGGATTTGTCTGTCCAAAATCTTCATCGTATGGACTTTTAGGAGGAGGGCTTAAATAATGCTCGTCAGAAAATGCTTGGTCAAAAGGCCGAATGGCTTCTTTACTCAAGTCTTCTTTCATCGATTGACCTGATTCAGAAATTTCACGTTTAATGGTATCTGTGGCAGTTCTAAACTCCCTCATTCCCTTTCCAACGACCCGTGCAATTTCTGGGATTCCTTTGGAGCCAAACAAAAGAATGATGGCAAGAACAATTAAAATAAACTCTCCTCCGGAAACATCAAAAAGGAGTAGAGTATGGAGCATTATACCAGCATCATTAAGGGTTCTTCCAGCATGGCCTTCAATGTTTGAAGAAAGGCTGCACCAGTAGCACCATCTACAGAACGATGGTCGCAACTCAGAGTTACGGTCATGGTATGTCCCACCACGATTTGGCCATTTCGCACTACAGGTTCTTGTCGAATGGCTCCAACTGCTAGAATAGCTGAGTCTGGGGGATTAATAATCGCGGTGAAATTGCTGATGCCAAACATGCCTAAGTTTGAAATGCTAAAGGTATTTCCTTGCATTTCTTCGGGTTGCAGTTTTTTGTCTTTTGCGCGCTGTGCGAAATCTTTCACTGTAGCAGAAATATCTGAAAGTGATCGTTGATCAGCATGTTGAATAACAGGAACAACAAGACCCTCTGGAACAGCCACGGCAACACCAATATTCACATAGTCGTGGAACCGAATTTTATCTCCCAACCAAGCGGAGTTCACAGCTGGGTGTTTTCTTAATGCCAAGGCAACAGCTTTAATGACCATGTCATTAAAAGAAACAGCCACATTCATGTTGTTTTTAAGAACATTTCGAGCGGTTACAGACTGGTCCATGTTGATGTCCATGGTCAGGTAAAAATGAGGGGCTGTAAATTTGCTTTCACCAAGGCGGCGGGCGATGGTTTTCCTCATTTGAGAAATCGATACCTCATGGCTACTATTGGAGGCAGTAAATTGGATCCCAGGGGCGGATTGGGCGCTTGAAGCAGAATCCAAATCTTTTTTGATGATCCGTCCACCATCTCCGGAACCTACAATTGATCTTAAATCAATGCCTTTGTCTTTAGCAATAGATTTGGCAAGAGGACTGGCCTTTACTCGATCGCTGCTGCTGTCATTGGATGGAATTACTTGAGGAGCTGGTGTTGCAGGGGTGGGAGCACTGCTGCTTTTGGTTGGTTCTTCAGGGGCGGGAGCAGAAGCTTGTTTGGGGCTTTCAGTTAATAAAGCCGATACATCCTCGCCTTCCTTTCCTAGGATGGCTAAAATGGAATCCACAGGAGCAGTACCTCCTTTGGGAACGCCAATATGCAATAGTACACCTTCTTGGAAACTCTCGAATTCCATGGTGGCTTTATCGGTTTCAATTTCAGCCAATAGATCACCGGCTTTCACTTTTTCTCCAACATTTTTGTGCCAAGCGGCAACCACACCTTCGGTCATGGTATCGCTTAACTTAGGCATCCGAACTATTTCAGCCATGATTTTGAATTAATGGGTTTGAATAAAAGGATAATTGGGCTCGGAATACACATATTCCCAGAGGGCGCTGGCATCTGGGTATGGCGAGTTTTCAGCAAATTCAACAGAGGCATCTACCTCGGCCTTTACCGCCTCATCTATGGCATCCAATTCCGCATCAGTAATCCATTTGTTTGCTTGTAAAACAGATAGTGCGTGAAGAATGGGGTCTTTGTCTTTATACTCATCTACCTCTTCTTTGCTGCGGTATTTTTGAGGGTCAGACATGGAGTGCCCTTTGTATCGATAGGTTAATGCTTCAATCAGGGTTGGTCCTTCGCCGGCTCTGGCCCGTTCAGCTGCTCGGGCAATGGCTTCATGGAAGGTATCTGCGCGCATACCATCAACCGCTTCGGAGGGCATGTCGTATGACAACCCCAATTTAAATAACTCGGTTACATTCGATGTGCGTTCCACCGAAGTCCCCATAGCGTACTTGTTGTTTTCAATGATAAAAATAACGGGTAGTTTCCACAGCATTGCCAAGTTGAAGGTTTCATGGAATGAACCTTGGCGAACAGCTCCGTCGCCCATGTAACATAAAGTCACTCGGTCATTGCCATTGAACTGGTCGGCAAAGGCCAAGCCGGCACCCAGAGGAATTTGCCCCCCAACAATACCATGCCCTCCCCAAAATCTTAATTCTCTTGAAAACATGTGCATAGATCCGCCATTTCCATTGGAACATCCAGTGGATTTGCCGTACAATTCGGCCATCATGTATTTGGATTCCATTCCTTTTCCTAGAGGGTGGATGTGATTCCGATATGCCGTAATCATATTGTCATCTGGGCGAATGGCAGAACAGGCTCCAGCAACAAGGGCTTCTTGACCAATATATAAATGGCAAAAACCTCTAATTTTCCCCATGGTGTACATCATGCCGGCTTTTTCTTCCAACCGGCGCCACAATAACATGTCCTTATACCATTTAATCCATGTTTCCTTGGAGAAATTGTTTTTTGAAACCGACGCTTTCTTTGCCATATTTCTAATTATTGACTGCAAAAATAATAAAACGCAGTCCAATGACAAACCATTTCCTATTCAGGTTTTTCAATGGTTTGGACCACAATTGCAATCTGAATCCCAGACTATTCGTGTGGCTGGAAGGGCATCTTGCAGGGACTTAATTGTTTCAGGATGCAGGTCGGTCGAGCGAATATCCAATTCAATTAGCTGTACCATCCCCGACATTTTATTGGGCAATTTGAAAATTGGATTTGAGGATAGGTTTAATGCGTTTAATCGACTCAATTGTATAATGGCATCGGGGACTTGATAGATTTCATTCTTCCGGAGGTTTAAGCTCTCTAATTTTATCAAATCTCCCAGTTCTTTGGGGAGGCTTTCCAATTCATTTCGCTCTAAGTTTAAAATTCTCAGTTTTTTAAGTTGAGCGATTTCGGGTGGGATGGAGGTGATTTTATTTCGAGATAAATCCAATTCCCGCAGGTTTGGAAATTCAAATACTTCTTTGGGGATGCGTTTGTATTTTTTTCGTGTCAAGGCCAACCGTGTGACTTTGCCTGGGTATTCCAATGCAATTTTCAAGTCGGTGTATAGTGGTTCATCTCTGAATTCACCAGATTGAGCTAGAGCATGGGGTTGGACAGCCATGATACCCAGTAAAAAAAGCAACATTTTAATGAAGCCTCTCATGAATTTCGTTTGCCTGTTTGGCGTCAAGTTTAAGTTGACGGATTAGTTCTGATTGATTCGAAAACAATTTTTCTTCGCGCATCCGGTCCAAAAAAATCAAATTGATTTTTTGCCCGTACAAATCCTGATTGAAATTAAACAGATGTGCCTCAATATGTCGGGTTCCATTTTGGCTAATTGTTGGTCGAACGCCAATGTTCACCATGGCATTAAACCTTCCAAATTGGGTTTGGACATAAGCTGCATACACCCCGTTGGCAGGTATTAGTTTATTTGTATCGATGAGTGCCAGGTTCGCGGTTGGAAAGCCCAATTTTTCGCCTAAGCGTTGCCCATGCTCTACAGTTCCCTGGATGGCATATGGATACGTTAAAAACTCGGCCGCTGTTTTAACATCTCCTGCTTCTAAAGCCTGTCTAATTTTGGTGGAGCTTACCTTCACCTGATCTATATCTTGTGCAGGAATTTCCTCCAATTCAAAGGACAATTTTTCGGAAAGGGGGAGCAATAAGGAATAATTACCGGATCGATTCCTACCAAAATGGTGATCATAGCCTACAACCAAAGTATGAACATTCAAAGACCCCTTCAAAAACTCGGTTACATATTCTTCTGCTTTCATTCTGCTAAATGCACCATCAAAAGGAATAATGAGCATATAATCCAGGCCCATTCCTGAGAGCAGCTGCTGTTTTTCTTCTAAAGTGTTTAGTAACTTTAAATCATTGTCGTCAGGGAAGAGAACCAATCTGGGATGTGGGTGGAAGGTAACGAGGACGGATTCACCCTGAATAGCGGCAGCTCGTTCAATAACTCGGCTTAGAATTTTTCTGTGGCCAATGTGGATGCCGTCAAAAGTGCCAGTAGTCAACACTGGTCTTTTAAATTTTGGCAATTCCTGAATTCCGTGAATTACTTTCATAAATCACTGCAAAGGTACACAAACTAACGCCAGATTGGAGGGGCACAGTTGCCGAATGCTATTGCGTTAAAACAGTTTAAAAGTCAATTAATAAGCCTCATACTGATTCTATTTTGGATATCTTCGACCTGCATTTAAAACTACTTTTTTATGAGAAACTTCTGGGGTTCTTTTTTTGGCTCAATCTTGGGCTCGGTTATCTCCTCCATTTTGTTCGCCGTTCTTGTAATTGCAGGTGTTGCGGCAGTGGTTTCGGCTGAGTTTGGAGGCTCTGAACAAGTGATGACGGATGCCGAAGAAAAGACAGTATTGCACTTAAAGTTTTCTTACCCCATTATTGATTCTAAAGACCAAAATCCCTTTGCAGAAATAGATTTTGGTTCCGGTTCAAATACCAAACTGACCATGTGGGAAACCATCCAGGTATTGGATTATGCCAGCACCGATGCTAAGGTGGTAGGGTTGTTCTTAGATATGGAGGGAGTGGCCACAGGAATGGGCAACGCATACGAAATACGTCAGGCGTTAGAGCGTTTTAAAGGCAAAGGAAAGTTTATTGCTACATATTCTGAGGGACTTACTCAAAAGGCCTATTACTTAGCTTCAGTTTCTACCCATATTTCCCTTAATGCTCATTCTGATTTTGTTTTGAATGGAATGGGGGCAGAGTTGCTATTCTTTCGAGGTGTTTTAGATAAGTTGGGGGTTGAGCCTTATGCGGTGCGTCCGGTAGGGAACAAGTTTAAGAGTGCTGTGGAACCTTTTTTGTTGACGGAGTCAAGCGAGTCAAACCGAATTCAAATGCGGGCTTTGATGGGAAGCATGTGGTCCAATATGGGAGCCGCTTTGGCCTCTAAAAGCAAATTAAGCGTTCAAGCCATCGATTCGTTGATTAATGGTTTTTATGTTAGCTCTGCTTTGGATGCTCAACGGCACCATTTCAGTGATACATTGGAGTACCGAGACGAGTTTATGGACCGCTTGGCCAGGATGGCCGGCTGGGAAAAATGGTCTTCTGAAGATTCTCCACTTTTATCGTTTGAAAAATATGGGGAAATGGCCCTAGCCAATTTGGCTTTGGAGGAACAAGCCGAAGAAAAAATTGCCATTTTGGTGGCCGAGGGAGATATTGTCGATGGAAAGAGCTCGCAAGGTATGGTGGGTTCTGCATCGCTCAACGAAACCATCCGTGAATTGCGTGAAAATGAGGAAGTAAAAGCCGTAGTACTTCGAGTGAATTCACCAGGAGGGTCGGCTTTAGCTTCGGAATTGATGTGGAGGGAACTTGCTTTGCTCAAGGCCAAAAAGCCGCTGGTTGTTTCTATGGGAAATCTAGCTGCATCGGGCGGGTATTACATTTCTTGCCATGCCTCTGAAGTGTACGCCTATCCAACAACCATTACCGGTTCTATTGGCGTGTTTGGCCTGTTGTTTAATGCCAAAGGACTTCTAAACAATACCTTGGGAGTTACCACTGATACCATTAACCTGCATGCCAATGGAGATTTTCCAACGGGTTCGCGGCCATTGCGGGAACGAGAGAAAGAGGTTTTAGAAGGAATGGTAACCCGAATTTACGGTGAATTTACTCAACGGGTGGCCGATGGCAGATCGATGAAAGTTGCGGATGTAGATTCCATTGGTCAAGGTCGTGTTTGGACGGGAGCTCAG
This sequence comes from uncultured Flavobacteriales bacterium, assembly GCA_903825395.1. Taxonomy (GTDB): domain Bacteria; phylum Bacteroidota; class Bacteroidia; order CAIKAF01; family CAIKAF01; genus CAIKAF01. Next base: position 178,533 of record CAIKAF010000029.1, read on the forward strand.
GCCCAGAAATTGGGATTGGTAGACCATTTGGGGGGCCTAAACGATGCCATTAAGGCTGCAGCCCGTTTGGCTAAACTAAAAGCTTACTCTACTGCAGTATATCCCAAGCCGGTAGATCCATTCGAGGCCTTTTTTGAAGGTCTTTCAGAAAACAGCAAGGCCTATCTTAAAAAAGAAGGGCTTGGCATAGGTGTGGAGTGGTTGCTGTTGGTTAAACGGGTAGAAAATATGAGAGGAGTCAATGCCAGGCTACCTTACGATATACAGTTTAACGACTAATTAACCTGGTGTTTGCTGCCCGTTTAATTTCAACCCCTTACATTTACATTAAACTACTTAATATGTTTCGTTTCTTGTTTTTATTATTGTTGACTCCCATGACTTGGGCTCAAGGAAGTTTGATTTTCTTTACCGAAAATGGTGAGCGCTTTACCTTAACTGTGAATGGGCAAACCATCAATTACCAGCCTGATGCCCGAGTTCGATTTGATGGGGTAAATACGGAAGGGGTGAAAGTCAATATTAAGTTTGAACAGGCTGAATTGGGTAGTGTGATTAAAACGGTTTTGGCCTCTCCTACCTTGGAAGTAACTTACAATTTGAAGCGAAATAAGAAAAATGAGTGGGTGATTCGCTATTTGTCTGAAGCGCCTGCGGGGTCTACAGCGCCTGCGGCTCCTTCTGCACCGGTAGCCGAACCTGTCTATATGGATGAACAAACTCCAGCGGCACCTCAATCCAATCCATCAAGCCCTTCCAATGGCTCCGTCGGTTTCCAATTTAACATGAATGAGCAAAACGGATCGGTGGGCATTCAAATGAATGTAGATGGCATTCAAACCAATACCAACATTAATGGTATTGCTGCACCTAGGGGACAGGAAAATTTGGATGAAGAGCATGAAACCTGGCAATCTTCCGATCATTCAAAACCCAGTTATGAAATGGCAAATGCGCCTCAAAAGTGCATTGTAGGCATGTGGGACACCGAGTTGCGTAAAGGGATGCAAACCATTCAAAGCCATGGTTCAGATGAAGAAAAGTTGGCATCAGCCAAGCAAATGGCCGACAATTATTGCTTCTACATTGGGCAGGTGAAGCAAGTTATGAATGTGTTTACATACGATGAAAGTAAGTTGGCTTTTGCCATCTACGCATATTCTAAGGTGGCCTCTACCGATATTAAAGAATATTACACCTTGGCCTCCCTGTTCACGTATGGGGGAACAAAGACTCAATTTAATGAGTTTTTATCGGCCATGAAAAAATAAAAATCAGATTCTTTAAGTACAATAAAGACGGTCAACGACCGTCTTTATTTTTGTTTGGTATTGGGATTACGTGGCCCGCGGCAGGGATTGAACAAGGTAGCTCGGCAAGTTGGCGGAGCCTGCCCCGCGCGGCGCGGAGGCGACTTTAGGAGCCACCGCAAGCCCGCTGGGGCAGAATCCGGCAACTGCCGACTACCTGAGAAAGCCCGGCGGCCGCCCCTAAACATAAACGAAAATAAAAATTGGTAATTTTTAGAGTAAAATGCCTCTGTAATGCGGTGGATAAAGCCGTCTTTTTTGTTCCTTTGTGTTAACATCATTCAAAAAACTATGAAAATTCACAATTTCAGTGCCGGCCCCGGAATTTTGCCCGCGGAGGTACTTCAGGAAGCTGCACAAGGAGTCTTGAATTATCAAAATACAGGGCTTTCGCTTATTGAAATGTCCCACAGAGGTCCCGAATTTGTGGACGTGATGGATCAAGCCGTTGCGTTGGTGCGGGAATTGTTGAATTTGAGCGATGAATATGATGTGATTTTTCTGCAGGGTGGAGCCAGTTTGCAATTTTATATGGCCCCACTTAACCTGTTGAGCTCCAATGGTTATGCTGCATATTTGGACACCGGAACCTGGGCATCTAATGCCATTAAAGAGGCCAAACGGGTAGGAAAAATAGAAGTGATCGGAAGCTCAAAAGAAAAAAACTACACGTATTTGCCCGCGTACTCTGTACCCAGCGATGCGGATTATTTACACTATACATCCAATAATACCATTTATGGTACCCAATTTCAGTCCATTCCAGAGTGTGAAATTCCTTTGGTCTGCGATATGTCTTCGGATATTTTCAGTAAGCCCATTGATGCGTCCAAGTTTTCAATGATTTATGCAGGAGCTCAAAAGAATATGGGGCCGGCCGGAACAACTTTGGTGATTGTAAAGAAAGAAATGCTTGGAAAAACGGGCCGTAGCCTGCCTACAATGCTGGATTACTCCGTACATATCGATAAGGAATCCATGTTTAATACTCCGCCTGTTTTCCCAATTTATGTGAGTATGTTAACGCTGAAATGGTTAAAACAAAATGGCGGATTGCCGTGGATTGGAGAGATTAATCGGCAAAAGCGGGATTGTTTTTATGAAGCTTTGGATGCCAACCCCTTGTTTAAAGGAACGGTTGAGCCTTCTGTGCGCTCCTGGATGAACGCGACATTTTTATTGAATGACGAGCGAATGGAATCGGCGTTTGAGGCTTTGCTGAATGAGCGTGGAATTAGTGGTTTAAAAGGGCATCGTTCAGTAGGTGGCTACCGCGCTTCCATGTACAATGCGCTTCCGTTGGACAGCGTGAAAGTCCTTACTCAAGCTATGAATGATTTTGCTCAACAACACGGATAAGTTATGATTCGGATTTTAGCCAACGATGGGATTGAAGAAAGCGCATTGCAGTCTTTAACCGAGAAGGGTTTCGAGGTGATTACCACAAAGGTGAGTCAGGAAAATTTGGTGGAATACATCAATACCGAACAAGTTCGAGCCTTGTTGGTACGTTCTGCCACCAAAGTCCGTAAAGATGTGTTTGACGCGTGTCCCGGCCTTTCTTTTGTTGGCCGTGGTGGGGTAGGGATGGACAATATTGATGTAGAATATGGACGCTCTTTGGGCCGAACGGTAACCAATACGCCCAGCAGTTCTACTCGCTCGGTGGCTGAATTGGTTTTCGCTCATTTGTTTTCGGTGGGTCGATTTTTACACCATTCCAATCGTGTAATGCCCGCTGACGGTCAAAACCGTTTTAATGACTTAAAAAAGAGCTATGCCTCGGCCTTTGAGTTGAAAGGTAAGACATTGGGAATCATTGGTTTTGGTCGTATTGGTCAGGAGGTAGCTCAGATGGCCATGGGGCTTGGAATGAAGGTGCTGCCCTACGATCCTTGGGTGAAATCTGCCGAGATTGAGGTGGATTTTCTGCAAACAGGCGATACCTTTACCCTTGAATTTGAGACGGTTTCCCTTCAAGAGTTGTTGGAAGGTAGCGATGCCATTACCCTGCATATTCCCATGCCTGCCAACGGCAACGCTTTAATTGGTGCTGCCGAATTTGAGCAGATTAAACCCGGCGCTGTTCTTATTAATACAGCCAGAGGTGGGATTGTTGATGAACTGGCATTGCTTTCCGCCCTAGATTCTGGGCGTTTAGGTTTTGCCTGCCTGGACGTTTTTGAAAATGAGCCCTGTCCTAAAGCAGAGCTTTTGAATCACCCTAAAATCAGTGTTTCTCCTCATGTCGGCGGAAGTACGGCCGAAGCCCAAGCCCGAATCGGAGAAGAGTTGGTTGACTTGGTGTTGAATCATTTCAACATCTAAATTATGGCCGATTTCCTGCCATTTTTGGCGGTTTCACCCCGGCCTACTATAGTCGATAGGGTGATAACCAAGCCTTTTGATCGGTATTCAGATCGAGATAAGGCCGAGGAATTGAAGGGGAATCCATGTTCTTTTTTGCACGTTATCCTTGCCAAAAGCCATGCCAATGAATCTCGCCGGCAAGCCTTTAATCGGTTTTTGGAAAATGGTTATTTAACCAAATCTTCCTCACCCGTATATGCCGTGTACCGTCAAATCCAGGAACATGGTTGTTTCACGGGTTTTGTTGGACTAATGCCAGTGGGTTCGGAAGCCAAGTACAATCAAATCAAACGGCATGAAGCCACCTTGGTACGAAAAGAGGCGTTGTTGGCGGAATACTTGGATGAAACCAATTTAAACGCAGAACCGGCATTGTTGACCTTTGATTCAACTGCCGAGAGTCAAGCGCTTTTGGCCGTATTGACCCAAGATCCCCCAGACATACATGTGGAACTTCCAGGGTTTGGAAAGCATCAGGTATGGTGGATTCAAGATCCCAATCAGCAACAGCAAATAAGGTCGGTGTTTGAACCCCTGCCTGGGGTATATATCGCCGACGGACATCACCGCATAAGTTCATCTCGGCGGCTTGCCGTTCAACGCTTTCAGCACCATCAAAATCCCAATGCGGCCGATCAGTTTGTATTAGTGGCTTGTTTTCCAAGTACAGAGGCACGCATCTTTCCTTACCACCGAATGGTGAAATCGGTACCTACAGATTTTTTAGTCCGGTTATCGAAACAGCTCAATGCAGAAGTAAAGATTGAACTTGGCGATTACCTAGAGCCCACCCACAACCGATGGATGATGCACTGGGCAGGACAATGGTACCGGTTTTATATTGATGCACCTCTGCCTCAACATGTTCTTCCGGCAGAATGGTTGAATGAACATGTTTTAGCGCCGATTCTGAATATTCACGATTTGACGAGCGATAAAAACATAGGATTTGTTGGCGGTTGTTTATCGGCCGAACAACTGATCCAGACCCTTCAAAGTGCAAAATATGAACTTCTTTTTGCCTTGCCTCCGGTTGAATTCAAACAGTTTTTTTCCATAGTCAATCAGGGAGGACTAATGCCTCCAAAATCAACTTGGTTTGAACCAAAGTTGCCAAGCGCCCTTGCCATGTACGATATGGCTTAAGCCCAAACAGGATGAGCAAAACGGTAGAAAATTATCATAGAATTCGGGCATTAATTCCCCACCATGTTATGCTGTTGGCAGTATCAAAAAATCATGGTGTAGAAAAAATTCAAGAGCTGTACGCAGAAGGACAACGCGACTTTGGGGAAAATAAAGTGCAAGAATTGCTTGAAAAGGCGGAGCAATTGCCGAAGGATATTCGTTGGCATTTGATTGGTCATTTGCAGCGCAACAAGGTTCGAGCCTTGTTGCCAGTTGTATCTTTGATTCATAGTTTGGATTCAGAACGTCTGTTTGATGAGCTTTTGAAAGAAGCCATCCGAATGGATCTTCAGATTTCAGTTTTGGTTCAAGTCCGTATTGCAGCTGAGGAAACCAAGTTCGGGATGCCGGCAGCAGATGTTTTGCCTTTTATTCAATCCCTATTTCCTAAAGCAAAAGGGCGGTTAAAATTGAAGGGTTTGATGGGCATGGGCAGTTTTGTTACTGATTCCAAACAGATTCATGCCGAATTTTCCATGCTTCAGCAGCTATTTCAACGGGTTAAAGCAACGCCCGGCTATGAGGATATACAGATTTTATCTATGGGAATGTCGCAAGATTGGCCCTTGGCCGTGGAACTTGGAAGTACCTGTGTGCGTATAGGTAGCGACATTTTTGGGATGCGTTAAAGTTTTTTTGGGCAGCTTACCGGCTTTCACTTGCATCCGGCTTGCTTAAGCCTCAAGGATTGCGGCTTTGCGGGGTCACTTTGTGCCTCCGCAGCGCGCATCCTTGTAGGCTTAAGCTGCACCGGCAGCACGTTCAATCCGGGCTGCGGGGCGCCAAAATGCTTAAATCTAATTTTTTTGTTGAGGTGGTTTGGTTAAAGTTGCATGCAAATTCAATTTGGGGTTTTTGGTATTGGGGGTTGGGTTTCGAGGCGGTTAAGGGATTGGGGCCCTTTTTTGGGTTTCGGCAATAGCGAATTCCTGAAGGCTGCGCTTAAGCTTTACCCAAAAAAAGGTTGCCTCGCGCCCTTCGGGTCGCCGATTGAATACCACCATTAAAAGGAATTCTGAAATTCGATTTATCCTCCTTTCTTTCCTCCCCTCCTAAAAAGGATGAATTTGCCAGTTCATCCAGTCTCATTCCCATGC
>CAIKAF010000030.1 GCA_903825395.1 uncultured Flavobacteriales bacterium
ACCGGGCCGGAACCGCCGCCCGCGAAAATGCACTGCTGTCCCACACCGGAATACACGGGATTGGCGTTGGGTAAGGCTCCGTTGCTTGGAGACACAAAGCTGTTTTGGGTGTTGATGTACAGCACTCGACCGGCTCCGTTTCCGTTGGCCCAGGAAATGGAGGCCGTTGTTCCTGTCAGCGAACCGGCCTGTAGGTTGAAGGTTTGGGTGGAGGGGGCGGTACAGGGAGGCGGAGGAGGATTGGTCGTGGTAAACGAAATCGGATTGGTGTTGCTGCTACCGGTGGCATAAATGGTGTCGGGAGCGCAGTATTCATAGGCTCGAACGTAATAGGTCGTCCCGGCGGTCAATCCGCTCACGGCCACCGGGCCGGAACCGCCGCCCGCGAAAATGCACTGCTGTCCCACACCGGAATACACGGGATTGGCGTTGGGTAAGGCTCCGTTGCTTGGAGCCACAAAGCTGTTTTGGGTATTGATGTACAGCACCCGACCGGCTCCGTTTCCATTGGCCCAGGAAATGGAGGCCGTTGTTCCTGTCAGCGAACCGGCCTGTAGGTTGAAGGTTTGGGTGGAGGGAGCGGTGCATGGGGGCGGATTTCCTCCAATAACATTAAAGGCAGTATTTGGGAAATTGATGGTGGAACTGCCTGTCGTCAGATTGGCTGTACAAGCGGATGAAGGCGGAAAATTCTGGTCGGTTCCAATCCTAGACCATGTTCCATTGGCATTGGAATAAGTTGAATACACCCAATTCAATACCGAAGAAACATTGGGATTGCAGGTTTGATTGTTGCTGTATTCTACGGCCACCAGCAGGTGGTTGTTTGCAGGATCGGTATAGGTGAAATTATTGACATCAAAGGCATTTACGTATTGCCCTTGAACCTGCTGCACAGAAACTGCAGCTTGATACACTTGTGTAGCGCCAGAAATTAAAGTGGTCCAGACATTTGATCCGGTCACAGGATTGGAATTCACTTCCCGGAAATAAATGGTCAGGTTCCCGGTTGGAGTTACAGTGGTGGTTCCTCCGGCTTTAAAGGAAATTTTATCTATAATCGTTCCTGGCGTAAAGCCCGAAGCGGCCATTAAGGCCTTATTGTACACAAAAACTGTCCTAGAGCAGGTTGCAAGCCGACATCCGTTCAGTGTATTGGTCCACACGGCCATTGGAATTCCAACACCGGTGGTAGAACTGCCACCGGAAGACACGCCCTGTACCGGGTTATCATCTCCCACCACAATACTTTGTGCATTCAAAGGCTCCAAAAGAGATAGCAAGCAGACAAAAAAGAAAAACAAAAAGCGGTGAACAGAAAAAAATGGATGCATACAATAAGGGGCCTGGCGGTGAAAAATTGGATTCGAAGCGTTAAATTACAAAAAAGAAGATTGGGCAATGCCATCTTTTAATGAATGGTTTGCCTCCCTTTAAGAGTGGATAAAAACGGGGTTGATATCCGAAAAATCAGGTTTTTTGCTTCTTTTTCTTTGCTGAGGGGAACAGCACATTATTCAAAATCAAACGATAGCCCGGTGAATTGGGGTGCAGGGCCAAATCGGTGGGGGGGTCGCCAACCAAATGCTGGTAGTCTTCAGGGTCGTGTCCTCCGTAAAAGGTCCAAAATCCACGACCAAATTCCCCATGGATGTACCTCACTTCGTTGGCCTCTTTGGTTTCGCCCATAACAAGGACTGAGGGTTTTAGTACGGCACGGTTGAACGCCGTAGTTTGGCCCATAAATCCATAAATAACCTGCATGTGGTTTTGAGTCAGCATGCTGGGAATGGGGTCCCATTTGGCAGAAAACTCGAACAAGGTGAAAAAATCCAGTTCTTTCTTAATGCGTCGAAAATTGGTGTTATCGATGTTGGAGTATTCGTATTCGGCAGGGTTCAACGACAACCGAAAATCCTTGAAGGCAAAGGAGTTTTCAAAATTCAATTTGGATTGAGCCTGAGGATCCATGCGGTCGCCGTCAAACATAGATTCGCAAATATCGACGCCTTCAGCCGCAAGTGCGATGTCGTAGGAATCTGTAGCCGAACACATGGCAAAAAGATAGCCTCCGCCGGCTGTAAAATCTCTGATTTTTCTGGCCACTGCGCCCTTTAAATCGGACACCTTTTTAAACCCAAGTTCCCGAGCCAGCGATTCGCTGCTGCGTACTTGTTCCATGTACCAAGGGGCGCCTCGGTATGCCGCCCAGAACCGTCCATACTGACCAGTAAAGTCTTCATGGTGCAAATGAAGCCAATCATAGGTACTTAACTTCCCTCCTACCACTTCCTTATCGTACACAATGTCGTACGGAATTTCTGCATAGGTCAAAACCAAGGTTACGGCATCATCCCAGGGTTGTTTATCTGGGGGAGAATAGACGGCAATTTTGGGGCGCTTTTCCAATTTGACGGCATCCATATTTACATCGGGTGCTGAAAGCTGCGACAGGATAGCTGTGCTTTGGGCATCGGCAATCACCTCATAACTTACTCCCCTGATTTTACATTCTTCAATAAATTCAGATGTCGATTTAAACATAAACGAGCCGCCTCTGTAATTCAGCAGCCAATAGGCGTCCACCTCATAGCCGAGCACCCAGTAGGTCAATCCATAGGCTTTCAAATGATTCCGTTGGGCTTTGTCCATTGGAATCAGGAGATAGGAGGCCTGTAAGGGTAGCATCAGCATTCCGACATATAAGGCCAGGAGCATCCCGAATTTTTTCATCGGAGAATTGAACGAAAACCAGAGATTCCGGGTTGCAATCATATTAAAATGGTACGTCAAAATCGTCCAAACCGGCTTGATCGTCGTTCATTTTACTGGGCTTAGTCACCGTACTAAACGAGGATGGGTCTGGAGGCGTCCTGGGCATTCCTATTCCCAAACCAAATCCATCGGCCTCGTCGTCATTTTCAAAACGAACCTGTTCTTTAATGAACTTCATTTGGATTTCGGCAGTGGCTCCATTCCTGTGCTTCGCTACGATGAGGTATGCTTTTCCAGCTAAGGAATTGCCTTCTGCCGTTTCCATAACTCCGTAATATTCAGGACGGTATAGAAAGCATACCAAATCGGCATCTTGTTCGATGGCTCCGGACTCGCGCAAATCTGAAAGTTGGGGCTTCTTTTCGCCTGGTCGACTTTCAACGGCGCGACTAAGCTGAGACAGGGCAATAATAGGAATCTTAAGTTCTTTGGCAATGGCTTTTAACGACCTGGAGATGGTAGAAATTTCCTGCTCCCGCATGCCCTTAATATCGCTGCCGGCGCTCATCAGCTGCAGGTAGTCAATCACAATCATTCCAATGTTGGAATGTTGCTTTAGCCTTCGTGCAATGGCTCTGAATTCAAAAATGGAGAGGCCTGGAGTATCGTTGATGAAAATTTGAGCTTCTGCCAAGTCGTTCAATTTGCTGTTGAGTCGTTCCCAATCGGATTCATTGAGGTTTCCCCTGCGCAGCTTTTCTTGTGAGATTCCTGTTTCGGCCGAAATTAAACGGTTGACCAATTGCAGCGCCCCCATTTCAAGGGAAAATACGGCCACGGGAATTTTAAAATCCACCGAGGCATTTCGGGCCATAGTTAAGGCAAAAGCGGTTTTACCCATGGCGGGGCGGGCGGCCAAGATGATTAAATCAGCAGGTTGCCAACCGCCCGTCAATTCATCCAGCTTTTGAAATCCGGTGGCTACTCCGTTGATCGGAGATTGATGGGCTTGGGCCGTTTCAATTTGCTTCAGGGCGTCGGTAATCAAATGGCTCATCGATTCTGCATTTCTGCGGATGTTTCCCTGTGCCACATCAAATAAACTTTTCTCGGCCATGTCCAGCAAATCAAAAACATCTGAAGTGTCTTCAAAGGCCTCCTGGCTTACCTGCGATGAAATGCGAATCAGTTCGCGCTTAATGTACTTTTCAATTACAATCCGGGCATGAAATTCAATGTTGGCTGCCGAGCCCACTCGGCTGGTCAATTCACTAATGTAATAGGCTCCCCCGGCAAGTTCAAGATTCCCCTGTTCGCTCAATTCCGAGGTCACCGTCAACATATCAATCGGTTCCGACTTTTGAAACAAGGTTTGAATGGCCTGATAAATAACTTGATGCGAAGGCTTGTAAAACACCTCAGGCCGTAGAATATCAATCACCGCTGTTAAGGCATCCTTTTCCAACATTAAAGCCCCCAAAACAGCGATTTCTAAATCAGGAGCTTGTGGGGGTAATTTACCCAAATCACTCATCTGCAATGGGGCATTTTTGGGCTTGGTGCGCGGATTCGGTTTGTTGTTGTTTACTGTGCTCATAATATGAATACAAAAATAGGTTGCAAATTAGGGCAATAGGGAATTACTTTTCAATACTTTGTTCAAAACGGTGGAATTGGAAAAAATTTAAGCTAAATAATCATTCTTAAAAACAAGCATAACATCTTGTTTTACAATTTATTAGTTCTAAATATCGATTCGAAGATTGATTCTATACAACCTTGAATTTTGTTGAAAACCTAGCCATTATTTAGCGTATAATCACCCTGGACAATTCGGCAGCGAACCGCGCAATCAGCTGCTGATTCCGATGGATCTCGGCTAGAATTTCAAGTTCGGTAGCGGTGCGTTGAGCTTGAGCTTCAGGATCTGCTTCCTTTGGCTCTTGCTGAATATTCTTTAGGCGCTCTCGACCCAAATCTGCGCGCTCCAAAAGAACATTCATTTTTACGGATATAAGAATATGCGTCAATGTTTTTCTTAGCAGGGTATCTTCCTTATCGGTAAGGATATTGTGGCGCACTTCCCAATACTGACTTAATTGATAGGGCGACTGCAAAAAATCAAGGGTAGCATTTCGAACGGCTTCCAATTCGTGTCCGATAAATACCCCATGAAGGTCGTCCCAACGTCCTTCTTCATCGATTGCATCGAGTGTTATTAAGAACTGCTGAGCCAAGGGATTGGGCAATTGGATGTCGTCTTTGGCCAATTCGTCTAAAATAAAGGTTAGGGCCTTGAGTGGTTCTTCCCCCTCTGCATCGGGAAAATAAATATCATGGTTTCCATACAGAACCGAAAGCCGAATCAACTCCATTTGTGCTGTATCGTGCTGAACCTGCTTGTGGCTTTTTGCCGGTTCGGGAATTGAACTTAGTTCAGATTCTGCAGTTCCTTGCTGTTCCTCGGCCTCTGGATTGGCCGCATTCAGTTCTGGGGTTTTCCGTTCGGATATTCGTTTTCGAATCCGTTTATTGATTTCAGAAACCAGCATTTCTTCGGGAACATCCATGCGTTGAGCGCAATCCTGCACTAAAGTCAACCGAGTAAAATTCTCGCGAATCAGAGCCAAGCTATCGGCCATTTGACGAAGAACTTCCGCCTTTTTTAATGGATCTGCTCCAGCCTCTCTCATCAAAATATTGGCCTTAAAGGCCAGAAAATTCTGAGCTTGTTCCTGCAAAAATGCCTTAAGGGCATCGGTACCTGTTTTACGGGCGAAAGAATCCGGGTCATCTCCGTCGGGAAACAACACCACCCGCACCTCCATACCTTCTTCCAACAGCATATCAATGCCTCTAAAACTGGCGTTGATGCCGGCAGCATCTCCGTCGTACAATAGGGTTACTTTTTTTGTAAAGCGGCGAATAATTCGAATTTGCTCGGAAGTCAAGCTGGTTCCACTGCTGGATACTACATTAGAGATGCCGGCTTGGAACAAGGAAATAACATCGGTATAGCCTTCTACCAAATAGCATTCATCTTCTTTAATGATGCTCTGTTTGGCTTGAAACAAACCATACAGAACCTCCCGCTTTTGATAAATTTCAGATTCGGGACTGTTGATGTACTTGGGGGAGTTCTCTTTTTTAACCAAATAGCGCCCCCCAAACCCAAGTACGCGCCCACTGGTTCCCAGAATTGGGAACATAACCCGCTCACGGAACACATCTGTTTTCCGTTCCGATTTTGATATCAACCCCAGGGTTTGCAGGTACTCTTCTTTGTACCCCTTTTCTTTAGCAAAATCGCCAAGCCCTGTCCAGCTTTTTGGAGCATAGCCCAATCGAAAGGTCCGAATGGTTTCATCGGTAAAGCCGCGTTCTCTAAAGTAAGAGAGAGCTGCAATTTGGCCTTCTTCCGTTTCCCACATTTGCTCCTGAAACCATTGAGCCACCACTTCATTGACTTGAAAGAGGGTTTCTTTAATCTGAGCCTGTTCTTGTTCTTCCGGACTTTGTTCCCGTTCCTCTATCTCGATTCCATATTTATCAGCCAGTTTGCGTATGGCATCTGGGTAGGAAAGTTGGTCAATATCCATTAAAAACCTAAGCGAATCTCCGGCCTTTCCACATCCAAAGCACTTGTAAATTCCTTTAGCCGGTGAAACAGAAAACGAAGGACTTTTTTCGTTGTGAAAGGGACAAAGACCGATTAAATTTGAACCCCTTCGGCGTAGCCGCACAAAATCCCCTACCACCTCTTCTATTCTAGCAGCATCGCGGACACGCTGTATGGTATCGGGTGTTATCATAAGGAAGATCGAGTTGGATTTCAGGGAATGCAACTGCTATCCCTTTCCGACGACTTAAAAACAAATTTACCAATTAGTATGGGGCGATAGCATGATGTTAATAAAAAAAGGCCGCTGAATTGCTTCAGCGGCCTTTAAAAAGAATGAGAAGGTTATTAATGCTTCAGCACTCGGGCAGTCCAAACCTGACTTCCTTCGCGGATAGATACTACATAGGTACCTGCGCTCAACGTTGTTAGGTTCAGCTGAACCGGTTGACCTGCATTCTGAATGGATTCAGAACGTAGAACCCGACCACTAAGGTCTGATACTTCAACCGTAGCCGATTCAATGGCATTGGGGATATGAATCAAAACCAATCCTTCAGTCGGATTCGGATACAACGCAAATCCGGCTTCAAGAGCATCCAGGCCAACGTTTACCACATTGATGGTTTGGCTGGATGTTTTGATGTTGCCGCAGGTATCCGTAACGGTTAAGGTAACCGTGTAGGTACCTGATTGGCTGTACAAATGAATGGGGTTGACATCTGAACTGGTATTTCCATCGCCAAAATTCCAAGAATAGGTTGCTCCTGTTCCAGTAGAGGTATTGGTAAACAGGTAGGTCATAAAGGAATTGGTATAGCTAAACGAAGCTGTTGGCAATGGATAATCAAATACTTCAACCGTATCTACTCCCGAGTTGCAAGAGCCTACCAAGAAGAGCTCATAAATTCCGGCTTGAGAAACCGTAATGGTCGGCGTATTTTCAAATGTGCTCCAGAAATAGGTTCCGGGGCCCACAGAAGACAGGCCTAATACTACGCTGTCATTGGCGCATTTGTACACATCGGGACCCAAGCTGAAGGTCGTTGCATTAAAGAACTCATCGGCTCCGATATCGGGGGTCATCATATTTCTGATTTCACCGTCCACATCATGGGTATATCCCAATGGGGTACCATTGCCATCCAAGGTCAAATTACAGGTGTGATAATCATCCCAAGCACCAAACTGTGGGTTCACCGCTACGGAGTTCATATCCAACCCTGTAGCATTTTTCCATGCACCCAAGTTGGCATATCCCAAATTGCCCATGGCTCCAATGAAAGGACCCGGGGTGTACAGGTTGTTGTAGTTGGACAATCCAACAAACAAGGCATTGTTGCTGATGTAAGGGATACCCTGAACCCGACAAGCCAAATTGTTGTTGCGGGAGCGAACATTGCTACCTGCATTCACAAATAAGCCGCCACTGAACTGGTCGCCATCACGTACAATACAGGTGTTGTGGTCGATGTCGATATTCACCATGTCATCAACCACAATGGCATAAACGGCAGCAACTACGCCGCTGTCTCCAATCATAATTGCATTGTTGTAGATGCGGCTTGGTATGTTGTTTGACCCTGCTCCTTGTGATAAATAAATACCATAGGTAGGCCAGCTTCCTCCGGCTTCAATCACATTTGAGGCCAAGCGCATTCCCGGGCCAGAAAAGTTGGTACGAATACCCATGGAAGTACCTGAGAAGGTGGAATTTCCAATAATGGTATTGCCCTCTACCAACAAACTATCCTGATAGTCAATTTCCATACCCATAAAGGCTTGGCGGGTAAGTACGTTACCGGTGATTTGGGTGCCCAACTCTCCTGCGCCATTCCCGGTGCCTCCTTTGTAGAAGATACCATACGATCCACCTTCAATTCGGTTGTTTGAAATGGTGTTGTAGTTGTCTCCGCCGCTACCAATATCAGAAACCACGGCAGCCACCAAATTGCTAGTGGATAGGCCAACCGTATCTCCAACAATATAACAACGAGTAAGTGTATTGTGGGTTGCCCGATTTCTAAAATCAACCACCCGGCCTACAGAACCACCGCTTTCAGAAATTGTAAGAGCCTCTAGGGTAACATAATCAACCCCATTAAAGCGAACGGTGTAGTTCAAATTGGTAAGCGTAGAAGTAAAATCAATTTGAACAGCAGACGAATCGTTGGCCTGAGAACGGTAGGTTACGGTATTCACAGACGATGCACCAGGAATCTCTGTCATTTCAACTTGTTCATTGTACAATCCGCTCACCGCTTCTACCAATACAGCACTGCAAATACCTCTAGCCTCTAGAGTATCGGCAGCTTCACTGAACGAAACGAAGTTGGTTCCACCGGAAGGCAAAGAGGGATCGATGGTAAAGTTGCCAATTAATCCTTCAAACACACTCACATCAACCGAGTCGTTCGTGGTATTTTGATCGGCCACGCCATTGGGCAAAGTAGTCCAAGCTTCAATTTGATAGGTCTGACCTGTATTGAAGTTGAAGTTGCCTAAGGTTACTTGAGTCGTACCTCCAATTTGCAGGTTCAATCCAGTAACTGAAACGGGGGTTTGAACTGCTCCGTTTACACTCCAGTTCACATCTACAGAAGTCAGGTTGTTTAACCCATTGTTGCGAACAAGTGCTTCTACCGACTGACTTCCTGCACAGAAGAATGAACTTGGATTAACCATAGTGGTCACTCCTGCATCATCATTGAATATGGTGAATTCAATTGCCCCTGGATCAGGGGTATTGGTCCGGGCAATTCCGTTATAATCGATAGGAACTGTTGCCAATACATCCGTCCCAATGTTTTCAAGAGATAGGGCTGTTGGCTTAAAGTTGCCGTTGGCCGCATCCAAAAACAAAGGATCTGTGCTCACAGAATTCTGGTCGCGGCTAGAGGCGTTCACAAAATCCAGAAGGGTTGGTGTTGCGGTCCCAAAATAACCAAAGTAAGGCACCCCATCGGTAGCATTCACAAATATGTCGTTGTAATCAGATGAGTCCAATGCTGTGGAAGAACTATTGTAGAAACCATACTTTGTTCCTGTACCCGTCCGGCTAACTTGAACAATGTTGTTCAGAAAATCCGAGCCGGTTCCTGTGCCTGTAGCAAAAACACCATAGGTGGTTCCACTTGGACTGGCAGCGTCATCCAATACTGTAGTATTGTGCAAAATCCGATTGTACAAGGCGCTAGACACATAGATACCATACTGCAATCCATGGTTGTTGAACGCATGAACCAAGTTGTTTGACACAACCGTTTCCCGCCCTACAGCACCATCACCCAACAAATAAATTCCATACGCAGAATTTGTAAGGCCTCCCAAATTACCAGAAGGCTGATACACCCGGTTGCCACTAAAGTTGGAACTTAGAATATTTCCGGTCGTGTACAGTCCATAGAACGTGGTAATGTTGCTGATGTTCTCGCGACCCAATTCATTTCCTACGAAGGTCAATGAATCGGCATTGCTGATGAAAGACATATATAGGTAGTGGTCAACAAAGCGGTTATTGGCAATTCGGTTACCAATGTTACCCAAGCCGCCTGTCAATCCGTTCATACGTACTCCATAGTATGGACCTCCGTTGGGGCCACCTTTAAACACACTATTTTCCACGGCGCAATAGCGAGCAGAAATCCCGCTGGTGCTGGTGCTGGTAGGAGATCCACTAAACAATAAGCCCGTGGATGTAGTTGAACTAGTACCAACAATGGCAGACAAATCTGCTGTTACATAGCGTACTGTATCAAATCGGTTATCGCCGGTAAACAGCACTCCAAAACCATAGGTCGGATCTGTACCAATTAAAGTAAGGCTATCTAAGGTAACATACCTGGCTCCTTCAAATTTCACCAAATGTGGAGCAAGTACGTTCGGAGCGAAAGTCAACACGCCACCTTGACCATGAATGTACAAGTAGTTTGTAGCACTGATGCCGGGATAGTTGTTGAAATTCAATTGTTCTGTCAGCGTATCGTTTGGATTCACGAATACATCCACAGGGCCACAAAGACCACCTTGAAGCAACACCTGTTGCATATCGGCCCAGGTATTGAAGTTGGTGCCGGCGGTAGGCTGAGTTCCATCCAAGGTATAATTCCCCGCTAAACCGCCATACAAGGCCGACGTAACCGTATCGTTAATGGTGAATGGATCAGGTACACCATTCGGGTTAAACGAGTATGCTTTAAATGTCAATAAACCAGTTCCTGAAAGCGGATAGGTTCCTAAGAACACAGAGCTATCAGCACCCGATGGCAAGTTCATGGCCGTTAATGAAACTGTTCCTTGAGATACACCATTGACACTCCAAGCCAAATCGATGGAGTTCAAGGTATTGGAACCATTGTTCAGCAAGCGAACGAAAATTGAATCGTTTCCTGGGCAATAATTGGCCCCGGGATTGATAAATTGAGGAACGGCCGCCTCATTAGGAGCTCCGGCAAATTCCCAAGCTCCCGGGTCTGGAAGGGCTCCGCGAGTTAGTCCCAAGATATCTGTTGGCACAAAACCACCTGTATTCAGTCCCATGTTATTCATTCCAGGCGACTGAGGCTGGAAATCTCCAATGCTTGGATTGGTGTACACAGGATTATACGTATTACTTTGGGTCTCATACGCATTGCCTGTCGAGGCAACAAAAGCAGCTCTTGTTACGTGCGATGTATTATTGTAAAAACCATAATAGTTGGTACCATTAGACTGAATAAACAGGTTGTTGTTGTTCAAGGTATTTACAAAAGCTCCGGAAGTAGAAAAATACATTCCATAGGTCAAACCGGTACTCGATCTAGTAATGGAAACAAGGTTGTTGGTTACGTCCGTTCCAATCATGCTGCCTACAACATACAAACCATAGGTTGCGCTGGAAGAAGGAGTAGTGGTGGCATCCAATGAAATGGTATTGTGCATCACCTTATGATACTCTGGCGATGACATATAAATGCCATATTGAGTACCATTGGTCTTGAAATCGTAAATCACGTTGTTGGCTACCACACTTTCATTGCCCGCCGGAGCATCACCCAACAGGTAAATTCCATAGGCAATGGAGGTCATGTTGGAAGCGCCTTCTGGTTTAAAAATCCGGTTCCGCTCAATCCGAACCCCGCCAACAGCTCCGGTATTGTAAATACCATAAAACGTTGTTGTTGATGTTTTTGTAGGTCGGTGGCAGGTGTTATCATATATTTTTAGGCCTGCAATGGAGGTGGTATAAATGGCGTAGAAATAGGCATCGCGAACGTCATTTCCTTCAATTAATAAGTTGGCTGAGCCATTGGCCGTGGTTCCGGCAGCTGCGATTCCATAGTAAGGGCCTCCGGTTGTCGTCCGACCAATAATGGTATTGCCAATAATTGCACAATTCGTGCAATTGTTTCCGGTGGACAATGGAGAGGTTAATGTGGCCGTTAGGGCAACTCCCACTGAATTGGAGGATGTGGTCGAAGTAACCGAACTGATATCGACAGTACAATTCCGCAACGTATCGTTACTGGAGTTGCCTGTGTATACTACGCCCCAACCAAAAGTTGCATTCAAAGAGCGAATAGTCAAATTTTCAATAGTAACAAATGAGGCCCCATTGAATCGAACCACAAATCGGTTGGTGGTATTCGCATTAAAATTAAGAATGCTGTTGTTGCCAAATATATTTATCCGATTGGTTTGGCTAGCGCCGGGAATAGAGTTGAAGGTTACCTGCTCGGTAAAGGTTCCTCCGCTCATTACGTTCACATCCACCGGTCCACACACCCCAAAGGTACTGAGCGCAGAAGCTAAATCGGCAAAGTTATTGAAGTTTGAGCCTGATGTGGGCAATGTATTATTAACCGTGTAAACACCTGTTAACGAAGGCACCCAAGACCGCACTACAGTGTCGTTGTTATTTACAGTATCTAATCCACCGTTGGGAGCACTAGTCCACACCTTCACTGTGGTTGATTGACCTGCAACGAAATTGACTGATCCCAAATTCACAATAGTGGAATACGAACCATTGCCTGTAATGGTATCCAGCAATTGGTTAACAGGAATAGGCGGCTGTGTTACACCGTTTAGTTGCCAATTTAGAGTTAAAGAAGATATTTGGTTTGTACCAAAGTTTCCAATGGTAGCTGAAATCGTTTGAGGTCCGGGGCAAACCAAGGTGGGATTGATGGACATCGTTGCTGCGTTGTTGAAGCCATTTTGAGCAACTCGGTACCGAACTCCTCCATTAAATTGCCGGGGGTGGTTTATCGGGTTGGGGGCACTTCCTCCATATCCAACATTGGTACCGGTTTCAATGCCAACCGTGCCATCGGTGTAAAACGACTGTCCTCCGCTGTAGGTAGTGTACACGGTGCTAGGCCCACTCACCGCAAACCCAAAGGTTTGGCCCGGATTCATAAACAAGTTTACGGGTATGGGAATGGGCTGCAAGATCGGGTTGGCCGTGGTTGTGCCAAGGCTCACCAAGTTGGCTGTACCCAAGGATATCCATCCGTTCGCCGGAGTAATGGTCGGAGCTCCATTGATGGGCACAGGATTGTACCACAACTCAACCACCCCAGAACCATAAAAAGCACACAAAATGGTGTCAATAATTACGGGGGCATTTGATACACTTACATTAAACGTTACACCGCTTGCGCCATTTCCCCCAGCCAAAGGTGGAACTGTCACAACCGTGTTACCCTGCGCTTGTACATTTCCAGAAAACAAGAGAACAAACGCGAAAACGGCAAAAAACAATTTCTTCATGATTTGATAATTGGAGGTTAAAGGTACAATTTCTTTAGCATCTGAAAAGACTCTTGTGTATTTTTCATAGTATTCCAACCACTCTGACTAAAAAGAGTTTAAGTTTGCCTTTTTGGCTCAGGTAAAAGGAAGGTTTGCATTTTGTTTATCCCTCTTGCCCAGTTTTGACCATATACTTTCGGTGGTCCACCAAACCAAATCCTATATCCAAGATTTCGCTTTGCTGCTTCTGAACTTTGCCTAGAAACCCAATCCCCAAAAAAGCTTTCACATCCATTCTCAATGTTTTTATGGTTTAACATTTATTTTTAATTTTTATAATTTGATTTCCCACGAGTCACGGTGCACGTGGTTACCTTTATGATTCAGCATATGAGAAAAAAAATCGGGTTTGGCTTATTCCTGTTTGCAGTGCTCTTCATAGGTATTGGCATTTGGCTTTGGAATAAACCACACCGCAATATCAGCAAAGAGTCAGCGGCTTTTTCAGGAACTTCAGATGAACTGTTTGACCGCATTTCTTCCCTGAACGATTCAGGAAGGTTGGCTCTTATCAATTCAACCGTTGAACTTCAAGGTGCTGTTCAAGAGTTTAGCAAAACCGACGATTCTACAGCGACAGTCAAGTTGGTCTCCTCAAAAACAGACGTAATTTGCACCTTTAATAGTACTGAGGTCAAGCGCATTCCTGCCCTTATGCCCAATCAACCCATTCACATTCGAGGCATTTACACCGGATATGAAGAAGGACTGCCCGGTTTCGATATGCTCCCCACCATTACGTTAAATCGATGTATTTTGTTGGATGCTGCAACCGAGTCCAATTAACCACCAATGAAAAGCACAACTGCAGCTCTATTGATTTTCTTGCTGGCCTTTGTTTTTTCAATGGGCTGCAAACATGAACTGCCCGATCCTCCACCTGAAAATTGCGATCCGAATAAGGTTTACTTTTCCAAAGACATTGCTCCTCTGCTCCTAAGCAATTGCGCCATGCCCGGCTGCCACGATGCTGCTACTTCAGCTGATGGTGTCAATTTAAGCAGCTACGAGGCCCTGATGAACAGCGGTATCATCAATACCAACGCCCCCTTCAATGGAGACTTCTGGGAGGTGCTGACAGAAACCGATCCCGATAAACGCATGCCCCCCTCCGGACCCTTATCTCAATCTCAACTCGACTTAATCCAAGATTGGCTCTCTCAAGGTGCTCCAAATTCAATCTGCATCGAAGGCTGCGATACCACCCAATTTACATGGACAGGTAGCATTCAACCCATCATTCAAACCAAATGCCTGGGCTGTCACAATGCCACTACCCAAAACGGAGGCATCAATTTAAGCAGCTATGTACAGGTTAAAACCATCGCCCTGAATGGCTTGTTGTACAACGCAATTACAGGAAGCGCCGGCGTTCAGCAAATGCCCCCGGCCAATCCCCTAAGCGCCTGCGAAAATTCCCAAATTCAACAATGGATTCAAGCCGGAGCTCCTGAAAACTAAATACAACTCTTATACCCCAACCCCATGAACAAATTGCTCATTTTTACCCTTGCTTTTGGTGTTTTTACACAGGCTAGTGCACAAAAATTTATGACCAAAACAGGTCAGGTTTCCTTTTTCTCTGATGCAGCCCTTGAAGATATTTCTGCGGTGAACAAGCAAGCCTTGGCTGCCGTCGATTTAGCTAAAGCTGAAGTGGCCTTTGTGGTTCAAATTCGCGGATTTGAATTTGAAAAAGCTTTGATGCAAGAACATTTTAATGAAAATTACATGCACTCGGATAAATTTCCAAGTTCAAAATTCAACGGTACTTTTCAAAAGGCCACAGCCATTACCTGGCCCGGAACGCATGAGGTTGAACTTGTTGGTAAATTAACCATTCATGGGGTCACTAAAGAGGTACGAGTACCAGCCACTCTGGCTGTTAAAGGAGAAGAAGCTCTATTGAACACCAAATTCAAGGTTAAACTATCCGATTATGGCATCAAAAACGACAAGGCCAATAGCATCTCTGAAATTATTGAAATCACGGTTAAAACTCCGATGAAAAAATCATGAAAGGGGGAATCGCCATTGGATTTTTGCTGGTTTTTCTAAGCAGTTGCTATTACGACAAGGCCGAGGAATTGTACCCGCCCGGCAATTGCGACACGTTGACCGTAGGCTGGAATTCTTCGGTTAAACCTGTGCTTCAAAGCAAGTGCTATGGCTGCCACAACGCGGCCTCGGCCAATGTATCGGGAGCCGGAATCGCGCTAGAGCCCTATTCCAATCTGCAATCCTACCTAAATTCGAATGCAAATCGGTTTTTGGGTGCCATTGAACACGGTTCCGGTTATTCGCCCATGCCCAAAGGCGGTGGCAAGCTGTCGGATTGCGAACTCCTTCAAATCAACCAGTGGATTGCCTCTGGCTATCCTGAAAACTAAGCATCATGCGCGCTCTTGCTCTTTTAATATTGATGGCTGCTTTTGGGTCGGCCAATGCCCAGGGATTGCTGGATGAGTTGGAAACAGAAGCTCCAAAATCAAAAGAATTCACCATCGCCACCTTCAAAGCTCCACGCATAATACAAGGGCACTCGGTCGAAATGCCGGCCAAAGGAGAGCTTTTATTCATCATTCAGCACCGCTTTGGCCGCGTCAATACTGGTTTTTACGAGCTGTTTGGCTGGGATCAGGCCTCCATCCGAATTGGTTTAGAGTACACCCTTCCCTTCTCCGATCGATTTAACATTGGCTTCGGTCGCAGTTCGTACGGAAAAACCTGGGATTTTTTCAGCAAAACCAAATTGTTGAAGCAAGCCAAAGGCGGAAGTCCCATCAGCTTAAGTTGGGTGTCAACGCTCGCCATCAATGGGCTGGATTGGCCAAATCCAAATCAAGAAAATTACTTTACGTCCCGAATGGCGTATACGCACCAGCTGTTGCTGGCCCGCAAATTCAATTCCTGGTTTTCTTTTCAATTAGCCCCAACCTTGGTGCATAAAAATTTAGTGCCCTTAAGCCAAGACCAGAACAGCTTTTTTGCCTTGGGCATGGGCGGGCGCGTCAAAGTGTCCAACCGGGTTTCCATCAACGCCGAATACAGTTGGCTGCTGCCCGGGCAGCAAATTCCGCGCATCAACGGCTTAGAGCCACAAAATGCAATATCGCTGGGGGTGGACATCGAAACCGGAGGCCATGTTTTCCAGTTGCACATCACCAATACCCAAGCCATGTTCGACGTCGGCAGCATCGCTGAAACCACCGGCCGGCCTGAATTGGGCGACATCCACGTGGGCTTCAACATCACCCGCACCTTCTCGTTCAAGCGGCACTAAAAGCCAGTCTGCTGAATTTCAATGATGTATTGTTGAATTGGGGCGGCTAATCCGGCTATCGCGGGCAGTACGCAGTCGCCGGCACCGGCTGCAGTGGGCTGCCACGAGCTCCCAAGGTCGCTGTGGCAGTCCACGCAGCCCGTGCCGCCGCCTTTGCGCGCTGCCCTGCTCTATCCGGGCCGCAATGCCCTCAGACCCAATTGTCTTTTGAAATGGAATCTTTTGTACCTTCCAATCACCAAATCTACCAACCCATGAAAAAAGAACGGATTTTAGAGCATTTGGATGCGCCGGAAGAACTGGAACGTCTATATAGATTCGATCGCAAGGGATTTATCGAGGCCTTTCAAGATTGGGCCGAAACGGCTCCCGAACACCCGGCTTTTGCCTTTTGGAAAGCCCGCATCGATTACAAACCAACACCAAGCCCCGTTCAACGGGAAGATTGGTTTTGGGTGATTGGGGCAGCTCTATTGAGCGGTATTGTGGTTCGCATTCCAGATATGTTTGATGTCAGTCCTGAATTTTTCTACCCCCGCAATATCAGCATTGCCATTATGCCCATGCTCATGGCTTATTTTCTTAGACCCTCATTTAGCAATAGCCGGTTTTGGATGATTCCCGCCCTGGGAGTAGCGCTGGCCACCCTCTACATCAATCTGCTGCCAGAATCTATGAATGAAGATGTGTTCTTCTTGGTTTGCCTTCACCTACCTTTATTTATGTGGAGCCTTACGGGCGTTTCCTTTCTTGGCAAGGACTGGAAAAATTCAAAAAACCGCTTGGAATTTTTGAGGTTCAACGGCGATCTGCTCATCATGTCAACCTTGGTTTTTCAGGCCGGCGGATTGCTTAGTCTGATTACCATCGGGCTTTTTGAACTTATTGAATTTAGCATTGCCGAATGGTACTCCCGAAATGTGATGGTGATGGGGGCCGCGGCCATTCCATTGCTTAGCACCCATTGGGTACGCAGCAATCCCAAAATTGTAAATCGGCTATCGCCACTGATTGCCCGCGTGTTTTCTCCCATTGTGCTGTTAACCTTGAGCATTTATTTGGTCGCCATGATTTGGTCGGCCTATACCCTGTTTGAAGACCGGGACGCCTTATTGCTGTTTAATATGGTTTTGATTGCCGTTTTGGCTCTGATTTTATTTTCAATGGTAGAGGTGTCGCAAGGGCAATCGGCCAGCCTGCAATTGAAAATTTTAATTGCGCTTTCATTGGTCACCATTGCCATAAATTGCCTGGCGCTATCGGCCATTGTGTACCGTATTGTAGAATGGGGTTTCACTCCCAACCGACTGGCTGTTTTAGGGGGAAATGTATTGTTTTTGATTCACTTGATTTTGGTAGCCGGGGCTTTAATTAGGGGCCTTCGCAGCAAGGAGCAGAACAACGGCATTGAGAGCGCCTTAGTTTGGTTTTTACCTGTATATGCGGCTTGGACCTTGGTGGTGGTAGTTCTATTCCCCATCCTTTTCTAATGAATGTATGGCAGCAAATTGGATTTTGCGATTAACCCGCCGCTGCGGCAGGGATTGAAACGGGTAGCCGGCCATGCTGCCGGAGCCTGGCCCGCGTGGCGCGGAGGCGACCTTGGGAGCCACCGCAAGCCCGCTGGGCCAGCCTTCCGGCAGCGGCCGCCTACCGGAGAAAGCCCGTAGCCGCCCCAAAAATCCCCCTATTTCAAATACCAAATTTTGCTGTACAACGGCCCCGATTTCGCTGCATATCCCTGGGCTTGAAGCTGCCGCTCCAGCTCTGATTCGTGCGAGACCTCCTGGCCTGTAATGACGACCTTGTACCGTTTCTGCTCCACCATCTGCACCATTTCATTCAGCGTCCAAATGCCCAGCTCAGCGCGCCGTTGCTGCGGAATTCGGTCGGCAATGCGAACCAAAAAAGGCCCGCAGCTAAGTTCCGGCGGACCGGCAAAGCCCAATTCATGAGCCATTAGCGGACTGAGCGTTAGCGCAGAATCGGCCAGCATTGGGGCCTGATGAGCAGACCAAACCGGTTTTGAATTTTTCCATATCCACCAGGAAGGTTTAGGCTGGGCAACAATCAAGACAAAAATGAGCAGCGCCACGGCCCGCTGGGCCTTGCCGGATGGGAAAAAACGCTTAAAATCAGCCACAATTAAAATGAACAACGGAGCTGTAATTAGGGGGAAATATTGCATAAACAGGGGCTGCATGGACAACAAAAGCACAACCGGGAGAAAAAAGAAGCTGAGGTACAATAGCATTCCCGACCCATTTTTTCTCCGGGCATGCCACAGCAACATCCAGGTGGCCAAGGCTATAAAAATCAAGCCATCAATCCGTAAAGCCCAATCAAAAAAATAGGCTAAACGGTCTTGAAAAATCAGATTGGGAGCTCCGATTTCCCATTTCCAAGCCGTGGTAATTTGGTGGAATTCCACATTCCCAAACCAAGCCTGTTGAGGAAACAACAGCAAGGACAACCACAATGGCAGAGCGCCCAACAGGCCGCCCAAGCCCAGTGGAAGCACCCGTTTCATGTTGGGACTGTGGGCAAAAATAAGCACCGCAATGGGTATGAAAACGGCATAATAGGTCTTGGTGGCTATGGCCAAGCCCAACCACAACCCCGACTGAAAGGCAAGGCCCGGACTACGGTCGCCGCGCAGGTACGATTCGGTACGAAACGCGGCAAGGAAGAAAAACAAGACCGGCAAGCCGTAGTTCGATGCCTCAGAAAACGAGCGGAGCTGAGGATAGGCCAACATAAACCCCAGCGCCAGCAACAGGCTCAAATACAGAGGCATTCCCCGCTTGCGGGCAGCCGCCACCAATACCAAGGTGCTTGCAGTCCAAATCAGCAGCGCCGCCACCTTTCCTATGGCCAGCAATGAAACCGTATTGCCCAGAAGAACGATGAAGGGTGCCAGAACCATTGGATAGATCGGTCCTTGAAGAAAAGCAAAATCGAGGTACATTACCTCGCCCTGCGCCAGGCGCCAAGCCGTCATCAGGTACATGCTTTCGTTGTGGTCGTAAAACCCAAAAATATGCCTGCCGGCAAACCAAAGACCGGGCAACATCAACAACCACCATGCTCCAGAAAAGCGCTTGGCCTTCAGCAACACGGGTTAGCGTATCTTACTTTGCATTTGAGCCGCCAAATCCGGATGCGCTTGCAGCCAGCTGTTCAACATGGCTTGGTGCCGATGCCTTGACAACAGTTCCTTCAAGGTGCTGCGCACCGGACCCGCCAAACGCCCATTGCTGTGTTCCATAGCCACAAGAGCATAATCCAACAAAGCCGGACTCAGGTAGTCCAACCGAGCCAAGGCCGCCCAAGCATGAGTTTGAGTAATGAACTCATACCTGGGTGATGCATAATCTTCCAATGATTTTAAGGCGGAGGCGGCTTGTGGAAGTTGATGCTTCACGGTCAATTCCAAGCGGCAAATTTCCAAACTCTTTCCTCGATTCCCAGACAAGGCGGGCGTGGCCGCCAACCACTCTGCCGCCCGTTCAGGCTGCCAACGGCAGGCCAGATTCAGCGCATTTTCCAGCAACTGATAACTGGCATTCGCTTGATTAAAAATGGCTTGAATTTCAGGCATCAACCCTGTCATCAAAGGACTAGGCAGCAGGGTCAGTAGCATTTGCGTACTTCCCTTTTGCAGTTCCATGTCGCTGCTTTTAATGGCCGACCGGAAAGCCGAAAGCACTTCGGGATCTGTTTCAATGGAGGGAAGCAACTGCCGCAAGGCTTCCAATTTTAAGGCATGAAATTCGTGGGGGGAATTTAACACCTGCAGCAGTACGTTTTTTTTGTCGTTTAATGATACCTCCCGCATTTTTTCAAGGGCGGCATACCGATCCAACAGGCCTTTGGCATGCAGAGCCATATTGCGCAGGGCTTCAGGACTAGCTTCAAAGGTCTGCTTGCTCAATATTTGTCGGTTTTCATCGGCCACCATAAAATCCACTTCGGCTCCATCGGGCAAGGGCACGGTCAAGGTCACATTTTTGCTTCGAATCCACTGGCGAGAGCGAACAACTTGGCCGTTTTTTAAATATACCGCCAGGTTCATCGGCATTTGAAATACGGAAGATAGCTCACCCACCTCTTGCTCTTGGCGAATAATAAAGCGAGCCTCGGGTTTTCCGTCCGCATTGGTTACTGTTTCGGTTATCACATGAAAATGGGGCTCTCCGCCTTTGTACACCCATTGGTTCCAAAACCAATCCAATTCCAAGCCCAATTCGTCGTGAAAACTGTTCAGCAAATCCTGAGAGTCCACATTTTTAAAGCCAAAGCTGCGCAGGTAGCGTCGAATGGCCTTGTTGTAATTGGCACGACCGCAAACCTCCCTCAACATGTACAAAACGTGGGCGCCCTTTGGATAGTGGCGTACGGTGCCTGCTTGAGAATGAGCAACGGGCAGCAAATCTTCGCGGCTGGCTTGTAGCGCACTTTGTGCGGCGTTGTGCCGATTCCAATCAAAATGATCGGCTCCAAAGGCCTCCTTTTCATACAGCCAATTGTAGAAGGTCGCGAACGATTCTTGCAGCCAATGGTGCTTGGCAGAACGGGCGGTAATCAAATCGCCAAACCACTGATGGGCCAGTTCATGGGCATTAACAGCCACGTAATTCCGATCGCGGTAGCCCCGCTCATCAACGCAGAAAAAGTCACCAAAAACGGTGGCCGAGGTGTTTTCCATGGCTCCATACATAAAATCCTGAACGGGAATCTGGCTGTAGGTTTTCCAAGGATAAGGTATGCCAATTTCCTGTTCAAAGAAGTCGAACATTTCCACCGAATAGCGGTAGGTGGGCTCGGCGCGATCGGCATGATCGGGATAATACAGCAGCTTCATTGGAACACCGGAAGCCGATTTCTTTTCCAACACCTTGTACTCACCAATGCCCAGCATGATTAAATAATTGGCATGGGGAGCAGGCATTTTGTACTGCCATTCGATCTGACCGTCCTTTGTTTTTTTGCGCGAAACCAGGCCTCCGTTGGACAACACATAATAGGGCTCCGGGAAGGTAACCCTCAGTTCTGAAACCACTTTATCGTTTTGGCTATCGAACATGGGAATCCAGTGGCGGTTGTCGGTTCCTTGACCTTGAGACCAGATTTGTTTTCGGTTGGTGTTGCTGGGGTCGTCCCAGCCGATAAAATACAGGCCTTTTTTGGGCGTGGCGGTGTAGGTGATTTCGAGGGTATTCAGTTGGGCGGTGTCGGGGCTGGGATTAAACCGCAGCACGATGCCCTGGTTTGCCAATTCATAGGGAAACGCTTTCCCATTCAATTGCATGGAAGAAATTTGAATACCGGGGGCATCCAGGAAAATGGAATCTACGCCCAGGCGTTTGGCCTTGAAGGTATGGGTTACTTTTCCCATCACTTTTTTGGCTTCAGGCTTGAACGACAGTTCAGCCAGCAAGTAGGTAAAATCCACACCATGTTCGCGGGGCGGAGCACCGGGGTCGGTAGCGGTAAAATGAAGGGGCTGTTGGGCTTGAGTGGCCAGGGCGGCACACAGGCAAAGTGCAGTAAATACCATTCTCATGGCTCAAATGTAGCCAATTTTAACGGGAAGGAGTGGGGAATTAATTCGCTTTCTGATGTTTAAATTGCCAAACGCCCGGCTGAAATTTCAGCAGCGATTCCATTGATTTTGAATTGAATTCCTTAAAAGAATCAGGATTAAAATTGAGCTTGATTGATGAGTGCTACCGTGAAAATACTCAGCAAAAACCACCCTATAAATCCCTGAATTATGCAAATATACCGGGCAACTCCCTTGGTTGGAATATTTCCAAAACCCAATGTTGTAAACGCATTTAAACTTAAGGCGGTTGCATTAGCAACACTTATTATAAAACCAAAAAGCATAGTTAAAAAAGGGAAAAAATAACCCTTATCATTTTTCGAGATGAAGTTCTTAAAGTTTATGATTAATTGAGACTTACTACTTAAATCCCAATCTGATGGAAAGAAAAAATAAATAAATCCGAAAATCAAAATAATATAAAAAGAAACAACAAGAGCATTTGCGGGATCGGTACCATAGTTTGTATAGTATTTTAAAAGCCGATTTAAATTAAAATCAAAAAAAGTTTTAAAAGAGGGATTTAACACATATTGATCTGCCAATTTTCGGTGCTCAATTTCCCGAATCTTTACATAAACCTTATTGGCCGACTCAAAATCGCCGACTGTTTTATAAAAATCATACAGTCCCTTATGCACACGCAAAAGGGTTTTATATCCAAGGTCATCTTTAATTTGGTCTTTTGTGCTTGCATCATAAAAGTATTTGTTATGTATAATGCCAAACTCCAAATTGTTCAAAGAAGTCCAGTTAATATAACTCGTTTTATCTAATCCATTAAAATCAAATGCGAGATTTTTTAAAAAGGAATTGCTGTCTAAAAAAACAAAGCCCTTTTCAAACTGAATGTAGGCATTGGAATTAAATTGATTTCGAAACAAGGTGGCATAGTCAGAAAATAAATTCAATACATTAAACTCTTCTTTTCCCCCTGTAAAGGAACACCCAATAATATGGGTTGAATAAATATGGTCTAAATCCCAAAATATTTCTCCAAACTTGCAACCCTCGACCTGAAATTCAGACTCTTTATGCAGTTGTATGTACGTATTTCCTGTCGAGAAATCACTGTTCAAAATTTGACTGGTGGATTTTTGAAGCTCGATAAAAAAAAGATTGTTAAGTTTTGTGTGATTGAATTTTAAGAAAAATCGATAGTCTGTATTCTCTCTAAAGAGCACTTGAAAATCCTGAACGACGCAGGAATCGACCAAAATAGCCCCCCCGAATTTCTGTCCATACAAGCCTACAAAATCTTCTGAGACCGTAGGGAAGTTGCAATTCTCAAAAAATACGGCTCCCTCAAAATAGACATTTGAAAAGCGAATATCATTGTCAAATGTGCAGTTGACGAATTGAATGATTTTTCTTTTGGCCCTATACATCCCCTCTTTATCTTTTTGAGCACCCTTGGTTTTCAGGTAGTTTAAGAATCCGCCGTAGATGGTTTCTGGGGCCCCTCCGTTGGTGTAAGTGCTTGTGAAGGTTTCGGCTCCATTTTCAGGCAAATCATTGAGAAAATGAATGTTTTTATAAATAAGGCTGTCTTTGCCACTTAAGAATATATCTTGAGCCAACTGAGAGTAGCTTGAGTTTGGTTCGGTTTGGGCGTAAGCAAGCAAACCTAAAACCCAAAGAGCTGCGGATAAAACAAAGTGAGTTCGTTTCATAGTCAACGATTTGAGAACGAATTTAGTGGTTTCAACAACATTTTATGGTGGGATTTTTGGTGAGGTCGGCAAATACCTACCAGCTATCTCACGAACAAGTATTCCCGACAATTTGGAGAGTTTTGAAGTAAAAAGCGTGATTCAGGGTTGAATGCCTGTTTTTTTACCACAGAGTTCGCAAAGGGAGGCGCAAAGGGCACAGAGAGGTTGTCGTTTAGCGCGTGCGCAAAGGAATTGCGAGCCTCCTTTGTGAACTTTGCGCCTCCCTCCGCGCACGTTGCGGTAAAAAATTGACAGCTATGCCTTGAAGGGGTTTTAACACAAAGCACCCAAAGTCGATACAAAGGACCCAAGGGGGGATTCGTGATTAGAGTGGCTTATTGCGGCCTTGTTGGCATAGAAAAATCAAGCCATTGCCCGTCTTTTCTCACCACAGCTCTACCTCACTCTCCCAGTTCTTAATTGCCACCCGACTGCACAGATGCGCCGAATAATCTACAAATGTAGCCCTGGAATCCCCCGTCGGATTCACCGTCCTGCAATGCCATTGTTCCTCAGCCAGCGCCGCCCCAGCTTCGTTCAACACGATGCTGTGCACGGGAATCCGCATGCCCCGGCCATCGGCCTTCATCACCGCCTCTTTTTTACTCCATGAATCAAAAAAAGCCCGCTTTTCGTCCTCCGCATGCTGAATGTGCATCAATTCCATGGCCGAAAACTGACGGCTGAATAAGCCCGAATCTATTTCTCTATGCTTTTCCACATCAAACCCCACCCGATGCTCAGCATGAGTGGCCATACCAATCCAACCCCCGCTGTGGCTAATATTGAAATCCGGACCACCCGGAAAATATGGCCTACCAAATTTATCCACCTCAAATTCCCTCCACCGCTCCGAGGCTATTTCATACATGCGTAGATACTCCAACCGCAGGCGCCGCCCCGCCAAAAACCTCCATCGATCGGCCGCTTGTCCGTACCGCACTGCTTCATCTACCCATTCCAGCGGCAAGTCATACCTCAGCACACAATCCCGAAGCTCCGACATCGGCAGGTTCTCTTGCACCCGCACCCATTTCAATCGAAAAGGCTCAGTTCCCATAGCTTAACCGTGTTTTCAGGTGATTCAACAACCAATCCATGTCCTCAAAAATCCAGAAATGATGCCCGGGCCTGCGCTGAAACTCAATCGGAATGCTGCTTTCCAGTTGCCAGTCTGTCAACTGCACATCGGGTACCTGCTCTTCCGTACCGCACAAAACCGACAACGGCACAGCATAAGGCTCGGCCAGCCGATGCCGAAAGGTGTCGATGGCATAAAAGTCATTTCGTACCATGGGTAGAAAAATACGCAACAATTCCGGATTGTTCAAAATGGCCTCCGGCATACCATGCAATTCCCGAAGTTTTTCAGTGAACTCGGCATCGGTCAATATGCTGCGCTTTTTGTCGAAATGATGCGCCGGAGCCACCTTCGAGGTCAATACCGCTCCATACGGCAGGGGCTTCCCCTCATCGCGCAGGCGCCGCATCAGCAAGTGCGCCACATAGCAACCCATGGAATGTCCATAAAAGGCAAACGGGCCCTCCAATTGCCCCTGCATCTGCCGGTAATGCTCTTCGGCAATTTGATGCAAATTCCGCAACAATGGCTCTTTGATTCGAGAACCCTTCCCGGGCATTTCAAAGGTAACGCAACGAAAATCAGGGTCGAGTGCTTCGGTCAATTTTAAGTACGAGGCGGCATTCCCGC
The DNA here is from genome assembly GCA_903825395.1 of uncultured Flavobacteriales bacterium. Lineage (GTDB taxonomy): Bacteria > Bacteroidota > Bacteroidia > CAIKAF01 > CAIKAF01 > CAIKAF01. The sequence goes on from CAIKAF010000030.1 coordinate 25,447, forward strand.
CTCCAAATGAAAACATGAACAAGGTTGGCTTAGTCACTGTTTACGAAATTGAAGGATTGGCCGAGGCTTCTTCCACCGCCTTTTCCCAGTTTTGCATGGCCACATCCAATTTCTTCCGTAGGCTTTCATATTCAGCGAAAAAAGAGGGCGACAGGGTTTTAAATTCTTCGCTGTCTTGCAGTTTGGCATCCATTACCGCCAATTGTTCTTCCAGCTTTTGAACCTCTGCCTCTGCCTTTTCTAGGTTCCGCTGAACTTGCTTGGCCTGTTGCTGCTGGTCTTTGCTCATCGCCTTGGGTTCTACCGCCTGCACCTGAGGCTTTACCGTACTTTCTTTTTTGGCTTTATCCCGCTCCAATTCGGCAAAGGACTCCAGTTGCTTGTTCCTCAAAAATTCATCAATCCCGCCCAAATGGGTTTTAATTCCCTTCGGCGTAAATTCCAGGGTTTTGTTGGTGAGTCCTTGCAAAAATTCGCGGTCATGGCTCACCACAACCAAGGTTCCGGGAAAGTGCAACAGGGCTTGCTTCAGCACTTCTTTCGATACGATGTCCAAGTGGTTGGTCGGTTCATCCAGAATCAAAAAATTCAGGGGAGTCAACAGCAGCTTGGCCATGGACAGCCGAGCCTTTTCTCCGCCCGACAATACTTTTATTTTTTTCTCCACCTCTTCCCCGCTGAACAAGAATGCCCCTAGGATTCCGCGGATTCGGGTAAAGGCATCGGTTTGTGCGGCGGCATATTCCATTTCTTTCAGCAAGGTATGGTCGCCCTGAAGTCGGTCTGTTTGGTGCTGAGCAAAATAGCCCAGAGCCACATTGTGCCCCGTTTCCAATTCTCCGCTGTAATCCAAATCGCCGGCAATAATGCGCGACAAGGTGGTTTTGCCCATGCCGTTTTTACCCACGAAGGCCACCCGGTCGCCCGATTCAATTTCAAAGGAAAAGGGCGCAATCACGCGCTTGTCGCCGTAAAACTTCGATAAATTTTCAGCTTTGGCCACCACCTTTCCGCTGCGGGGCGGCTCAGGGAAGCGAATTTTCATGGCGAAAATCTCATCCTCGTCCACTTCAATCCGTTCGGTTCTATCCAATTTTTTTTGCAGGGACTGCGCAAAACTGGCTTTGCTGGCCTTGGCTTTGAACCGTTCAATGTTCCGTTCCAATCGAGCAATTTCCCGGTCTTGGTTCTTTTTGGCGTTCATCAGTTGCTCCCGCCGTTCCTGCCGCAATTCCAAGTATTTGGAATAGGGCGCCTTGTAATCTTCCAGGCGACCGGCCGTAATTTCCAGGGTGCGGTTGGTCAAGGCATCCAGAAAACGACGGTCGTGGCTAATCATCATAATGGAACCGGGATATCCCTTCAAAAACTCTTCCAGCCAAATAATCGATTCAATGTCTAGGTGGTTGGTAGGTTCATCGAGCAGCAGCAAGTCAGGCTTGGTTAGCAACAGTTTTGCGAGTTCTACGCGCATTTGCCATCCGCCCGAAAAGTCGGCCATGCGCCGTTCCATATCTTCGTCCGAAAATCCGAGGCCCTTCAGAACTTTTTCCAGTTTTTCGTCGGTCCGACTTCCTTCCAGCACATCAAAACGCTCTTGGGTGCTGGTCAAGTCTTCAATCAATTGGGAATAGGCGTCCGATTCGTAATCGGTTCGGGTTTGCAGTTCATGGGTAATCCGGTCCAGTTCAGCAGCAAGGCGTTGCACTTCGGCAAAGGCCGTGGCGGTTTCTTCGCGAATGGATTTGGTCGATTTATGGGCAAATTCCTGAGGCAAATAGCCAATTTTGAATTCGCGCGGGCGCGCTACATCGCCTTCCGAAGGGTTAATCCATCCGGCCAGAATTTTCATCAGGGTCGATTTCCCGGCCCCATTTCGTCCCGCCAGTCCAATCCGGTCGCCCGAATTCACCTGAAAATTCAATCCTTCGAACAATACGGTTCCACCGAAATAGACCGCCAGATTTTGAACGCTAACCATGCGGCAAAGGTAGAAAAAGGGCGGCTGAACGCGGACAGTTTTCCCATAGAATTAACGATGTTGGGCGGCAGCCGGGCTTTCCGGGCAAGTCCGCGGCTACCGGGCGGGCTGCCAGCGGGCTGTGGTGGCTCCTCACGTCGCCTCCTCGCCGCGCGGCAGCGGCCGCCGGTAGCCTTGCGGGCATGCCTCGTCAATCCCTGCCGCGGGCCAACCAAGGCTATTAACTTTCAAAACAAATAAAAGTGCTCGCCACCGTGTTCTTTGGCAAATGGTCACCAAATCAAGACAACCCTACAATGAGCCCCCGTTTGCGCTGGCTTTCCTGAATTGCCCTCAACCCCTGCGCTTTGCCTAAAGGGGTCGGCCAATCCGCTAGGCTGTTGGAATTTGAATACACCAAATAGAATATCTGTTTTTTCAGCCGTCCTGAATTTGGTTTGTTTTTCTTAAAAATTCCAGCCTTCCTTTTACCACAAATAAAACCAATTTACACTGTTAGATATTTAGAAAACAGTTAAATGCCTATTGGGGATAACACTGTAAAATTGAATGTTAAAATCGAAATCTTGTTGGTAAATCGGAAGCGATTTTTTTTAGTTTTGAAAAAAAACAAGCATGAAATCAACCTTTTTTGTTGTTCTATTTTTAAGCCTAACTGTTCGCTTTTTCGCCCAATGTACTCCGCCAGCAGGTTCGGTGGCTGCCACATCCAATACCATTTATTATGCCGGCGGCAGTTGTACTTTCTATGACTCCTTATGCAACGTATTGACCAATATCCCTTCAGGCGAAGCCGTTTGGTCATGTTCGCCTGCAAAAACAAAATGGGTATTGGTGAATCCTGTTTCTGGCGGATACTATGAATTCCCTAATTATACAGGAACTCCACCTCAGGTAGATTTCAGAAAGTACATGTTGCCCTTTTGGAAAGCCGACACCATATTTAATGAGTTGATTCTTTTATCGGGAGCTGGCAGTTCGGGCAAATTGATGTTTGAACCTCAGCAATTGCTTTCAGTGAAAGACTACAATTATCAAAACTCATACAATGTAGGATCTGATTTTAGCTTAAATGGGCGGACCCTAACTCAAATTGCTCCTGCTATGTCGGCAGGTTATTCCACCACCGTTGGTTCGGGTTTGCAAAATGTTCAACATAGTTCCTGGATTAATGTTTCTTACATACCCAATCAAAGCAATTGGGGGGGAGATAGCCTGACACGATTTCGAGGAAATCATCTGCCAAACACCATTTCAAAATTGAATTCCCAACAATCCATAACAGTTCAGGCATTGGGAATGAGCATAACCGCAGGCCTAAATGTTAGCGGATTCGCCGGAGATCCCAACAATTTTACCCCAAACACGCCCTACATGAAAAGCTATGTGGAAATGTTTGCCGAACAGATAAGACAAGAATATGGGATAGGCGTTCAATTATTTAATAGCTCATGTGGAGGCAAAACTGCCAAATGGGGCGATGATTACTGCACCCCTCTCGTAAATCCAAATCAACCGGATTTAGTTTTAATTGATTTTGGCATGAACGATATTTGGGGCAATACCAGTGCAAATCAATTCCGGACCTACATTCAATCTATAATGGCAAAAATACGGCAAGGGAATCCGAATGTTGAATTTATTTTGGTGGCGAATATGCTTCCAGACGTTTCAGGAATGGGTTCTCCTTCCAATGGTGATGTTTTAATGAAAGGATTCGAACAGGAATTGCTGGGGCTTGAAACGTTGGGTGTGGTATGCTTTAATATGACCCAACTTAGCGACAGTATTTACCAGCGAAAAGGAGCCAAACATTGCAATGCCAACGCTTTGCACCCCAACGATTACCTTGCACGATGGTATGCCCAGGGCTTGTTTGAGTTAATCCGACCTCAACCCAATACCTCAATTCATGAAACCGGAATAATTCCAACCGTCAAGGCTACCAGCTACCCAAACCCATCCGCCGGGCCGGTGTTGGTTGAATGGCAAGGATTTTCTACCAATTCTCCAGCCATAGTACGCTGCCTCGATGTTAAAGGCAACGTTCTATATCAAGCAGAACACTCAGGAAATCAGGCACTTTTGAATGCAACAGTATTTAATACAGGAGTGGTTTTTATTTTAGTTGAACAAGGCAATATGCGGGCTGCTGTTCGCCATACCGTGCTTCATTAATGCTTGGCCAAATGAACCAATTCCGCCTTTTTATATTTCTGATTGCCTTTCTGGCAACGCAATCTTTACAGGCCACCCGTTACTTTGTTTGCAGTTATGGCAATAATACTGACGGCCTTTCCCCTGCCACTGGCTGGACTCAGCTTTCTCAGGTGAATTCCAGAACGTTTCTGCCTGGTGACACGCTTTTTTTTGAAGGAGGTAAAACATTTACCGGCCATCTGGAATTCGATGCTGCCGATGGCAATAATCCGGCTATTCCTTTTGTATTAACCAATTTTGGTGCAGGAAGGTCCACCATTAATACAACCCAAATAACAAATTGTGGCTTTAAGGCGACCAACACTTCTGGAATTTATATTGAGAACCTAAATTTTATTGGTCCAGGAAACGGGAATCCCAGCAGCTCTGATGGTATTTTGTTTTTTACCAATCTCCCCACGGGTTACCTCCAAAACATTAGAATTAGAAATGCTACCGTTAGCGGCTTTGGTCTTTGTGGAATTCGCTTTTATTCCAACTATCAACAAGGCATTCAAGCCGGATTTAAAGATGTTTGGATAGATTCCTGCGAGGTAAAGAATTGCAGAGAAAATGGCATCGTATCCCTGGCCTATGACGATCAGCAAACCACCACATATCAACATTTCAACTTCAAAATCACCAATTCCGTGATTCATCATATTACGGGTTATGCGGCAAACAACCACAAAGGAAGCGGTATTGTGTTGTCACAGGTAGATTCGGCATTAATCGAACGCTGTGAGGCTTACGAAAACGGAACACTCAATACAGCCTGCGGTGGGCCGGGAGGAATATGGGTGTTTGCAGCCAACAGGGTTACCATCCAATACTGCGAAAGCCACCACAACTCGGCAGGTTCAGGTTGCGATGGACTTGGATTTGACTTGGATGGCGGAGTTACCAACTCGAAAATTCAATATTGCTATTCGCACGACAACGATGGCGCCGGTATTTTATTAGGTAATTTTTGGGGTGCCCGCCCCTGGGGTAATAATGTGGTTCGCTACAACATTAGTGTTCGCGATGCCAAAACAAACAACAGTCCTGTAACCCTGTTCACCGCCCCCAACACCCAATGGAATCGATTGGATTTTTACCATAATACCATTGTGGCATATACCTCGCCCAATAATACCTACCCTTCGTTCAGTGCCTTTCAAATGACAGATTACGGAGACCAAATGAATGGAGTGAATTGCTTCAACAATATTTTTCAAACCTTTGGCGGATTACCCTACATTCATATCCCTACCACATTTATGGCTGGCCAGCCCCATTTTGCAAACAATTTATATTGGGCATCCGGCGCTTCTGGCATTTTTTATTACGGTGCAAACGTAAGTGGCCTGAACGCGTTCAGAGCCCTTGGACCCAATTGCGAATCATGGAACGGTAATCCATCCGGCCAAGAAGCAGACCCACAACTAACCAATGTTTTGGCTGCAGCTCCTACCATTTATCCTGCTGCACTGAACTCATTATCTTCGTTCAAATTGCCAATTGGATCGCCGGCCATTGATGCTGCCCCAAATTTACAGTCCTTTTTAGGGGCTTCAACAGGAGGTGTGGATTTCTTTGGGAACACAACACCCTTCAACGGAATCGCCGATGCCGGCGCACATGAATATTCCATTCCAGCCAATGATTTTGCTTCCTACTCTAAGGCTATGCCATTAAATCCAAGTCCCAATCCCGCAACGGAAAGCATACGCATTGATTTATCAAACTGGATTTCTAGACCGTTGAAATTTAGTTTGTTTGACCAGACTGGCAGAAAGGTTACGGAAATAGACTACACCGATTCGAATCCGATTTTTGAATGTTCGTTGAATGGAATACCGTCCGGCTTTTATACCCTATGCATAAAAGGCAAGAATCAGGAACGCTACGGAAACCTCATTGTTCAGCCAAAATAAATCGAGATTAAGGTTCGTCTTGGGGCTCCCAAATTCAACGTGCCTAAGAAACCCCCTTAAACACCAACAGAACGATCCGCTTCCCCAGCGACATTTGTCACCAAGTGAACCTCTCCACAACTCCATCCAAGGTAGATTGCCTACCTTTGTGAAAATTTGTTCTCATGTCTCTAGGATTCTCTCGGGTGCTGCCCGCTTACAACGAACCGGTTCTAAATTATGCTCCCGGCTCTGCCGAACGCAATGAACTGAAAAAAACCCTGGCCGAAATGCGCAACCAACAGGTTGATGTTCCCATGTACATCGGCGGAAAAGAAGTGCGCAGCAACGATACCTATCCGCTAAATCCCCCGCACGACCACCAACACGTATTGGGACATTACCATAAAGGTACCGCCCAGCATGTAGGCGAGGCCATCCAAGCCGCTCTCTCGGCCCGTGCCCGTTGGTCCAATATGCCTTGGGAAGACCGCGCCGCCATTTTTCTAAAGGCCGCCGATTTATTGGCCGGTCCCTGGCGCGCCCGCATGAATGCGGCTACCATGTTGGGGCAATCGAAAAACGCTTACCAGGCCGAAATTGACAGCGCCTGCGAATTGATCGATTTCTGGCGCTTTAATGTTTCGTACATGCAAGAAATCTATGCCCAGCAACCCAACAGCTCGAAAGGCGTGTGGAATCGGTTGGAACAGCGGCCCCTAGAAGGATTTGTGTTTGCGCTGACGCCCTTTAACTTCACCGCCATTGCCGGGAATCTACCCACCGCTCCCGCTATGATGGGCAATGTGGCCGTATGGAAACCCGCCAATTCTCAAATTTATTCGGCCAACATCATCATGCAAATCTTGCAGGAAGCAGGGCTTCCCGATGGAGTCATCAACCTAGTGTATGCCGATGGTCCGGTGGTGGGCGATGTGGTTTTCGGTCATCCCGATTTTGCAGGGATCCACTTTACCGGAAGCACCGGCACCTTCCAGCACATTTGGAAAACCATTGGTCAAAACATCCAATTGTACCGCTCGTATCCCCGCATTGTGGGCGAAACCGGAGGCAAAGATTTTGTGGTGGCTCACCCCAGCGCCCCGGTTCAGCAACTGGTGGCAGCACTCTCCCGCGGCGCCTTTGAATTCCAAGGACAAAAATGTTCGGCCGCCAGCCGGGCCTACATACCCCAAAGCATTTGGCCTCAGGTAAAAGCAGGCCTATTGGCCGACATTTCTAGCTTTAGCATGGGTGGAACCGAAGAGTTTAGCCATTTTGTCAATGCCGTTATTGATGAAAAAGCCTACAACAGCATCACCGCATACATTGAGAAAGCCCGCAACTATCCCGGAAATGAAATTTTGATTGGCGGCGGCTACGACAAGAGCAAAGGGTATTTTGTTCAGCCCACCGTGGTGTTGACCAAAGACCCCAAGAGCATCACCATGGAGGAAGAAATTTTTGGCCCGGTGCTCACCATTTATGTGTACGAAGACGCCGATTTGGATGCTACGCTAGACCTAGTGAACAGCACTTCGCCCTATGCCTTGACCGGTGCCATTTTTGCGCGCGACCGCTACGCCGTTCAATACATGACCGAAAAGTTGAGGGATGCTGCCGGCAACTTTTACATCAACGACAAGCCCACGGGAGCGGTTGTAGGTCAGCAGCCTTTTGGCGGCGCCAGAGCTTCGGGCACCAACGACAAAGCGGGCTCGATGATTAATCTTCTGCGCTGGGTGAGCCCCAGAACGATCAAGGAAACCTTTGTCGCGCCTACCGATTACCGGTATCCTTTTTTGGATAAGGAATGATGTTTACGCTACAATAATGTCAGCCCTGCGGGGTTTGGATGTCTTGAGCTCCAATACCTACTACAATAATTTCACCCCTACGGGGTTGGGTTGTTGTGCATTCCAATGCCTTCTACAATAATGTCACCACTACGGAGTTTGGATGTCCTGAACGCCAATTATTTCATGGGGGGGGGCTTATAGCTAGATATCGCCCTCTGTGCACTTTACGCCGACTTAGAGGTCTTTGCGGTAAAAACATCAAGACCTGACTGCCATTTTTTAACACAAGGCCCGCTAAGGGAGACGCAATGTTCGCAAAGGATTATCACGCAGCTAACTTGTCCATTTTAGTACAACAAACGCCGCTTTAAATGGAAAACAAAATATTGATAATTGGCAATTTAAAAAACAATCAAAAAAGGTGGACAAGTCAGGAAAAATCGGGTTTTGGCAATTTACAATGCAATTGGAAAGTGGGCAATATCATTCTAAACAAAAACGCCATCGGTCTTTCGACGGATGGCTTTTTTTGATCCCCAAACTAGTCTATTCGCGAACCAATTTTGGGATGAGTTGAGGGTTTACACAGCTTTGGTATAAATGCAGCTTAATTCATTGTGGTAAAAGTTCGTATGTATTAAGAACAACATCGTTTTGTTTTGATTAGGGAATGCAGCAAAAGGCTTTTATAATTCGCCAAAACTGATTTTATTTTGTAATTTTGGCGAGTTATAAGTTGTTATTATGAGTAAAATTATTGGAAGAAAGTTGGAGCAGGCTCTGCTGAAAGAAGCCATTGACAATGACAAGTCTGAATTAATTGCCCTATACGGACGAAGAAGAATTGGCAAAACATATCTGATACGTGAATACTTTAAGACTAAGCTTGTTTTTGAAATGTCAGGATTGTTTGGTGGCTCACTAAAAGACCAGCTCGAAACTTTTAGTAAGGAGCTCGTCAAAAGAACAAAGCGAACGGAATTGGAAACTGCGAAATCATGGTTTCAAGCGTTTTCGATGCTTGAATCGTATTTGGATAAATTTAAGTCAGGAAGTAAGAAAGTAATATTTATCGATGAATTTCCTTGGATAGCTACTCCCAAATCGAAGTTTTTAATGGCTTTTGAAAACTTTTGGAATACCTATTGCACCAAAAGGAATGATTTGATTGTGGTTATTTGTGGCTCAGCTGCTTCCTATATGGTTCAGAAAATTATAAAAAACAAAGGCGGACTGCATAATAGAATCACGAGAAAAATACGTTTGCTTCCATTTAATCTATATGAAACGGAAGGGTTTTTGTTAAAGAATGGTATAAAATTCACTCGTTATGACGTGATACAGATTTATATGACTTTAGGTGGGGTGCCGCACTATTTAGAAAAACTGAGTAAAGGGTTGAGTGCATCGCAAAATATTGATAAATTATGTTTTAGTAAAGATGGTGTATTAAACGATGAATTTAACCAGTTGTTTGCTTCGCTATTTGACGAGTCTGAACGGCACATGAAAATTATAAAAACCTTGGCAAAATCAAATAAAGGACTCACGAGAAATGAATTAATAAATCAATGTAAACTGTCGTCTAGTGGTGATTTTTCTTCAAAACTTGAAGAGTTAATTGAATCTGGCTTTGTAACGGATTATCCATACTATCAGAATAAGAAACAGCTTACTCTTTATCGCTTATCCGATGAATATGCTAAATTTTACCTAAAGTTTATTGACAATAATAAGAATGGTGGAGATGGGACTTGGCAAAAACTATATACTACACAATCCTATCTCTCATGGTCTGGGTTTGCTTTTGAAACGATTTGCCTTAAACATATTCAACAAATCAAGAAGGCGTTGCGAATAGATGCTATTTATACAACGAGCAGCAGTTGGTTTAATGAAAATGCCCAAATCGATATGTTGATTGACCGTAGCGATAATGTTATGCAATTGTGTGAAATGAAGTTTTATAATACTGTTTTTACAATTGATAAATCATATTATCTGAATCTGAAAAATAAAATCGCAGCGCTACAACAAGATACCAAAACCCGAAAAAATATTTTTGTGACGCTGATTACTTCTTCTGGAATCAAGGAAAACGAATACAGCAAAGAACTAGTTCATAGTCATTTAGGAATGGATGTTCTGTTTGTTGATTAGTGTTTATAATTCGCCAAAACTCATCGATTTGGCTTCTTTTGGCGGAACATGAAATTGCTAAAAGCATGTAAACACAAAAAAGCCCCACATTGCTGTGAGGCTTTCTCCTTTTGTGGCTCCCCCTCTTGGACTTGAACCAAGGACCCTCTGATTAACAGTCAGATGCTCTAACCAACTGAGCTAAGGAGGAGTATTTTCCCTTAAAAAGGGACGCAAATATAATGGGCAAACCGGATTTTTCCAAATCAACACACAGCAAATTCGCTGCAAGCTTTCATTTTTTTTCGCCAAACCCGATTCCCATTCCACGCATTCCATGGTTTTTCAAGGCCAAACCTGCCGATTTTTTCTACCTTTGCGCCCTAGACGATTAAAAACTTCCATTTAAATGAAGCCTTCTTTCCCCTTTACTCCCTTTAAAGTAAAAGACATCAGCATGGCCGAATGGGGCCGCAATGAAATCCGATTGGCTGAAGCTGAAATGCCCGGTCTTATGGCCTTGCGCGCTGAATACGGCAACAGCAAGCCCCTTGCCGGAGCCCGCATCGCCGGTTGCCTACACATGACCATTCAAACCGCCGTGCTGATTGAAACCCTGGTAGATCTCGGCGCAGAAGTTACCTGGTCTTCCTGCAATATTTTCTCGACCCAAGACCACGCCGCTGCCGCTATAGCCGCCGCCGGCGTTTCTGTGTACGCCTGGAAAGGCCTCACCGAAGAAGAATTCGATTGGTGCATTGAACAAACTCTGTTCTTTGGCGAAAACCGCGAACCCCTAAATATGATTCTGGACGACGGTGGCGACCTTACCAATATGGTTCTAGATCGGTATCCCGAATTGGTGGCCGGCATCAAAGGCTTGTCTGAAGAAACCACCACCGGTGTACATCGCCTTTACGAGCGCATGAAAAAAGGCACTCTACCCATGCCTGCCATTAACGTTAACGACTCGGTGACCAAATCAAAATTCGATAACAAGTACGGCTGCAAAGAGTCCCTGGTGGATTCGATTCGCCGAGCTACCGATGTAATGATGGCCGGTAAAGTGGCCGTGGTATGCGGCTACGGTGACGTAGGTAAAGGTTCAGCCGCCTCCTTGCGCGGCGCCGGAGCCCGGGTTATTGTTACCGAAATTGACCCCATTTGTGCGCTGCAAGCCGCCATGGACGGTTTTGCCGTTAAACGACTTTCTACCGTTGTTGGAGAAGCCGACATCGTGGTTACCGCCACCGGAAACAAAAACATTGTAACCGGCGAGCACTTCCTGAACATGAAAGACAAAGCCATTGTCTGCAACATCGGACACTTTGACAATGAAATCGATGTGGCTTGGCTCAACCAAAACTTTGGCCAAACCAAAGTCACCATCAAACCTCAGGTGGATTTGTACAACATCAACGGCAACGATGTTATTCTACTGGCCGAAGGCCGACTGGTGAACCTGGGCTGTGCTACCGGACACCCTTCATTTGTTATGTCAAATTCCTTCACCAACCAAACGTTGGCTCAGCTGGAATTGTGGACCAACCACAAGGCCTATGGAAACGAAGTGTACACCCTACCCAAGCATTTGGATGAAAAGGTGGCCTCGCTTCACCTGGCAAAAATCGGAGTGGAATTGGAACAACTGTCTCAAGATCAGGCCGATTACATTGGAGTAGAGGTGAAAGGGCCGTTCAAGCCAGAATATTACCGCTATTGATGAAAAGGGCTTCGGCCCTTTTTTTTTGCTCTATACCTAGCAGCTGGCCATGGGCTTCCGTATCTTTGTAGCATGAAACGGGGGTTTATTTTAGCATGGTTGTTGATTTTGGTGGGTGCATCCTCCTGCTCTACAGATTCGGGTTGCTCCGACCCCAATGCCCTGAACTACGATTCAACCGCTAGCCCAACCGCCTCAGATTGCGCATATCCCGGTCGGGAGTATGGGTTTCCGGTGTTTTATTTTGGGTCTACCCAAAGTGCCGCCTCGGGCGCTTTTTCCTTGCCTTTTTTTCAAACCTTAGACATGAGTCATCCATCGGCCATTCCCATTTCAGTGTATGGCGCAGGAAACGACCCTTTGTATTCAGCAGCGGCACCGGGCATTCTTGCGGCCTATGGCGTCACGGCCTTCCCTAAGTTTTGTGTTGGTGCACAAATGCCCACCACCGAATCGGCCCAAGTGGAAATGGATTTACAGCTGGAATTTCAATCGGCAGCCAAAGTGGGGATTGAAGTGAAAACTCAGAGTGTGGGTGGAGACTCCATAGCCTGGGATGTTTTTGGCTTCCGTTACCAAGGTCTGCATCAGGTGGCCTTTGTGAATGTGTATGCTTTAATTCCCGAGACCTTGGCTGTTCAAGCCGGGGGAGTCAATCAGCCGGAACGGCATTTGAATGTATTGGCTGAGGGCGCTGCTGCTTCAGGCATAGGAACGGAAGTGCTGTTCTCTGAAACGGGAAGCCCGGCCTTTCGCCTGAGATTGTCAATGCTCCGCCCCGCCTCTTCACGCCGCTATGTAGCCGTAGTTTGGTTGGCCAATGGAAACACCTACCTGCCTGCAAATGCGGTTTGGATTGAACCTTGAGGCGGAGATTCGGTCCGGAACAAACGCGATTCTGCAAGGGTAAACCAATAATTTAAATTCCAATTGTATGCGGTTTAAAGTACATATGCCAAAACATCTAAGTCCCGTTTTTAGTGCCGAGTTAACCCAGGCTCAATTGCGTTTTAAGGAAGGTCAAATCCAACAAAGCTGGACACATTTGGAACGGGCACACATAGTAGGTCAACCCTATCCATATGCGCACTCGCTGGTGCATTGGAAGATGTTGATTTTTGGCTTTCGCACCAAAAATTCAAAGGAAATAATGGGCCAAGTACCAAGGCTGTTGGTGGGCGGAGTCAAATCGTTTGTAGGGGAAATTCCCGAAGGAAATACGGGTGGGGCCAACGTACCACCCTTAAAACGAATGCCAATCCCCGAAGACCTTTACCAGATTATCCACGCCAAGGAAGAGCGCAGAACCGCCCGCAGAACCTGAAGGGCTTTGGGCCTGCGCCAGGCTCAAACGCTCAGGAAAACACCGCGCCTCAACGCATTGAGTTGGCCTGCGGCAGGGATTGACGAGGCTTGCCCGCAAGGCCAACGGCGGCAGCTGGCGCGTGGCGAGGAGGCGACTTTAGGAGCCACCGCAGCCCGCTGACAGCCCGCCGGTGGGCGCGGACAAGCCCGGAAAGCCCGGCTGCCGCCCAAAAACAAAAAAATACCCCTGCAAATTGTACCTTGTCAACGAAACCGAAATGTGTACTCTATGATTCAATGGCAAGCTGGGCAGCCGCCGGAAGGACCCTATTATGCGTCGATTTTTAACTATTTTCTGTCGGAAAATTTGGAGGGCTATGCCGAATACGATGCGCTAACGCTGGATTTGGTGCGCGAAATGCCTGGATTTTTGGGCTATGAAAGCATGAAGCACGATGGGCGGGGTAGTTTTATCAGTTACTGGTCAGATTTGGCTTCGATTCAACACTGGGGGCGGCATGCGGTGCACCAAAAAGCGAAGGAATTGGGGCGGTCAACCTGGTACCGGTATTACCACAGCATGATTGCCGAAGTGCAGCAGGCAAGGTTCCATGGGCTTTGAGCCAAACCTGTTCGATATTGGTGGCTAGCGATTGGACTTGGGCAAAACCAACGAGCCCATCATCCGTGCTCGCAAATCTGCATACCGCTCTACCTGATTCAGCTCTGCCGCAAACGTTAAAATCACGGCTTTGGACTGCAGTACCCAAATGTACTGATCAAATTCCAATGTGTATATGCCTTCCTTTCGGCGGTGAACCATGCGGTAGTATTCTACACCCCTACCCTTCTCCCGTTGATTCAGCAGGATTTGCGCCTCGGGGAAAAAGCGCTTCACTTGGTCTTCACTGAAGGTTGCAAGGGCCGATAAATCCATGGGCTGATCAGAGAGGTCTTGCTCCAACAGGTTGATGTTCTCGCGAAATACATCTTGACTCGATTCCAAAGGAGAAAGTAAAATAAAGGAAGTGCCCATTAGCCCATCTTTCAGCACTTCCCAGTTGCTCGGATGTTCAATGCTGTATCCGGAAACCCGGCTCTTTTTCCAGTTCGAGGCCTTAGAAAGAGCGCTGGAATTTTGAGCCTGTGCCAGGGCTAAACTGCATTGCATGGCGAGGAAAATAATGCCCAATTGTTTTACCTGCGAAGCAAAGTCCCCAACACCCGCCATCCCAATCCTAAAACCCCAACCGATTCTGCTCATGCCATTTCCTCTAGCCAATCCCGTTGAATCGCCACGGTCCCTTTTTTCCCTACCACAATTCCTGCCGCCCGATTGGCCCGGCGAAGGGCGGTTTCTACTGCCAAGCCCTGAGCCAAACCCACCGCCAGAACGGCAATCACGGTGTCACCAGCTCCACTCACATCAAATACTTCTCGAGCCTGAGTAGGAATACGCTGTACCTGACCTTCATGCCAATAGGCCATTCCCAGCTCACTTAAGGTAACCAACAGGTCTGAAATTCCGGATTTTTGAGCCGCTTCGGCCAAAGCATGCGCAATGCCATCCTCGTTCATGGGCAGTTCCTTACCCAAATAGGCGCAGAGTTCTTTCCAGTTCGGACTAATCCAATGGCTGCCGGAATAAGCAGTCCAATCTGAACTTTTGGGGTCGGTTAGGCAGCGCCCACGGGCCTCGCGGCACCGCGCATACACATATTCCAACACCTGTGGGTGGCAGCTTCCTTTGGCATAATCAGACACAATCCAAACGCCCGAAAAATCGGCCCCAGACAACAGCTGTATTAGGTCTTGAGGATTGGGCAGCGGCTGAGTCTGCTCTTCATCCAAGCGCAGCAGTTGCTGTGCGCTGGCCACAATTCGGGTTTTGTGGGTGGTGGGGCGATCTGAACACACCAATGGCCTAAAATCCACACCCAAATCATGAAGCAAGGTGCTTAGGGTTTTAGCTTCGGCATCTTGACCAAGCAAGCCGAAAAGTACGCACCGGGCTCCCATGCCCACCACATTGGCCGCTACATTTCCGGCTCCTCCCGGTTGTTCTTTGCGCTGCAGCACCCGCACTACCGGCACCGGAGCCTCGGGCGACATTCGATCGCTGCGCCCCAATAGGTAGCGGTCCAGCATCACATCGCCCAACACATGAATGGTTACCGGCTGCATGCGTTTAGGTTAAGCGCACCGCCAGGTGCAGGTAATTGTTGACCGCCCCCAGCACTTCATATCCCCGATAATGGCTTGCAAAAAATTCGGTGAAGGCTTTAAACTCGTGGGTAGGCACTCCAAATTCATCAAAAATCAAAACATCGCCGGCCTGCAAGTGCGGAGCCAACATGTTCATGGCATAGTAGGCCGAGCTGTACAAATCGCCATCCAGGTGTACCACACGGCGGCCGGTTTTGGGGATGTGCGCTAAAAAGGGCGGCAGGGTATCCTGAAACAATCCGGCATGCCAGGTTATGCGGCTGTCCCTGATATCGGGCACCTGCCCTTCAGCACTCATATCTCCTTTTTTAAACACATTCCAATCTTCGGGTAGGCCCGTAAAGGTGTCAAATCCATGAAAAGTAGAGCGCTCATCGCGGTTGAATTCCACCCACCAGCGAAACGATTCTCCGCGAGCCACACCAAATTCCAGGTAGGTGATTTCTCCGCCCAATTCCTCGGTAGCCATCAGGTGCCGGTGCAAGCGCTGCCGGTTGTCGTAGCGGTAATGGGCAGAATAAAAATCATTCAGGGCCAATTTTCCATGCTTGGCTCTCCAGGCCGACATTTTACTCAGGTACACCAAATTCAACAAAGCGCCAGAAAAGGGTTCCACCAGCAGATGAAGGCGAAACAGCATAAATAAAGCCTTGATTTTGCGAATGAAAAACAACTTAATCCTCATCATTTCTTTCCTTTTTTTGTCCCCGGATGCCCGGAATTCCCTTTTGATTTATCCGTTACAGCTGCAGATTTCTTGGGCGCTGCGCTTGGTTTTTGATTCAATGGCTCGGGCAACAGCCAGGCCGTAATTCCCAAGCCGGTCAACAATGCGATCCAGGGCATCATGGGCGTAAAATAGCGCGTCCAATCTTGCCACATAAAGGATATGTTCCCATACAAGGTGAGTCCGGCTGTCACCAGCAAGGCAGCCATAGCCAGAGCATGTGCCCCGGAATAGCGGCGACGCAGCACATACACAGAACCCAGTCCGGCCAACAGCAGCAATAAATCCAGAGGATTGTAAGGGAAATTGAACCAGCTTCCAAACGACCCATAATACCGTTCCTCTGTCGAGGTCCGCACCAACAGGCGGCGAACGGTCAATTTAAAGGCGGGCGCGAAGGAGTTTTTAATGGCCACCCAATTGTAAAATGTGGTACCTCCGTAGCTGCTGTCGGGCACCAATGCCTCCAACTGCTGCTGCGTTTGCATCATGCTTTCCCAATGGGAATCAATGGTTTCTGTTAGGCGCCCGGCCGTTTCATCGGACTTCATTCGAGTCCCTATTCCGTTCAATTGTCCGGCTATTTTTTCTGCATTTTCCCTCGATATTTTTCCCGCCTGCAAGAGCGGATTCAAGGCGGAGAACAACACATTTATCCGTTTGCTTGCCGAATCAATGGTTAGAGCGGTAGCCCTCTTTTCAAAATATCCATCCACCGATTGCTGCATGGCCTTGGCCCGGGCATAGGGCTGTGGGCGCACTTGAGGATTCAGCCACAAAAACAACACCAGCATGGTTGTTGCCGCTACGCTGCCACTAATTAGCAGGCTTTTTCTGCGCTGCGCATCAGACCAAATCGTATAGAGCAAATAGGCATACATGGGCAAGGTAGCCACCACGGCCATGGCCCCGTTCAGTTTTGAAGACACTGCGGCTCCCATGCTCAAACCAAGGGCCAGCGACCACAGCGTCAACTCCTTTAGCGGTGCGGCCTGTGCAAAAGCAGCATGCCAGCGAATCCACAACGCAAAGGAAAGCAAAGAGAAAAACACCACGAATGAATCAAGCCCTACGGCGGTATGCACATCGAAAAAAGCGGTATTAAACAGCATCAACACCGAAGCGAGTATGCCGGCCAGAGGCTGACGCAGCAAAAATCCAATCCAAAGTAAAACGGCAAAAATGCCTATGGTAAACAAGGCGTTCACTTGCCTGCCGGCATAAATTAAATCGGTAGGCGTGTAGGCAAAAGGAGCATTGCTGGGCTTACCTTCCGGGGTTTCAAATTTGAAATACCCATCGGGGTTCACTTCGCCATTGCGGGCATACATCCAGGCGCCCATCAGGAACTTCCCTAAATTCGGGGCCTTCCAGCCAAAAGTCCAAAGGGCATTATCGAACCATTGATAATCGCTGCGGGGAAAAGCCAGGGTATCGTATTTCACCAATTGGCTGTAGCCATTGTTTTCATTTTTCAGTGTCACGTAATCGTAGGGGAATTTCACTGTATCGGGCGAAAATTGAGCCCATTTCTCGCCGGTAAACACATCCACTTTGTTTTCCCAGGCATAGGTGGGGAACCAATTGTCGAGCGCTTTGGGCTGCCGCACATGGCCTTTGGCAAACATCGCCCAGGAAGAAACCGAAGCGCTGGTCCACATTTTCTCATCGTATCCCTCGGCAGGGCGGTCGTCCAAGCCAATCACATAAAACGATTTAATTCCGGCCAGAATCAGCAGTACAGCGCTGAGGGTCAGGGCCAAAGTTCGCGAGGTTAGCCATGCTTTCATGGGGTAAAGATACTAAGGGTTTTAGGATTATTGATGGGGTTGAAGTGGGGGCTGGGGGCGGCGGGCGGGCTTTCCGGGCTACTCCGCGGCTACCGGACGGGCTGGCAGCGGGCTGCGGTGGCTCCTGACGTCGCCTCCTCGCCCCGCGCCAGCTGCCGCCGGCATCCTTGCGGGGTAGCCTCGTCAATCCCTGCCGCAGGCGGCGTTGAGCGTGTTGGGGGTATTGATTCTCTATTGCGGTTTTGGCATGGCCTCGGCATTCAGAATGGGTGTCGCACTGCTGAACCCCTTTATTTTTATCATTCCCTTGCCTGAAATTTTTTCAAGGCAGCAGTAGCGACCTACCCTTAACGTTTAGAAAGAATATGGAGCATACCGATAAAACCCAGAGTCGAACTTTATGTGCCTCCATGCGTTATTATCTCAGTATCAATTTAAAATGGATTCCACAGGCCGTTCCAGATTCATGCACATTGCCCATAGCAAATTGCTGTCCGATTCGGCTCGAATCTGGGGCGAAAAAGCAATTCTAAGTATCGCCATTGTCTCGTTTATTATTCATTTGGCCCTTATTTATTTGCTTCAATGGGGCTGGATTTCATTGCCGGGGGGGACCGAGTTGTTAAGCAACCCCATCGCGGCCATTTATACCCCCTTTTCGTTTATTCTGCTGTACGAAGTCTATTTGTTGATTTATTACCTTCCGAAGTCCATCACCACCTACATTAGCAAGCAGTATGAAATCATTACCCTGATTGTAATACGACGTCTATTCAAAGATTTGTCGAATTTATCGCTCACCTCAGACTGGTTTCAAAGCAATTACGACCTTCAGTTTACCTACGATTTAATCACATCCATTGTGCTGTTCTTTTTCATCTATTTGTTCAATGTGCAAAGTCGAAAACGGCATGCGCGCATCCCTGAAGATGGAATTCAGGCACAATCCATTCAACGGTTCATTCAATTAAAAAAGACCATTGCAACAGCCTTGGTACCCTTGTTTTTGCTCCTTGCTGTATTTTCCTTCGGACATTGGGCTTTGGGTTTGATTCAAACTTCAGACGGGATAGCGCTATCGTTTAAAAACATCAATAATATTTTCTTCGAGCAGTTTTTCACTGTTTTGATTTTTGCAGATGTGATTTTATTGTTGTTCTCTTTCTATCATACCGACGATTTTCATAAGGTTATACGAAATTCAGGGTTTGTAATTTCTACCATCTTGCTCCGCATTTCTTTTTCAGTTACAGGCCTGCTCAATACCGCTCTTATCGTGGCCGCCATTGTTTTCGGATTGCTTATTTTGTTGATTCACAATCGGTTTGAAAAGCACTTGTCGGAGCAGCCACAATCGGTTTAGTGTTTGGCGCGTTCCGATTCCCGGCCATAAACAGCCTGAAATTTAAGAACGATTTAGTGGTTACGGGGGTACAGTACGGTCTGACGATTGGCGGGCAGGCGATTGGCCCGCTTTTCACAAGATCGTTTAACCGAAAGTAAAACGTAATCTTTAAAAACTATTTGTTGTTTCGACGAAAGATTTGGGCTGGCACTTGGTTGCTGTTAGAGGCCTTTTTCTTTCTTAATAATATCTTCAATTTGAGTTTTAAGTGTAGGAATAATATTCTCCACAACTCCCCATACAGCCCAAAGGTCAACGCCTATATAGTCGTGGATTAATTTATCTCTCATTCCTGCGATCTTCTTCCATTAAATTCCTGAATACGTTGCACGGAAATCATCGTTTAACTTTTTAGCGGCTTCACCAATGATTTCAAAGTTTCTGATTACTGCGTCTTGAATCAGGTTGTTCTTTAAAAAACCATCTTCATCAATTCCTTCAGTGTATTCTTTTATTCTGGAAATGCATGAACCGATGTGCTCAATATTAATAATTGGATCTTTTTTCAAACCAACCTGATTAAATCCGATTCAATGAATGGCTTTAGGGATGCATTTACCGAGCGCAAAGTGACTAGGTCTACCTTGATTCCAAGCAGAACAGAAAGTTCTTGCTCCAAACCAATTAACTCAAGAAGATCAACCTCCATATCAAAATCGATAAGGATATCAAGATCACTCTTTTCATGCTCTTCTCCACGAGCATATGAGCCAAATACCCCAATATAAGTAGGCTTAACCCTTTGGATAACAGTTTTAATTATATTTTCCTGTTGTGGAGTTATCATAATTTAAAAATACACTTTTTTTGGTTGTTCTGTGACCTCTAGCGTTTTGCAAATAGGTGCAGGCATGATTTCAGGCACGAACCATGCTCAAATTGCCTGAAATTTAATTGCAATTGAAATGTTTAAATGGGGAGTTATTAGTCGGTCTGACGGTTTCCGGCTTGGCGAAGGTGCCGATTTTCACCATCCCGAAGCTTCGGGATTGATGAGGATAACCAAACTTTGACTTACCACAAATGTGTTTACGGAGCACTGATCAGTACATTTTTGTTTGGTTATCGTCATTGAGCCTTGAGCGTAACTCATTTATACCCCCTATTAAACCTACCAATCTGCCGATTTAGTTGTAAAGGCGAAGGCTTGATGCGTTGTATTTAATGTACTGATTTTTAACAAATCGTCAAAAGAAGGCCTTCAAGAACTAAATACATAAAGAGAGAGCCTAGGTTTAACGTTGCTCACATTTGCACAAACATAGAATCACTACTGCCAATGACCCCTTAGGGCTTTTGGGCTTACCATGCCGAACATAGTATAAGATAGACCACCAAAAACGCAGCCAACACATGCATTTTCTTTAGATTGCCATAAGAATCCCTAAAGGACCTGTCAACTCCTTTTAAATCTTCTAATTCCGATGGGATAAATGCTTTGATGCATTCCAATTCTTTTTTACCTGAACGTTTAACCTATTAGCCCCCCTTCCTTCGATTTGCTCATTTTGGCCTATCTTTGATTCGGTTTTCGGACGTACAGCATGAATAAAAACAACCTTGCCCTGATTCTAGCCTGCCTAGCCCTGGGCCTTTCTATGTTTGCTTTTTTTAGAAACTCAGCTCCCGTTTCGGGCAGCGTTACCGTGGCCGATTCAACGGAAATGGAATCCGAAGAATTGGAGGTGGCCGTTTTAATGCAACGCTTCCAGTGGAACGTGAACAAACTTTATTTTGCGGGTTTGGCCAACAACAAACCCTTGGCCAATTTTTACCTGCACGAATTGGAAGAAAGCATGGAAGAGCTGGCCGAGCATCCCATCGAAGAAAACGGACAGCGCCTCGATGAATTGGTGCGTGCCTGGGGCTTGGCGCCCCTGGAAAGCTTGGAGGATTCCTTAGAAAAAACCGATCCAAAAGGCTTCAAATTGGCCTATGAAGCCTTCATTAAAAATTGCAATGGCTGCCACATTTCCAGTGGACATCCCTACATCCGAATTGTACTCCCCACTCAACCCGTAATGGACAATCAAGATTTTAACCCATGATGCTGCAATCCATTTTACTTGCTTCGGCCGGAACCTTTTCAAAAGGGTTTATTATTTTGTTTCGCGAAGGCTTTGAGGCCCTGCTTATTTTATTCATCTTGCTCGGCTTTCTCAAAAAATCGGGCCGCAGTGAACAGGCCCCGGCCTTATATTGGGGTGCCTTGATGGCCGTAGGCGCTAGTTTGCTCATTGGCCTTTTGTTGGGAGCCCTGAAAATTTCAATGGAAGGTACCGCCGAAAAGGTGTTTGAAGGCCTAGCCATGTACATTACAGCGCTGTTGCTGGGCGGCATGATCTTGTGGATGATTCGCTTCCAAGGGAATACGGCCGAACTGAAAAGCCAAGCCGCCAGCCTTGCCGACCAAAACAACCGCTGGGGTTTAGGATTGCTGATGTTTTTCAGTGTGCTACGGGAAGGACTAGAAACGGTTTTGCTGTTTATGGGACCGGTGGAAGAGGGCGGAAACTGGTGGGCCGGGTTGGGTGGCGGACTCTTGGGTTTGGCCTTTGCCGCCGCTTTAAGTTTTGCCCTTTTCAATGGTCTAATTCGCCTGAATTTTTCTTTGTTTTTTAATGTTACCACCGGCATTTTGTTGTTCATGGCCGCAGGTATGGTGGCCTACGGTACGCATGAACTGATTGAAGCAGGTTGGCTTCCTGCCATACAAGAGAAGGTATGGAACATCAATCCTGCCGATTTGCCCGACGGCAGTAAACACCCCTTCCACGATAAGGGAAGTGTGGGCGGTTTGCTCAAAGCCTTGTTTGGGTACAACGGAGATCCCGATTTACTTGAGCTGTTGCTGTGGTTGGGCTATTTGATGGGAGGTGGATATTTATGGTATCGCCTAAAACCCAAAAAACAATCTTAAGGCATGGCTGCGCCCAACCTAAATAAAGCTGGTTTACGTTCTACCCCCGCCAGGCAGCGAATTTTAGAGTACCTAAACCAACATGACCGGGCGCTGGCGCTTACCGATTTAGAACGCGATCTTTCCGATGCCGGAGATCGGGCCACCTTATATAGAACCTTAAAGTCCTTCGAAGATGCCGGGGTGGTGCATAAAGTGGTGGGCCTTGATGGAGTAATTCGGTTTGCCTTATGCGAATCGGCTTGCCGACTACACCATGCTCATTTTCACACCCACGCCCATTTTTCTTGTCAAAACTGCGGACATTTGACCTGTTTGCAAGAAATTGAATTGCCGCGCATCGAATTGCCCGAAGGCTACACCACCGACGATGTTCAATTGGTGTTTAGCGGCACCTGCCAGCATTGTGCAAAGCCCTAATCCTTACATTCCCAGCAGCGTACCGTCCGGTCGTCGCTGACACTGATTAGTTGCTGGTCGTTGAGCCACAACAAGGCATTCACCGAATGGGAATGAGCCTGTTTTATGACCGGCTTGCCCAGCCTGAGCTGAAAAGACAAATCCTTGGAATCCCAAATTTTTAGGGTTTTATCTCGGCTGCAGCTGGCCAGGTATTTAGAACTGGGCGAAAAGGCCAAGCCATAGATGGCATAATTGTGGGCTTCAATCTTGGGTTGAATTTCTTGCATTTGCGTATTGAACCAATACAGCCCCGCGTCTTTTCCTCCAAAAACCCAGCTCCCATTGGGGTGGCGGGTTATGGAAAAAATAGGCCATTCGCAGATGGAATAGCGTTCGGCCAGGGCTACTTCTACATCAATTCGGCATTTTAATACCCCCGAAGGGTCTCCGACCAACAGAATTTCATTCGAAGAAAAAGGCATCCAACTTCGAGCGGATTGAACGGGCAAGGCGATGCCTTGCAACCAGGCTCCACTCTCCCGGTCAAATTGGGCAAAAAATCCATCGCGGCTAAGCCCGCCTATCCGTTGTTCATCTAGCGCCTTTAGGTCAAATATACTGCCTCGCTGCAGTTCAAATCGGTGCAGAATTTGGCCATCGCTGATGCGCAAGCAGAGCACATCTCCGTTCATTTGACCAACCCACAATAGGTTTGAGCGCGGGTCGGCAAACAAGCTATAAATACTGGATGTGGTATAGACCAAGGCCAGGGGTTCAGCATCTAAATTCCAGGCGGCGACAATTCGATCGCCCCCACCCGAAAAAAAAGAATAGGAGCTCAATCCTTGGCAAAGGGCGTACACCGGTTGGCTGTGTTCACCCAAGATTCGGTGCTGCAGCAGCTGCACGGTGTTAGGGTTGAGTAACCATTAAAAACACCTTGGTCAAGGACTGCGTTTTGCCGGCTACCGATTGAATCAGAATGGGTTCAGATTGAGGTTGGTAGCCTTTGGGGCTTGCCAGCAGTGTAAAGGACTGATCGCCGGGAATGCTGACCCTAAATTCGCCATTTTCAGAGGTTTCAATGGTTTGAACCACCTTTCCGGCGGCATCGGTTAAGCGCAGTTCCGTTTCAAGCGCCATGGCATTGGATTTATCTAAAATCTTGCCTTGAAGCAGGCACACCGTAGGCCGTTTGGCCGCACTATTTCTGTCGATGGGCAGCACATAATTGCTTAAATCAATTTCATAGATATCGTAGCTTTCGCCCAAGCTTTCCTTGCGGCGGCTGCTTACCCAACCGGTATTCCCATCTACCGAAAGGCTAAAATAGACCTCATCGCCTTCGGTGTTTATGGGATAGCCTAAATTTTGAGGCGGCAGCCAGGTGTTTCCTTCGCGGCGGGTCACAAAAATATCGTAACCGCCCATGCTTTCGGGGCGGTTGGAGCTAAAAAACATGGTTTTACCATCGGGGTGAATGGAAACTGAGTTTTCGTCATACACCGTATTCACGGGAGCTCCCAGATTGGTAGCGCTACCGTATTCGGTGCGCTTTTCTTTTTTCAGCATCCAGATGTCGCCATTGCCTTTGGCTCCGCGTTTTTCCCGTTCGCTAATCAGGTACATGGTTTTGGCGTCGGCAGACAGGCAGGCGGAAGATTCAAAATAGCTGGTATTGATATCGCCGCCCATGGCCTTTGGTTCTCTCCAATTGCCTTTTTTGTCGCAGCGGGAATAAAAAATATCGCCGCCTTTTTCGCTTTTATACACGAAGAGCATATCGCCTTGTGGAGAAAGTCCCAAGCAGGCATCGTGTTCGGGAGTATTTACTTTTCCAGGAAGCGGTTCGGGCCCTTTCCAGATTCGGGTTAAGCTATCACGGCGGCTCATCCAGATGTCTTGGAAGTAAATTCCATGTTCTTCATCCATGTCTTTGCCTGTATTTTCAATTCGGGCGCTGGTAAAAAACAAGGTGTTTTCATCCAAACTCAGAAAAACGGAACTTTCGACTCCGTCCGTGTTTAGTACTTCAAGGGGACGCAGGCTTACCGCCTGGGGTTTGGATTTTTCGTTCCGGGCATTTTTGGCATACGAAAGCCATAACCCAGCATCATCTAAGTCTTCTCCTTTCAATTGAGGCTGGGCGCGTTGCAGCAGCTGGATGGCAGAATCGAGCTGCCCTTCTCCAAACAAGGCCTTCCCTTCCCATAAATCCAATTCGGGAAAGGACTTCGTACTTACTTGTCGAGCCCGAGAAAACAAAAAAGAGGCTTCGGAGAAGAGTCGAATTTGATGCGCTGATTTTCCGGCAGCCAAATAAATTTCAGGATTGTCTTTGATTTCAGAAAGCAGGTCGATGTAGCCATCGTAGGCGGCTTTAAAGTAGGCATTTCGGTAATTTTCATTGGCCGAAGACCACTTAATCAACTGGGCGGGCTGCCAACGGGTTTGGGCGCTCAGGTTTACAGAAAAAACCAGTGTCAATATTAAAAAACATCTCATATTCTTACTGAATTTTCATAGGCAGTCCATGTATTCATCAGCAATCCGATTCGGGTCATGGGCCCCACTCCACCGGGCACAGGGGTAATGGCTGAACACTTGGGAGCTACTTCTTCAAAAGCCACATCGCCCTTTAAACGCCAACCTCTGGGGTGAGAAGAATCGGGTACGCGAGTCGTTCCCACATCGATGACAACAGTGCCATCGCTTACCATATCGGCACGCAAAAACCCTGGAATTCCCAATGCCGCCACAATCACATCTGCCTGAAGGCAAATGTCCTTCAAATTCTGAGTCTTAGAATGGGTCAAGGTCACTGTGGCATCAGCTCCAGGACGCGACATCAAGATGGATAGCGGAGTTCCGACGATATTGCTTCTACCGATTACCACCACATGTTTTCCTGAAACAGAAATCTGGTTTCGGCGCAACAGTTCCATAATTCCCCAGGGCGTAGCCGCGACAAAACCGGGCAAGCCCAAGGTCAAGCGCCCCATATTTTCCGGATGGAATCCATCCACGTCCTTTTCGGGAGCAATGGCTCCGATAATGGTTTGATTGGAAATTCCTTTGGGCAGGGGCAATTGAACAATAAACCCATGCACACCGTCGTCTTGGTTTAAACCTTCAATGGCTTGGAGCAGTTCAGCTTCAGAAACGGATTCGGGAAAGCGGATGAGTCGAGACTGAAAGCCCACTTCGGCACAATCGTTCATTTTATGCGTCACATAGCTTTCGCTGCCTCCGTCGTTTCCTACCAAAATTGCGGCCAAGCAAGGACTTGCGCCCGATTCCTGGACTTTTTGACGCAATTCAGCTCGAATTTCAGTAGCCAGTCGATTTCCGTCCAACATCAAGGGAGAAGCGTTCATCGAGGCCCCATTTTTGGCATATTCTGCATCATCTTTGCCATGTTTTGTTTGTTGCCCATGAGCTTCATCATTTTCCGCATTTCATCAAATTGCTTCATGAGCTTATTCACGTCTTGAATGGAAGTACCACTGCCTTTGGCAATGCGTTCTTTCCTTCGGCCATTTATTAGGGTGGGTTCTGCCCGTTCAGCGGGAGTCATGGAATGAATAATCGCCTCTACGCCTTTAAAAGCATCGTCGTCGATGTCAATTTCTTTCATCATTTTTCCTACTCCTGGAATCATTCCCATCAAATCTTTCAGGTTGCCCATCTTTTTGATTTGTTGAATTTGAGAGAGGAAGTCGTTGAAGTCGAATTGGTTTTTCTGGATTTTCTGCCGCAGTTTTTCGGCTTGCTTTTCGTCGAATTGTTCTTGGGCGCGTTCCACGAGCGAAACGATATCGCCCATGCCCAAAATTCGATCGGCCATACGTTCTGGGTAGAAGGCATCGAGGGCGTCGAGTTTTTCGCCGGTACCTACAAATTTAATGGGCTTATTGACCACCGATCGAATGGTTAAGGCCGCTCCACCGCGGGTATCTCCGTCAAGTTTAGTCAGTACTACTCCATCGAAATCCAAGCGGTCGTTGAACGCCTTTGCTGTATTCACCGCATCTTGTCCCGTCATCGAATCGACAACAAAAAGAATTTCATCGGGAGAGAGGGCGGCTTTCAGCGCTGCAATTTCCTTCATCATCGATTCATCTACCGCCAAGCGGCCGGCGGTATCGACCAATACCGTTGAAATTCCTTTTTCCTTGGCTTCGCGCACGGCCCGGCGAGCAATATCAACAGGATCGGTACTTGTTTTATCGCTGAACACGGGCACTCCAATTTGTTCTCCCAGCACATGAAGCTGATCTACGGCTGCGGGGCGGTATACGTCGGCAGCCACCAGCATCACCTTATGGCCTTTTTTGTTTTTTATGTATTGCCCAAGCTTTCCGGTAAAGGTTGTTTTACCTGAACCTTGCAATCCGGCCATTAGAATAACCGCAGGCGAGCTTTTTAATTTAATATCGGCACGCTCGCCACCCATCAGGGCCACCAGCTCTTCATGCACAATTTTCACCATCAATTGCCCGGGAGAAACCGCAGTAAGCACCTGCCGCCCAAGGGCCTTCTCCTTTACTCGGTCGGTAAATTCCTTAGCGACTTTGTAATTCACGTCCGCATCTAAAAGAGCACGCCGGACTTCCTTCAGGGATTCGGCAACATTGATTTCGGATATTTTACCCTGACCTTTCAGGGATTTTATTGCCGATTCTAACCTTTCCGATAAATTCTCAAACATGTATTGCTGGCTTTCTTGCAAAGATACCAAAATGATACCAAGCAAAACCCACCTGTGTCAAACCCCTTTCCAATGAAGAATTCCAACAAAATTAGAAGGCCCTAGGATTGCGGCTGCGCTGCCGAGTCCATCCTGGAATTGGGTTCAACACGGTGGACCGACCATAAGCATTTCAAGAACAATGCCCTTGGGGGCTACAGCCTATTTTTTCAGAATGTTCGCTTCGTACATGCGTATCCAAGCTTCCGGACTCTGTTGGACGGCAAGCCACTGAAGCGTTTCGATGGGCAACATACTCCCCCATTTCATGCGAATGCAACCCTTTCCCAAATCGGGTTTTTTTTGTAGTTCATTGAACAAACGCTGAGACACATCTTGGCTTAAGTCAGGAGACGAATACATGCCTAAGTGATATAGCGCGAGGTGGTTTTTTTGCCCCAGCAAACTAATAAAGGGCAGAGGCTGAGTTGGGGGGCAATGGTATCCGGGCGGATAGGTAGAAAAGGGAACCACCCAATGCACGCCTGCCGCATTGTGTTTCTCTTCGAAACCGGAAGGCAATGCGGCAGATACCTCTTCGTACACCCGATGAAGGGCCTTGGCATTGGGTTCAGTTAGAGCAGAAAACCATGGAAAGTTCATACAGTCAAAAGGTAAGAGCTGTAAATGTAGGTCAAATTTCATCGAAACACTTAACCTTTCTTAACCCAAACTGAACATTGCATTGCGGTGACTTGTTACCTTTGCACTAACAAAATCAAATCATAAACACTATGTCATTAGTAGCGAAAAAAGCCCCTGAATTTACAGCGGCAGCGGTAATCAATGGAGAGGAAATCGTAGAGAAATTCTCCTTAAAGCAATATTTGGGTAAAAAGCATGTTGTATTTTTCTTTTATCCAAAAGATTTCACCTTTGTTTGCCCTACGGAATTGCATGCTTTTCAAGAGAAACTAGCTGAATTTGAAAAGAGAAATGTAGCTGTTGTGGCCTGTTCAACTGACACCGAACAATCCCACTGGGGTTGGTTGCAAATGAGCAAAGAACAAGGTGGTATTCAGGGAATTACCTATCCGATTGTAGCAGATACAGATAAAACCATCGCCGCCAATTTTGGCACCTTATTTGGAGATTACGATTGGGATGAATACGGTCATTTGGTAGCAACGGGTCCGATGATTGCCTTCCGTGGATTGTTTTTAATTGACAAAGAAGGTGTAGTTCAACATGAGCTGATTAACCACTTGCCTTTGGGCCGGAATGTGGACGAGGCCTTGCGCATGGTAGATGCCCTTCAGTTTTTTGAAGAGCGAGGCGAAGTATGTCCTGCGAACTGGCAAGCTGGTTCTGAGGGCATGAAGGCTACCCACGATGGCGTGGCCGATTACCTTTCAAAACATTAATGCCGTAAAAACGGCCGATTGGCCGTTTCGACATGCGGCATATCGCACCGTAACGCACCGTAAAAACGGCCGATAAGCCGTTTCGACATACGGCATATCGCACCGTAACGCACCGTAAAAACGGCCGATTGGCCGTTTCCATTATGCCATAACGCACCGTAGCGTAAAAACGGCCGATTGGCCGTTTCCATTATGCCATAACGCACCGAATAGTAAAAACAACCGATAGGGCCTTTCGACATGCGGCCCGGATAGAGCTAGGTAGCGCGCAAAGCACGGAAAGCAGCCTGCGTGGGCTGGGCGGGCGACCTTGGAAGCCCCGCCCGGCCCACTGCAGGCGCTTTTCCGTGCTGCGTACTACCTGCGATAGCCGGAAAAGCCGCCCCAAAAATACCCTGCCCATTTCACCCGCGTAAAACGAGAACGGAAGAAGAAAGCAAACCCGTTGATTCATTGCTGCAGTGGCGGTGGCGGATGCGTAAAAAAACTTCATAAAATGCGGGTTTAGTGGGCACTAATTACTACCTTTGCACCCTATTTGCGCGAAATCATGAAAACCGGTCCTAAATTTTTTTCCGGCAGTGTTGACAGAGCACTTGCGGGAGAAATTGCCCAAGCCTATGGCTCAGGGTTAGGCGACAGCCAATTGGTCCGTTTTTCAGATGGAGAATTGCAGCCGGTGCTGGAAGAAACCGTTCGTGGATTTGATGTGTTTTTAATTCAGAGCACGGTTCCGCCGGCCGACAACTTACTGGAATTGTTGTTGATGGTGGATGCTGCCAAGCGCGCATCTGCAGACAATGTAGTGGCTGTGATTCCCTATTTTGGGATGGCAAGGCAAGACCGGAAAGACAAGCCGAGGGTGAGCATCGGTTCAAAGCTGGTAGCCAATTTATTGTCGGCTGCGGGGGTAACCCGAGTGATGACAATGGATTTGCATGCCGACCAAATTCAGGGATTTTTCGATGTGCCGGTAGATCACCTGTATGCTTCTTCCATATTTGCTCCCCACATGCAATCTCTGGGCATTCCAGCTGAAGATTTAGTGGTTGCTTCGCCAGATATTGGTGGTTCAAAGCGGGCAAATGCCTATTCCAAATTCTTAGGATGCGGAATGGTTATGCTGTACAAAGAGCGGGTTCAGGCCAACCAAATTCAGTCTATGACCTTGATTGGAGATGTAAAGGGCAAGCATGTTATATTGGTAGATGACCTCTGCGATACGGCCGGGACATTGACCAAAGCGGCCAATATTATGGCCGATAACGGAGCCGCATCTGTGCGTGCGTATTGTACCCATGGCATTCTTTCCGGAGATGCCGTTAAAAAAATTCAAGATTCAGCGCTCAATCATTTTATTACAACCAACTCAGTTCCTCAGCGTCAAGCGTTTGAGAAACTCGAAGTGTTGTCGGTGGCCCCTCTTTTTGGAGAGGTTATTCGTAAATTGGTGAACGATGAATCCATTAGTTCCTCTTTTTTGTTTTAATTCGTAGTCCGAAAAGTTCCTTTATCATGAAAACGTTTGAATTGCAAGGCCAGTTGAGGTCTGAAATCGGGAAGAAAGACTCCAAGGCCGTGCGCCGGGAGGGTGGAATCCCTTGTGTATTGTATGGAGGCGCCGAGCCCGTGCATTTTTCTGTAAAAACACCCGATGT
The DNA here is from genome assembly GCA_903825395.1 of uncultured Flavobacteriales bacterium. GTDB lineage: Bacteria > Bacteroidota > Bacteroidia > CAIKAF01 > CAIKAF01 > CAIKAF01. The sequence continues at coordinate 55,733 of CAIKAF010000030.1, forward strand.
GCGCCACTTGGTGTACACTCCCAATGTGTATTTTGTTGAATTGAATTTGGATGGGAAAAAGCAAATGGCGGTCCTTAAAGACCTTCAGACGCATCCAGTAAGCGATGCCATTTTGCACATGGATTTCCAAACCATACAAGACGACAAGCCGGTGGCCATGTCGATTCCGGTTACAGTGGGTGGAAACTCGCCCGGTGTTCGAAACGGTGGTAAGTTGGTGGTTAACCTACGGAAGTTGGCCGTTTCTGCGCTTCCGAAAAATATGCCCGACCAAATTACCGTTGATATCTCAAATCTGAACATCGGTGATGGTTTGCGTATTCGTGAAATCGAACAAGAAGGCGTTGTTTTCTTGGAAAATGGATCGATTGTCGTGACGGCAGTACGCATGACCCGTAGCGCTCGCTCGGCTCAAGCCTCTGCTGACAGCAAATAAATTCAGTGCCGCTTTTTGAGCGGTTTTAATTTAATTCTAGTTATCCCCGCCTTCACGGGCGGGGATTTTTCTATTTTGTCTGGATTCAATCCCTGGGCAATTTCATGTTGATGTTTCGTTGCTGCCTAGAAGGGCTGGATTATTGGGATTGCTTGGGGAAGGCGTGTCTCGGATTGTATTCAACGGATTCTCTACCTTTAACCTTCTAATTGCAGACAAACATCATGGGTATTTTTCTATTGGTTGGATTAGGAAATCCGGGTGATGCATACCGAAACACCAGGCACAACATCGGGTTTGATGTGGTGGATGCCATCGCCACAAAACTAAACCTTGAATGGAAAACCGATCGGTTTGGCTGGCTGGCGCGGGGAAAATACAAAAGCCGATCTCTGCTGTTGTTGAAACCCAACACCTATATGAACAAATCTGGAGATGCCGTCCGGCATTGGGTGAACGCCGAACATATTGAGCCTGAAGCCCTTCTGGTTGTAACCGATGACTTGGCCCTTCCGCTGGGGCAATTGCGCCTTCGCCCAAAAGGAGGAGCCGGTGGACACAATGGACTGTCGGACATTGAACGCGCATTAGGGCATCAACAGTATGCCAGAATGCGGTTTGGAATAGATCGGAAATTTAAAAGCGGTCAACAGAGCGATTATGTGCTTGGCGCTTGGGAGGCTGAAGACCTAAGCACGGTTGCATTTTCGAAAGAACGGGCAGCTGAAGGTGCATTGCTTTGGGTATTTCAGGGACTTTCACGGGCAATGAATACGGTGAATGTCAATCCGCCGAATCCTGAAATCTAACTGAGTTTAGGTGGAGGGGAAGAGTGGGGACCTTGAGGGATCAGGCAGAGAAAAAACCTTCCTAATTTGTCTGTTTTAGTACAACACATGCCGCAGGGTAGGAAATCCAAACCATTGATAATAACAGGGTATAAAAGGAATCCAGGTTCAACATCCATTTTTTAACCCAAAGGCCGCAAAGGGAGCCGCAAGGTTTGTAAAAATGTCACCTACAATAATGTCAGCCCTACGGGGTTTTGATGTCCTGAGCTCCATTATAACCATGGGGGGCTTACACTTAGATGTCGCCCTCTGTGAACTTTGCGCCGACTTGTAGCCCTTTGCGGTAAAAAAATAGCATCAATACCCAACTGCCATTTTTTAACACAAAGGCCGCCAAGGGAGCCGCAATGTTCGCAAAGGAGCCTCGGAACCTAACTTGTCTGTTTTAGTAAAACACATGCCGCATTAAATGAAATACAAAATATTGACAACCAACAATTTATAAAATAAAAAACACAGCAGGGACATGCAGGGAAAAAGCCTTCGGGTTGGTCTGAAATTTGAAAAAATGAAGGGTTAAAAGAGGGGACGTTAAGACAGTCTAATGATTTGGAGCTATACGAAGTTGACGATTTCAACGCCATTCAATGTCAACTAGTCATAAACTTTAATCGATGCAAACAGCTTGATTTAACACCTGAATCGGCACTTTTGAGTAGGCGTTGTTGGTGCTTCTTTCTTCGTTCAATTCATTTGTTTATTGTTTGATGAGTTTGTACGTATAGACAGCCTTTTCTGTTTGAGCTTTTATCAAATACGTCCCATTCGAGTAGTTTCTTAGATGAAACTGATTTTCGCTGGTTTCTTTTATTAACTGACCTTGCAGGTCGAATACCTTTACATTCTGAATCGTCTGGTTGGGTATTTCAATTTGGACATCTCCATCCGTTGGGTTTGGGTAAACGGTAATCTGTTTTTCTGGAATTGTACTTTCAGCAAGTCCAACAGTGTTCATTATTAAAGTGGAAAGCAACTGAATAGAAACTTGATAGGCCTGGGCTGGAAGTTGATTGATTAGAACACAAATGATAATTCCTGTGGCTGTATCATACATCATGGAAGAATTATACCCTCCCCAAATAGTGCCACCGTGCGTCCAAACTGTTCTTCCATTAACCGTGGCCTGACTAATTCCCATGCCATAATTCCCAGACCCAACAAAAGTCGTTAATTCACTAAACGAATTGGAATTTAAAACCTGACCATTCATAAGCGCCTTATACCATTGAATCATTTCCCATGATGTGGAGTACATAGCACCTGCTGCCCATGCTGCGCTATTTACAGAAGTTCTTGGGATGGAATTGTTGTTTACCCCGGCCTGCCAGGGGTGTGCAATAGGGAACAACATCGTTTCATATACATCCAGAAAAGTGCTGTCGAGTTGAAGAGGAGTTAAAATATGATCCCGCAAAAGCTGACTGTAACTTTGTCCGGTAGCACTTTCAGCAATCATGCCTGCAAGAAGGTAATTCGTGTTGCAATAGTTCCAACTTGTGCCTGCGGGAAATAGAGGGGGACCAGCCCATGTTAAAAGCTCCGTGGCCGTAAATACACGATTGGGATTTGCTAGCATGGAATCGGAATAGCCCGTAACGCTTGTGACGTCAGACAAACCACTGGTATGATTTAGCAGTTGTCGTATGGTGATATTTGAGTCTATATTATTAAAAGCTGGCACATATTGATGCAAGGCATCATCCAACTGGATTGCATTCATTTCAGCTAATTTCAATAAAAGTACTCCGGTAAATAATTTTGTATTGCTGGCGATGCCGAACAACATATTGGATGTCATCGGTGTGCCGGGATGTGAAATTCCTGTTGCTCCTTTCCATGAGCCCATTCCCGGATAAATAACACTTGCAGAAATCCCTTTTAGATTGTCGGCGGTTCTGATGCTGTCAATTTTGTATTGCAGTTCATTTGCTAAAAAAGGGCTCAACGTCTGTGCATTGACAATGCGTATCAAGCTCAAAAGAGCTACAATAAGGCCACATTTATTTTTCATTTGATTTCTTTCTAAGTGGTTGTTTGACTTTTATTGCTCTTTTAGGTTTTAAAATATTGAGTTTTAACGCATGAAGGGAGCCTAGTTCTGGCGGCTATAAACCTGGCCTAATTAGAAAAATTGGTTGTATTAACCCCGATTTTTTTCATCTCCAAAGTATGATTTTTTCACAAATCGGCAGCGGCCAACCTGATTTATTATGGTTGTTGGTGGATAAGTTAGGTGCGTGGTGGCATTACGAGACTCCTTTGCGAACATTGAGGCTCCCTTGCGGCCCTTGTGTTAAAAAATGGCAGTTGGGTATTGATGCTTTTTTTTACCGCAAAGGGCTCAAAGTCGGCGCAAAGTTCACGGAGGGCGATATCTAAGTGTAAGCCCCCGATAGTAATAATAGAGCTCAAGACATTAAAACCGCGTAGGGCTGATATTATTGTGGAACGTAATGCAGCTCACAACACCAGAACCCCGTAGGGCTGACATTATTGTAGAAAGTATTCAGGCTCACAACACCAGAACCCCGTAGGGGTGATATTATTGTAGAAAGAATTCAGGCTCACAACACCAGAACCCCGTAGGGGTGACATTATTGTAGGTGACATTTTTGCGAAAATTGAGGCTCCCATTGCGGGCGTTGTGTTAACAAATGGCGGTTGGGCCTTGATGCCTTTTTTACCACAAAGGGCTCCAAGTCGGCGCAAAGGGCACAGAGTTTATGTCGTGTGGCGAGAGTGTGCAGGAGTTTGGAGGCTCCTTTGCGAACATTGCGGCTCCCTTTAAGGACTTTGTGTTAAAAAAACAGCTCTATTCCTTCTGCGCTTTTAGAATTGGCATTTCGCCACCGGAAGGTGCAGGTGCCGAGGAACTAATTATCCCTCTTTGCACCCAAATCCAAAGTCCATTGCTATAAAAATGGATTTCAGTCTAAAACAAACAAGGGCAATGCGCCTAATAATGAATCACCTCGCATTCAGGGTGCAGGCGTTTAAATCCGGCCGCCTCTTTCGCAGATATTCGGGTGTTGAATATTTTGAGGGTTCTTAGCTCCATTAATTTTTCCGCCGGCTTCAATCGCTTTACACGGGTGCCCGATACATCCAAATGCCTTAGATCGGTATAGCGTTCTATGCCCTCCAGATTTTCTAAAGGACAGGAAGCCAATTCAAGCCTGCGTAGCCGTTCCAAGGATGGTAAAACCTGTAGTTTTGCAATTAAAGTGGCAGAGGCATTCACCGCTTCAAGCTCCACTAAGCCCTGTAAATCCAAAAGGCTGACCAAGGGATTTCCAGAAACATCAAGCCGCTTTAATCTCCGCAGAGAAGCCACAAAAGCAAGATCATTTAGACCGGATTCAGGCAAAATCAATTCTTCCAAAAAGGGCATAAAAACGGCAGGGCCCGGACCTTTAAGTCCAGATTGAACCGGTTTTTGCAGTCGTGTGGCTTGTTCCAACTGATGCAAGGCCAATTTGCCCGGCAATTCAGGATTGCCTGCCAACATCACGGATTTCCAGTTTGAATCCAACGCATCCCATTGTTGCTGCAACCAGTCGCTATGCCAAATAAAATTCCATTCCGGATGAGCAAAGGCCAAATCTAAGGTTTTACTGTAGGCCAGCGGATTCCCATCCAAATACACCTTCCCAAGATTGTTCAGACCCAACATGGGGGAGGCATCGGCAATGCTGTTGTTCTCGGCACGCAACACCCGCAACCGTGCCAATCCCGAAATCCAGTTCAAATTATCCATTCCGGTAGAATTGACCTCCAGGTACTCTAACTTTTTAAATCCGCTGATAACCTCAACGTTTTTAAGGGGGGTACCCGAAAGGATTAAGTACCGTAATTCTGAGACCGGTTTTAACAAGGCTAAATCTAGGGTGTCGGTATGTGAATAGCTTAGGCTGTCGAGCCGGATAAGCGCTTGAAAAAACTCTTTGCTTCCGGGTGTCCAGCCCTTTGCTCCTTCATCTAAAATAAGCTTTAGCTTGCTGGGCAAGCCCTTCCACCAGCGTTTGATATCGGCCGTTCCAAACACCAATGTAATGTGGGGAGCAGCCTGCCGAAATGCCTGGGCCTCTTTTTGGGTGAGGGCACTCCCGTCGCAAAACACATAGACCAAATTTTTTGAGGGGGCCAATGGCATAATCGAACCCACTGGAGTGGTTTCCAAATAAATTCGACTCAAAGCAGGCAACGATGCCAAGGGCCGAACATCGCTTATTGGACAATTATTTAAACTGAGAACACTTAAATTGGGAAAGCCCGCCAGGGGCTGCACATCGGCCACTTGGGTACTGTCTAAAATAAGGTGCTGAAGATTGCCCGACAACTGAATGTTGGCGATATCAACTATAGGGCAGCCCGTTAAATCCGCGAATTTCAAACCAACAAGCCGATTTATTTCATTGGCATCCGAAATCAAAGTACGCCTAAGTTGAATCGACTGCAGTCCATCCAAAAACCGAAGCGGGGACAAATCTAAGACGGGCGTGTGGCTCACATCCAAATACAGCAGCTGATTCAAGTTCCGCAATGCCGTTAAATCATCCACCTTTGTGCCGCGTAAGGCCAGCCATTTCAATTGTCCGAATTGAGCTAGAGGACCCAAGTCGTTAAGCCATGGGGCATAACTTAAGTCGAGGCTGTCGGTTGCCAACACTTGCAACAGCTGTTCTGCCAGCCATTTGGGCTCGATGGCAATGGATTCTCCCGACACCGTATACCTGTTTCCAACGGCAGCTAAGGAATCAAAGGCCAGAATGTCCGACAAAAATCCAGTGTTGTTGGGCAGTGAAATCGAAGCGGAAACAAACCTCTTCCATGGAAAGCTTAATGTTGTCCACCACTGCAGCAAATCTTCCTCCAATCCCTTGCGGCTGGTATAAATGGAAACAATATATAGGACTTGGCGTTGTTCGTCCAATTCGATTTCAAAAAAACGGGTTTGCCGATTTTCAATCGGACGGCCATCTAAATCTATAGCGGTCAATGTGCGCTGGGTTTCAACCAAAAAATACGGTCGCCCCAGTTGATTGATTTTTCGTTCAGACCGAACCAAGACGTGTTGGAACTTGACGCGCTTGAAGAAAAAATCCACATCCCGAAGGTAGGCCTGAACCTCCTTGTTGGTCACCTCCCTTCGGTTTTCAATCAAATCATCTTCAATCAACACTTTGGCATCCCGAAACACGCGCAGATAACTTTCACGGGCAATGGTTTCTTTATCGGATGTATAAGCGGAATCGCTGCCCAATATGTTCAGGGAATAGGAATACCAATCAATCATGCGCTGGATGTCATTGGTCCAACGGTCATTGTCATTCTGAGCCAACCCGGGCTGAAGCAGGCCCAGAAAGAACAAACCACACACCCACAGCCGCCACTTATTCATTGCGTCTAGATTGAGGGTGCGGGGTGCGGGTACGTTCCAGTTTGGTTATGAGCCAACCGGAGTTTAGCTCAGGGCGTAGCTTTTGTTGCAAAACAAAATACCAGCCAGGGATTTGACGGCAGTGAAAACGAACCCCAAGAACAGACTTAAAAACTACCCGTTTCCGCTGAATTTCATACCAGAGTACGCTCAATCCATCGGGACTAAAATCTTCTTTTACATAAGAGTGAAGATTTTCTGCATCTTGAAAAGCGCGGAATAGATTCATGAACTCAATTTCATGCGACATGGGATGCAAGAAAACTTGCCCCGTATCCTTATGGCCTACCGTCAACTGAGAAATACCTTGAACGCCTACAATCACCCATTTTGACCCAATTTTCTCTTCTTGCACCGACAGCATCAACTGCACAGTATCCAATTTCCCTTCCCAGGTAAAAACCACTTGGACTTCGGCCAAAAAATTTCCGGCATGCAGAGATAAATACTGGTTATTTTCAACCGATTCAGCAACAAAAGCGGAAGTCAGGCTGTCTGGAATTCCGGCCTGTTTATCGATAAGCAGGGGAATGTACTTTCGCCGAAAATAGGGGGATCTAAAATCCACATGCCCTTCGTACCACCGCTGACCGTCTGGGGCTTCCTCTGCGTTGAACCGCCTAAAAAACTGATTTATTTGTTTGGTTGATGCCTGCAGTTGAATTTCACGGTTGGGATCTATACCAAAGTTCTGCCCCATTAGGCCATAAGAAGACAAAAGCCCGGGCAGAAGAAAAAGGGGCAAAAATCGGCCCCAATTCATCATTTGCTGGTATGTGCTACCCGAACATCTCCCAACCATACATCCCAGTAATCGACCAAGCGGCCTCCAATTTGAGTTTGCTTTTTCTCAACATAAATGGTGATGTCCTTTTTGGTGGTATCCTCGTATTTTAACCCTTCATTGGTTTTACCCGTGAATTTTTGAAAAATGGTGATTACCCCTACATACCTTCCGTCGGGTTGCAATTCCAAATCGCTGACATATTGAATGTTGTACCATTCAACAGTAACTTGATCGTAATTCAAGGCCATTAGGTGATCAAAATACCTGCGCACCGTGAAATATCGAATTTCGCGCCGATTCAAGGAGGAAACTCCGATTTGAGCATCATCAGAAAACAGTTCTACTGCCCGATCTATAACCCGTTGTGCCTCAGAAAAGGGCGTACTTTTATTCCCCACCAAGGTAATGTATCGACTTAAATCTCGAACCTTTTCCAGGGCCAAAGAATCAATGGCGCGTTTCCGCTCCGGAGTAATTTCTAGTGTTTTTTCCTGGGAAAACAGGGCTCCGCCTAAACCCAGGAACAGTACTATGGAAAACAGCAATCTGGACATGTTCATTGTTTTAGCAATTCAAGTTCTTTAATTTTCCCTTGCTCATCGAGTTTCAATTGCTCGGCTTGTCGTTCATACCGGCGTTGGTCTTTGATGTAGTCCAAGTATTTTCGAATGGTAGTAGGTCGGTCGTAATCCTTAGATCCGCTGGGACTTGTACTTATAACTATAAGCACCGGAACTTGAGCTGAGGCAAACAAGGTCAGTGCTTCCTGAATGTGGGTGTTGGCCGCTTCTATTGTGGGGGCATTGGCAATCCGCTCAAAATGGGTAAGAACCTGCTGAAAAGCCTTGGCTGACCGCTCCTTAATTGCCGCCCTACGATCGGCTTCTGCTTTCTCTTCTGCCATGCGTTGTTCCTCTTGCTTCAAGTACTCGTCTACTTTGGCCAGCCATTGATCAACCTCAGGATGGTTTAAATTTAGATCTTTAATGCGGTTCCATTCGGCCCGCTTTTCAGCTACCGTCATCCCATTGTTGGTCATTAAGGCCTTTAATTTTTCAATGGCCTCTTGAACCACTTGTTCGCGTTGTTCTTGAGCTGCCTTTTCTGCCTTTTTACGGCCAGAACATCCGGGAGAGCCAAGAATTGCTGCTGAAAGTAACAAACAAACAGCCAATGTTTTATACCGGAAAAATGGAGAAATAAAATGAACCATTCTGTACTTCATACCTCAAAAGTAATGAATATTGGATTTAGGCGATGTGGTCTTAGCGCAAAGGCCGTGCCAAAGTGCAATTCAGCAGATTTTTTTCCACTTCCACCAGCCCAACTTCCTCGCATTGTGCACAGGTTTGTATTTCCTTTCGAACATAGTTCACCAAATCGCGTATTTCTCCTTCATCCAATTCAAAATTGGGGGGCATGATTCCATCGTAGCGCTGTCCCCCTACCTGAAGTTCTCCTTTTCTGCCATACCGGATGCTGCATACCAAATCTGCAATTTCCCACCGATTTTGGTCTTGAATGGGCGGAATCAACTTACCCAGGCCTTCACCTTTTTCTCCGTGGCAATTCAGGCAATGTGTGGCATATACGGCCTTGCCGCGAGCTACAGAACCCGATTCCGGTTTCCTCCAAATCAGAAAAGCTGCCACAGCTAGAATACCCACCGAAACCAGCAATGCCACCCACTTATTCATACCTTAAACCCGGTTCAATTTGAATGGCCTTGGGACCAAAATCTGGAGATTCCTGCAGCAACTTATCAATATCGGCCATCAACCGGTCAACCTCGGTTGGGTTGGTACCATCGTACAATCCGCGAACCCGGTTTTGTGTGTCGGACAAGATCAAGGCTCCGCTGTGGGCAAAACCGCCCGGAGCATTCGCATCTGCTTCTGCAAACGATCCATGTGCAGCTGCCAATTCAAATATGCGCTCGGGATTCCCTGTCAAAAACTGCCATTGTTCTCCATCCGCTCCCAATTTTTCAGCATAGGCCTTTAACACTTCCGGTTGATCGTGCTTGGAATCAATGCTAAAGCTCAACAACATCAGGCGAGGCTCGGCACGAAACCGCTCTTGAATCCGAAGCATTTGTCCCGACATTCTTGGGCAAATGGTGGGACAGGTAGTAAAGAAGAAATCCGCCACCCGGATTTTCCCCGGCATGTCAACCGAAGCCAGGGTATCGCCGTTTTGATTGATAAACTCCCAATTGGGTAGGGCAAACACGCTGGAGTCTGCCGTTCCGTTGGCGTCGGTTGTCCAGCTCATTTCCCCAAGGAAAGGCAATGCTTCAGCGGTGGATTTGCCATCCCCTGAGCAGCTCCAAAAAATCGTACCCAGTACAAACCACCACATGCAACTCCGAGCCATTGCCATTTTATTTGAGCGAATCTAAACTTTCAAGGGCCTGCCGTGCATCGGCCATGCTATGGCCATAGTGAACAGCGACAGCTTCAATTCCCCGCAATTCCATCTGCAGCACCGCCACTCCGGCCGTATCTTTAATCACCGCATATCGATGCATCCAATTCATCATTTCATTGTACGCGTTGTCCAGTGATTTTGCTTTTAAAAACCACGTATTCGCTTCACTTGAATCTGCCGAAGCATCGGCCTGCTGCTGGCATTTTTGCTTTAAAGACATTAGCGTTCCGGTGAGTGGCATAATGGAATCATGCACCACCAACATCCGATCATGCAGGCGCTGAACTTCAGATTCGTTGACTTCGCTTTTGCGTTCGCACCCCAACAACACAGCCCCGAACAACAGGCTTACCATGAGCATTTTTTTCATACCTCAAAGGTAACCCTTTGACAACGCTTTTCCCAATGATTTTTCAGTTGTATGCGGCATATTTCCGAGCATTATGAGCCTTGTTCTTTCTAATTTCCCGGCCTTTTCTTTTCTCTCCACCAACCCATTAAGGCAAACGTTGTATGTTGGGTTGAATCCTGCCCCATTCCCCTTTCGGCCATCGAGAGGCCATTCTGAAAACAGCTGCTGGATTTCCAATGCCAAGAGACTTCAGCCGAACCAAGGGCACTACACCCGCCATTCTGCCTTCCATTTTATTTCCCCAAGGCCTTTTGATAGGTTTCAATGGCGCGAAGCCGTGCTGCGGCATGCTCGACCATCGGTTTGGGGTAGGAAAAACTTTCTATTTCTGGCACCCAACGCCGAATATAGGTTCCCTTCGTGTCAAACTTGGCCGCCTGAGTGGTAGGATTAAATACTCTAAAATAGGGGGCAGCGTCGCATCCGGTCCCTGCAGCCCATTGCCAATTTCCGTTGTTGCTGGCCAATTCAAAATCCAGCAGATGCCTTGCAAACCAAGCTTCACCTATCCGCCAATCCACCAATAAATGTTTGACTAAAAACCCCGCAACAACCATTCGAACTCGGTTGTGCATAAATCCGGTGGCCAAGAGTTCCCGCATGCCCGCATCCACGATAGGGTAACCCGTTTGCCCTTGGCACCACCGTTCTATATCCTCTTCTCTGTTCAACCAGGGTATGGCATCGTAGGCCGGCTTAAATGCCCGATCTACCACCCTTGGATGGTGCCATAATACATGCATAAAAAATTCACGCCATGCCAGTTCTTTTACAAAGGTCTCACTCTGCTGAACCGCTTGTCGGTACAGGTCGCGAATGGAAATGGTGCCAAATCGCAAATGAACACCCAACTTACTGGTGGCATCCAAGGATGGCGTATTTCGCGTTTCTGCATACTCTCTAATAATATGATTACCAACCTCTTGGGCAGGAAATTGAAAATCCGTTTTTTCAAATCCCATGGCTTGCAGTGCAGGCAGCTGACCAAATCCTTCCGCCTGTACCCAGCCTCCCTGAACTGTTTCAGATGCATACCGTGGCTGTAAGCTGACCTTTGCTGCCCGTTCCAACCATACGCGGCTGTAAGGCGTGTACACCGAATAGGGGCCTCCGCTTCCGGATTGGATTTCATCCGGCGCACACATGACCTGATCTTTAAATAAATGAAATTCCGTTCCTTTTGATTTCAACAACTCTGCCACCCGGGCATCCCGCTGACGCGCATAGGGCTCATAATCTTCATTGGCAAAAACCTCTGCCGGATGCAGACGTTCCAGCAGCAATTTCCACACGTCCAACACATCGCCATGCACCACATGAAGGGTGCCGCCCCTTGCTTTAATTTCATGCTGCAGCCGCTGCAACTGAAGATGAATAAAGGCCACCCGCCGGTCGGTTTTATCCTGCAATCGCGATAAAATCTGTGCATCAAAAATAAACAGACCCATTGTCCCACCGCGGCTCAGCGATTCAAACAGCCCATGATTGTCATGCAGCCTCAAATCGCGGCGAAACCAAAAAATGCGCTGAATTTGCTCCATGCTCATAGAATGCAATTTCCGGAAACTTGTTCATGGCCGGGCAAAAAAAAGTGAAATTAGGGGGAGATTTTGGGCGGCCATTCCGGCTATCACAGGTAGTACGCAGCCAAGTGAAGCGCCTGCTGTGGCCGCAAAGTGGCTCCTAAAGTCGCCCTTTCCGGTCACGCAGCCTGCTTCACTTGGCTTTGCGCGCTACCTTGTTCTATCCGGGCCGCCACCCCCCGAAAGGAATTGCGGCGAGGTAGATTAAATTTATTTCAAGTCAAACAAGGAATTCTCCAGGCCATGATTGACTTTGGCCTCTTTAAGAATGAAGGTCAGGTTCATGCCCTGAATGCTTTGATCCAACTGATGGGGCACCAAAACGCCATTCACCGGTTGATACCGAGAATACAAGGTGCTACCCATGGCCGAATTGGTTTTCAATAGCAAACCGGACTCTTCGCTATACCAACGCGTATCTACGCTGCCGGAAGGCCCCGTAAATTTCATTTGATAACAGCGTTCTCCATCCACTAAAATCATGCCTTGCAGCTCGGCAGTATACCCATAATCTGAGAAGCTGGCCTCAAAAACCGGTTGCAATTGAGCCAGCATTTCCTGAATATCAGCAGGTTCCATGGCTTTTTCTCCTTCCGGACTCACGGTAGTTCCCTTCTTGCCGTTCACCACCGCCTTTTGGGCCACTTGTCCCATCTGCTTTACTACCATTCGACCCTTGTCTGGACCTTTAAAATCCGTTTCCATTTCTAGGGTAAAGCCTTGTATGGAAGCTTCCGCCTTTTGAGAAAATTCTTTAATGCCTTTGATGTTGTCCTTGCCTCCAACCACTTGAATGAATCGGTCTACCACCGTTTGAGCGGTAGTTCCATCCGGCGCAGGAGCCAAACTGCCGGCTTTCCGTCCAAAGGCATCAAAAAACTCGATTTTACCATCGGCATCATAGGGTAGCAATCCCGATTCAATGCTGTCTCTGCGGCCAACCACAACCAAGTTGTAGCTGAATGGTTTTACATAATTCAACGCGGCATTTTGGATGTCTTCTTGGGTCAGGTTTGCTAGGTTCGTCAAATAATCCTGATAGTAGGTTGCAGGCAATTTGTACCTCTCCGTGTTAATTGCGAATCGGGCAATGGTTCCGGGATCTTCCAGAGAGCGAGCAAAAGCACCGGTAATTTCGGCCTTGGTTCGATTAATTTCATCCATCGAAATGGGTTCGTTGACAATTCGATTCATTTCAGCCACCATTTGATACACGGCAGAATCAGTCACCGAGTTCCGAACTTCAGCAGTAATGGTGAAAGTTCCCTTAACCGCATCGGGAGAAATCGATGCATACGAACCGTAGGTGTATCCATGCGTTTCCCGCAGGTTTTTAAACAACCTTCCGCTCATTCCTCCACCTAAAATATTGGTCATCACCCGAACTGCGATGGCATCGGGGGCTCCAGGTTTTAAATCGACCGGATAAGTTAAGCGGATTGAACTTTGTACGCTGTTGCCCCGATCGTACATGAATACCTGTGAAGCTTGCGGGGCCTGAGCATCGGGGAATTTTCTGCTGGGTAGTTTTTCTCCCTGCCATTTCCCAAAAGCTTCTTCTGTCAAGGCCTTTGCTTCCTCCAAAGTAATGTCACCAACAATGGCCATGTACGATGATTTTGGACTAAATACCTGAGTGTACATCGTCCGGATGTCTTGAAGTGTAATGGCCTCAATGGTTTTCTTATCGGTTACCTCTCCATAGGGGTGTTGAGCTCCAAAATTGGCGACACCGGCAATATTGCTGGCAATTTGACCGGGGTCATCTTGCTGTGAGGCCAATCCGGAAAGGGATTCCTTTTTAATGCGTTCGAGTTCCTTTTCTGGAAATGCAGGTTGCATGACTACTTCAGCCATGATGTTCAACATTTCTTTTTTATTCCGTGATAGTCCCGAAGCGAATGCAAATCCCGCTCCAGCTTGAATGGAAGCTCCAAGCATGTCGATTTGTTCATCCAATTCCACTTTTGGCCGTTTTGTTGTGCCGGCCATAATCATAGAATTAAACAATTCAGAGGTGCCCGCCTTTTCCCCTTCCAAGATGGGATCTACCTCTACTTGAAGCGAGAAGGTGACTACTGGCAGTTTATGGTTTTCAACCACAAACACGCGCAAACCATTTTTTAATTTAAAGGACTGATAGGTTCCAAGTTTAATTTTTGGAGCAGGACCGGCTTCTGGGGCTTTGCTGCGGTCAATTTGAGCAGAAAGGCTCCCTACGTATAAAGAACAGAAAAGGGCCAGTACGAATGTTGAATACGCTTTCATAGGTTGCACTTAATTGGATGGTTGAGGTAAATAATACAACACTACCCGATTTTCCTTAACCAGGTATTGGTTGGCTACTCTCTGAATATCTTGTGAGGTAACCGAGCGGTACCGATCCATTTCGGTGTTGATTAAATTGGCATCTCCGTAGTAAACATGGTAATTCGCCAGATTTTCAGCGATACCTGCCACTTGTTGATTTTGCTCAATGAATGAAGTTTCAATTTGGTTGATGATTTTTGTTTTTTCTGCCTCTGAAATCAGTTCTTTTTTCAACCTCTCTGCTTCAGCATCCATAGCCTTTTCAAGGTCAGCAGGCCCTGTTTCCTGGTTGCAAATACCGAGTGCGATGAACACCCCGGGATCCTCTAAAGGGAAAGGAAAGGCAAAAGTGGCGATGGCCTTTTGTTGTTCGTAAACGATGGATCGGTTGTATCTGGAACTACCGCCACCTGAAAGCAAGGTTGTTAACACCTGAAGTGCATAGTAATCGGAGGTTCCTTGAGCAGGTATGCGGTAGGCTTGCACGACAGCGGGCAACTGAATCTTATCAAAGACAGTATCTCGAATCTCCTTACCTAAAGGTGGCTCTACTACTTTTGGCCGCGGAATCTCTCGAGTTCCTTTGGGTATTGAACCAAAGTACTTTTCAATCAATTGCTTGGTTTTCTCAATGTCTAAATCGCCCGCAATTGAAAGCGTAGCATTTTGAGGCACATAAAACGTTTTATAAAATTCCATAAACTCCTCCAGCTTAGCTGCATTCAAGTGTTCCATTGAACCAATAGGCACCCAGCGGTAGGGATGCTGCTTGTAGGCACGCTTAAACACCTCTTCCATCAAAGACCCATAGGGCTGATTGTCCACCCTCTGACGCTTTTCCTCTTTTACTACCTCACGCTGAGTTTCTACCCCAATATTTTCGACTTTGGCATGCAACATGCGTTCACTTTCCAGCCACAAACCCAGTTCCAATTGGTTGGACGACAGCACTTCATAATAGAAAGTACGGTCTTGAGATGTATTGGCATTGTTGGCTCCTCCGGCGGTTTGAATGTATTTGTCAAATTCACCACGGGCAATGTTGGCTGAACCCTCGAACAATAGATGTTCAAAAAAATGCGCAAACCCAGTTCGTTCAGGGTTTTCATTTTTCGAGCCAACGTGATACAACACAGAAACAGCAACAATGGGAGTGCTGTTGTCTTGGTGAAGAATCACGTGCAAGCCATTCGGCAAATCGTATTCTACAAATGAAATTTTTGATTGAGCAAAACCGACGGAACTAAAAAGTCCTGCTGCCAGCACTCCAATCGCAGTGTTTCTAAACATCAACATATTTGATTATTTGGCGTGCAAGGTATGACTTTTGCTATTTTTTTGCCAAGGTAAAATTGACATAATTCTTAATTGCGGTTAAATCATGGTTTTTAGCGGGGTTGGCTCAACGCCTATGTTAAGTTTTTATTAATTTAGAACCCGCTATGAAACAACATCTTAGATCCCGTTCCATTGTTAGCCTTGGAGGGTTTTTCTTAACCTTGTGGACCGGGGCAGTCTGGGCCCAACCGCTTCACATTACCGAAATCAATTACAACAGCGATTCTACCATAAGTACTGGGGATTGGTTTGAGGTTTTCAACTCCAGCAGCAACTCCATTGATTTGAGTGGTTATAAAATTAAAGACTCTGACCCTTTAAATCTGTATGTGGTACCTCCTGGCACCACCATTCCTGCCGGGGGCTATTTGGTTTTTGTCGCAGATACACTTCGGTTTAATTCCCTCTATTCCATTTCAAATTGGGTAGGCCCCCTCGGCTTTGGGTTAAACAACAACTCCGATCAAATTCAGGTGTTTGACCCAACAAATCAGTTGCAGATTCAAGTTTCGTATTCGGATTCTACGCCCTGGAATATGGGTGCAGACGGCTTGGGCCGGACCTTGGAGCTTTTGAATATTTCCAGCGACCCTAACGACCCCAACAGCTGGCGCATAGGTTGTGTTTTGGGTTCTCCAGGCCAAGCGTATCAACCGTGCATCAATGAAACGTTGATTGTGAGCGAGGTAAATTACAAGAGTCCGGTGGGCAACGATGCCGGTGATTGGTTTGAGCTTCGCAACCTTGGCACCTCTCCCCGAGATGTGAGTGGTTTTTTTGTGCGCGATGAGAA
Organism: uncultured Flavobacteriales bacterium; assembly: GCA_903825395.1. GTDB lineage: Bacteria > Bacteroidota > Bacteroidia > CAIKAF01 > CAIKAF01 > CAIKAF01. The sequence goes on from CAIKAF010000030.1 coordinate 72,113, forward strand.
AAATACAAATCTGTATAAAATCCCACCGGGCACCATTATTCCTGCCGATGGGTTTCTAGTGCTGTATTCTGATTTAACCCTCTTCAATCAAGAGCATCCGGGAATTGCCAATAAGATTGGCCCCATTCCATTCAGCTTGTCGGGGACAGGAGATGCACTTCGCATTTTTAATGCTGCTGACAAGCTGATTTATTCCATGCATTACTTAGACTACGCACCTTGGCCCAACGAACCGGATGGCAATGGGTACACCCTAGAAGGGCCCCGCAACCCTCAACTCAGTTGGGATGTAAATAGCGCAGCCTATTGGGGTTATGGATGTTTGGGCGGTTCACCCGGATATTTGGTGCCCGAAAATTGCCTCATGGGCGAATTTAGTCCATCGCACACAGCTCAATCCATTTACCCAAATCCATCGGATTCCTATGTTGTCATTCCTGATGCGGCTGAAAAACTAGAGTTGATGGATGCGCAGGGGAAAATTTTCATGCAGCATTTTGATAGTGTGGAAGGTCTTCAACTGCAGTTGAATGCTTTGCCATCTGGAATTTACATCCTTCAGCAAACGTTTTCAACCGGATTTGTACATCGGCAACGGTTAATTCACCTTCCCAAATGAAGAAATTAAAACCCCTTATTGGCTTACTGTGTTGGGTTACTTGGCAATTATCCACGGCTCAGCTGGTCATCAATGAATACTCTTGTTCCAATTACAACGATTATGCAGATCAGTTTGGAGATTATGAAGATTGGATTGAGCTGTATAATCCCAGCGGAGCGCCGTTAAGTACTGCGGGATTGTTTTTAAGCGACAATCCTGCGAACCCCTTAAAATGGCCCATTCCCACTACGAATGTTCCTGCAGGGGGCCATCTACTTGTATTTGCGTCCGATTTAAATATTACGAATTCTCCTCCCTACCATACCAACTTCAAACTGCGTCAAAGCGAAAACCCGGAATCCATTGTTTTGAGTGACGTAATGGGTACGCCTATAGATCAGGTTTCCATTCAAAAGGCCGCCAGAAACCATTCGGCGGGAAGAAGTACCGATGGTGCTGCCACTTGGGCTGTCTTTTCAAATCCAACCCCCAATGCTTCAAACACAGGAGCTTTCACCAATTATATGCCGCCCGTCACCGTTAGTGTGCCCAGAGGATTTTACACAGCAAACCAATCCGTCGCTTTAGCCTGCACCGACCCCAGCGCTGAAATTCGATATACCTTGAATGGGGCAGAACCCACCCCCACCTCAAACTTGTATACCGGACCCATTGCCATTAATGCCACCACGGTATTGCGGGCTCGGGCCTTCCCAACCGTGGCAGGCTTTCTGCCAGGCTGGGTAAGCACGAATACCTATTTTATCAATGAAAGTTTTAGCCTTCCGGTAGTCAGTCTTTCCTCCACCGATTACAATGCCATTTTTTCCAATGGTAACTTACGCATCTTCTCACATTTGGAATATTTTTCTGCCGGGCAGCAGTTTTTATTTGAGTCGTACGGAGAAGTAAACAAGCATGGGAATGACTCATGGGCCTTTCCACAAAAGGGCATCGATTTTATTACCAAAGATGAATGCGGATACGACCAAGAAATGAATTATCCCATTTTTCATACCAGTTCCCGCCCAGATTATCAGCGCATCATGTTCAAGGCCGGGGCCTCAGACAATTATCCGTTCACTTGGGGTAATGGAGGCTGCCATCTACGCGATGCCTTTGTGCAAAGTTTGGCAGAGAAAATCGGCATGAACGTTGACCTTCGTCGCCTAGAGCACTGCATTGTATTTATCAATGGGAATTATTGGGGTATTTATGAGTGCCGCGAAAAGGTGAACGACCCCGATTACACCAAATTTTATCATGGACAAGAGAAGAAGGATTTAGATTTTCTGAGCTATTGGGGTTCTCTAAATGTCAGGTATGGTTCTCCCGCCGGCTGGAACAATCTATACAATTATGTTACTTCCAACTCCATGCAGGTTCCAGCGAATTATCAAACGGTGGCCAGTCAGCTGGATGTAAATAACGTCATAGACTACATGATTATTAATACCTGGTCGGTCAATTCAGACTGGCTAAACTGGAATACCATGTGGTGGAGAGGAAATGGCGGGAATGGCGTTCCTTGGCGGTATGCCCTTTGGGACCAAGACAACATCTTTAATCTTGGTCACAACTACACCGGGCTTCCCACTACAGGGTTCAATGCCGACCCTTGCGAATACGATGACATGTTTCCGAACTCCGGACCCAACATCGGGCACATGGTTATTTTTAGTAAACTCATGGAAAATCCAGGGTTTAAAGCCGCTTACTTGAACCGGTACCAGCAGCTTTCTGCCGGTGGTCTTTCTTGTCCTTACGTATTAACCCATTTGGATTCCATCATCAATATTTTAAGTGTTGAAATGCCAAAGCACATTAACCGTTGGGGCGGATCTATGAATGAATGGCAAACCAACCTTCAATTTCTACGCAATCAAATCACCGGTCGGTGTCAGGTGATTGAACAAGGGCTTGAAGATTGCTATGATGTGGATGGGCCTCACCCTGTTGTTATCAACGTTTGGCCTCCCAATTCGGGAGATGTTAATTTTAATGGTGTTCAGCAGGCCAATTACCCCTGGACTCAAAGCTGGTTTGGCAATTTGCAGGCCAATATGAGTGCCACCGCCAAGGTGGGATGGAACTTTTCGCACTGGGAGTTGTTCAACCACACCTTAACGCCAGACTCTACGGTTAATCCTGCCTCCTTTTTACTGTTGCAGGCAGATAGTATCGTCGCCATTTTTGTACGAACCGATTCGTTAACCTTAACGTATGATGTGAGTCCGCCGCTCAGCGGAAGCATTCGAAGCAACGGCACCGTCATACCTGTTTACCCCATAACTCAAACGCAGTTGGCCGGAAATGTGCTAAACTTGGAAGCACTGCCCGTCGCCGGCTATCTTTTTGATTACTGGGAAATTTTCCATCACTCGCTTTCTCCAGATTCATCGGCCGCGCAGTCTATGCTCACGTTTGGGGAAACAGACACGGTAATTGCACATTTTGTTCGTGAACCCGACAATCCCATCGACCCTCCTCCTCCACCTTCCAATATGGATGATGAGGCCTTGTGGTTGCCCAATGCTTTTACCGTTAACGGAGATGGTTTGAATGAGGTGTTCAAGGTGTACCACAATGCCACCATCACTGAAGGGACATTCTCTATTTTTGACCGCTGGGGCGAACTGTTGTTTACAGCTAAAAACTTTAATCAGTGGTGGGATGGCAACTATATGAATCAGCCCTGCATGGAAGGAGTATATACCGTTGCCGTTCGGTATTACAATGCCAAAGAAAAGCGCTGGAAAACAAGGGTTGCCAATGTCAATCTGATTCGATAAAAAGAAAAAGATCTGCCGCTTTGTGTACTTGCAGGTTAGCTTTCTAAAAACCACCCAATTTCTTTTGGTGGGCCTCGGTTTTGTTGGATGCCTGTTTTCCCAGCCAAGGTATCCTAAGCTGGCATTGGAACTAAAAAGCAGTAAACCAGAGTATGCAGAAGGTGAAGTCGTTCAATTGGAACTAAGCATAACAAATCTTGATTCCCAGTTGGCTTTTCCGTTGATTGTTCCAGGCACTGGCTCTAACCCCGCACGCCTACTCCAACTCCAAATTTTTGACAAGGCAAATAACACTCGGATTTTACGGTATGAAGAGCCGTACCAACCGATTGATTCAGGAAGCACCCGCCTTCAGGTTCTTGCTCCTTTCGAACAGATTAAAATCCCATTGCAGGTATTTGGGCAAGATAGCAGCTTTCGAGCTGGGGTACACCATTTGAGCAACCCGTTGTTTGCCGGAACGTATCGTTTTGAAATGGTGTACAGACCTAAGGGGCGTTTGGGCGATAGTGTGTACTGGTTTTTTGATTCCTATCAGAGGCCCAATTCAGATCGTATTTTTTTGCCGGGAAACGGAATTTCAAGTACACCTTGCCGGATTTCAATCTACAGAACTGCCGACACAACAGTTCGATTTGAGGGAAAACCACTTTACGTACGGGAACAGGGTGGGCTATACTATTATTTTTCAGAACCGGTAAAAGAAATAACAACCGGTGTAAACTGCATTCATATTAGCAACCTTCCAGAAAAGTACGTCGAGCTATCATCAACCGAATATTTTTATAGTCATTTTACCGAGGATTTTGCCGAATACATTCAACGGTTTGAGGATGGAGACATTCGGGAGTATAGAAAATACAGGGATTATTGTCCGGATTACATCCGCACGGAACAGTATAATGAGCAAAAACAACTCATTAAGCATGGAGAAAAAATGAACGACGGCCGCTATTATTTTGCTACAATCCAGCAACCCGGTAACACTTTTCTGGAAGAATCCATTTGCAATGCCAGCGGAACAGCTTGTGCTACCACCACTTATACGTACGGGAACAAAAGGCGACCTGTGCGAAAAAAGACAATAATGAGTCAACCCTGTGTTGAACTGCTCTTAAATGGAAAAACAAACAGTTATAAAATCGTTTATTTAGAATAAAGTAGAAGTTATAATTAGGACTTCTTCTGTCTTATATTGGAGTGTCGGCAGAAATGGGCCTTCGTTAAAACCATCGGAATTCTTCCGTTTCGTGTATTGAAAAACCACCTGAACGCCTTGATTTAGAATAATTTCTGTCCAAATCAAATTATTGGCGTAAAAGATGCAAGGTGCGATTTCTAAATAAGTATGCATGAATAAACTACTTCCTCTTTGTGTGTATTGCGTTTTCCTTATGAGGGTTTTGGATTAAAAAAGTCATCAAAATGCGGCGCCCATTTTATCCATTTGGGGAAACAAGGCAGATTGGTTATGATCGGCTTGCGGCAGGGATTGAGCCTGGTAGCCCGGAGGTGGCCGAAGCCTGCCCCGCGAGGCGCGGAGGCGACCTTGGGAGCCCCCGCAAGCCCGCTGGGGCAGACTTTCGGCCACTGAGGACTACCGGCGAAAGCCCGTTTGCCGCCCCCCCAAAAAAAACCTTTGGAATAACTTCGCTTTGACTTAGAAAATGCGCTGCGATTTGAGGCATAATTGCCTATTTGTTAAAAATCGATGGCCATGCCTGCCCCCTTGCGAAATCAATGCGATTTCGTACATTTACAATAAAAATCACACCCATATGCGTCAATATTTTATCCTTGCTTTACTTCTTGGGGGATCTTTGGCCTTAAATAATGTAGGCGCCCAACAGATTTATTTTGAGAATTTTGAAGGGAATAACCCTCAGGTAATCATGAATACCAACAATGTCAATAGCGGAACCACGTTTGACAATTCTTGGGTCATCAACAACAAATATGCTGGCGGACAGTTCACGCCCATTAGTGGCACCTGCTTTAACACCCTAAACATTCCTACCACCGGGGCTCAGCCAAATACAATGAGCAATGCAAATGGGAAGTACATGCACATTTCCTCTTCGCAGTCGCAGTTGGGTACCAACCCGATGGACAATGCGCACTACTGTGCTGCAGATCAAAATTGCTATTTTCCTGGGAACTATTTTACTCGCACAACGACGTTGAACACGACGGGCATCTCTAATGTGACATTAAAGTTTTGGTGGATTGCCGGCGGTTCGCCCAATGCCTTTGGTGAAATGTACTACAGTACCAATGGTGGGTCAACTTGGACTCAATGGCAAGGCTTAAGTCTGGCCAACCAACCCACATGGACACAAACTGTAATTGCGTCCAACATTTTCGACAATCAGGCCAATTTGATGCTTGGTTGGAGATTTGTGAACAACAATGGTCAAGCAGGCACCTTGTTGTCGTTGGGCATTGATAACATTGAGTTGTCTGCCCCTGTTGTTACACCGAACTTAGCCACTGGAGATTTAACCACAGGCAATGTGCTTTGCCCTGGCATGAGCATTACTGTGCCTTACACCGTGAGCGGGGGTAATTTCCAAGGGAACAACAACTTTGCTCTTGAGATGTCCGATGCTACTGGTGTTTTTTCTGGAAATATTATTGGAACTCAATCTGGCACCAGCAGCGGCAGCATTACGGCTACACTTCCACAGTCATTGCCCGGAGGAAATGGGTATAAGTTTCGGGTAAATGCATCAAATCCTGTTGTTCAAGGTGTTGCCACACCTGGAACATATCAGGCTCCTGATGCATTAAACTTAAGTTTTACACACACCATTAGCGGGTTGACTGTGAATGTGACAAATACTTCTACCGTTTCTCCGGGAGCGCAATGGTTGTTCTGCCCCAACAATACAACAGCTCAAGGAATTAACTACGCTCATACCTTTGCAGCCAGTGGCACCTATTGTGTTTGCTTAACGGCGAACAATGGTTGTGTTGCCGACACCATTTGCGAGGATGTTTCTGTGTGTGCCGATGTGGTTGCAGATTTGCTTCCTTCGGTGAATGGACCTGTAGTAACCATTCCGAACAATGTGAGTGGAGCAGACAGTGTGGTGATCATTTTCACTGGATTGGATACGGCGTACAACCCTGTTTTCCCGTTTCAATACACCTACACCTCGTTGGGTCCAAAAACCATCTGTATGTATGCCTATAACGATTGCGGAAAAAGCGATTCAAGTTGTGTAGAAGTAACCATTAGCTCAGTTCAAAGCCTATTTGAACATACCGACTGGGCCCGCATTGCTCCAAATCCGGCCAATCAAATGGTTCAAATTACTGCTGCCAATATAAACCGCGTCAAGTTGATTAATATGACAGGTCAAACGGTGTTTAGGCAGCATTTTAGTTCAGCTGTCAACGCCACATCCATTCCTCTTGGATCCTTATCTAACGGTATTTATATCTTAGAAATTCAAGGTGAGAAGAAGACGGCCAATTACAGGTTGTTGGTTCAACATTAACACGAAAAAAAGGGGGCTAAGGCCCCCTTTTTTGTTTAAACATATACTGGGGCAGCATTTCGCCTTCGCTTTTTGTCCTCAAATCGGACTTTTAGAATTTATGCTGAATCCAGATATTGCAATAACCTATTGTTTTTAATAGCTTTAACCCTATGTTAACCGTTAGACTCTTATTCGTTTCTTGGATTTTTATGGGTATGGCAAACCTGACTGCTCAGATGCCGAGTCAGTCGCTTATCCCATTGAATTCTGAGGCCAGAATGCAGCCTTGGTCAGATGAAGAAGTCTTGAACTTGGACATGCCTGATGGATTCCGGCGCATTGTGCAGCTGAAAGACGGCCGAATCATTTCTCAGGCCTCGAGAACCGCCATCAATTATCAGCAGAAAGATGGTACTTGGGCAAAGGTAAATCCCTTGCCCACTGCCGTGGAAAACAATACGGTTGTGGCAGACCAACAAAGCCATCCGGTTCGTTTGGATTTACAAACCGGTTGGGGTCAGGTTGGGAGCCTTCGATTTCGCGCCACAAAAATATTGGGAATGGACGCCCCTGCGTTTAGCACAAGTTCTACTCCTGGTCTCTATAGTCAGCAGGTCGCTCCGGGGGTTATTCGAACCACTGAATTTAAGCATAACGGCCTTAAGACGGGGATTCTTCTGAGTTCAATTCCTCAAAGCGTTTCAGATTGGTCGGTAGAAGAAACCCTTGAATTGCCTGCTGGCGCCTCGATAATGGAGGACAAGGAAATGCCAGGTTTGTTGCGAATTGAAAAAAACAATGAAGTTCTTGGATTGATTTATCCTGCATGGATAAAAGATGCTCAGGGCGAATTTGCGGCAGGCAGCTATACCTATGTTCAAAACGGGAATACGGTACATTTAACGACCGTTCTTCCCCAGAACTGGATAAGCGATGCAAGCCGAGAATTCCCCATTGAAATAGACCCTTTAGTTACTGGGCCGACGGCCGTTTTCGGCGGGGGATTTATGCCTTCCTGCGACATGCCCAATTTTTATGTAGATAGCATTTTAGTTACAATCCCGGCCATGATTACCATTACCGGGGCCTTTGTAACGGGGAGTTATTATGCCAGCCCTTTTACTGGCGCAACGATGGCCAATGGAGCCATGTTTTACAGTTCTTCCTGCGGCAATTCGCCCCAGCTTACTGTGGCACCTCCTACTGGTAACTCGCCGGGGACGGCTTACCTGGCCAATCAGGATTACAGAAGCCCTTTAACTTGTTGTTTGCCTTCCGCGTGTACAACTCAAACATTTTGGGTACGCATGCACATTGGTCGAAACATCGGAGGAACGGGATGCAATTTCAGTTATATCTATTATGACATGAATTCTCCCTGGCCATTTTCCGTTTACATTGAAGGCAGAACCATTGAAACAGCAAGCTCTGGATGGATCCTTACTCCCAGCGAACAATGTTCAGATGACTGTGAAGTAAAAATAAGGGCCTTTGCCCGCTATGGTGTTCCACCCTATACCATTGTTCACCCTTGGCTTCAAGGGACCGAAAGCATGGGGAATCCAAACGTTGGATGTCAAACCCCCTTGGTCAATAAAGAATTCACAGCGATTCGTCCGAATTGCCCTGATTTTTGCGTGGAAAACCCCAATCTGCCTGTTCCTGCTCCCATTGTGCGCGACCAGTGCAACAATGGCATTCAAGGCTTTTCATCAAAGCCCATTTCAATAAAACCCAGTCCTGAAATTACCGCGTCCACCAATTTAATTGAATTGTGCAGTGGGGAAGCCGCATCCATTACCTTTACCGCTTGCCCAGACAGCGTAAATGTCAATTGGTCTGGAGGAGGCTACCAGGGCATGAACCAGCTGGACACCATCATGTTTAATACCACTCAAGACACGCTGACCACCAATTATCAGGCTCAGGCCTCCTTGAATGGTTGTTCTGCTGTTCCAGTCAACGTACGCATTCACAGCTATCCATTGCCTTCCGCATCCATGATTATTCCTGAGGTAGCAATCATCAATACTGAAGTACTATTGCAAGACTCTTCAAATTACAGTGGAGGGAATCCCCAAAGCATACAATGGATTTTACCCAGCGGACAGACCCTTTCAGGCAACCCTGCGACGCACTCCTTTTCTACCGTTGGAGAACAGGAGGTGTGTTTAGAGGTTGAAACAAATTACGGATGCCGAGATACCGTTTGCAAAACCATTATGATTATTCCACCGGATGTTCCTTCTCCCAATGTGGTAACTCCAAACGGAGACGGAGAAAACGATGCCTTATCCTTTCAATATCTTGACTTCTTTGGTCCTGCTCAACTGACCGTGTTTAATCGTTGGGGGATTGTAGTGTATTCCAGTTCAGATTATCAGAACGATTGGGTGCCTTCCGTAACAGACGGAACGTATTTTTATGAACTGATTTTGGCCGACGGGAAGTCAAAAACAAGTACTTTGTTGGTGGTACGACCCTAAATCGGATGGCCAGAAATATACGATTCCATTTCTAGCAGGGCTATAAACTTCATACCTTTGCACATCGTATTTGTTCAACTTAATTCAATTTCGTGATGAACTCACCCTTGCAAGTGTATGCCGAAACAACGCCCAACCCGGCTACCATGAAATTTGTGGTGAATTTACCCTTGCTTCCCAATAAAAGTGCTGAATTTCTAGGGCCAGAAATGGCGGGGAACGACGATTTGATTGGAGCCTTATTTCGCTTTCCGTACATAAAATCCATATACATTGCCTCGAATTTTGTCACCTTAACCAAAGTTGAAGGAGCTGAGTGGTATGAGTATATGAATGAAATTCGCACCTACATTCGAGATTTTTTGGAAGCCGGAAATCCAGTGTTGACCAAAATGCCACCGGCGAAAGCTCCGATTCAAGTTGCAGGACAAGAACCCTTGCCCGAGCACGAAATAGACGGCAAAATCACCGAAATTCTTGATGAGTATATTCGGCCTGCCGTAGAACAAGATGGGGGAGAAATCGCCTACCGGGGATTCAAAGATGGAACTGTGTTTGTAGCCATGCGTGGTTCATGTGCAGGCTGTCCAAGTTCCACCTTAACCTTAAAAGCCGGTATTGAGCAATTGCTAAAGCGAATGGTGCCCGGAGTTGAGCAGGTTGTCGCGGAGAGCGATGTAGAACAGGCTTAAGGGATTTCGCCTTTTTTTAGTTTGGATCACCATCGTGCCTGATAACCGAGGTGAATTTTAGATTGGCCAAATCCGGTTTGGGTGCCTGGGGTAATTCCTAGGGCATACACCACAGAAAAAGAACCTGCAGGAGTTAAAAAAGTAAGTCCCAGTCCCGTTCCAATTTGCCATTCACTCTGGGTTTCATTCCCGAGTTCTCTGCCATATTTACCTGCATCAGCAAAGAAATGAAACCAGGAACCGCGATCAAAAATGAAGCGTAATTCAGTGTTAAGGTATCCGAACCAGGTGGCATATAGGGATTCCTCATCCACTCCACGCAGGCTGTGCAAGCCCCCGAAGCGTCGAGTTTCGCTCCTTAAAAGGCCGGCGCTATTTAACCAATAACCATGTCCTCGGAAATAGCAAATCCACTGCTTATAAATGGGTTGAAGAATAAAACCATCCAACTCTAGTTCAGAAACCAAAACATTGTTCAAATTACCAACGGTATCGGGGCGGAATTCTCTGTTTCCCGTGCTGCCGATGGCCCTAATTCGGTATCCCTTGCGCGGAGTAATAGGGTCGTCTAAGGCCCGCTTTTCCCATTGCAATCCAACGGAAAGTGCTGAAGCGTCGAGCCATCCTGCACTCGGGTTTTCGGCCCCAGGGGCCGCGAGGCTTTGACGAATATGAACAAAACCTGAAATCAAACTAAATCCCGAAGGCTTCCAAGACAACCCCGCCTTACCCTCGAGTTGGGAAAAAGCAGAATCAATCCTGAAAAGCTTGAAATCGCCCATACAGCCTAAGCGACTGCCAAACAAATATGGCCAAGATGCTTCAATTTTCAATTGTTGGGTTGCCGTTTGCAAGCGTTGCCAGGATACATTAAGGCGTTCAGCGTAACCGAAGGTATTTTCCAAAGCCAAATCCAGCTCTCCCGTCAAGAGGAAACCTCCGGTTTGATTGTTGTCGGGCATCATGCCTAAAATCCCTGAGAAGCGATTGGTTCTGGCTTTTTTCAAAGGCCAATCAACATCCACCTTCGTTCCACGCTGAAGCAAGCGGGGGGTGCTTCCTGCGTCCAATAACCCTGCTGAAGATAAGGATCGGATGCCCTCCTTCAGGTGCCGGTGTTGCACGGGCCTATTCGGATACAATCCACTAAAATGCTGCAGCACCTTGGGGGCTAAAATCCGCTCTGTTCCGCTGGTTATTGAGTCCCATACCAGTGCCGGACCTAGATCCAAACCTACTTCAACCACAAGAGTTTGCCCTTTCTCCATTTTTGGTTGCAGGGATATTCCTGCCCCTGCATATCCATAGGCATGCAACTCTTCAAGCGCCTTTTCTTTTATTGCAGTCCAGAAATATGGAGTCAGCGGCAGCGATTGAGGCAAATCAAAAAGATTGGATTGCTGTGATTCGGCCAGCACCCATTTCCATTTTTGGCCTTGGTGCAACTGAATCCAAAGGGTATCGTTGGCGAATTTTAATGAATCGGCAGAGGCAAGAATGTACCCTCTGCGTTGCAACTGCTCTAATCGCTGCTGGATTTTTGTGTGAGCCTCTACTGTATCAGCAAAGGTAACGGGTCGTTTGGGCCACTGGCTATTTGGCATTGGAGCCAGAACAAGTTGTGCAGACAAACTTAGAGGCAACAATCCTGCCCATAAACCAAGAAACAACCGAGTCATCCTCATTATGGACTAAGCTGCCATGGGATGGGTAAAATCCCATTGTCTTCTAAAAAGGAATTGGCCTGAGAAAAGTGCCTACAGCCTAAAAAGCCTTGATAAGCCGATAACGGAGAAGGATGTGGGGCAGTTAATACCAAGTGTTTTCGTTCATCAATTAGGTCTTTCTTTTGATGAGCGAACTTGCCCCACAATAAAAAAACTACGGTTTTTCGTTCCCGGCTTATTGTAGTTAAAATGGCATCGGTAAAGGTCTCCCACCCAAAATCGCGGTGAGAACCGGCTTGATTGGGAGCTACTGTTAAAATGCTGTTTAGCAATAAAACACCTCGGTGGGCCCATTCCAATAAGTGTCCATGAGTGGGGGGAACAACACCAAGATCGTCCTGCAATTCTTTAAAAATATTTTTTAGAGAGGGAGGAGGTGACATACCCTTTGGCACTGAAAAGGACAATCCCTCTGCCTGACCTGGGCCATGGTATGGATCTTGTCCAAGAATAACCGCCTTCACCCGTGGTAGGGGTGTCTCATTTAAGGCTCTAAAAATTTGAGCAGATTTAGGATAAAAGCCTGTACTGGCTTTAGATTCTAGGAGGTTTTGGCGCAATTGAATCATATAGGGCTTTTGAAACTCTGGCTTCAAATGCCTTAACCAACTTTCATCGATGTGAATTTGATTCATTCCCAGTTTCGCTTAACTTTTCAAAGTAACAATTCTTATTGTTAATAAACGAATGAAATTTTAACGGTATTGTTCTTTTTGGACCGCCTTTTTTGTCCTACTTTTGAAAGAAAATACCGGGAATGAAACGCACCATTGTTTTACTCGCAGCTGCTCTTTTCATCGTAGCTTTCACCTTTTCTTCTTGCAAATCAGGAGATCATTGTCCTGCCTATGGTCAACTGAACCAGCCGGCCCAACTTGGCTAGTAGCTCGCATTCTAACTTCCATTAGGGTTTGCGCCGTTCTGCAAAAAAGCGGCTAAGCAGTTCTCCACATTCGTCGTTTAAGATACCGCCCCTCACCTTTGTTTTGGGGTGCACCTTTCCTTCCGATAGCGACTCAAACCCGTATTTCAAATCGGAGGCACCATAAATGATGGCCTCAGGTCTTGCCCAGCGCAAGGCTCCTGCACACATGGGGCAGGGTTCTAGTGTAACATAAACACTACAGCCCTCCAAATACTTGAACCCCAGAAAATTAGAAGCCGAGGTAATGGCCTGCATTTCAGCATGTGCGGTTACATCGTGCAGCCGTTCTGTTAAATTATGTCCTCGGCCAATAATCCGTTGCCTAGAAACCACAACGCAGCCTACCGGCACCTCGTCCAAATCGTACGCTTTCATTGCCTCTTTTAAGGCTTCCTTCATAAACCATTCGTCGCTAAAAGGCTCTATCATAGATTCAAATATAAGGTATCCTGAGAAGTTTAAACCCTCCCTGGCCCCAGCCTGTAGCCCAGCCACAAACAACAACCTTCCAGAAAAGCCAGCTAAAACACACAAACCCAATCTCAAACATCAAATCACCAATGCCGTAAGGCCCAATGCATCGATTCAAAAAAATTAACAAGACCCCGTGCATGAAGAGTTCTTAACCTGCGTTTTGAAGAGATAGAAACCAAGTACCTTTACCTAATTATGAATAAAATCGTCGTTCACCTATTCATTTGGTTTGGCTTCATCCAAGCCAATGCTCAACCTTTATTTCCAAATGCAGCAGCTTGGAAGTGGGCCGACTCAACCATGAAAAGCATGAGTTCCATTCAGCGTGCAGGGCAATTATTTATGGTGGCGGCGTATTCGAACAAAGGGCTTGAAGCCAATGAGGAACTGATGCGGCTTATCCAAACCCAAGGCATTGGTGGGCTTATTTTCATGCAGGGGGGGCCAGGACGTCAGCTTATACTAACTCGAAAATATCAAGCTGCAGCAAAAGTGCCTTTATTGATTTCGGCGGATGCGGAGTGGGGCTTGGCCATGCGCCTTGACTCTACTTTGGCTTTTCCATATGCCATGACCTTGGGGGCAATCCAAGACCTTAAATTAATTCAAAAAACAGCAGAACGAATGGCAGTACACTGCCGGAGGATTGGCATCACTATGAATATGGCTCCCGTCGTGGATGTGAATGTAAATCCTAAAAACCCCATCATCAATGGACGTAGTTTTGGAGAAAATCCGAAGCGGGTAGCCGAACTCGGTGTGGCATTTATGAAAGGATTGCAAGCGGGAGGCGTTATGGCCTCTGCCAAGCATTTCCCCGGACATGGGGATACAGAAAAAGACAGCCACCTTACCCTGCCTGAGGTACCTCATTCCCGAGCACGACTGGACAGCATTGAACTATTGCCCTTTCGGGAATTGATAAAAAACCGATGCGCTTCAGTAATGGTAGCTCATTTGGCGGTGCCTGCCCTAACCGGACACCCCTCAACTCCAACAACCCTTTCAAAAAAGGTGGTTACTGAATTGCTAAAACAAGAAATGGGGTATGAGGGTCTGGCCATCACAGACGCCTTAAACATGAAAGGGGTAGCAGAAAAAAATCAGCCGGGTGCTGTAGATGTAGCAGCCCTGCTGGCCGGGAACGACATCCTTCTTTTCTCTGAAAACGTACCCAAGGCACTAAGCCTGATTGAAAACGGGCTGGCAGAGGGCTCGATTTTACAATCTGATATCGACGGGAAATGCAGAAAAATTCTGGCGTATAAATATATGCTTGGATTGCATCAGGGCAACCTCCCCTCCATGAGAAACCTGGCCTCAGACTTAAATACGGATGCCGACCGGAAACTGTTTCTTGAGCTGTATGAAAAGGCAATCACTCTTCTGCAGAATCAAAACAATCGAATCCCATTGCAGCGCTTAGATACGCTAAAACCTGTTCTGATTGAAATTGGAAGTCCCAGTGGACCTGAATTTTATCGGCGCCTAAACGATTATATGCCTGTAGCTCGGCTCCATCTTCCCGAAGAAGCGAGCGCGGAACAGATTGAACAGGTTTTGCAACAAGCCAAGAAGTACAACCTGGCTATCGTCGGCATGCATCGGCCCGGAGAAAAACCGTTTCGATCTAAATCTTGGGGAAATTCCTCACGATTGGCTTTGGAGCGCATCCAAAAACAAATGAGCAGTATCCTAGTTCACTTTTCCTTGCCCTACAACCTGTCAAGCTTACCCTCATTAAAACGTAGTTCTGCCTTAATTCAAGCCTATCAAGACACCCCCGCTTCAAGAGATATGGCGGCTCAAGCTTTGTTTGGGGGCATTGGCATTCAAGGTCGACTTCCTGTTGGAATTCCAGGCTTTTTTAAGGAAGGCGATGGAATAGATACCAAAGGAGGATTGCGGTTGCGTTATGGGGATCCCGAAGATGTGGGATTAAATCCTGCCGGACTTAAAAAGATTGATCTTCTAATGGCGGAATCCATCCAAAAAAAACACTTCCCAGGTGCTCAATTGTTGGTGGCTAAAGATGGAATGGTGGTGTACCAAAAAAGTTTTGGAACACATACCTATGAGAAGGATGGAGCCGTTGAAAATAGCCACTTGTATGATTTGGCAAGCATAACTAAGGTTGCCGGCTGTCTGCCCCAAATCATGCGGCTGGTAGATGAGGGAAAAATAGATTTAAATAAAACCCTAGGAGATTATCTTCCCGAATTAAATTCAAGCAACAAAGGAAAATTAGTGCTTAGGGATATTCTCAGTCACCAAGCCCAACTGAAAGCCTGGATTCCCTTTTACCAAAAAACAATGTTGGACGGACAGCTAAACCCCGAATACTATCGAAGTGCCAAGGAAAAGGGCTTCGAATTGCCCGTAGCAAGCAATATCTTTGCCATAAACAGCCTTACCGACTCCATTTACATCTGGGCCAGCCAAAGTCCATTGTTGCCCGAAAAAAAATATGTGTATAGTGATTTGGGGTATTATTTTCTAACCCGAATTGTAGAAAAATTTTCGGGCAACGAACGATTGGATGTTTTACACAACCGATTTTTGGCTAATCCCTTAGGGGCATACACTCTGACGTATTCACCTCTGAATACCCTGGAAAATCCAATTGTGGTTCCCACCGAAAACGACCGCTTGTTTCGAAAACAACTTATTCAAGGATATGTACACGATCAGGGGGCCGCTATGTGTGGAGGAGTCGCTGGGCATGCCGGGCTCTTCTCCAACACCAACGATTTGGCAAAATTGGTTCAATTGTTTTTAAACCTCGGAACCTACGGAGGCGAACGATTTATTCAGGAAAGCACCATCAAAGAATTCATTAAATGCCAGTTCTGCAAAGACGGCAACCGAAGAGGCGTAGGTTTTGATAAGCCTTCTCCCAACGGAAACGGCGGGACGGCCTGCGATTGTGTTAGTTATTTGAGTTTTGGACATAGCGGATTTACCGGGACCCTGGTTTGGGCTGACCCCCAATACAATTTAATCTTCATTTTTCTTTCCAACCGAGTGCATCCTGATGCCGAAAACAAAGGCATAATCAAAGAGGAAATTAGGGCAAAAACACAACAAATTGTGTACGATTCTATAATGCAAAGTTGAAGGCCTTCTATTGCTTTTGGATGCGGAAATGACGCATTTCGGTGTTGTTACCCAAATGAAGAATATAGGAACCCGAAGGCAAGCTTTCCAGCTCCAATTTTTGAATTTCTGCATCCATTAAACCTAACCCTACCCGGCGGCCTAAGATGTCTGTTAAGTACCATTTTTGAGATTTAAAATCCTTCGCCGACAAAAAAAGCACCTCCTTAAATGGATTTGGATATACGTTTATTTCTGTAGCGCTTTCTTGAGCATCAACTGCCATACCATTGCAATCTTCGGTCAGTAGATAGGTGTGCATTACTGTACAATTCATATCATAAATTCCAAAAAGATTATACCTGCCCGGGCCAACAATGGCTACGCAGGAATTTAAAGGAAGGTTGATGGTGTTATTTAGGCTATCTGTATATGTCCAACCCTGAATAATCATGGGGCAATCAAGAATACAAATGGAATCGGGTAAACTGCAATACGTTTGGGAAAATGTATCTACCGGCGCGAAAAACTGGATCGAATCTGTGGCAATACTCGTGCAGTTATTGGCATCTATTACATAGACCGATAGGGTATGCCAACCCGGACTCGTAGCCGAAATCATTGTAGTGGCCGAACTGGGACTTGTTATGGTTAAGCTCGGAGAAAACCAAGAGTATTGGTACGGTCCGGGGCCCGTGGCCGTGGCGGTTACCTGAGGACCCACACAATTGCTAATGGCTTGGCTGGGACCTTGAATGCTGGCCGAACAAAACGACCCGGAACCGCAGTCCTGGATAACCTGGTAGGTGTGCATGACCGTACAATTCATGTCATAAATTCCAAACAAGGCATAGGTGCCCGGCCCAACAATGCCAACACATGAAGTCAAGGGCAGATTCACCGTGTTGTTGAGGCTATCCGTAAAGGTCCAACTCTGCACCGTCATTGGACAATCCAGTATGCATACTGAATCAGGTAAAGAGCAATACGTTTGATAAAAGGTGTCCACCGGCGCGAAAAATTCGATGGAGTCGACGGCCAACGAGGTGCAATTGTTTGAATCAACAACATATACCCCATAACTATGCCAACCTGGAGTGGCTGTTGAAAGCATGGGGCTGGCACTTCCCGATGACTGTATGGAAAGGGTGGAAGAGAACCACGAATATTGATATGGGCCGGGACCGGTAGCCACAACAGAAACCTGTGGGCCAATGCAATTGGAAATGGCCTGACTGGGCCCTTGAATTTGGGCAGCACATTGAGCATTCAGATTATTAAAAAGTGCAAAACCGATAATAGTCAAAAAAAGTAATGGCCTCATATTGTGGGGATTTAAGTTAAATATTAGACCATTTTATGGACAACATGTTGCACATGATGTTGCAGATTTCCTGGCTTTTAACAATCATTATTATTCAAGAAAGACGCTGGGATTTTACCGGCCACGGTAAAGCACGGGCAAAAAAAAAGCCCGATATGCATCGGGCTTTTCAATAAAATATTTTATTGATTAACGGTTGTTGGTAGCATTCACAAATTCAAATGTACCGTCGGTTTTCTTTTTCCAGATAACGGCAACCACTTCAATTTGGTCTAAATCCCAAGTAGGGTCGTAAGCAACCGCTTTAGCCCAATGCTTCAGTGCTCCTTTAGAACCGCCGCTAGCCATAATTTCTTCGCCCCAAGCGCCACCTGAAGTTGCAGCACCCATTAAAACATGGTGATGCACAAAATTAGGATCATTGGTGCTTCCCACTTTTTGAGTTTCAACAATTTCGCGGGCCAAAAAATAGACAGCCAAATGATAAACTCCAGTTACATCTGCAAAGTTTTTCACGTAAGCATCAATGTTGATTTTGCCAGTATTGGGGCCTGCGCCAATGCTGGTGCGAAGGCCAACTCCCATAGTAGGAGCCAATTGAGAGGCATCGTTAACGATAGTTACTGCCTGATTTACACTTGTGCCCACCATTTGCTCATTGGCAGCAAAATTTGGAGTACCCGTGTACGCCCATTTGGAAGAGAATTGATCGACCAAAGGACCATTAGCAGCGGTGGTTAAATTGTCAGAAACTTGAAGAGACATGCCCAACAATTTACCTTTATTGCCATCAACTGCATTGGTAAAGGCTGGGGCACCCCAGTCACCGCAAGGGCCACACCAAGTAGCGGTGAATTTTACAAATACAGAATTTTGCTTCTCTTGGATATATACGCAAGAAGCATCATCAACCGTAGCATTTGGATTGTAATTGACAGAAGCTGGATCGGTACATCCTTTAACTCCAGTACCGCCACCATCGGTAATCAATGTGGGGTCTGAGCAAGAAGCCATGAAGGCAATTCCTGCAAAAAATAACCCTTTAAGGGCTTGAGATGTATTCATAATGGTATGTTTTTTCAACAATTAGACTTCAAAATTAAGTAGGACGCTGCATTAAAGCAATTAAAAGCCAAGTTTTTTTCTCCATGACTTTGATTTTTAACATTCTACATAGTTAAACATCGAAACGCATGCAATTGTTCTGCCCATTTAAAAAAAGGAGCCAATGTAAAGCAATGCCCAGTTATCGGCATGCCACAGCATAAAAAATCGAACTACTTAATGCGAAGTTTCGTTACTTTGTAGCTGATATTTTAGGAACATGATACAAAACGCTTTTTTAAGCATCGATGACCCAATCTACACTCCAAAAGCAAAATACTCTTGGCTTGATTCTCTTTTTCTGCCGTACATCAATGACCCTAGAGATCTTCCATTTGTGCATTTGAGTTTGGCATTGATCCTGATTTTTCCTCCCCTAGCCCTATGGCTGTTTATTGATTTTTCCTGGTGGGTTGCTTCTGCTTATTTGTTCTTAAACTGGGCGATTTTCTTAGGACCATTTATTTTGATGCTGCACAACACCTCTCACCGCAGCCTCTTCAAAAACAAATACAAACGATTCAACAATGTGATTCCTTGGCTTATTGGTCCTTTCTTTGGCGAAACCCCAGAAACCTATTACGGTCACCACATTGCCATGCACCATCCCGAAAACAATTTGGAATCGGATTTAAGCTCTACTATGAAATTTAGGCGCGACAGCAAATGGGGGTTCTTCCTGTATTTCTCGGAATTCTTTTTCATTGGACTTATTGAACTTGTGCATTACTTAAGTGGTAAGAAACGAACTCCCATCATGCGGCGGGTAATAATCGGCGAGCTTTCTTTCCTTGCCTTAGGAATTGTCCTCTCTACGGTAAATTTTCAGGCAGGTCTTGTTGTTTTTTGGCTCCCACTGTTTTTTAGCCGCCTAATGATGATGGCGGGCAATTGGGCCCAACATGCCTTTGTCGATGCCCACCATCCGGACAATTGCTACCGCAATAGCATTACCTGCATCAATAGCCCCTACAACAAAAAGTGCTTTAATGATGGGTACCATATTGGTCACCACGTACGTTCAAGCCGACATTGGACTCAAATGCCTGAAGATTTCCTTAACAACATTGATACCTATGCAAAAGAAAAGGCCATCGTGTTTAGAAAGATAGATTTCACCACGGTTTGGTTTTTATTGATGTGGAAACAATACAATACCCTGGCCAACTTTTACGTTCAGTTGGATCCCGAACACCCACTAACAAAAAACCAGATTATTGCATTGCTAAAACAGCGCACCCGCAAAATTTCCAACCGCGAATATGTGCAACAAATTGCCTTAGCTTAACTATCCCTTATCCTTTATTTTTGTTGTGTCTTAAACCAAAGGTCGTATTTTTGGTTCTATAAATAAATAACCCCTAAACCACGTAGATATGCCATTTGAATTAGCTCCCTTGCCCTATGCCTCAAATGCTCTAGAGCCACATATTGACGCTAAAACCATGGAAATCCATCATGGAAAACACCATGCAGCCTATACCAGCAATCTAAATGCTGCCATACAAGGTACTGCCATGGAAAATGAAAGCATTGAAACCATTTTATCCAAGATTTCTACTGCCTCTGCAGCCGTTCGAAACAATGGCGGTGGCTTCTACAACCACAATTTATTTTGGAATTGTATGGCTCCTGGAAAAGGGGGACAACCCTCAGGGAAATTGGCCCAGGCCATTCAAGCAGCTTTTGGAAGTTTCGACACGTTTAAAGAGGAATTTTCAAATGCAGCTAAAACCCGTTTCGGCTCCGGATGGGCTTGGTTAATTGTACACGACGGTAAATTGGTGGTGTGCAGCAGCCCAAACCAAGACAATCCATTAATGGACGATGCACCAGTTAAAGGTACCCCCATTCTTGGTTTAGATGTTTGGGAACACGCCTATTATCTGAATTATCAAAACAGAAGACCCGATTACGTTTCTGCATTTTGGAATGTCATCAATTGGGATTTTGTGGCCGAGCAGTATGAAAAAGCGCTAAACTAAGCAGACTCAACCCATGTTTGCCGTCGAAAAAATAACCAATAATGTTAAAGTGAAAGTCAGAGTCAGGTATCTGATTGAAGATTCTATCCCTGAAGAAAACTACTTTCTATTTAGCTACAGCATTGCCATTGAGAATTTGGGCGAACAGCCCATTCAATTGATTCGCAGGCAATGGTTCATTTTCGATTCCATCGGCGAACACCGTGAAGTAAGCGGCCCTGGAGTAGTCGGCCAGCAGCCCGTTATTGCTCCCGGCGCCAACTTCTCGTATGAATCCGGTTGCAACCTAAGGTCAGAAATTGGAAAAATGAACGGCGTTTTTATCATGGAAAACCTGATTTCCCAAACCTCGTTCCAAGTTGAAATCCCTGAATTTCATCTACTGACACCCGGCAAGAAGAACTGATATGATTCCCCTAGAAGAGCTTGAAGCAGAGGCAACATTTTTGTTCTGCAGAAGCTCTGGCCCCGGGGGACAACATGTCAATAAAACGGAAACAAAAGTCCAGGTACGCTGGAATCCCAGTCGTTCAGCATTGTTGAGCCCCGACGAATTGCAACGCATCCAAACGGTTTGGGCAAATAAGTTGCTGGCCGATGGCTCCATTTTATTCGAATCGGAAAAAACCCGCTCTCAGCTGAAAAACAAGCAAGATGCCCTAAGTAAATTGCGTAAGGCCATTTTGGAAGCCAAAAAACCTCCCGTTCCCCGCAAAACCACCCGAATTTCAAAGGCGGTGAAAGAACGCCGTAGAAAAGACAAAGAACACCGTTCAGAAATAAAGGCAAATCGGCGCCCGTAGAGCCAAGGCATGCCTTGGCTCAAAACCCCAACGCCAAGGCATGCCTTGGCCCATCAAACGAAAATTGCCAATACCCGAGAAACAAAAACGCCTTGGTTAATAAACCCCAAAGCCAAGGCATGCCTTGGCTCTACGGTCCACCCCCCCAACGCCACGGCTTGCCTTGGCCCATCAAACGAAAATTGCCCATACCCGTGAAATAAAAACGCCTTGGTTAATAAACCCCAGAGCCAAGGCATGCCTTGGCTCTACGGCCCCCCCCCCCCCCACGCCACGACT
>CAIKAF010000031.1 GCA_903825395.1 uncultured Flavobacteriales bacterium
AGAGAAGATTCTCCGTGACCGAATCAATATCCCTGACGGGTTGCTCCTCAGCAGAGCCCGTTTCCGTTTCTTGATTGGCAAAATGAAATTAAACACAAATTTGTATATTTAAACCCTGTCCTAAAAATGGGGTGGTTACAGGCAGGGTTCGGTTTTTTCTCCATTTTTTTTGGAAGATGGATGGACTTCTTTGCTTTTACTTCGCTTTTATTTCGATGAGGCCCGCGGCAGGGATTGAAGCAGGTAGGCCGCATGGGGGCGGGGCGGTTGCCGCGCGGCGAGGAGGCGACCTTGGGAGCCACCGCAGCCCGCTGGCAGCCCCACCGCCCGCTTGCGGACTAGCGCTGAAAGCCCGCCCGGCCGCCCCCAAAAAATTGCAAGAATTTTATATTATGAAATTTTATTCGGATTTCCAGTAGCAGAGCTCGAGCCTGCCGCCCTGAATTTTTAGGTAGCTGAAGTGGCTGAGCCAGTCGCCCGTGTTGATGTAGCGGCTGCCGCCCGGTAGGCTGTGGATGCCCGGTAAGTGCCTGTGCCCGAAGATGAAGTCGGTGTTGCCGAGCCCTGCGCTGCGCTGCAGGGCATACTGATACAGCCATTCGCGCTCTTCGCCCAGGAATGTTTTTTCTGCCTCGGCATGGGCCGCTCGGCTGCGGCGACTTAGCCATTGGGCCAGCCCAAATGAGAAGTTGGGATGCAAGCGGCTGAAACACCAGCGGAAAAAGGGACTGCGGAAGATGCGCTTGAAAAATTTATAGCTGTAATCGCCGGGGCCCAGGCCGTCGCCATGGGCCAAAAAACAAGAACGTCCGCCGATGTTCCAAAGTTCGCCCTCAAAATGCACGTTCAGGCCACATTCCTCGGCCAGATAGCCGTAGGTCCACATGTCGTGGTTGCCCGGGAAAAAGTGGATGGGCAATCCGCGGTCGGTCCATTGCGCCAGGCAACCCAGCAGTCGGGTGTAGCCCCGCGGAACGGCTTGCCGCAATTCGTACCAGAAATCGAAGATGTCGCCCAGCAATACAATGGCTTCGGCTTCGGGCGCTACGGTGTTTATCCAGTCCACCAGTTGTTTTTCGCGGGCCAGGCTTTCGGCCTTACCGGGAACGCCCAAGTGGGCATCGGACACGATAAATACGGTGCCGCGCGTGTAGCTGTTATGGTAGGTATTGTTCAATGGCCTTTTCTAGTTCCGGACCTCTTAGATTGGAGGTGATGATGACGCCGTTGCCGTCCAGTAAAAAGTTGGCGGGAATGCTGTTGATGCCGTACAGGCGGGCCGCTTCCGAATTAAAATAGCCCAAATCGGAAAGCTGAGGCCAGCTGAGTTTGTCTTCTTTTATGCCCCGCAGCCAAGCCTCTTTGTTTTGGTCTAAGCTGACGCCCACAATTTCGAATCCTTTGCTACGGTATTTGGCGTAGGCGGCGCGCAGGTTCGGGTTTTCGGCCCGGCAAGGGGCGCACCAAGAGGCCCAAAAATCGAGCAGAATTAATTTGTGTTTGCCGTAGAAGCCCGATAGGGAAAGGGTATCGCCCTTGGCTTCGGGCAAGCTGAAGTCGGGAGCGGTTTTGCCGGGGGCCAGGGCGAGTTTCATGCTGACCTGGGTGTTGAAGTTGGCCACCCGAAAGTTGTCGGGAAACCGCTGCAATAGGGCATCGAGCACTTCTTTGAAGAGGCTGAGGTTGTTGGCGTCTTCTACGTCCAGGTAGTTGATGGCTTGCAGGGTAGAGAAGGCGCCAAGGTGGGCGCGCACCCAAGCGACGATTTGCATGCGGTACTGCTCGTAGGCCTGCTGCCGCTGAGCTTGCATGGCTTCGGCAGACAAGCCGGCACCTTGCAGTTGGCGGTTCAGGGAATCTTGCATGCGTGAAAAGGATTTTACCAAGCGGAAAATTTCATTCAGCAGCATGGTTTCAGGGCTGCCTTCTACCCGGATGGGACTTGCCATGTACCTTGGATCGATTTCAAGGAAGACCTTTTCGGTAGAATCGGTGATGATGGGGCAGATGTTGGAAGGCATTTGCATGGGAGGAGTAACCTGGTTGGGGCCCAAGCGCAGCTGATAGAAATTTACTCCGCCGGCAGGTTTGGTAAAGCAGAATCCGTCGTTGGCGTCAACGGTGGCGCTGTCGATGAATTCTGTACCGTTGGGGCCCAATTCTTCGAAATAGACCACCATGCCATTGGCTCCGCGGATGGTTCCTGTTATGGGGCCGTCGAGGTTGTTTTTTGGTGTGCAGGCCTGAAAACCGGCCAAACAAAGGATTCCTACCCAAAGGGTAAACGTACGCATCATGCCAATTTTTGTTTCAAAATATCTGAGGCCAGTTTCGGGTCGGCCTTGCCACCGCTGGCTTTCATGAGTCGGCCCATGAACATGCCCAACAAGCCGATTTTTCCTTCTTTGTACCGGGCCACTTCATCGGGCATGCCGGCCAGCACTTCATCGGCTAGTTTTTCAAGGGTTCCGCTGTCGGACTCTTGGATTAGGTTGAGTTGGTTGGCGAGCTGTTCTGCCGAGGCTTCAGGTTGAGCCAGAAGGGCTTCCAGAAGGGGCCCTGCAGCAGCCGTATAGCTGACCTTATTGGATTCCACCAATTGAATTAAGCTGCCTAGTTTGGCAGGAGTCAGAGGGAATTCAGCCATGGAGATGCCCTGCTCATTCAAGTAATTTTTCACCCGTACCAGCAGCCAGTTGGCGGCATTTTTCACCTGTCCGCAGTGCTGTACCAATTCCTCCAAGAAAAGGGCTTCTGCTTTGTTTTCGACGAGCAAGGCTGCTTCGGCGGCCGATAAGCCCCAGCTGTTGGTGTATTTTTCGTAAAGATCCATGGGTAGAGGCGGAAGTTGAGCCTTTACCCATTGAATGTATTCGGGAGTAACTACGACAGGCGGTAAATCGGGTTCAGGGAAATACCTGTAATCGTTGGCGTCTTCTTTGCTGCGCAGGGAATGCGTAATGCCTTGCATGGCATCAAATTGACGGGTTTCTTGTGCGATGGTTTGTCCGGATTCCAGGCATTCGATTTGGCGTCGAGTTTCGTACTCGATGGCCTTTTGAACGTGGCGCATGGAGTTCATGTTTTTTACTTCGACTTTGGTTCCGAAGGTTTCGGAGCCTTTCAGGCGTACGCTGATGTTGGCATCGCAGCGCAGGGAGCCTTCCTCCATATTTCCGTCGCAAATGTCGAGGTGTCGAACCAAGCGGCGCACTTCGGTCAAGTACAAATAGGCTTCTCGGGCCGACCGGATGTCTGGTCTAGAAACCATTTCAAGCAAGGGGACTCCAGCGCGGTTTAGGTCGATGAGGGAATCGAATGGGTCCTGGTCGTGCATGCTTTTTCCGGCATCTTCTTCCATGTGTATGCGTTCCAGGCGTACTTGTTTTTTTTCACCCTCATCCGTTAAAAATTCAACGCATCCGCCCTCGCAAATGGGGGTGGTATGCTGAGTAATTTGGTAGCCTTTTGGTAAATCGGCGTAGAAGTAATTTTTGCGTGCGTAGTGGTTTTCGGGGCGGATGTTGGATTCGGTTGCCAGGCCCAGCCGTACGGCATATTCAATAACCCTGCTGTTGACTACCGGTAGAGTTCCTGGAAGTCCCACGGAAACGGCACTCACGTGGTGGTTCGGCATGGCGCCATAGGCCGCAGAATCAGAGCTATACGCCTTACTTTGGGTGGAAAGTTGAATATGAACCTCTAAGCCCACCACGGTTTCGTACCGGTCAATCATAGTACAAAGATGAAAAAAAGTTTGCAGGGAATGGATGGGGTTCAGCAAACTATGAAATGCCGGGTTGATTTGATAAAAATAGGTCTTTCGTAACAATGGGGTGGAACAATTAGGTAGAAACCAACCTAATTCTACTCCGATTTTGCTTGGATGAATGGATTCACGAACCTAGGTTGAAAACAATCTGAACTTCGGGTATGAAATTTGGGCAATTTGCGTTAACATTGAGCCCCTATGAATCTGCTCAGGTACGTCAGTTCAATCTTCCTGTGGTTTCTGCTCTGTTGGGGCATGGGCTTTGCCCAGCCTGCTTCCGATCCGAATTTTTCGGAACGGTTGAGCAAGGTGGCTCCCGAATTTGAGTGGTTATCGACGGACGAGGTTCGTGATGAGGCTCAGGACATTTGGAAGAAGTATAAGAATGAGTTGGGTTATTGGGCCATACGAATTTCAGAGATGCATGGATTGGCATCTGCCTTAAAAACGGCTCATTTGCCCGCTTCGCTCATGTATGTTCCGGTGGCTTTAGCTTTTTCAGGCGATGTGTTGCCCTTGGATTTGGATCGGAATGGTGCATGGAAGCAATACGCTCCGGTTGCAGCCAAGTATGGATTGAAAACAAGCCCTTGGATAGATCAGCGCCTTGACCCTGAGCTCAGCGCTCGAGCCGCGGTGCGGCAGTTGGATGAAGTCTGGTCTGAATTTACTCCTTCCAGCCTGGCTTTGTTGGCATTTTTGTCGTCGCCGGCCCAAGTTCGGCAGGCCCAATACCGGAGTTGCGATGCAAAGTCCTGCCGTTCGGTTTTGGAATTGATGGATTCGGCAACACTGCGGGTGTATCATCGCTTTTTGGCTTTGATTTATTTGTACTCGTACCACCGCGAACTTTTGCCTGCGGCTGCGCTCAGTCCACCGAATAAACCACCCTTTTTTATTGCCAAATCGGCCTTGCCCATAGGCTTTTTAATTGATGAGAATAAATTGGATTCTGTGGTCTTTCGCCGGCAAAATCCCCATTTAATTGGCGATGCAATTCCGGCCGGAATTCCGGTTTATGGTTTAGAAACTGTTCGGTTGCAGGGAGATCATTCTGAACGATTGCAGGTGTATGGATTTCAACGCTTGAAGGCATCCTCAGATAGCATTGTGGACCTTTTGCTTCAATTGAAGGAAGAGCCTGAAGTTTGGTTTGAATTGAATGGATTGCAGTTTGTATTGGGCAAAAATGAGGTGGCGATGTTGTTGCCTTTTTCTAAGCGACCAACTCCAATTCAAGTGGTTGAGTCTGAAATTCCATCCGCTCCGCCTACGCGTGAACCGCAACAACCCAAGCCAGTAGCTAAAAAAGGAGCTACATATTACAAGGTGAAATCTGGAGATACCTTGTGGTCTATTGCGAGAAAATATCCAGGAGTGAGTCATATTGATATTCAAAAGGCAAACAGATTGGGCGATGCTGGTCGAATACAGCCTGGACAAAAGCTTAAAATACCTAAATAATTCATGGAACATCAAAACCGGAATTTCGGTTCACCCTTAAAAATTACTGTTACTATCGGCCTAATCTTGTCGTGCATGGCTGGAATATCGTTGTTCTGGCCTGAGCAAAATCCCAGGATTGGATCGCTTGAAATAAGGTGGAAAAGTTGGTCTGCATTGTGGCAGGCAGATACGTTGAAGGAAGTGGATTTGAAAGCTTTAGAGGAACAGCGCAGGCAGGATAGTCTTCGTCTGGCTTCATTAAAAGGGTCTGAAGATAGCCTTAGAGTATTACTGGAACTTAAGGCCAAAGATCCGGCTCAGATTCATCTTCCGGTTAAAGACCCTGAGGTTTTGGATGGTTTTTTTGCTCAATTGGATTCGCTTGAGTCTAAGCAGGGTGCCCCTTTGGTTCGCATATTGCATTGGGGGGATTCTCAGATTGAAATTGACCGCATTAGCGATGTAATTCGGAATGAATTTCAGGCTCGATTTGGGGGCATGGGGCCTGGGTTGTTGCCAGTACAGCAGACCATTCCTTCGGCCACCGTTGGGCAAACAGCAACGGGGAAATTAAGGCGGTATTTGCTTTGGGGACCGCCTTCCGGGCGATACTCAGACCACCGGCGTTATGGCCCCTTATTGAGCTTCTCAAAAATGGATTCCGGGCAAGTAGAGCTTGGTTTTATGAAAGGGATATATGCTACTGCCGCATCGGGCAAGTACACCAAGATTCTAGTTCTTACTGGCGATCGGAAATCGGAATTGCATACTTCTGCCTCATTCGGGCAAAGTCAACGTTTGCCGGCCGGGAATGACCTTCGGGTGATTCAATTTAAGAGCAGCGAGGCCCTAAGTCAAGTTCAATTGACCTTGCAGAGCGATTCCGCCGCTGTATTGTATGGGGTGTCCTTGAGTGGAAACAGTGGAGTGGTTGTTGACAATTTGCCTATGCGCGGGTGTTCAGGGACAATTTTTACAGGGACAGAGGCCCAGTCTATGGCTCAGGGTTTGAGAGCCTTAGGGGCAGACTTGCTGCTGATGGAATTTGGAGGAAACATCATACCATCATTGAATGGGTTGAAGTCGGCCAGCAATTACGCTTCTACTATGGGTAAGCAAATTGATTTTTTGAAACGAACGGGGCAGGGGCGGCCTATTCTTTTTATGGGTCCAAGCGATATGGCGGTCTTTAAAGAGGGCAGCTGGCGTACCTATCCTATTTTACCTGAATATGTACGCATATTGAAAGACACGGTACTGGCGCATGGGGCAGCCTATTTTGATATGATGGCTGCCATGGGTGGGCCTCAGTCTATGGTGGCTTGGGTGAAGGCATCTCCTCAACTGGCTGTGGGCGATTACATTCATTTTTCGAATCGGGGGGCCAAAAAAATGGGACAGATTTTTCATGCGGCCTTGATGCAGGAATACGAACTGTATCGATTAAGAAAACGGGTTAAAATAATAGCTCAGAAATGATGGCGCTTCGATTGATGTTGTTTGGCATTATGCTGTGGACTTTTGTGCAGGGAAGTGCACAAACTGCGCTTCCAAAATCGAGCTATCCATTTGTACAGTGGCAGAAAAACAGCATTCATCCAAAGGGAAGTTCTGCACTACATCCCTTTTATGCCTCGCTGGATCGCCTTATGTTTAAGGGTTTGGGTCGTATTAATGTAGTTCATTTTGGGGGTTCACATGTCCAAGCTGACATCATTTCCGGTCGCCTGCGCGAACGACTTCAGTCGTTTTACCCTGGGAACTTAGGGAGTCGAGGTCTGATTTTTCCCTATTCTATAGCCCGGACCAACAATCCGGGAAATTATATTGTCAAGCATACAGGTAGCTGGAGTTATGCAAAAAATGTTCAGAGTAGTCCGGCGGTTCCTCTTGGTTTAACAGGTATGGCGGTATTTACATCAGATAGTGGAGCAAGCTTAAGCATAAGTTTTCCAGATCATGTAAAAATCAAAGGCGATTTCAATCTATTAAGGATTTATGAGGGGGCAGGTTCTGAGCACTATACGGTTCTTTTCCATGGGCAGGACTCATTACCTGTTACTTATCGCGAATTTCGTCATCCTGAAACCCATATTCGGGAATTTTTCTTAGAAAAACATCACCGTAGTTTAAAACTAACGATACATCCCAAAGACTCAGTTCGAAGTCCCTATATTTTGTATGGACTTCAGTTGGAAAATGAGGATCCCGGAATTACTTACCATAGCATTGGTGTCAATGGTGCCAGTACTCATTCCTACCTTAAGTGCAGTTTGTTGGGTTCTCATCTGGCTGAAATCAAGCCTGATTTGGTTCTATTTGGTCTTGGTATTAATGATGCAGCAAAGGGAGAGCTTGATGTAGCAGCTTTTACGAGCAACTACCGAAAGCTTATTCGGCAGGTGCGTGCCACCAATCCACATGCCGCTATTTTATTGCTTACCAACAATGATTCTTATCGTCCGTATCGAATTCGCCGTCGTCGGGGATATACTCCTAATCCCAACGGAGAAATTGTACGTAGAATTATGCATGAGTTGGCCATAAGTGAGGGCGTGGCTGTTTGGGATTTATTTGAGATTATGGGCGGATTGGGTTCGGCAAAATCTTGGGAAGACTATGGTTTAGCCCAGCGAGATAAAGTTCATTTCACCTTCAAGGGCTATCGACTTTTGGGCGATATGCTCTTTGAAGCACTACTAACCGATTACCAATTATATTTAAAGAAGCGATACGAATGATGCAGGCTTTTTCTGATTTATTTGCTGTGTTTTGGCATTGGATTTCAGTCTTTGACAAAACGAAGCCACTCATTTTTACTCAATGGGAATTTTGGTTGTTTTTCCTCGCCGTCATGCTTGTTTTTTCGGCCCTACACCGAAGGATTGCTATGCGAAATGCTTTTTTATTTGGTATCAGTTTGTTTTTTTATTTTAAAACAAGTGGACTATTTTGGTTGCTCCTTGTTTTTTCTACGTTCACCGACTATGGTATCGCCTTCAAAATTCATGATTCTACAACGCCGTGGAAGCGAAAGGCATGGTTGGCAATCAGTTTATTTTTAAATCTAGGAGCTCTGTCTTATTTTAAGTATGCTTACTTTTTCACTGATGCCGCCAATAAAATTATACAACCCGATAGCCCATTTTATGTGGTGAACTGGCTCGCCGTTTGGGCAAATCAATTTGCCCCCGCTTCCATAAATCCAGGCTTTTCTATCGATTCCATTGCTCTTCCTGTAGGTGTTTCCTTTTTCACGTTTCAAACCATGTCTTATTCCATTGATGTGTATCGTGGGCAGTTGCAACCGGTAAAAAACATTCTGGATTTTGGCTTTTACGTTTCTTTTTTCCCTCAATTGGTTGCCGGCCCCATTGTTCGCGCCTCTGAGTTTATCCCTCAAATTTACAAGCCATTTAATCTTAGTCGAGCCGACTGGAGTTATGCAACCTTCCTTATTTTTAATGGATTGGCCAAAAAGCTCATTTTAGCTGATTACCTAGCGGTTCAGTTTGTAGATAAGGTGTTTGCTACTCCCGAACAATTTATGGGCTTGGATGTGGTGATGGGTTTGCTCGTTTATTCCTTGCAAGTGTATGCTGATTTTTCAGGTTATACCGACATCGCTATAGGGGTTGCTCTGCTCATGGGCTTTACGCTGCATGTTAATTTTGATTCGCCATATAAGGCTCGAAATGTAGCTGAATTTTGGCGGCGTTGGCACATATCGTTGAGCAGTTGGCTGAAAGATTACCTTTATATACCCTTGGGAGGTAACCGTAAAGCCACTGCTGGCACTTGGATTTGGACTTTTATTTTAGTGGGTGTAGCGGCCGGCATAAGTGGATTGTGGTGGTTGCTTGCTCTTTTACCTCTTTTACTAGGGCTTACCTATGCTGTGAGTCGTTGGAAACCTGGCATTTGGCAAGGTATGGTCACCAACATCAATATGCTACTTACCATGTTGATTGGTGGATTGTGGCATGGAGCCAGTTGGAATTTCTTGGTGTGGGGCGGTCTAAATGGATTGGGAATGCTAGTATATAAAGGCTGGAAGAGAATCTCGCCCTATGAGCATTCGCGACACCCTTTGGTTACTGCTTGGAAAGTCTTTATTACTTTTATTTTCATATCATTTACTCGTTTATTTTTCCGTTCGGGTGATATTAAAAATCCCAACGATAAATGGGAATTGGTGGAAAGTTTATGGCAGCGGATTTGGATGGGACAAGGCTGGGAATTTGGGCATGTTGAGGCCGTTTGGTCTACCTTTGGCTGGATTTGGGGCATATTTGCACTTGGGATGCTCATTCACTGGTTGCCCTCAAGTTGGAAACAAGGATACCGCAGCGCTTGGGGCCGTATGCCCTTGTATGCTCAAATCCCTGCAATGGTGTTGGCCATCTTTATTTTCTATCAATTCATGAACGCTGAGGTTCAGTCATTTATCTATTTTCAGTTTTAAGGGGGGGATTAAAGTACTTGGGTCACCAGTGCTGTGCGTGTCATTTTTATTGCTTTCCCGAACAGATGCCGTGGAGGCAGGTGCTTTGGTTTATTGCCAATAACTTACTGCGAATTGGATTTGGCCGAGACCAATCTATTGATGGGCGGTGGGAATAAGATTGAAAATGGGGGAGGTATTGTGGAGATTGAAAGAACAGGAAAGCCAAGCTATTCTAAATGGCGAATAGCAAAGATTAAAATAATGTGGGTTGATCGTCGCCAAAATCTATTACTGTTCCAGGGCTGTAACCCGTGGAGTCGTTGTCTGTGTTGGTTTCCGTTTCATTTGGTACTGAGTCTTCCAAGGGCTGTTCCGGAATTTCGTTTTCGATTGGAGGCAAGGGATTTCCCCAAGCGATTTTCTTGATGTGGTCAAAGGCCAGCTTATTGCCCTTGGCCTTTTCCCCGCGTAGGGCCACTAATTCTGTAGCCTCAAGTTCAACACTGGTTTTTTCTTTGGCTACTCCTTTCAAGTAATTTAACTGTAAGACGGGTCGAGCATCAAGGCTTGCCGTTTCAATGTAGGATTTGGGGTGGTCGCCAATCAATCCTACCGGTTTATCTTCGGTTTCGGGCCGGAAGCGTTTTACCATAAACCAGGATTTTTCGGCATCAAAATACACCAAGCTCAGCACTTGGTCTTTTTGATATCGCTCAATCAAAAAGGCATCTTCTTCAAAGTGCAAACTTAAATCGGGCTTCAACAGCCTGTAGTTTCCTGATTTGCTGATTTCCAGTAGTCGGTCGCCAGGATCAAATCCCCCTAAAAAGCGGCCGCGTTCATCGGCATTGAGGCGGCGAGTTTCCTCGTCCAGCCAAAACTTAAGGGCGCCCAAGGTAGATTCACCTCGCTCTTTGGCAACAATTCGGCGGATTGGTGATTTTGAAACTAAGTTTCCTTGTGCAGCCCTTCCCTTGACAGCTAATTCTCCCAAATTGATGTCAAACACCTGTTTGCGCAATTTAGGCCTTGGTTTTAGATAAATTGTCAGTGTTTCGGATTCTCCATTTGGATTTACGCTAAAGTAAACCACCGCAGAATCTTTGGTGCCTTTGGTTAAATCGTACTCTTTGTCGCGCGTAATGCTAGTTACTTGGAACCGTTTCATGTACACCGGCCCGTTTTTTCCATCGCGGTACAACAGGTGGTAAACTGTTCGGTCGTCGTCTCGGTTCCAAACTGCAATATGAATTAGGCCCTTTCCTACATGGCCTTTTTCCGTTACTCTTGTAACCATCATTGAACCGTCTTCCCGAATTACCACGATATCGTCTATGTCAGAACACTCTGAAATAAACTCGGCATTTTTCAAACCAAAGCCAGCAAATCCATTTTCACGATCCAGAAAAAGTTTTTCGGTTCTTGCCACCACTTTTGTTGCTTCAATGGATTCAAAAGAGCGGATTTCTGTTTTTCGTTCTCGGCCTTTGCCGTATTTACGTTTTAATTCTTTATACCATTCAATGGCATAATCGGTAAGAGTGGAAAGGTTTGCACGTACTTGAGCCAATTCTTCCGCAAGTCGTTTTAGCTTTTCATCGGCTTTAAAACCATCAAATTTTGAAATGCGTTTAATGCGGATTTCGGTGAGTTTACTGATGTCATCCACCGTAATTTCTCGGTAAAATTGAGGCTTAAAGGGAGTTAATCCTGCATCAATAATCTGTAAAATGGCTTCCCAGGTTTCGCATTCCTCAATATCGCGGTAAATTCGATTTTCTATGAAAATCTTTTCCAGCGAGGTGTAAAGAATATCTTCTTGCAATTCTCCTTCCCTGATTTGCAGCTCCATTTCAAGCAAACGCTTGGTATGTTCAGTGTTTCGCGTCAGTATTTCTTCTACGCCAATGAATTCAGGCCGTTGGTTGTAAATAACGGTGGCGTTGGGAGACACACTGACTTCACAGTCGGTAAAGGCATAAAGGGCATCTAAGGTTTGGTCGGGCGAGGTTCCCGGGTGCAAGTGAATCAGAATTTCAACATCTTGGGCTGTGTTGTCTTCAATTTTTTTAACCTTGATTTTACCTTTTTCGTTGGCAGAGATAATGCTGTCAATCAGGCTTCCGGTAGTTGTACCAAATGGGATTTCTGTCACACAAAGGGTGCGGGGGTCTTGAATAGAAATTCGAGCGCGGATGCGTAATTTTCCTCCCCTCAATCCTGAATTGTATTTTGATACATCTACCATTCCGCCAGTTGGAAAATCCGGGAATAACTCCACCGATTTTCCTTTCAGCACCTGAATACTGGCATCAATCAATTCATTGAAATTATGAGGCATGATTTTACAAGCCAAACCGACGGCAATCCCTTCTACACCTTGGGCCAGCAGCAAAGGGAACTTCACGGGCAGCGTTACGGGCTCTTTGTTCCGTCCGTCATAACTTAAATTCCATTCTGTGGTTTTTGGATTGAACACCACCTCTTTTGCAAATGCGGTTAGGCGAGCCTCAATATACCTGGAGGCTGCGGCGCTATCGCCGGTCATGATGTTGCCCCAGTTTCCTTGAGTATCAATCAGTACTTCCTTTTGGCCCAATTGTACCATGGCATCGGTAATGGACATGTCGCCATGGGGATGATACTTCATCGTGTTTCCAATGACATTGGCTACCTTGTTGTACCTTCCGTCTTCCAATTCCATCATAGAATGAAGAATTCGGCGCTGAACGGGCTTAAGGCCATCTTCCAATGCGGGAACTGCGCGCTCTAAAATAACGTAAGAGGCATAGTCCAGAAAATACTCTTGGTACATGCCTGAAATGAACGATTGAGAGGCGAAACCTGTTCCCTCACTTCCGGCAGTGCCTAAATCGTCCTCCAATTCCGGATCTTCATCGGTCATGCTGCAAATTTAACAAATTGTGTGGTTTTTGGCTAGAGGTCGGTAGCGGGTTTCCTTAATCATTGCTTGGAACATCGGAAAGCAGTTGCTCTATCACATTGAACACGATGGGGCAAAGGGTATAATGTTCCCAGGTCAGGCGGCGAAACATAAAATGAGCTCGATACAAATGTGGAAAATCGGCGCAGGATTCGGGGCGTTGGGCATAGATGCTGCAAGAGTTCCCGCAGAGATATCGGCATGGAGTTGCTTTCAAAAAGAGGGTGCCGTTTTCTAGGCTGTTTGTTCGCGCTTCTAAAAATTCTTCCTTGGTTTTTGATTCCAACCTGGCTAGTCGTTTGACATCCTCAGAACTGAGCTGAGGTTCGAGCACTTTACAGCAGGCTCCACACGCTTTACAATCGATAGCGGCTTCAATTTTTGGTCCAATTTCCGCTACTCTCCGATCAATGTCTGCGGATGCTTTCCGGCGTAGTCTTTTTTTTATATCACCGATTTCACCGGGTGGCCTGCGGGACAGTTCGGCCCGCAATTCCTCTGGATTGCTAACCCATTGCGGCTTGGGCTTTTGCACAGCGTTTTAATCCAAATACTCCAACCGTACAACGGAAGTGGTAGGGTGCGCTTGACAGGTCAACACATAGCCTTGTTTAACCTCGTCGGCACTCAAGATGTTGTTTTCATCCATCCGAGCGCTTCCTTCCGTAATTTTAGCCATGCAGGTGGAACAAATTCCAGCTTCGCAGCTAAATGGGGCATCTAAGCCTGCTTTAGTGGCAGCCTTTAAAATGCTGGTGTTGTCTTTTATTAAAACCTCAGTAGTTTCTCCGTATAGAGTTACAAACACCTTGCTCCCCTCGGTTGGGGCTTCGGTTGATGCCTGAGCCGTTTCTACTTTGTCAGCAGATGTGGGAGCTGAGAAATATTCAATGTAAATCTGATTTTCAGGTAAGCCGGTCTCCAAAAGAGCTTGTTTTGCGGCTTCCATCATTGGGCCCGGGCCACAAATAAATGCATGACTTTGAGCGCCCCAAGATTCGGTGGCAACGCTTTCTTTTACCACGTCTTTTCCTAGTGGACCAGACAGGTAAATTCCGGAAGCCCCTGAATCTAAAAAGTGTTTTACTTCAATTCGGTCTCCATATTGCTCGACCAGTGCCTGTAACTTCAACTCAAAAATAATGGACTCTTTGTTTCGGTTGGCATACAGTAATAAGATGCTGGAATTGGGTTCCGAATTCAATACTGTTCGCAAAATGCTCATCATTGGAGTAATGCCACTTCCTCCAGCGATTAAAATGTATCGTCTTTGTAGCGAAGCATCTACGGGCAAATAAAAGCGGCCTTCGGGGGCCATCACCTCTAAGCGGTCTCCCGCCTTTGTATTTCGATTTAAGTGACCAGACATTTTACCTCCGTTGACCTCCTTTACAGCTACGGTTAATCTCTGATCTAAACCAGGAGCTGAACACAAGGAATAGGCTCGACGCACTTCCTCACCTGCCACTATGGCCTTCAAGGTAAGGTACTGGCCGGAAATATAAGAAAAGGTCTGAGCAAGCTCAGATGGTACTTCGAAAGAAATGGAAACGGCATCGGGAGTTTCCCGGATTACTTCTGCGATTTGCAATGAATGAAACTGAGCCATATGTACTGTATCTTTGCCTTATAAAATTTGAAGCACGAAAATAAGGAATTCCCATGAGCTCTAAACAAGAAACTGCACTGGTTGTTGGCGCTACAGGTATGATTGGACTGGAATTAACGCGTCAATTGCTTCAGAATGAGTCCATCGCCCAGGTAAGCGTTGTTGTTCGTGGAACGTTTCCCTTACAGGATCCAAAGTTGTTGATTATTAGGCCGGATTGGTCTGAAGTCCATGCTTGGGGCGAAGAAATAAAGGCAGACCAGGTATATTGCTGTTTGGGCAGTACCATCAAAAAGGCCGGTAGCCTTGCTGCATTTCGGGCGGTAGATGTGGATTTGGTACTAGCCATTGCACGCAGAGCTCAATTGTGGTGCCGTAGTTTTACTGTCATTTCTTCGCAGGGTGCTAGTTCGGCATCTATGTTCCCATACTTAAAAGCCAAAGGCGATATGGAAATTGGACTTAGAAAACTAGGTTTTGCGCGACTATCCATTGTGCGGCCTGGATTGTTGTTGGGGGAGCGCAATGAATCTAGACCCGCAGAACGTTTGGCTATGAAAATCATGGGACCTCTGTCTCCTGTTTTGCGGGGGCGGCTGCGCTTTTTAAGGCCGGTTCGTGCCCAAAAACTGGCTTCATTTATGATGCAGGTTGGAGCTGATTTCAGTGAGGGTATTTACCATTATGAGAATCAGGATTTAAATTGAGCTGCGCCCATTTACTTGGCTAGGACTTTGGCAATTTCATTCGGCAAGATGAACAAAAGTCGAGTTTCACCTTATCAATGGTTTTTATGCTTTCGGCAGCGTCCATCATCACGCAACCAGAATTGGGACAGTGCGGCAAGCCGAAATTATGGCCGACCTCATGTACGCTGATCTTCTTTAATTGGCTTATAAAAAGAGGATTGGCGGAATTCAGGCGATACGTTGAAACAATGCAGGCCACGCCGGGACAGAAACCAAGTCCAAAAACGCCCCAATCTTGGTACTTGGATGCTGGCTTTAACGTTTGACCATGTTTGTCGCGCTTGGTTGTGGAAATATCCTTGTTTGTTAGCCCTAAAACACAAACAAATTGCTTTTTTTTCTGTCGTCTTAAATGTACAATCAGGCTGTCAGCGCGGTACCTGGGAGTTTTAATGTGTACAAAGGTATGGGCTGGTAAAGGTTGTGGAGGCAACACAATAACCTTAAAATTAAAGGTGGCTTCAAGGGCTGAGGCAACGGACGTCGCATGAACCTTAGAAAATTGGCCGAAGGGTTGAAGCCCAATGATGGAAGCATGAAGCTCGGTCGGCGGTGTTGTTTTTTTCTCCTGCAAACTAGGGTTGACCTCAGTTGTATATCCGCAACCAAGCCCCAAAATAAATAGGATTAAACTATGTAAATTCAATTTATGTAAATCAAAAAAAGGGAAGGTAGTGTAAGTTCTTAAAATTGCGCATTTGTTTTCAAAAGTAGATGCAATTTTCTGATTTCTATTCTGCATTTTTTGAAAGGTTTCTGATTTTTCAAAGGCAATTGGATAGAAAAAAATGCTCTGTTTTCTGTATTGGGCGTTAATTTACCTATTGACCATAACTAATATTGACTTAAAGATTTGGAATAAGCAGGATGTGATAATTGGTAATTGAATTTAGCTTGCGGGCTTTGCTCCTGACCTTCTTTTAATGCATTTGATGAGTAAACTCGTTTTTTCAAAACATCTTGTGGTTTAAATGCATTACACGGCAAGCCAATCAGATGGCTTTAACCTAAAAACCCTCTATTCTTCAAAACATTTTTATGCCCTTTCCCCTTGAAATTAATAAAATCCTTGCGTAAATTCGTAGTTCATCGATGAAACGTTAAAAAGGACTTCGTCACGTATTTGGGGTGGCGAAGAATAGTTAGGGCACTTTTTGGAGTGAACTACGGGAATTTGGGGAAGTTGAAAAATGGAACCAGATTCGCCTTGGGGAGTCTCAGAAAAGCTTTCTGAATCGTGCAAAGGCAACTTTGCTGGTGCAGAAAGCGGGAGCATGGGAATGAGACTGGATGAACTGGCAAATTCATCCTTTTTACAGGAGGGGAAATTGGAAGGGGATTTGAGGAGGGGTTCGAAAGAGGTGGCGGTCAAATAAATTTTCAATAATCCTTTAAGGCGGTGGAAAAAGTTGGCGACCCGAAGGGCGCGAGGCAACCTTTTTTGGGTAAGCTAAAGCGTAGCCTTCAGGAAAACGCTATTGGCAGTTATCGACACCCAAAAAAGGGAATCCCACCCCTTAAACGCCCCAAATTCCATTCACTTCTTCCAAATTAATACACAAGATTCTACAACTTCTATGCACAGTGCATTTATTTTCACCAGCAGATGCTACCTTTAATCCATGAAACAGTTTTTTTTAGGTTTACTTTTTATAGGAGTTGGCCAAGCAGTGGCCCAACCCGTCTTTTCGTTTAACAACTGTGGGGTTACTGGTCGATTTGGGCCTACTCAATTTGAAGTAGATACCAATTACGGCTTGGGTAATCCATTGTTTAATCAGGTTAGAGTAAATACTACCGGTTTTCAGGAATGGGCTGTACCGGGAACAAATACCTATCGAATCACAGCTTATGGAGCTCAGGGCGGGACGGGTGCCAGTAGTCCGAATTTTCGTGGCGGAGGCGGAGCCGGCGGATTAGGGGCAAAAATGCAAGGCGATTTTAATCTGAACATGGGCGACACATTGGTTATTGTTGTGGGGCAAAGGGGAACCAATGGAATTGGCAATGGAAACTGCGGCGGCGGCGGCGGTGGCGGAACTTTTGTTTGGAAAAAAAATACAGGAACCTTGTTGATGGCAGCTTCTGGTGGTGGAGGTGGGCCCGGAACGTTTTGGAGTGCCACAGCCGCCATTCATGGTGATACCGGAACCACAGGGCAAGTCCCGCCCGCTTCTCAAGGCTACGTTTCCGGAGCCGCGGGAACTGGCGGAGGTGGCGGAGGAGCCGGATCTCAAGGGGGAAATACGAATTGCGGATATTGTGGTGCCGGTGGGGCAGGATGGAATAGCAATGGAGGGCCCGGAGGGCAATACGGAGATAATTTCGGCCGAAGCAGGGCTTCTGGATTTATTGGTGGGCGAGCCAACAACAATTTGACCAATGGCGGGTTCGGTGGCGGTGCCGCCACTGGCGATGATGGACGGCCCGATTACAGCCATGGAAATGCAGGCGGTGGAGGATATTCCGGCGGAGCAGGAACCGGTTACCCCTATTTTGGCGGTGGTGGCGGTTCGTTTAATGCCGGTAGTAACCGAATCAATACTCGAGCGTTTAATTCGGGACATGGGAAAGTGGAAGTAACCATCCCCATTTGTCAAACACCTCCCAATGCCCCAACTATTACTATAAATGGTGGTAATTCTGTTGATTTTTGCGGCAGTTTAAACGCGATTCTTCAAGCTTCAAATACCTCAGTTGGCTCCGGTTTCGCTATCAATTGGGAAAATGCATCCTCCCTTAATGGACCTTGGACTCCCATTCAAGGCTATTTTTCGGTCGTTCAAACCTACCAGGTAGATACATTCTCTATGTACTTCCGCGTACGAGCTACCTGCTCTGGAACTGGCGACTCTGCCTTTTCAAATGTGGTTTTAGCTCAACAGGACACCTTGGATCCTGTTTTGCAAGTCCCTCCATCGGCTACTGTAGTTTCCAATGCCGGACAATGTTACTCCACAAATGTACTGTTGATTGCGCCTCAGGTAACCGACAACTGCGGAACGCCTACCTTAACAAACAATGCTCCAGCTCAATTTCCAATAGGACTAACCACCGTGGTGTGGACTGCCACCGATGCCGCTGGAAATTCTGCCACTGTAAATCAGAATGTTTTTGTACAGGATTTATGGCCGCCCGTAGTAACGCCTCCAGCCAATCTTACTGTCTTTGCTGACAATGGCCAATGTGTGGCCACCGGGGTAAGTGTTGGTCAAGGAAGTGCTGTGGACAATTGCTCGCAGGTAACCCTTACCAACAACGCTCCGGCCACCTTCAATGTCGGTCAGAATATTGTAGTTTGGACGGCGGTGGATTCTGTCGGCAATACGGGTACGGCGCAACAAATCGTAACTGTGGTTGACAATCAGTTTCCAGTGCTGATTGTCCCTGCCAATTTAACCGTGAATGCAAATTCTTTAGCTTGTGGGATAAGTAGTTTGAATTTGGGGACTGCCCAGGGCAGCGATAATTGCCCGGGACTTATCATTAGCAACAATGCGCCGGCCCAGTTTAATTCGGGCAATACATGGGTGATATGGACGGCCACAGATGCCTCAGGAAACGTTGCTCAAGACAGCCAATTGGTGGTGGTGAACGATGTTACAGCTCCACAAATTCAAGCCCCATCTGATTTGGTGATTTTGTTGGACTCCAATTCGTGCATAGCTGCCAATGTGAATCTAGGAACCCCTCAGGCCAACGACAATTGCAGTTTACAAAGTGTGCAAAACAATGCACCCAATGGTTTTGGTCCGGGAAGTACGGTGGTAGTTTGGACGGCTACCGATGCGGCTGGAAATACCGCTATTGACACCCAGTTGGTGGTGGTGTACGACAGCATTGCACCTCAGGCAACACCTCCGTCCAACATTGTAGTTTCAACCGATCCAACAACCTGTTCGGCATCCAGCCTGGGTTTGGGGGCTCCAGTAGCTCAAGACAATTGTGGAGTGGCTCAGGTTCAGAACAATGCCCCGGCGGTATTTCCTTTGGGATTAACTCAGGTAACCTGGACCATTAGTGATGCGGCTGGCAATTCTACCCAGGTGGTTCAGGATGTTGTGGTGGTGGATTCAGTTCCGCCTTCATTTAGCAATTGTGTGGCTGCCACAGGCTTTTGCTTGGGTGAAGCCCTTCCCAACTTAAGTCCAACAGGAATTGACGCTTGTTCTGCAACTCAAGTTCAGCAGATTGCAGGTCCGAATCCGGGCGATGTTTTACCCACAGGAAGTGTCGATGTGGTTTGGCAAGCAACAGATTCGGAGGGGAATACAGCGCTATGTACTACGCAAGTTTTGGTTAGTACTGCCCTTACTGCCAGCATTCAATTGAATGGAGACACCTTGGTTGCTGCCATCTTGGGAGACAGCTTGGTTTGGGTGAATTGCGCTGCCAACTTCAGTCCGATTTCCGGGGCCAATTCGGCTCAATTTATTCCTCAGCAATCGGGGACCTATGCTGCAGTGGTGTACAATGGATTTTGTGCGGATACCAGTGAATGTATGCAAGTGAATCCAAGTTCAATAGCATCGTGGTCGGGAAAAGAAATAAAGCTACAACCAATCCCCGTTCAAGACATACTTCAGTTGGAGGTTCAGGTGGATGGAATGTGGGTGGTATATGATTTGCAGGGCAAGCAGTTGATGCAGGGAGAACTTCGGAAAGGCGAGGCATTTATTCGCTTTGCGGGGTTACCTTCAGGAAGCTATGTGTTGGCGGTGGAACAAGCCGGTCGCTGGATGCGTTTCCGGGTTCCTGTGCTTCGTTAACTGGAATGGTATTGGGTAGAATTCCGCCGGCGGGCGGGATTGAACCAGGTTGCCCGCAAGACTGCCGAAGCCTGGCCCGCGTGGCGCGGAGGCGACTTTAGGAGCCACCGCAAGCCCGCTGGGCCAGCCTTTCGGCAGGCGCGGACTACCGGTGAAAGCCCGGTAACCCGCCCCTTGAAATAAAACTGATTAAACCTTAAGATCTGGAAAACAGCGATTTGATTTTTTGCTTGGTTTTCCAGGCGGCTACATACATGGATGGAATAATAATTAGGGTGAGGAATGTGGCAATGGTAAGACCAAAAATGATGGTCCATGCCAGCGGCCCCCAGAAAGCTACGTTGTCGCCTCCTAAGTGAATGTTAGGTTTGAATTCGGTGAGTAAAGTGCCGAAATTAATGTTGAATCCAATCGCCAAGGGGATTAATCCAGAAATGGTGGATACTGCTGTTAAAATGACGGGCGTGATTCGAGTGGCACCGGCTTGAATGCTTGCTGTAACGACATCCACCCCATGAGCACGTTGTTCATCAATAAATTCAATTAACAAAATCCCGTTTCGAATGACGATGCCGGCCAAAGCAAACATACCTACCCCCGTCATAACCACCGACATGGTCATTCCACTTAGTCCGAAACCCAGGAAAATACCAATCAGGCTGAATAAAACCGTCGAAAAAATGAGCAATGGTTTTACTACCGAGTTGAATTGTGTCACCATGACAGCGAACATCAAGGCCAAGGCTCCCAGAAAGGCAATACCGAGAAAATCGGACGTTTCCTTTTGGTCCTCTTGTTCGCCCGTCAATCGGATTTCGTAGCCCTCGGGTAAACTCATTTGATCGATGACTTTTGTTTGAATTTGCTGATTGATTTGATTGGCATTGCCTCCTTCCACCACATTAGAGGCTAAGGTGACAACCCGCTTTTGATTTTTGCGATTAATTCCTGAATAGGCTGGTTTATAGGAAATACTAGCAATTGAAGCCAGAGGTACCTGACGGAAACGCCCCGTAGCCATATCCATAAATGAGATATTGAGTGCGAGCAACTGTTCTGGTGAAGAACGGAAGGATTCTTGAAGACGCAATTGAATGGGGTGGTCATCATCAGAATCTCGCAGTTTTGAAATTTCTTTGCCATACAGTGCGGTGCGCAAGCCCATTCCAATGCTTGCCAGTGAAATGCCTTCACGTTGTGCTTTTTCCTGATCTATCTCAAGGATGATTTCAGGCTTGTTTAGTTTTAAATCGGACTTCAGCTCTTCAATACCAGTAATGTTCGAGGTAGAGATGCTTTGCCGAACCCGTTGTTCAAGGTCCTGCAGCATGCTGAAATCTTCTCCTGAAATTTCAATGTTTACAGGCTTACCCGTAGGTGGGCCAGCGCGTTCTTTTTCAACGGTGATTGTGGCTCCAGGAATGGGATTTTTCTCGAAATCTTTTCTGATTTCATCCAGCATTTTCCGGGTTTCGAAGCCATTTCGTTCCGAATATTTTACGAAGGCTACTGTAACTTTTGATTTATTGGGTGTGGCTACCCGGTCAGGATTTTGAGGATCTCCTGCATTTAATCCTACATTGGCGATTACGGATTCCACAGCTGGATTGTTCTCACCCAACAGGGCGAAAACTCTTTTTTCAAGGATTTGAGTTACCGAATCTGTGACATTGGCATCGGTGCCGATAGGCAGTTCGCAGTAAACATAAGCGAAATTTGGTTCTGGATCTGGGAAGAAACTTACTTTAGGATTGCTAAGTCCAAATCCAATTGTGCTTATAATTAGAGCAATAACGGCTACTCCAACCACAAAAAAGGGCGCTCGACCGGAAGTTAATTTCACTAACATTCGCTCATACGCTCTGATTACTACGGGCCAGTTTTTTTCCTGGAAATTTCGGATGGTTTTATGTAGGAAAAATTGATAAAGGGCATGGGAACCCAACATAATTAAAGAGAATGTTCCAAGTCCGGGGAAGCCACCTAAATAGGACAGCAGAGCAATAACTACGTAAGCAATGGCCCATTTGAAAAACAGGGAACGCTTCGGCACTTGCAAATGCTCATCGCGCACCATGAAATCAACCGCAAAAACCGGATTCATAACGAAGGCTACCAACAAAGAAGCACCCAATGTTATAATCAAGGTTACGGGCAGGTATTGCATGAAATTCCCAACAATACCCGGCCAAAAAAGAAGGGGGAAGAAGGGCCCAAGCGTGGTAAGGGTACCTGCCAATACGGGAACAAATACTTCGCCGGCTCCAGCCTGTGCTGCTTTAACGATATTGATTTCTCGGTGTTTGTGTAGGATTCGATAGGTATTTTCAATAACCACAATGGCATCATCTACAATAATCCCTAAGGCCAATAAAAAGCTAAACAGTACAATCACATTCAAGGTGTAATCCAAGCCCGGCATAATCAAAAAGGCTACAACGGTAGAAAGGGGGCCTGCCAAAGCAACGAAAAAGGCACTTTTAAGACCCATGAAAAACATTAAGCCTACCAATACTAAGATAAAGCCAATGATTACGGTATTGAGCAGTTCATTTAAATCGTTTTTGGTGGATTCGGATTGGTCGCCGGTGATGATGACATCCAGGCCCTCAGGGAATTTTGATGCTTTTGCCTCCTCAATAATGCGCTGAATGCCTTCTGAGGCCTCTAGCAGGTTTTCGCCCGAGCGTTTTATGATGTTCAGCGTTACTACGGGTTTGCCATCTAGTCGTGCAAAGTCTTGTTTCTCGGCATATCCATCTACGATGGTAGCGAAATCGCGGAGAAAAACCGTGTTGCCTCGGCTTGAGCGCACCACGATATTTTTAATTTGCTCTGCATTTTTGAATTGACCTGTGACGCGTACGTTTCGGCGCAGTCGGTCGATTCTAATTTCTCCTCCTGAAATGTTGACGTTTTCGGCACCTACGGCCATTTCAATATCATTGAATGTGATTCCAGAGGCCTGCATTTTATACAGGTCAACATAAATCTGAATTTCGCGGGTAAGTCCTCCAACGATGTCAACCCGGGTAATTTGAGGTAAGGATTCAATGCGTTCTTCCAGGTATTCCCCGTAGTTTTTCAATTTATCAAGGG
Source organism: uncultured Flavobacteriales bacterium (assembly GCA_903825395.1). GTDB lineage: Bacteria > Bacteroidota > Bacteroidia > CAIKAF01 > CAIKAF01 > CAIKAF01. The sequence continues at coordinate 22,836 of CAIKAF010000031.1, forward strand.
GAATGTCGCCCGCAAGATTGATGTTCATGATGGGAAATTCAGAAAAATCCAACTCGTCCACTCGAGGGTCTTCGTCCAAATCTGTAGGCAGGTCTTTTACCGCTTTATCTACGGCATCACTAACCTTTTGCTTGGCCACCGCCACTTCGACATTGGTGTTGAATTCCACTACAATGGAACTGAAATCCGAAATGGATTTAGAACTGATTTTCCGGACTCCATTGATTGATTTTAGCTGGCGTTCAATGGGCTTGGTGATGAGGTTTTCTACATCGACGGGAGTGGCACCGGGATAAATGGTACTCACCGAAATGGTTGGAATCACAATGTCCGGAAATTGTTCTTTAGGAATACGAACAAACGAAACCGCCCCGGCAATGGATAGAATGATGGTGAATACATAAATTGCCGTCCGGTTGCGGATGCACCAATTCGTAAAACTCAAAGATTTAAAGGAATCTTGGATTTGGCTCATGGCTTAAATTCTATGGGTTGGCCTTCAACAACTTCTGTATTTCCGGTGGTGATTAAAACACTTTCTGGGTTAAGCCCCTTGGTTACAACGGTAATTCCATTGTACGATGGCCCTGTTTCAATGGCTTTGCGAACGGCTTTTTTTCCTTCGGCCACCATAATGAAATTCCCTTCCGGCAGAGATTGAATCAGATTGGTCGGAACCATAAGGGCGCTATCTATAGACAAATCGTTGATTTTTAAGCCTCCGGTCATGTTTGGACGAAGATTCGGATGCGCTCCGGTCAGGTCAACTTCTACGGTAACCGAGCGGTTCCCCGGATTTACAACTTTGCTGATAAAAGAAACCTTGCGCTCCATTTGAAGCCCCAAATCAGAAAGGAATACCGATACTGGGGTTCCAAGCGCAATGTTGCCGGCCAAGGCATCGGCCAAGGGAGCGGTGAGTTTAATCCGATTCAAATTTACCACCCGAATTCCCGACATGCCAGGGCTCGCCATTTCTCCAATTTTAATGGCCACATCATCAACCTCACCGTCAATGGGTGATTTGATTTGAGTCATGCCCACCTGGGCTTCCAAGCCTTTAACGCGCAGCGACATGGCCTCATAATTGGTTTTGCTTTGCAGGTATTGGATTTCTGAACCAATGTTCTGTTCCCATAAACGTTGGGTGCGCCGATAGGTTTCTTCCGCCAAACGCAGGCCGGTTTTGGCTTCTTCCAAGCCCTGAACCATGGCAGTATTTTCAAGTTCGGCCAACAGCTGCCCTTGTTTGACGCGATCTCCTTCTTTAACCAAAACCCGACGAACTACGCCCGGCATTTCCGGACCCGCCAAAATATTGTTGTCGGCTTCTACATTTCCTTGCACTTCAACATACCTTCGGAAGGTGCCGGTGTTGGGCTTGGCAACTTCAACCGCCCGGGTGCGCAGGCTGCCCGATTTTCCGGTGTCCAAACGGGCTATTTCAGCCTCAAGCGAAAGGGCTTCTTTTTGAAGTTCAGCAATCTGTGCCCGGACTTCGTCCAGCCTTGCTTTTTTAGAATCAAGTTCAGAAGACGAACCACAAGCTGAAAGCAGGGCTAGGCTGAGTAGAATAAAAACGGAATTTTTCATGCGTTTAAGATATGAGCGTGTAGGAGAGGAGATTAAAATTTTTCCATGGATTTAAGAAGGTCGGCTTTTCGACTTAGCACATCAAACAAGGTTTGAAAATACCCTTGCTGGGCTTCGTAAAACTGCCGCTCAATTTGAGTCAGAGTCAAGCTGTTAATTAAGCCTTCTTTAAACTTAATTCCATTCACCCGGCGAACCTCCCGGGCAAGATTTAGATTTTTTTGCTGGGTTTTGAAGCGCAATACGGCTTCTTTCAAAGCGCTGGAAGAACTTTGATACTCCAGTTGAAGCGCCTGACTCAAGTCCTCGCGTTGAATTTCGGTTTTTTTCTTTTCCAACTGGTATTGTTTGAGTTTGTACATGCGGTTCCAACTTGAGAAAATCGGTACAGACAATCGAAGACCAAAGGCTAAACCACCATTGGCCCCCTGGGTTCCACTGCCCAACAGAAAGCGTTCGCTGTTGAAAAAGTTGTGTTGATAACTTAGGTTTGACACCAGCGTGGGCATGGCCTCTGCCTTTTGCAGCTTGATTTGATAGCCGTTGATGATCAGCTGCCTGGAAATCAAGTCAAATTCTTTCCGGCTGCTTGTTGCAATGCTGTCGGGTAAGGATTGAACTAGGTTATCCCATTCCGAGGGTTGAATAAAATCCGACAAAGATTCGGCCAAAGCCAAATTCTGCATCAGCGGCCAGCCCATTTGGTATTTTAATCCGGCCAAGGCCAAGGTTAAACCGTTCCCCGCCTGAACCCGTAAATTTTGAGTGTTGTTGTACATCAATTCCAGCTGCTGTACATCTAAAATTTCAGCAAAGCCCTGGGCTTGGGTAGCGCGTATTTCGCTCAGGGTTTTTTCCATTAATTTTAGACTTGAGTCGAGTGTAGCTACCGATTCTTCAGCCATGAGCGCAAGAAAGTACGATTTGGTCACCTGCAAGCGTACATCCCGTTCTACCAGTTCATGTTGAGCCTTGGTCAGCTCTAAAAATTGCTTTGCAGTGGCAATTCCCACAAAATATTGACCGTTAAACAGCAGCATTGAGGCATTGAGGCCAAGCGAAGCCTGATTCAATGGGGCGGCTGGAATGGTAATGAACTGGTTTGGATTTCCATTGATAAAGTCCGGGAATACAAATTCGGGCGACTGAATGTTGTAGGTGTATCCACCGCTCCCATCCAGTTGCGGAAGTCCGGTGGCTACGTTCTCACGTACCTTGGCCTGCCCAATTTTCATGTCAAGCTCGGTTGTTTTTACCTTGGCCTGATGCTCTAAGGCATACGCAACAGCCTGTTCCAGGTTTAGGGTTTGTTGTGCGCAAAGGCCAATTAGGCTGGCCGCCCAAAATAAAAGTATGGTTCTCATGGCAATGGAAATTCAGATGCGTATGTTTCGGTTAAATAGGTAAGCCCCTTCAGGCTGCAAATGCCATGCAGGTGGTACATCAACATTTCTCGGTGCAAGGTTTGAAAATCAAAACGATCGGCCGGAAAAATCGAAGGGTCCATTTTCATGGGCATTAATTGAATGAAAATCATTGAAACGATTTCAGGATTTAGATTGGTTCGGTACCATCCCTGTTCAATTCCAGCACTTAAATTCTGAACGACTTGCTTTCGAATGGACTGGTGTCGATACGCTTCAAATAGTCGGTATGCGGAAGGAAAATGCCTGCGCAATTCAAGGTACAAAGAGGGTTTTACCTGCTGCAGTTGCGTTTGTATGGCTCCGGCAATGCCCCAAAGCTGGTCAATGGGATTCGGATGGGCAGAAAATAAGGTTTCGGCAGCTGCCTTGTGCTGGTTTAAAAAGCTTTCTACAACCGCTTCCACCAGGCTGTTTTTATCGGTAAAATGAACGTACAAGGTCTTTTTTGAAACACCCATTTCACGCGCTAAATCTTCCATGGTAACTCCACGCAATCCAAACTGCATAAACAGCTGGGTCGCCTGTTCAACCATGTATTCTTTCCGTTCTTCCATGCCGGGGCAAAGGTAATTGTTGTACCCACAAGGAAACCCGAAGAACTAAAAAAGTTTCCTAGGTTTTGAAAAATTAACAATTGCATCATTTTTTGTTGATGCAGTGGGCCGTTCAATTTAAGGAATAGTTGGGTTTTAGATTGGGCGGCTGCCGGGCTTTCACAGGTTGTCCGCGGTGGCCGAACGGGGTGGCAGCGGGCTGCGGTGGCTCCTAAAGTCGCCTCCTCGCCGCGCGCCACCCACCGTCGGCCGCCTTGCGGGCAACCTTGTTCAATCCCTGCCGCGGGCTACTCCTGCCCAATACCTATCGGTTAAATTTAAACGCGCTGCGGCACAGAAATAAGGAATATTCCAAAGATTCAATGGGCTTGGCCCCACGCCAACCCGTTCCACTAAAACCTAAAATCCATAGAAATCAGGCTATTTTCATCACTTTACGTGATGCAGTTTCAGCATGTTGGTTTGCCCTTTTTCCTGAATGGGAACACTGGCGGTATGTACAAGTAGATCACCCTCTTTGACGTGGCCATCCTTTTTCAGCATTTGTGTGCTTTCTTCAATGGAATGGTCTGTGCTAACAAAGGTGTCAAAGTAAAAGCCTTTGACTCCCCAAACCAAGCTCAATTGGTTCAATAGGCTTCGGTTCCCGGTGAACACAAAAATGGGGGCTTTGGGCCGATAACTGCTTATTTCATAGGCGGTATAGCCGGTAAAAGTCATGGTAATTATGCCATTGGCTCTGGCTTTTTCTGCCATTTCAACCGCTGCACGGCAAACGGCATCGGTAATGAACCGGTCTCGACTAATGTGGATGTTGTCCAAATGATAAATTTGTGGACTTTCCTCCATGCGCTCAATGATTTTTTGAACGGCCTGAACCACACGCACAGGATACTTGCCAACTGAGGTTTCGGCACTCAACATGACGGCATCGGCTCCATCTAAAATGGCATTTGCAACGTCATTCACCTCTGCACGGGTTGGATTGTAGTTGGTAATCATGCTTTCCATCATCTGGGTGGCAATGATGACGGGTTTAGAACTTTTTTTACACCGTTTTACAATGTCCTTTTGCATCAGTGGCACTTCCTGCATGGGCACTTCCACCCCTAAATCGCCCCGGGCCACCATAATTCCATCCGATTCCCGAATAATGTGGTTAATCTCTTCCATCGCCTCGGGTTTTTCAATTTTGGCAATGACTTTGGTGCTTTTGCCGGCTTTTGAAATGAGCTGTTTCAACTCCATAACATCGGTTGCCGAACGCACAAATGAAAGGCCAAGCCACTCAAACTCATGTTCAAGGGCAAATTCCAAATCTTCCAAGTCTTTTTCAGTCAGGCAGGGCATGGAAATTTTAGTGTTGGGCAAATTCACCCCCTTTTTAGAGGTCAGCAATCCTCCATTGATGATTTTAAGTTTTACCTCGTCCTTCAGGTTGGTTTCTTTCACCTCAAGCACAATTTTCCCATCGTCCACCAATACGATTTCGCCCGGACGGACGTCTTCGGCAAAGCTTTTATATTGAATAAAAACCTTGTCTCGAGTTCCTATGCCTTTGTCGGTTGAAATTAAAAGTTCGGTTCCATCTTCCAGCTCAATTCCACCGTCTTGAACGGCACGCACCCGAATTTTAGGCCCCTGTAGGTCGCCCAGTATTGCCAGGTTGTAATCAAAATCTGCATTGATTCGACGAATAAGATTCACCAAATTGATTTGGGTATCTCGGTCGCCATGTGAAAAGTTCAAGCGGCATACATCCACGCCCGCCTGAACCAATTCCAGTAAACTTTCATAGGTGTTGGTAGAGGGCCCAATGGTGGCCACCAGTTTTGTTTTATGTTGTGTCTTCATGGTCTTCAAAAATGAGCAAGCTCATACTTTTATCTGATATGTTTTTCAGGGTTCCACACCATTGTATGGCAGGTAATTTCCTGAGGGATTTTACCCATTCTTCAACAAAGGTAGAAGGAGCATCCGATATTTGAAGAATAAAATCAAATCCGTCCGATTCCTTAATGCAGGGTTGAGGTAAGGTTTTATTTCCAATCAGCCGGAACTGTGGCTCTTGAAATGGAAGTCGACAATAGAAAACAGAATATCCCGGGCGGTCTGGAACGGAGGTTTCTGCATTCCCCGCAGGCCGCAAATCTGCTTTTCGAATAAAGTTCATGTTCAATTGGGTATTCAACAACCAAGCCATTCGGTAATCGGGTTCCTGGGCTACAATTCCAATTAGGCTGAAATTGTACCAAGATTGGTCGTCAATATCCAAAAGTACATCGACCATTGTTACTCTTATTTTCTTGCATTGTATTGGCGAACAATGCGGCCTAAGTCGTCCGGACTGAGTTCCTTATTTTCCAGGCTGCCCGCCAATTCAGGATTGGATTGCAGCAGCTCTGCCATTTGAGACCTCCATTTGTTCCCGCCCGTTTTTACCTCTTCCCATTCTGGAGATTCATTTTTTCGAAAATAGAGTCGAAATGCAGGTAGAGACTGACCTTGATAATCTCTCAGGTATTCTTCTTCTGCCAAATGCACTGGTCCACCGGCCAATATTTTAGCAAATACCTCGCGTTTTCCAAGCTGTATTTTACGGTAAAGCAAGGAGTCTGCTTTAAAGCTACTGAGGCTCATGAGGGGCAGATATTTTTTTTCAGTTTCGCTGATTTTAAGGTAAATTTTATCTTTTAAACCATCGCGGGAACGGTATCGAAGCTGGCCTTTAAGCGTATCTCCCGATTCAAGAATTACATATCCTGGAACCAAATCTGCCGTCTGGGCTTTGACAAGTTCCGATGAATACCAAAATAAAAATGAGGATAAAATAAAATGAAGGAGTTGACGCATGGTTTTCAACAGGGATTAAGGCTCAAGTTCACGGCCCAGAACAGGTTCTTCGTACAGGACGTGTAAAATGGTTTGTCCAACGGCCTTTAAGGTGGCAGGATCTATGTTCTCTAGGTTGTCATTTTCGGTGTGCCAATGCCCGGGGAATCCCATGGGGCGAGTAGGGTCATAATTAATGATATCGATGCTGGGAATGTTGGCCAAAGTATTTATAAAATAGTGGTCGTCGGTGATGGGACCATTCAATTGAGCCATTTTAAAGTAGTTTCCATAGCCCAGTTTGTGCGCGGCAGACCAGACCTTTTGTACCACATGGGGCGCAAAGGTTACAGAAGCTCCTTCCTGATAAAAAACGGCATCTTTGGCTCCCACCATATCAAGCAAAATTCCATACCTGGGACTGATGGGTAAGGGGCGGTTTTTTGCCCAATATTGAGAGCCTAGGCAATAGGTTTCTGGAGCTCCACCTGCATCTCCAAAATCTTCCGCATCAAAAAATACAATGTCGATTCCGGGGGCGGGTCCACCGCTGCTGTCTCTGGCAATGGCACGAGCAATTTCGAGAAGTACAGCTACCCCGCTGGCTCCGTCATCGGCACCTAAAACGGGTTTGCCTTTTCCGGGGTTGCCACGGTCGGCAAAGGGGCGCGAATCCCAATGGGCAAACAGCATTATTCTGTCGGTTCGATTGGGATGAATCTGGCCCATGATGTTCCTGATTTTTAGCCCTTCTCCGGTATAGGCAACCACATTGGCATCTTGAACAATTACGCCTGAAGTCCATTTTTTCAATTCGCGAATTAGGTATTCCGCGCAGGCTTTATGGGCAGAAGTATTGGGTACTCTGGGCCCAAATTCCACTTGAGCTTTTAAAATGTTCATGGCACTATCGGCATCAAAAACCGGAACAGGTTTTGATGGAAGTTCTGCCGTGGTATTGCTGCTGCTGTCGGAGAATTCGCCGGAAGAATTTTCTGATGAACCTCCCTTTCCTCCACAGGCCATAAACAGGGCAAGAAGTAGGGATGCGCTTACGATTCGTAGTGCCATGTGCTGTTGTCTTTTCCGTCGTTAATGCTTATACCCGCCCGACTAAGCCGGTCGCGTATCAGGTCGCTGGTCGACCAATCTTTTTTGATGCGGGCTTCACGCCGAATCTCCAATATGAGTTCCATAATATGCTGAATACTGCCCTCCTCAGATTCGTTCCTAGATTCAGTTAATCCCAGTACCCGGATGAAGTAGCGCTCAAATTCGGTGCTCAAAACCTGAATGGCGTTTGAACTCAATTGGATTCCGCCGGCCGCTGCAGATTGAATCCACTTGGCAGCTTCAAACAGTTGGGCGACCAAAATTGGGCTGTTGAAATCGTCATTCATAGCAGCTTGGCACCGTTCCGCCCAGGCTTCAACTCCGGGATCTTCCTGACCGGAGCCTTTTACGTTTTTGAGTTGCCCATAGGCTTGAGCCAGGCGTTGATATCCTTTTTCGGCAGCAGTTAGAGCATCCTCGCTCATATCTAGGGTTGAACCATAATGAGCCTGCATAAAAAAGAAGCGGATAGCCATGGGCGAATATCCCCGATTCAATAGGGCATGGTTTCCAGTAATTAAATCGCCGGGCAATAAAAAATTGCCATCCGATTTGCTCATTTTTTTTCCGTTCAAGGTTAGCATGTTTCCATGCAGCCAATAATTCACCGGGCGTTGGCAACCCGTAGCCGCCACATTTTGCGCAATTTCACATTCGTGGTGCGGAAATTTTAAGTCCATACCACCGCCATGTATATCAAAAGGCATTCCCAGGTACTTGCTGCTCATTACCGAACATTCCAAGTGCCAGCCCGGGAATCCCTCTCCCCAAGGAGAGGGCCAGCGCATAATATGTTCAGGCGAGGCTTTTTTCCATAGGGCAAAGTCAAGTGCATCGCGTTTTTCCGATTGCCCATCTAAATCTCGGCTTCCACTCATCAACTCATCGATTTGCCGTCCGCTTAATGCACCGTACGATTCTGTTTTTGCATAGCTGCGTACATCAAAATAAACCGAACCATTGACTTCGTAGGCCAAACCTCGAGCCATGATTTGCTTTACCATTTCAATTTGTTCCACAATATGTCCGGTTGCGGTGGGCTCAATTGAAGGCGAGAAATTCCCGAAAATCCGCATCACTTCCCGGAATCCATTGGTGTATTTTTGTACGATTTCCATGGGTTCCAATTGCTCCAGCCGGGCTTTTTTGCCAATCTTATCTTCTCCTTCATCGGCATCGTTTTCTAGATGCCCCACATCGGTAATGTTACGCACATAGCGTACACTATACCCGCATTCTGTCAACCAGCGATAAATTAAATCAAAAGAGGTGAAGGTGCGCAGATTGCCCAAATGCACATCGTTGTACACCGTAGGTCCACACACATACATTCCCACTTTTGGAGGGTTTAACGGCGTAAAAATCTCTTTTTGTCGAGTCAGTGAATTGTAAACCTGCAATGTTGATTTCATTTCTGCAAAATTCGAACACGAAGATAGGGCTTTGTATGCAGTTTTGCAGGAGATAATAGCGGTTTCAATCTCCTTTAAAACAAAAAACGGCTCCGAATATTCGGAGCCGTTGGCTTTTGGTGCCCGGGAAGGGAATCGAACCCCCACGGTATTGCTACCACCGGATTTTGAGTCCGGCGCGTCTACCAGTTCCGCCACCCGGGCTGAACGGGGCACAAAGATACATATTTTTCCAATAATACGTCGATTCCCTTATCTTTGTGGCAAAGGCCCCATAGTTCAAGGGATAGAACGAAAGTTTCCTAAACTTTAGATACAGGTTCGAGTCCTGTTGGGGCTACAACTATAAGTCGTAACCCATTTATTTTCAATGAGTTGCGATTTTTTTATTTGAAATTTAGCCGACAATTAGCCGACATTCATGGTTTTGAAATACGGGATTGCCTTCTTTTTGGGTTGAGGCGGTCTAACAATGAAGGTAATCTTACAAGTTAAATGGACTTGTGTATTTTGATGACGGAACCGAGTTGCGGCTAGCCTCCTCAAGTTGGGCGAATTGAGGGAGTTGGGAAAACGTTTCAAACCATTGAAAAGTGAGATGCATTTGAAAAAGAACATAAGGCTAAATTTTCTGCGCCATGGCGGGAGAATGATTCGGTTAGACGATTATTAAAGGAAGAAGTCGCTCATTGGCGAGAATTTTTTGCTTTCTTTGGAGGACTAGTTTATTCAAATATTAATGACTAAAATCCCCTTTGGCTCTTGGAATTACTTACTACGTCCTAAACTCAAGAATTTATTTAAACAATAGTTATGAGCAATACTACGCAAAGCATTAAATCATTCAAGGTCATTTACCCTCAAGTGTATTCCTACATATTGCCGAATCGGCAACAAACGGAAGGTTCACAAAAAATTGGTTATACGGAGAAAGAGAATGTTGACGTTAGAATTAGGCAGCAGGTTAGAACGGCCGCATTTAATGAAGAATACACCAAATTATGGAGTGCTCCCGCCTTTTTCGAGGGGAACATAGATAGTTTTACGGATAAAACATTCCATAGATTCCTTGAAAAGAAAGGAATAGAGAGGAAAATTGAGTTAGGAAGGGAATGGTTCTATTTTAATGGCGAGCCCTTGAAGTCCAAAGACTTGTTTGACATTTTTCGGAAAGAACGTTTTTTCGCCCTTCAAAATGAAGAGGGAAAAATGGAATACACCTTACGGTTTGAACAAGAAGAGGCAGTTAAAATGGCTCTTGACTATTTTCAGAAAAATGAAAGAGGGGAGTTTCTATGGAATGCAAAACCTCGTTTCGGGAAAACATTGGCGAGTTATGACTTGGCCAAGCGGTTAAAAGCCAATAAAGTTCTTATTGTTACCAATAGACCGGCGATTGCCAACTCTTGGTTTGATGATTTTGAAATGTTTTTGGGTGGTTATGCTTTTATTTCGGAAACGGCCTCGTTAAAGAATAGAGCCACTTTGACAAGAGAACAACATATTGAAACAAGTCCCATCAAACCGCTAATTACTTTTCTTTCTTTGCAAGACATCAAAGGTTCTGAATACTTTGGCGGCAACTTTAATAAATTAAGGTGGGTTGCCGACCTTGAATGGGATTTATTGATTATTGATGAAGCACACGAAGGAGTCGATACGAAGAAAACCGATGCCGCCTTTGATGTGATTAAGCGGAAGAATACGCTGCATCTTTCGGGTACTCCGTTTAAAGCATTGGCTAATTCAAAGTTTTCAAATGAGGCTATCTTCAATTGGACTTATTTAGATGAACAAAAAATTAAGCAACTTGAAATTGAAGAAGGGGAAATTGGAGAGCACACTGATTTGCCCGACCTCAAATTGTTTACTTATCGGATTTCCCAAATGATTTCTGACCAAGTAAATGAAGGCATTGAAATTGAAAACGAAACACGCGATTACGCTTTTGATTTAAATGAGTTTTTTAGAGCAAAAGACAAAACCTTTGTTTATGAAAACGATGTTAAATCGTTTTTAAAAAATCTAACAACAAACAAAAAATACCCATTCTCCACGCCCGAGCTCAGAGATGAACTCAGACACACATTTTGGTTTGTAGGCAATAGAGTGGAATCCGTGAAAGCACTTGAAAAATTGCTCAAAGAAGACCCAATTTTTAAAGATTATAAAGTTGTTGTTGCCGCGGGAGACGGCAGAACTTTTGAGGAAGAAGAAAACGACCTAAAAGCAAACGAAACGTCCTTTAAGCGGGTTAAAGATGCGATTGCCGATAATGACAAAACCATTACGCTTTCCTGCGGCCAATTAACCACGGGCGTAACCATAAAGGAGTGGTCGGCAGTTTTAATGCTCACCGACATAAAAACGCCTTCTTTATATATGCAGGCTGCATTTAGGGCTCAAAATCCATACAAAGAATGGCGTAACAACGAATTGGTTTGTAAAAAATCTTCTTACTTATTTGACTTTGCCCCTACCCGTGTTCTTGAAATATATGACCAATTTGCCAATGGCCTAAATCCATCTGCGGTAAATGGAGAAATTACAGAAAGAGACCGAGAGAAAAATATCCAAGAACTGCTAAATTTCTTTCCCGTTATATCTGAAGATATTAATGGGGAAATGGTTGAGTTGGATGCTCAAAAAGTGCTCACGTTTCCGAATGCCTTGGCCGCAATAGAAATCGTGAATGCACGTTTTATGACCAATCTTCTTTTTAATGATAGTCTAAAGGGCGTTTTCAATTTCCCCAAAGAGGTAGAGGTTATTTTAGATAAAATGCAAATTGAAAAAAACAAGCGAGTCCAAAGACCTCAAGGTTCACTTGACCTAGATGGAGCAAAAAGAACCAATATCAACAAAACAACTGAAATAAATCGCAATACGGGCATTATCCTTGGCGAGCGAATATTTAAAGTAAACACCGAACGAATTGTTGACAATCTATTGGAGGGCAACAAGGAGCAAATTCTTGCGGAACAATTGGCGGAAAAAGTTGCTCAAGTAGCAGAACCCTTAATTGCAAAGTACAAAGAAGTCTATAAGGCCACACAAGCAGAAACAAAGGAGGTAGGCAGGCAAATTGGAGATAAAGTAAAACAAATTGCAGAGGAGTTCAACAATGCGGAGATTGATAGGGATACCCTCAAGCAAAAAATAGCCGAAGCCATTGAGGTTGACTTTGTAGTAAATAAGGTTGCTCAAAAAGAAAATGAAAGGGTAGAAAAGGCACAAAAAACCAAGGAGGAAGAAATTAGGGATAGGTTACGTTCATTCACTCGAACCATTCCTATGTTCATAATGGCAAATGACTCCAAGGAAGAAATTACAATTGACAATTTTGATTTACAAATTGATGAACAAGATTTCTTAGATTTGACAAGCATAACCAAAGAAGAATTTCACAAGTTGCGCGATGGATTTGATTACGAAGAGGACGGAGAAAGAAAAACCTTTCAAGGGGTATTTCACAAATACCGTTTCAACGCTTCTATTGCTGAATTTAGGCTGAAGAAAGAACAATTGGCCAACTATTTTACTGCCGCGGAGGATATTTTCGAGTTGATACCCAACCAAAAAACCAACCAAATATTTACGCCAAAAAAGGTGGTGCAAATGATGCTAAACAAATTGGAGGAACATGACCCCCTATTTTTTACAAGAACAAATACCACCTTCATAGACCTATATATGAAGTCGGGAATGTACATTACTGAGATTGTAAAAAGGTTGTTTGCCAACACCCGTAACCAATACCAAAGCGACTATGATTGCTTGAGGCATATTTTGGAAAACCAAGTGTACGGACTTGCTCCGACTCCTATTTTGCAGGGAATAACTCAGACTTATATATTTGGTTTTGATGTTGAGAACAAGATTTCCCGCAAGAATTTTATTCAACACGACATAACTCACGAAGCACTTCAAGGTAAAGCAAAAGAAAAATTACAAGAAATATTAAATCTAACGGAAAATATGAAATTCGATGCAGTGGTGGGTAATCCCCCTTTTATGGAAACTGTAGAAAAGACTGAAAATCAATCACAAGCAAATTCAAAATGGATATATTATCTTTTTCAAAATGCGGCTGATATTATTGGAAAAAAATCATCCTTAGTCTATCCTTTTGGCGGGTGGTTTGATGATTATAAAACTTTTCAAGGTTTTGGAAAACGGATTTTAAGCGATGGGCATACGGTATCAATTGATGCTTTTGAAGGAACGAATGACAAGAGGGCGTGGTATCGAAATGATATAAACCCGAATCCGATTTTTGGGGAAGGCGTAAATCTTTCAGCAGGTGTTTCAGTCGTTATCCGCGACATGACTAAAACTCAGAATACCTTTGAATATTCTAATCGAATGTATTCTGATAAAACAAGAAAAGTGAAAATTGATGAATGGGAAGCACTATCACCAAGTCCCGATTTTACAGTAGGAGTAAAATTAATAGGCGATAAAATTAAAAAGTATGTGTCCAACAAGACGTTTGGCATTGAAAGCGACTTTATTGAAAATAATCCAAAATTATATTCATTAGACCCTTTATATTTTCCTCAACCCATTAGGTTGTTTACAAATGATAAAGCAGGTTCAGCAGGTAGAGCCAAATGGTTTTATATCGACGCCTCAACTATTACAAAAAACACTCAATTAATAGACCAATATAAGGTTGCCATGCCTTCTGCTTATCCCAAACAAAAATTAGTATCTGGAGTTCCAACTATAACACAAGTTCTATCAAGAGCATCTGAAATTATCGAAATATATAAGCCTAACGAAGTATTTGGAAGAAGCAAGATGCTAATATTTTATTCTTCTAAAAAGATTGATGTTGAAAATTTTATCAAATATACACAAACAAGGTTCTTTGCTTATATGGTTTTGAATGAACCTAATAGAAGTTTTACATTCGGTTTTGTGATTCCACTTCTTGACTTCACGCCTAATTCCGATATTGATTGGACTAAACCAATCCCCGAAATCGAAGTTCAATTATATACTAAATTTAATTTTGACCAAAACGAAATTGATTTCATTAATTACCATAAATGAAGTGGGTTTATTAGTATATTATGAATGAAATTAGTGCTCAAGATATAGACATCCAAGAAGATTTTCTTCTGAAAAATAATCCCTTAATGGATTTTCTCTTGCAAGACAAAACTACGGGTAAAAACATTTTATGGGCAACTGATTCATACGAATTTAAGGGTGAAAAATATGCACCCCTTTCGAGTATTGCCTCTGAATCAATAACGGGAGAGAACGGCTTTTTAATTCAGCCTCGAGCCGCCAAAAGCAAGGAGGAGCAACTGATAAGGACGCACGATAAGGCTGAGGTTTTTACCCCCCTTTTCATCGTAAAGCAAATGAATGAATCTTGCGATTCCTTCAAAATCACTAAAAGCACTTGGCAGAATTATGTGTCATTATTAAAATTAGAAATCACTTGCGGGGAAGCACCTTTTATTGTTTCTCGTTATGACCCCGTTTCTGACAAGCAAGCCTTAGTGCCTTTGGCCGAGCGTGTAGGTTTTTTAGATAAAAAGTTGAGCGTGGTTAGCAAATACTGCAAAACACACGAAGATTGGATAAAATGGGCAAAAATTGCATTTCAAAGTTCTTATGGGTATGAATGGCAAGGAGATAGTTTGCTTATTGCTCGGGAAAATTTACTCTACACCTTTATCGATTACTACCAAGCCCAATTCAAAAAGCCCCCAAGCATAGAACTACAAAAGGAATTCGTTGAAATTATCGTATGGAACATTTTTCAAATGGATGGTTTGAAGTATGTAATTCCAATGAGTTGTAAGTCAAAATCGTTTCTGATTAAGGACTTTTTTAGCCCAAGCGATGACCAAATTAGGGAAGAGCCATGCGGCGGTTGTGAAAAAAATACGGCTTTAAACCACAATGGCGTTTATGTAAACATTATGGATTGGCGGGAGGGCAAAGTCAAAAGATTTGTAGATATTCTTGGAAAGGCTACTGCTTACTCGTATTAAAACTATCAAGCAACCTTATTACTTGGCGTTCCTTCTAACTCTTTAAGGTATTGAAGAAGGGATGTGGTGTCCACCACCAAAGAACCATAAAACACCCAATTAATTCCTTGGTCTTCAATTTTTAATCCACTTACGGGGAAACAATAATAGCCATTTACTCCCTTCCTAACCACATAAACGGGGATTCCTAATTTCAGTGCAGTTTCGCACTCTTCAAAAACGCCTTTGCCTACTCTTTCATTAAATTCAGAGGCGTAAACGGCATCAGCATCAGAAACTACATTTAAGTATCTTTTCATAGACCCCAATTCGCCCAAATCTTTATTTGGGCAAACAACATTTCCTTTAAATATGCTTTTAATGTAGGCATATTCCTCGGCTTCCCTTTTTGAATTGTAAATCTTCATACTATGGGCGTAATACGCCTTCTTTAACCTTGTTTTCATTTCCCCTTTATTGCAGAACGGAAATCATTAAACCCTCGAATGCAATAGGCCGAGGCAGAAAAAAGTTTGCCAAAAGCATACAAACTCAATACGGCAACTCCTCCGTATAATGCCCACTTCACCAATGGAAAGTCATTTGCAGCTGAGTGAAGGTCTTTAATCGTATTTCTTTCGGGTTTCCGCATTGGGTTGGACTTTAAGATGATGGTAAGCAAAGTACAAAGCAAGGCAGGAGGCAACTATGCCTATCGCTACCTTAAAGCCAAGTTTTAAGTGTTGGTTCTCGGTACTTATTTTCAGTTGTTCCTCCTGCATCATAGAAATGGAAGGCGGAATCGGGTTGGTCTGAATAGTAGTAAAGTCTATCATTGTTTGATGATTTTTATTTGACTGCCATCCAATTTTACAATGGTAAAGTGGAATATCGCAAAGTGATTTTTTCCGTTGATGCTATTGATGTGGTTGCAGACCTTAAAATCAAATCCTTTGCCAAGCAGAAATTCTTTATGAAAAATACGCTCGGAATGTTTTTGCATAAGGGCATTTAATACCTTATAATTGGCAAGAAGAGGTTTAGTAAGGTAATCTAAACTATGCCGTAATTCAGTGGCTTTTTTATTGTGGTAGGCAATTCTATTTTCTGCCGTTGCAAACACTTGGTTCCTTCGCTTCGGAACAAATAGTTCGTTGGTTAAAGGGTCTTTTCGCATTGGTTAAAGGTTTTATTAAAATTAGCGTTTTTCCGCATTTAAAGCAAATAAAAACATGATAAAATATATTTTAAGTGCTTGATAGCGTATTTAATGTGTATGAATATGCATTAATAAGGACTTTATAAAGAATTTGTTTTATTGGGGCGGGAATGATTGCAAAGCCTCTACCGCTTTAAAAATTCCAAAAATGCTTTCAAAGTTTTGCCCGACCATTGGATTGGAAGGACATTTCTCTTTGTACTTATTATAATATTGGCTTATAAGGTCTTTGAACATTGGATGAAAATCAGCAAAATGAGAATCTGCATCGAGTATTTTTCTGCGGTATTCTTCCAATGCTTTTCGTTCACGCTCAAGTTTAAAATTGTTTTCTAAACCTTGGTAAATATTCTCCAACAGAACATTGACAAGTACCATCGCAGGCCCAAAGGCCGTAAAGATGTCAGCGAAGTTTTTGGTAGTACCCTTAGCAAATAAAAACATTGGAACGGTAGCCTCAAATTTATTTTCACCAATTATTTTAAATATTGGTTGGTCTAATTGCAGAGAAGTTGGGCTACTGCTAATTCCGGTTGCTGCTTTGTGAATATCATCAGATATTTCATCTGCCTTCCTATTTTTTGAACAATTATGAGTAATGGGGGATTCTTCTTCATGGCCGAAATTTGGGCGCAAAAGTTTCCAATCAAACTTTAAGATGTCGGCAATGTCAGCCCCATCTTCTCTTTGCTCGGCCGTGCCCCATTTTTCTAAAATATCATCTATAATAAATCGAGTGCCGGGCCATAATTTTTCACATTTCTTAAATTCCGATTCCCATTCTTTAAATGTTTCTCCATTTTTTGAAAGGTCGGGTAAGACATAAACCTCTCGTCCGGCAAGCACCTTAATCTTGTCCCCATTAAGATAACCTTTAGCACCAACTGCCAACCAAACACAATCTTTATAAATGGGTACGTCGCTATTCTGAAAATATAGCCAACAATAAATTGCAGTTTTTGGGGCCTCAACCAATGCTATCGGGCAATTAGGATAGTCTTTCAATAGATGTTCCCCAAAAAAACAAGTGAATTTGCCCTCATTCGCATTGTAATCCTCCAACCATTTTGGCAGGGGCTTTTTTTGATTATTCAAAGCATACTCAATAAGCCTATTAAGTGTCATTGGCTTGCCTATTGAGTGGTTTTTTTCATCAAACTTTTTTACTTGAACGACTCTGACATTACCTTTAATATCAATGAAAGGAAAGGTTATTCCATTTTTGTATTCACCCTTTTCAATTGTTCCCAAACCATACATTTCAATTGCCTTTTCCACGTCCTTTTTGTCAAATGGAAATTCAATGTTATGTAGCAAATTTTGTATAAAGGTATTGTTGTCGTATCCTTTATGAGTTTTTCGGTATGTTTCAAGGTCAAAGGGAGTGAGTTTAGACATCGTTGGTGGGTTTTCAATTTGTTTTTGATGCTTTGTTGGATACCGAGAGTTAAGGTGTCTAACACCTTGGTTTTGCTCTTGTTCCCAAATCATTTTTGAATAGCCCGATTGATAGGGATTGACAAATTTTCCACACTTACCCACATTGTCGCAGCGGCCAAATTCCATTGGCAATGGCTCTTTTGTATCATTGTCAATATATCTTTGCCAATGTTGTTTCGCCCCGCAGTACGGACAATCTAACTTTTTTAATTTATTGCTCGCAAGAGTAAATCTATAATTTGACAAATTCATAACTGAATAGTTTAGTGGCACAATTGACACAATTAGCCCTTTTGACCAATTATGCCAATTGTGCCATTGATTTAATATAACTTTTCATAGTTGCCCCATGTATTTTGACTGAAGAGCCTCTTATCTGATAGGAAGCGTTTAAAAGTACGTTCCCTTATACCATTTTTTAATGCTATCTCAACACCCTCTTTTGTTGCAAACTCGTCGGGAAGTTTGTTATATAATTTTTGTTTGTTCATGGGCAATTTAGACAAAGGGCTGTCATCAGCCAATATAGAACGTACTTGAAGTGCAGTATGATTAAAATAATCAGCCAATCTAATTGCACCTTGAACCGATTCAATTCCAATATTTTTGCCGACCGATTCATCGCATGCTATTTTTGCCATGTGAAGAATTAACGCAAGCCGTATAACATACAACTCCAACTTGACGATAAAAGTGTTGTTTTCAAGATTATCGGACTTATTTCCAAGTTCTACCGATTGCCGTTGCCATTCAATTAAGTGTTCTTTGGCCTCTTTGGTAAAGTATAATATCTCGGGTTGGGGAATAAATGATTCATTCAGATTTAATTCAATATCCAATAGGTTGGAAATAATTTGCGCCCATTTTTTAGATGTCGATTCACCTAATTCTGTTGTGCTCCAAGCATCTCTTTTTGTGTCTTTAGGAAAAGCCCATAAAAACCTGTCCGCACCCCCATTTTCAACCATATTTTTTGCAAACTCCGTTATTTTGCCCGTCTGAATCCCTCCTACAATCGATACGAATGGCGAAGTGATAAGAATCGGTTCGCTTGTTTTTCGGTTAATTCTAACGGGGACTCCGCTCCAAACGGAAAGGAAAAATTGTTCTTCGCTACCATTATTATAGCGATTGAAATTTTTAGTAAAAGTAAGCAACTCGTCAAAATATAAGCCAATCCCCCTAGCATTAGAATTAAGGGTAGATGCGATGGCTTCAAAGGTCGTATCTGACATCAAGTGTTGTTGAAGAATCGGCCAGGCGGGCTCGCCATTATTTTGCATTAATTTCTCTTCCTTACTTAGGCGTGAGAATTTTTGGTATTCATCTTTTTCCTTTTTGTATTTTCTCATTAAAACGGCCTCTCTTTCCCAAATAGGTTTTAATGCAAAGTTTAGTGAATGAGATTTTGTAGTTCCGGAAAAGCCAACAATCGCCAAATATAGTGCCGCGCTTTGTTGAAAGTCCTTTTTTAATTCGACTTTTTTTGTGTTCCCTATTGAAACGGAAATAGCATATAGCATTGCTATTCCAATATAATCCAAAGAAAAATTTAGGCATGCGTTGGCCTCTTTTATTATTTCTTGGATTGAAGAAGGAAAAACATCAAAAGGAAATGGGTTCTCCTCGATTCTTTTTTGGGCATCTACATTTTTCTTCAATTCATTTGCATGACTATAAATACGTCTAACGACATCATTATTATCAATATTTGTAGGGTTGTAATTAGAAGGCTCATTCATCATGGCTTGCCGAGTTATTTGTGTTAATTAAGAGCAGAATTGTATTTTTTCCTTGTACACTTTATTGCTTGCCTCTTATCACGAACACTCGCAAACACTGAGTTCTTAGATAGCGACACAATAAGTTTTTTAGGCTTTTAAAAGGGAAGAAAAAGCAACCATTAAAATCGGCCTACTTTATTAAAATTGCCTTTGGCAAGGCCATGAGTTCCTCCCTTAAATAGTACACTCGGTTTTCAATATAATAAGCACGTACAGTGCCCTTTTTTTGCCAAGCATGAAGGGTTGAAAGGTTTATTTTTAAAAATTTAGCGGCTTCTTCTCGGGTAAGCAATTCAAATTCTTCTTTTTCCTTCGCCTCCAAGTACTTTATTTGTTTTTCAATCTTCCCGAATTGGTCAGCGAGCCATTCTTGCGATATAACTTGCAATGTGTTTAACTTTTCCATTGTATTTAATTGTATTTGATATGATACAATGGCAAAATTATTGCGACCCCTTGCGGCAAGCAAGTGCGCAACGGTATATTGTTACCACAAAAACGGTATATTTTTATACCGCTTAAAGTCTGAATCCCTAATAATGTGGCAATAATCGGGGATACTCAAAACCAATCGGTCTCTATATTGAGTATCTTAAGAACTTCTAAGTAACGATTCTTCGCCCTACCTTGAGGACGATTTTTTGTGGCACGATGACTTAATTGTTTCTTTTTTGACCAAGCGTTGTTTAAAGTTTTTAAATGCCTCAAATAGTCTGCTTCCCTTATAAACTCAGAGATATAATCGTCTTTTTTCATTAAATAATAGAGTTCAGAAAAAAAACGGAAAGAGTCCTTGGCTTCCCTATGTCTTTCCCAACAAAGGTCAAAAATCTTATGACCGTCGTTTATAAAAAACCCTTTTGGCTTTTCATTTTGACTGTCTATCAACCAAATGCGATACCGCCATAGAATTTCACCGCAGACTATGGGGTGCAGTTCCATGGAATCCCCATTTGAATGGAGTTTGGGTTGAATAAAATCAAACTTGCAGTCGTTTCGCAAATGCCTTACATAGGTATTATTTATGTATCTATGGACTTGGTCAAAAAAATCAGTAGAGGCTAAAACGCTCCGATTTCCAAATTCAAACATCGCCTTTCCTTCAGTCAGAATACGAATTGGCACAATCTTTATTTGATTTCCAAACAACCCAAATTCCAATTCGTCCAATTCATCCTCCAAAATTTTCTTCTTTATACTTTCAACAGCAGAATTGTATTGTTCAATAAATTTAAATTTCCGTTCCTCAACGCCATTATTGATAAGTGATTCCGCAATTCTATTTTGTTCTTCCCTAATTTCTTCTTGAACCTTTTTATCGAGCACATCCCACGGAATACCTTCATTTACGCATGTATCCAATTGAAATTTGCCGTTCTGCCAATCTTTGAGTGTGTAGTTGTTTTTCATGATTTTAAATGTAGTCCGTTAATTCAATTGCCCGTGAGTAATCTGCCTTTCCAATATAAGCACGCAATTGTGCTTCAGACTTATGTCCCGTAACCGCCATTATTATGGAAGTAGGGATTTTCATGTAATAGTTGGTGGCAAATGACCTACGCCCAATATGCGATGAAACCAACTCATATTTCGGGTATTGTCCTTTTTTTTCTTTTTTGTTTTTTGTGAAAATTTTAAGCCCGTAGTTTCCTTATCAATTCCTGATGCCTTACAAACTTCCTTTATGTAATCATTGTAT
Source organism: uncultured Flavobacteriales bacterium (assembly GCA_903825395.1). Classification (GTDB taxonomy): domain Bacteria; phylum Bacteroidota; class Bacteroidia; order CAIKAF01; family CAIKAF01; genus CAIKAF01. Next base: position 43,902 of record CAIKAF010000031.1, read on the forward strand.
TTCTGAAGACTAATTGACCTTGGAAAATCTCCGTTTCGTTTTTCCAAAATAGGCTCAATCGGCCTTGGCAAGGGGAACATCATTTTATTGGATGTCTTTAGTTGGCTGAAATCCAAATAAGGTCTTGGCTTCCCATTTTTATCCTTACCCATTTTTATCATCGCCTTTGAGAACCGACTAAAATCCGAATGCCGCTGCCCCGTATAACAACTTATAATCAACCAATCTCGTGCATTATCAAGCGATTCCGTGGGCAATTCCACCTTGATAATTTGCTCTATTTCCTCTTCCGTCAAAAAGACTACCTCCGTTTCATGGAATTTGAATTTAAACCTTCCCAATTCGGTTGAGGTCGGAAAGCCATCTTGTGCAGCAAATGTGCAAATGCTCTTGATAAATTTAAGCGTCTTTTGAATCGTATTGTGAGCATAGCCTTCATCTTTACCATAACGTTCAAAATCTCGCTTAAAATCCATATTCACATCAGTCCCATTAATTAACTTCTTTTTTGCCTTTTGAAAGCGCTCTATCATTCCTTTTACCCCTCCGCCAATACGTTTTTTATTGCCGTCCGATAACTCGGTTTCTCGTTTCTCAAGATAATATTCAAGATAGTCCAAAAGCGTCTTTGGCTTTGATTCCTCGGGCTCGATATTCATAATTTTCTTCAACCAAGCCGAATTAATCTCTTCACCATTTTTTGATGCTTCGAGTAGGCTAGATTGTATTTTAAGATTTAGGCCATTAAGAGCAATGCTCAGTTCCCTTGCATTTTTCCTTGGACTTTGTGTTTCAAGATTCCAATCACAAAGGGGTACTGAAAAATCGGTTTTAACCTTGATGTCCTTTTTTCTGCCGTTTACTAATCTAATATAAACGGGGTAGTTTCGATTGGGCTGTTTATCGTTTTGTGATTGTTTTGCGTGTTGGATAAGAAATCTTATTGAAGGCATAGAATGAGGTTTAATTTGAAAATGGATAGTCAAAGATAAAAGTTTAGCCGACATTTAGCCGACATCTTCGCAATCTTATCCAATCTTATCCAATCGCATCCAACTTAAATTAAATCTAAATCCTTGTTGTAGCAATTGGAAACAAAGAGTTTTCTACGATTTTTCATGCTTTTCAGAAGTAGGTGAAATTGCAGGGTTATGTTCCTGTTGGGGCTACTCAAAATGAAAAGTCGCCCTCATAGGCGGCTTTTTTGTTTTTAGCTTCACAGGTCTTAAAAATCTCTCCCACCCACAAAGCTGAATTGCTATATTGGATTGTTTTATTCCTTAGATTTCAACAGGGCCTTTTCCCAAACAACAGCGCCAACTAAGCCCCCCCCCCCTTTGACTACCCCTGTTTTGATTTACAAGTCGGAGTCTATATGGCATAGGTTTACGGAAATCGCCTAATACCCGTACCCTTGCGGGATTTTTCACCAAATCAATTCAACCAAATCTTTTGCCGACCTAATTTCCCATTCAAAGAAAGGCGAGCAATCATCAAACCCTGCAACGGCAACGGGAACGCCCACATTTCGCCTGTGCTTACTTCCCCTTTTTTCTGAAAGCACAGCCGGCCTTGAAGATCATACAGCTCCAGATGTACATTTGCGGGTTGGTTCCAAGTAACGCCTTTATCGTTGAGTTGAGCCCAAGATGACCAATCCAATTCTTCCGCGCCCAAATAGGCGCAGTTTTGGGTTACGGCATCTGGAGATGAATTGTTTATAACTTGAAGTACATCCGATGCCGGCTGCCCCTTTAAAAAGTGATCTAACCAGGGCCGTACCACCCTAAATGTTCTTCTATGTTGTTCTGCCCGATCGGCTATAGAAGGAGGGGTAAGAAGCTCTCCTGCATCGCAGGCCGCATCGGCATTCATAAAGTAACAATGCCCTCCGCCTTGAATGGAAACCATAACCTTGCAGTTGCTTAGGTTGTTGTAAATGGGTTGCTGGTGGGTAGCCAAAGGAGTAACTCCATCATCACTTCCAATCATTAACAATGAGGGCGCAATAACCTGACTTGATGCCCCTGCTGCAGAAGGATTCGTTTCGGCCGCAGCAAAAGTAACTGTGGTTTTAAACAGGCTTGGCGCATACGATGCCGCTAAAAAGGTTGCTCCACCTCCCATGGAGTGTCCTCCGGCAGCCATTTCAGGAGACACTTTCCCAAATAAATACGAATTGCTGTTTTGGTTTTCCTGTTGTATGCGTTGCCCTAGAAATACCATGTCACGCCCCAAGGCCTCATGCGAGGGCAAAAAACCGGTTTCGGTCGATGGCAAAACCATAATGTACCCCCTCGGCACCAAACTGTCAATCATATTTTTATACGGCCCAGTCCCAGTCAGGAACCCATGACTCATAATGAACACAGGGAAGGTCCCCTGGGCTACCGCACTCCCTTGCCCCCCGTTGGTGCTCGGATACCAAATGTCGAAGGTGACCGCTCTGTTCCTTGAGGCATCTTGCCAGGTTTCGCTGCGGTTTCCTAGCGCAAAAGGCTGTGACCAAGTTAGTGTAGAAAATGAAATACAAAAGAAAAGTACAGCTATTGAGAAGGATTTTTTCATGGAATGAAACTATAAAAATGACTTAATCGATACTTGAACAATTCATTACGCAGCACATACCTGCATTATAGAATCAAATATTAGCGCTGCTGGGGCAGTAGATTAACATGGCCTAAAAACACCTTTGGCCTGTTGCTGTTATCAACAATTCGAATGCGGTAAACATACACGCCTTGAGCTAGGGATTCTCCTGTGGCAGGATCTAAACCATTCCAACCTTTTTCTGGATCATTACTAAAATACAGTTCCCGTCCCCAACGGTCAAAAATCCACATTTGAAACGTTCGCCAATTCACACCATATGCAGTAAACAATTCATTCAACCCATCTCTATTCGGCGTAAATGCATTTGGAATATAAATAGAGGTCTCATCTTTAATTCGTATGGGGAATTGTATGCTATCTGTGCAACCACTGGAATTCGTCACGACCAAAACCCCGGTGTAGTTTCCTGCCCGATTGAAATAATAACTGAAAATTGAATCGGTGCTGCTGGTTTCTCCGATAATGGTCCACTGCCGACTGATAATGTCGGGCTGAGAAGCATCAATGAATGTAACCAAGGGGTCCAACATGTTGGGATTCTGTGGACTAAAGGTTGGGACTACCTGGGGGGTGGGCAGCACTACAAAAGGTTTGGTGATGGTGTCTGAACAATTGAATGCATTTGTTACAATCAAGGTAGCACTGAAGGTGCCATTGTAATAGACCGATGTGGGATTGGCATCCCCCGTAGTTAGCCCTCCGTCTAAATCCCATTGATAGGTCATAAGGGTTCCACTGCCAGGTTGACTTAAATTGATAAAGGGGACTAGGGCAGGATCGCAAAATGGTCCATTAACTTGAAAATCAGCGATGGGGTCATGGTGAATGTGCACAATTACATCATCTACAGCTACTTGACCACAGCTGTCTGTCACAGAAATGGTGTAGGTGGTTGTATCGGCTGGCAATAAATTGCTTCGATTCAATCCCGCTACTCCATCGGTCCATTGATAATTTAGGGTTGGCCAGCCACCGCTAACGACGGGGTTTATGCCTACTGACATTCTGGGGCAATTGATGAATAAATCTGGCCCTGCATTAACCTTTAACGAATCAAGATTCCGGATGGTTAAGGTGGCGCTAAAGGGGTCTAATGTTCCATCACACAAAGTATCAACAATGCCTATGATAAGGGTTTCATTGCCTTCAGCAATGCCATCAAGGAAGGGACTCACTGAAATGGTTACGGTTGTTTGATTGGGGGCAAATACAATGGTATTGGATATTTGCTGGAAGTCAATGCCATTGCTGCTTGTTCCTGTTATTTGAATGGGATATGTTTTTCCTTGAGCCACGGAAATGCTGCGCGTAATTTGAAGGGTGGCAGTTCCGCAGCCTTCAATCACACTGTTGGGGCTAAAACCGGTAAAGCCAAATCCAGCAGTTACGGGTTCAATAAAGTCCACAAACAAGGAATCGGAGGCGGTATTGCCACAGGTATCAGTTACAGTAAAGGTGACATAGCGGTCAACCGTTGGAACATAAAAATAAGTGGATGAGGTGGAAGCTCCATTGTCCCAGTTAAATTGAAATCCTGGTTCCCCACCACTGTGTTGACCTACCAACAAATGTCCATTGCAATCAATCACGGTATCGTTTCCGGCAAAGGCTTGAAGGGGTTGATAATCGTTGATATAAAATGTAACGCCTGTAGAGCCGGTGTTGCAGCCTCCTTGCACCGAAATGGTAATGGTTTCTTGTCCTTCGGCCAATAAGTCCAAAATCGGAATGATATCTACCGTATCAGAAACCTGCCCGGGAGCAAAATTAATGGTGGTGGGCAATTGCTGATAATCTGTCCCGTTGCTGGCGCTGCCACCAATGGTTAGATTCACGGTCAAGGCCTGACTAATACCGGCAGTACGAGTGATAATCAATTGCGCAGATCCACACCCTTCGGTTAAAATGGTATCGCTGGCATTGGTGGTGTTGTTGGCTACCGTTAACACCAAATTATTTGAGCTAAAGCTACCCGCCTCCAAAAATACAGCCGAATTCAAAGCTCCATCAATGATGTCAGCAACGGCCAAGGTTATGGTATAGGTGGAACAGGGTACAACCCGAGCCTCAGCCCACATGGGTACCGTTGCGCCCCCAAAACCATGGCCATTGTTTTGATTGCAATTGTCCACATAATACTGGCAATTGGTACAAGGGCCAGATCCGCAAGCCCAGGACTGACCATTGTTTACGGAATTAATGGTAACAGGTTGAGTAGTATTAGGAATTAGGGCAACATTGGTATTGGTGTAATTGCCGCCTTGTGGATTTGGCCCAGTCAAGAAAAAGGCGAAAATATCGTTGAATTGAGTGGTAACGTAATTGTTGTACTCCTTTGATGCAAAGACATAGCGAAACCGAATCGTATCTCCCTGAGGCACAAAATTAAAAGTAAGTACTGCTGCATTATTGGTATTGGCGAAGTTGCCATAAATGGATTGGTAATACGAGGACAAAGGAGCCCAACCCGGGGTGCCTGCGCTAACGATATTGGCATTCGGAAAAAAGCCATTCGGAGGATTAATTTGCCCGGTGGATAGAACTATTCCATTGGTTAAGCCCAAATTGGAATTGTTTCCACTAAAGGTGCCGATTTGGGTGTTGGGATTGCCTTGAAATGTAACATTTGTAACCTGTAAGCCTTGACCAATCAACGTATTCTGAACATAGTTGGTCGGAGTTTGCCCGGTGGCGGTGGTAACTTGTGCCTTTGCCGTAGACGACAACTGCCACAGGGCTATAAGCACAATCCCAAGTGCAAATTTAAATGTTGTCGCTTTATGCATAATTCGAATACAATTGGGTAAAATTAAAGAAATTTTATCACAATAGCTTACCTTCCCCAATCTGTTGAGGGCACGCATTAGTATACACGGACTAAATTCAGGTATGGCCATTACTTTGTGTTTTTGTGTACTTTTCAGCACGTCATGCAACTAGACCATTTTTAAACTAAAATGTTGATTTTAAATCCTTTTTTATGAGTACAATAGCGCCAGAGGTTTTTATTCAAAGCAAAAAGGGGTTTATGGTTCAGATTACTCGCCCTGCTCAGGGTGAGGCCCTGGCTAGCCTGATATTGGTGCATGGCATGGGAGAGCATCCCGGCAGGTTTTCAAATTGGGCCGAAGATTTAGCCTCAACTGGAATTACAACGTTCAGGTATCCACAACAAGGCCATGAGGGGCGGAAGGGTAAAAGGGGGCATTGTCTAGGCTTAGATTCGCTAATGGATGATCTGGATTCGGTGCTGGAATTGGCTTCGGTGCAGCAGCCCATTTTTTTACTTGGACATAGCATGGGGGGAACCGTGGTGTCAAATTACATCCTAAGGCGAAAGCCAGCTCAAGTTGCCGGTGTTATTTTGAGTTCACCGTATTTTAAACTGGCCTTTCAGCCGCCGGCCTGGAAAATGGCTCTTGCCAATGCAATGAATGGTATTTGGCCCTCTTTAACTCAGCCAACAGGGCTTAATGTAAATCACATTAGCAGAATCCCGGACGAAGTACATCGCTACACCACCGATCCATTCATTCACGACCAGATGTCTGTAGCTTTTTTTCAGGCCATTCATCCTGCCGGTCAATATGCTTTGACTAAAGCCCAGGAATGGGGTACCCCCATTTTAATTGGTCATGGACTTCGCGATGCGATAACCTCATCCACGGCCTCTCAACAGTTCTACTCGGATGTACCCAACACTACGTTTAAAAAATCATTTTGGGTTGAGCAGGGTTACCATGAATTGCATCATGAACCCGAACGCGCTGCATGGCTTCAGGAGCAGGTTAAATTCGTACAAGAGATCTGTTCGGGGGCCTGTAGTTTCCCCTTTTAATTTCCGGCTCCCCGTCTGAAGTCGAAGCTGAGAATAGCAACACGGCATTCCGGAGCATTGGGGTCTGAGGCAAATGTAGCTCTTCGAGCGGCACTTAATGCAGCTTCTTTGAGCTCAATAGAGGTGGCGGTGCTGCCTCGGTAATATGGGTCGGTAATGCTGCTGACACTTCCTCCTCGTGAAATGCATACTTTAATCTTTACCATTCCTTCTGCTCCAGATGAGTTTGTTGGCTTAGGAAGATATGCAGCCTCTCCATTTCCTAGGGGAGCATTTCCAGCATAACCCTTGCCTCCGCCACCTCCACCTCCGCCACCGGGCCTTCCGTCTGGTCGCCCTTCGTTGCCTGTTCCTTGAGATTGCCCGGATGAACCGCCTTTGCTTCCTTTCATAAGGGCATCAAATTCATTGGCAGGTTCAGTATTGGGTTTGGGATTTGGACTAGGTTTTGTAGTTGGGCTTGGGGGATTGGGTGTTTTTTTAGGTTGTGTATTCACCACAACATCCGACTCGGCCTCCGATGCCAAATCGGGCTGAACAATAGCTTCTGAGGGAGGAGGGGTGTTGGGGCTTACCTCTACCGGCACGGCTTCACCAAAGCCGGCCTCGTCCATGCCTAAGGCCATTTCCATTGACCCTTGATCGGGTTCCATACGCTCTGCCTTTAGCGATAAAAATAAAAGAAGACATAGCAATCCCACGCTGTAAATAAGCACAGCGATAACTCCGCCAGCTTTGCTTTTTTTCTCTTTTTCGTTTTGGCTCATAATGGATTGTACGGACAATTCAGAAAAAGGTTCATCGTTTGTTTCCCGGACTGGTCATCAGGGTAATTTTGTATTTGCCTTGAACCCATACTAGATCGGCTAATTCCACAAAATATTTATGTGGAACGTTTTCATCAATCGCCAGTTGAACCTTGGTGTCGGCAGAGGCGGGGCCCAGGGTAGCTTGTAGCGTTGATAAAATTGCTTCTTTTTCAATGGGTTTACCATCAAAGGCATATTCCAGATTTTCGCTCACCGAAACGACAGGCATTTTATCTTGTGGCCTTGCATCGCTCGAACTTTTAGGCAAGGAGACATCCATTATGTTGTTGTTGGTTACCAATGTGGAGAGAATGACAAAGAAAATCAACAACAAAAATACCAAGTCGGTCATCGACGACATATTGAATTCAACGGTGACCTTATTCCTACTTTTTAGGCTCATGAGGGTTCGTTTAACAGGTCAAGGAATTCAATGCTCCGGGCCTCCATTTTATACACAACTTTTTCAATGCTTGCCACCAATAAATTGTAAAATACAAAGGCTAAAATACCCACTACCAATCCTGCCACTGTAGTTACCATGGCTTCATAGATTCCGCCCGCCAAGGCAGAAATGACTACCCCTTGATCGGAATTGGCCATATTGAAAAAGGCTTTAATCATCCCTAAAACGGTTCCCAGGAAGCCTAGCATTGGACCAGCACCGGCAATGGTGGCCAGCAAGGCAACGCTACGCTCCAATCGGTAAACTTCTAATTTCCCAGTGTTTTCGATTGAGGCGGAAATGTCTTGCAAGGGACGTCCAATGCGGTTAATCCCTTTTTCGATCATGCGGGCAATTGGACTTTCGGTGCTTCGACACAGGGTAATAGCCGCATCAATTTTTCCGTTTAAAATGCAATCTCGGATGTTATTCATAAAATGGGCATCTTCTTTGCCGGCTTTACGGATGGTCATCATCCGTTCTATGAAAATGTAAATGGCTATCATGCTCATAAAGAGTAGAGGAATCATAATCCACCCCCCCTTCAAGGCCAGGTCCATGATGGAAATGGTTTTAGGAGTTGCTGCGGTTTCAACTGCGGTTGCTGCAACTTGTGCAGTTCCAGAGGTTTCAATTTGTAGAAAAAAGTTCATGGTAGTTAAACGAAAAGGGTTGGTGATTTGGTGTGTTAAAGTAGTTTTTTCAAAGCAATTTCAAAGCCACTGTGGGTTAAGCCTGTTGTTTTTTCAGGCTGGAGGGCATAAATTTCTTGAAGGGCTTTTTCTATGGTTTGGCTTACATCTTTAAAAATGGCGGCATCTTGCAAATCTGGATTGTCGCTCATCAAATATGCAAATACTCTGGCCATTCCACAATTGGCTATAAAATCAGGAATCAGAGCTACCTTTCGATCTACGTCGGTGGTAATTGGCCCCATAAAAATTTCGGAATCTGCAAATGGAACATTTGCTCCGCAGGAAATTACTTCCAATCCAGATTCAATCATTCTTGAACATTGTTCTTGGGTTAACAATCTAGATGCGGCAGCGGGAATGAATATTTCGGCCCCAAGGTCCCAAAAATCGGCATTGACCTGCTCAAAGGGCAGTAAATCTGGAGAGTTTAGGCTATTTCCTTTTTTATCCAGAAACAATTGCCTTATTTCTGAAAATGAAAATCCGTCCGTGTGGATAAGGCCCCCGCTTCGATCTAGAATACCAATTATTCGAACTCCGTTTTGAGCCAAGTAATAGGCAGCCGCCGACGCCACATTTCCCCAACCTTGAATGATGGCTCTTTTCCCGGCCATGTCTTTGTTCCAAATTTGATAAAAATGCCGAACACCTTCAGCCACTCCATACCCTGTAATGAGATCTGCTACCACATATTTCCTTAAAGGGTTTGGTGTAAAACGGGCATCTTCGACCATTTTAGATACGCCCACCCTCAGATTGCCTACTTTTTGAATTTTTTCGATTTCGCGTGGAGTAAAATGTCCCGCCACTACACCTTCTTGAGGGTGCCATAATCCCAAGTCTTCGGTGATGGGAATTACCTCGTGGATTTCATCCACATTGAGGTCGCCGCCTGTACCATAATACTGTTTTAAAAGAGGTAGTACCGCTTTGTACCAACGCCGTAAGACGTCAGACTTACGGGGGTCTTCAGGATCAAAATTAATACCTGATTTGGCTCCACCGATGGCGGGACCTGAAACTGAAAATTTGATTTCCATGGTTTTGGCCAAGGATTCCACTTCACGTCGGTCAAGGCCTTTCCGCATTCGGGTTCCGCCACCGGCGGCACCACCCCTCAATGAATTGATTACTACCCAACCTTCTGCACCTGTTTCCGCATCTTTCCACTCAAACACCAATTCAGGTCGTTTATTTTCAAAGGCTTTCAGTAGGTCCAACATGGCAGAAAATTTGATCCAAAGGTATGAATTAATCCAATGGCTTAGGAAGAGGTGCTTCCAAAACCGCCCTCTCCACGTTCGCTTTCAGAGAGCTCTGTAGCCAATTCCCAAGTGACCTTGGTATACTTGCTGATCACCAATTGTGCGATTCGTTCTTGGGGCTCAATTTTAGCCATTTCTTGACTCAGATTGATTAAAATAACACCCACTTCTCCTCTGTAATCACAATCAATGGTTCCTGGCGCATTCAATACGGTTATCCCTTTTTTCAGGGCCAGTCCACTTCGAGGGCGTACCTGTGCCTCATAGCCCATAGGCAATTCTATTTTTAATCCTGTTGGGATTAATCTTCGTTCGCCAGGTTGTAGAATCTGAGGTTCTGAAATTCCAGCGTGCAAATCCATACCGGCAGCTCCTTCTGTAGCATAATAGGGTAGGGGAATGCCCGGAATTAAGGTCTGAATTCCTACGGTTATTTTTTCCATAAAAGCATCTGTTTTAAATTTGGAAATTCGTTGTGTAGGACAAAGGCAATAAAGCTACACCAAAGGAAAAAGCCAAGGCCCAATCGGTAAGCCACGTCCACTTCGCTGAATAATCGGTGGAACAAATAAAGGCCAACGGAAAGGAAGAGATAGGTAAGAATGCGCTTTATATTGTAAGGAATAGGATAAATTTTCAAGCCCCAAAAATACGACAAAAGCATCATGCTTCCATAGGCAATCAATGTGGTGTACGCAGAGCCAGTAAATCCGAATTTTGGAATCAACAGGGCATTTAGGCCAATGGTTAGAGCTGCCCCTATTAACGAAAAGATAGCTCCAAACCTGGTTTGCCCACTTAATTTATACCACATGGATAGGTTCATGTACATGCCTAAAAAGATATTGGCTAGCATAATGATTGGTACAATGGTTAGACCCTCCCAATAACTAGGGTCACGAAGAAAATGCTTGAAAATATCCAAATGCAACACCACCATTAGGTAAAGGATGGCACAAAAGCCAACAAAATAGTTCATAACCGAAGCGTACATTTCTTTCGCATCCGTTCGTTTTTGCTGACTAAAAAAGAAGGGTTCTGCAGCATACCGGAAGGCCTGAATAAAGATGGTCATTAATATGGCCAGTTTGTAACACGCGCCGTAAATACCTACTTGCTGCATGGCATCAGAGGGACTCAGAGGAAGGATGTACTTCAGCATTAAAACGTCCAAGCGTTCGTTTAAAATGAAGCCCAATCCGGCCACCAGCAGCGGTGCCGCATATTTTAGCATTTGCTTTAATAAGCCGACATCCAGTTGCAGTCTGCCTGTTTTAAAAAGTGGAATGCATAAAGCTAGTTTGATACCTGAGGCAATCAGGTTGGCCAGGAAAATATATCCAACCCCGATGTCTGGATTGTATTCCAATAGGCCCCAGCCTTGAAACGGCGAAACCTGTCCTGAAAGGTACATATCGCGCCCCCATTTAAGCCAGAATAGATTCAATCCAATGTTTACTACGATATTGGCAAGGGTGATTAAGCTAAAAACGCCGGGTCTACTTTTTAGCCGGAGCCAGGCCATAGGAATGCTGCTTAGGGCATCAAATCCAATAATTAAACCCAGCCAAATGACGTATTCCGGATGGCCGGGATAATTCATTAATTCAGAAACAAACGAACTGTTGGGAAATAGGATAAGCCAAAACAACGTTGTAGTTAGAATGAGGGATACGGCCGCTGTAGAAAAGACAGTATTTGGATTTGGATTCTTTTGGGCAAAATGGAAAAGAGCCGTTTCCATTCCGTAGGTCAGAATAATGAGTAAAATGGCGATGTAGGAGTATGCTTCAGAGTACGTTCCAAAGGCTTCAGCAGCAAAAATGCCTGTATATAAGGGAGTAAGCAGGTAGTTGAGGACCCGGCCTAGAATTGTTCCCAAGCCATAAACGGCCGTTTGACCGGCCAGCTTTTTTAAAACAGGCGATGGCATGGAATGGGATTAATTCCCCATTTGAAATACCGGCGGCAAGCCTTCCTTTTGAGTATATCCGGCAGGCAAACTCAGCACGTTGTTGGGCAGCTCTTTTAATTCTTTTAATTGAGTGACGGTCATTTCCATTTTAAAACTCCCCATGCCCGGAATGGGCACACTGGTTTCAATTTTCATAGGAAAGCCTTCCACCTTTACATTGGGGGTACTCATACCAACGGTGTTGGGTTGTCTGGCGGGTTCAAACTGAGTTGTGGTCCAGAACGTGGAATTCACAACCATATCATTGACCTTAATTTCAACGGTATAGGGCACGCAATCGTAGCCCATTATTCTCATTTTCCCTTTGCCTTTTTTAATGGTTGGTTTTACCTCATCTTGCTTCGGCATTTTTTCTTCAGTTGTGCTGTAAATGACCTTGCTGCTATGTAGAATGAAATGAACCTTTCCATTCGAATAATCGGTAAGTACATCTCCCAGCATATCTGCCTGTAGCCCACCTTGCATCCGGGTCAGCCCGCGTTTTTGGCTAACAATGGTTTCTGTGGATTTGGGCAACATGGATTCCATACCCGGTATGCTTTCAGGGTATTTGATGTCATATTTAATCAAACCTTCAAAGTTTTTTTGGGCTTGAATGCAAAGTGGGACAAATACGGCAAAAAGGAGTACAAGAATGCGGCTCATGGCTTATGGTTTTGGTCAAAATTAGACAGAAATCTTTGGCTTAACCCATTATGGTTGCCATTTTATGGTGTTAAACATCCGGTGTAGGTCTTCATTCAAAAAGCCAAGGATGGGAGCTATGCTGTCATAATTGGCGGCATAATTGAAATAAAGGCTGCCCCTTAAAAAATGGTGGGTTGAATCGGTTACATAAAACTGAATGGGCGTAGCAACGGGGCCCAATAAATGAAACATCCGTCCATATACCTGATGATCAGCTTTCTCTATAGGCTCTTCCTCTATTCCTTCAGCCATGGTTACATGGCCTTGATATACCTGCTGGTGTGCAGCATCGACCAATTCGGCTAAGTTTTGCTGAACGGGAAGATAGGTCAAATACACGGTGCTTCTAAATTCCGGATAATCCAGGTTAAGCCAAATGCCCCCTGGAAACTCGGGACGATCTGTCGAAGGCCTGATTTGGGCAAGCCGGGCAATTTCAAACTCGAACGGCCCTTGGTCTTGGATGGTTTTACTGGCTCGGTCGGGTAAAGATATAATGGGGTATCCCATGGGTTTGGGCTGAGGTACATCGGGGCTGCAGCCTACAAACGCAACAAGTCCAATTAACAAGATTGACAGGGCAGCAGCCGATGCACCTGGGCGATCGTTCTCGGATTTAATCTGCACTTTTACCCGTTTAATTCGCCGTTGATCGGCCGATTCAACACAATATTGAATTTTAGGGGTATCAATTTTTACGCCTTTGGCCGGAAGCTTTTGGTGGATATGCAGCAGTAATCCAGCGATGGTATCTGCTTCTTCTCCGGCAGGGCCAAGCGCATCAAATGACAAATCAACAATCCTACACATTTGAATTAAGGTCGTCTTAGCCTCAAAAACATAGGTGTTGGCATCCAGCTTTGAATAGACAATTTCTTCGTCATCAAATTCATCGTTAATCTCCCCTACAATTTCTTCAATGATGTCTTCTAGAGTAATTAAGCCTGCACAGCCTCCATATTCATCTACTACGATGGCCATATGCATTTTTTTGGCCTGAAATTCTTTTAGTAGGTCGTCAATGGGCTTATTTTCGGGAACGAAGAAGGGTTTTCGAATCAGCCTAGTCCAATTGAATTCTGGACCCTCAGCAAGGTGAGGAATTAAATCTTTCACATACAAAATACCCGAAACCTGGTCTAACGATTCTTGGAAAACAGGGATTCTGGAATATCCGCTTTTTAAAATTAAGTTCAATACGTCCTGGAAGGATTTTTTAATGTCAATTCCTACAATATCGGTGCGGGGTTTCATGGTTTCACTGGTTGTGATGCGACCAAATTCAACAATGCCTTTCCAGATTTTTCGTTCCTCTTCAGTGATTTGTCCTCCTTCGGCCATATCAATAACCGCCGACAATTCTTCGTTGCTTAAGGTCTGCCCGCTTTTACTGGCATTTCCTGTGATTATTTTTCCGGTAAACAACAATAGGCTGCCCAAGGGTCGGGTTAGGTATCCAACGATGGTCAAAGGACTTGTCATCATCAAAATGACAGCTTTGCCCGAATGAGTTGCAATGATTTTGGGTAAAATTTCTCCAAAAATCAAAATGATGGAGGTTACTCCAAGGGCCTGAAAAATAAATTGTACCCAGCTTGGCCACTGGGCAAGAAAGGGTAAGGAACTTGCCGACAATGCCGACAATAAAACGATTAAAATATTGACAAAATTGTTCGAGATTAAAATCGTCGCCAACAACCTGTTTGGATGAGTCAGCAGCCTACTTGCTCGTTTGAACGTGGCAGGGTGGCTACTTTCTAAATCTTCTAAGGTTTTGGGTGAAAGCCCGAAAAAAGCGACTTCTGAGGCAGAAATCAGGCCCGAGATAATAAGCAACGGTATAATAAAAAAACCTATTTCGGGCGAAATCGAAGGGTAACTTAAGGGGTCTTCCAAGGGGCTGCAATTAAAATTTAAAACGGATGGTCTGGCTCGGTAGATTGGCCATGGAATTGAGGGCCATCGGCAGGGTTATCCGTTTTTTTAGTGTCCAGCATAGTCAATTGATCGGCTTCGATTTCAGTGGTATATCTCTTTTGTCCGTCTTGTTCCCAACTGCGGGTTTTAATGCGTCCCTCCACGTACACTTTGCTGCCCTTCCTCAGGTACTGTTGAACAATTTCGGCCAAGCGGCGGCGAACCACCACCGAATGCCATTCCGTCTGCTCAACCAATTCTCCCGCCTTATTTCTATACGATTCGGAGGTGGCCAGCGGAAACTTGGCCAATTTAGTCCCATCCGGGAATTCTCGAACTTCAGGATCTTTACCTAAGTTTCCTAATAAAATAACGCGGTTGACAGACCCTGACATAGAATCAAATTAGATGAGGTAAAGCTACAAAAAAAGCAGAATTATAAATGCCCAATCAAAATCTTGAGTGTAGAGCCATCTAGGTTTTAATTTAGGCAGACTTGTTCGGGCTAAATGAGGAGCATGAGGCTTTGATTCATGGGCGTCGCACCTATGTTGGGTTTGTGCGCTCTGGTATAGGAATTGAAAAGGTGAATGTACTGCCTTGTCCCACCGAAGAATGGAAGCTGATTTTTCCGCCCTGCTGCTCAATGAACTTCTTACATATTTTAAGTCCAAATCCAGAACCATGCTCTTTGTTGGTACCAAAGGAAGTATGAAATGAACTCTCGTTCAGCAGACTGTCGGAAAATTCCGGAGGAATGCCCAATCCCTCATCGCTCACTTCAAACCACTGAATAGAATCCGACATCCATGTTTGAATTCGAATGGCGCCGCCTTTATGACTAAATTTAATGGCATTGTGCAACAGGTTTCTGAACACAATGCCCAGTAGAACTGCATCTGCAAAAACAGGGACAGGCTCCACTTGCTGCAGTTCAATTTTTAAGGATTTGAAGTCGAGAGCTTGTTGCAATTGCTTTAGCTCAGATTGAAGGATGCTTGTGGCGTCGATTTCTTCTGGAAAATAGGCCAATGAACCTTGTTGAAATCCAGCCCAATGGAATAAATTTTCCAATAGATTCAGGCTGTTTTTGGCCATGTTCTCTTGGGCCAAAAGTAGGGCTCTCCAATCTTCAGCACTTAAATCTGAATTGTTTCGAGTAGAGGCTGCCATTTGCATAATCGACAACAGGGGAGCTTTTAGATCATGGGCAAGCACCGTGAAAAATAAATCTTTCGAGGTATTCAGGTGGCGCAAGTCTTCTTCTATTTTCTTTTGCTTATCGATATCAATTTGGGTCCCCAGCATTCGGCTGCCTTCGCCATCCTTATTCCTAGACACAATTTTTCCCTGCCATAGTACCCATTTCCAGTATCCCTGTTCCGTTTTCATCCGGAAGCTGCATTCCAAGGAAGCGCTTCGTTCGTGAAGGTGGTCATCTTGAGATTGCAAAAGCTGGGGCAGGTCTTCCGGATGCACTCGAGATTTCCACATGTTCATAGGGGCCGTTTCAGCATCGGCAGGCAATCCCAACATAGATAAGGCCACAGAGTTTACGGTAACCTGCTGGGTTTCTAAATTCCAATCCCACCAACCTGTTCCTGAGTTTTCTAGGGCCATGCTAAGTCGAATCTCGCTAAAGCTAAGTTCTGTACGTATTTGATTTCGTTCAAAGGCTGAGGAGATGACTCCCGCCAACGACCGCAGCAATTCTAGGTCGTCTTGGCTCCAGTGCCGATTTCGGGTGCATTCATCAAATCCAATAAAGCCGAACCTTTTTTCGAACTTTTGAAGAGGTAGTATAAGAATGGATTTGATGCCCTGAGGCCCTAAGACCTCAAGAATGTCTTCGGGTAACTCGGAGTGAATGTCGGTTGAAAAGATTCGGCCATCCCTATCCAACAATGGGTTCCAACTTGGGATGTATTCGTAGGGGACCTCTTGCAGTTCTTGAATTTGAGGTTCAATTCCCTGGTTGCACCATTCATAGGTATTGGTTGTAGTCAATCCATCTGCGCTGTCTTCAAAAATGTAGATTCGGCTCACCTCGGCATCTTGCCCCATCCACTGAAGAGCCTGTTCAATTTGGGTATCAAAGGACTGTGGATTCAAAAAGAGCTGTGCCACATCGGCCAGCAGTTTTTGGCGTTGTACAGAACGGCTTAGGCCGGAGGGTTGTTCCGGCTCAGTATGGGTTTTATCGTCCATGCGATAAAGAATTGGGTTCTTTACAAAGGTAGGGCATAGAATTTAAATCGACCATATTCAAGGTGGTTATGGTTTTAAAGGGCAGCAAGCCTGTTTGCTTGTTTTAATTTTTGAGCCGCTTTGCGGGCGGGATTGAGCAAGTGTAGCCCGTACGGCAAACGGCCTAAGGGCCCGCGAGCTGCGCAGGCGACCTTGGGAGCCCGCGCAAAGCCGCTGGGCCCAGGCCGGTTGACGGCGGACTACCTGCGAAAGCCCGATAGCCCGCCCCAAAAAAAATCCTCATCTTTGAATTAAATTTGTAAAAAAATCAAGGGGTTTTGCACAAAGCCATGTTGATTTTGTTTGCGGAAAGAAAAATTGTCCTTATTTTCGCACCCCGATTAAAGAATTAAAGTACGTGAGCCGTGAATACACTCAGTTATAAAACCGTTTCGGTAAATAAACAAAACTCCACTAAAACCTGGGTTTTGGTTGATGCTGAAAATGAAATTTTAGGTCGTCTGGCTAGCCGTGTTGCCATGATGTTGCGCGGAAAGCATAAGCCTTCATTTACTCCCCATGCCGATTGTGGAGATCAAGTAATTGTTATAAATGCAGACAAAGTTCGGTTGACTGGACAAAAAATGGACACGAAATCGTACCGCCGTCACACCGGCTATCCCGGTGGGCAGCGCGAGCCTTTGATCGGCGATATTATGAAAAAGAAGCCCGAGTTTCCAATTGAAAATGCGGTGAAAGGAATGTTGCCTAAGACCAAATTGGGAAGGGCTTTAATGGGGAATTTGAAAGTGTATGCGGGTGCAGCTCATCCTCATGAGGCTCAAAATCCTCAAACCATCAACTTAAACGACATTAAGTAAGCAATATGAGTATTTTAAATACCTCAGGACGGCGCAAAACATCGATTGCCCGTATTTATTTGAAGAAAAACGGCAAAGGCAATTTTTCTGTAAATCAACGAGATTACAAGGAATATTTTCCTACTGCTACCTTGCAGTATAAAATTACTCAGGCCTTTGAAGTTGCCAACGAGAATCCAAACGGCTACGATTTGAAAGTGAACGTGGCCGGTGGTGGTATCAATGGTCAGGCTGAAGCGATTCGTCTTGCCTTGGCTAAAGCCTTGGTGGGCGAAAACGAAGAAATTCGTACAGAGTTGCGCACGCATGGTTTGTTGACGCGTGATTCACGTATGGTTGAACGGAAAAAGTTCGGCCGCAAAAAAGCGCGTCGTCGCTTCCAGTTCTCTAAACGTTAATGGGTTAATAAAGAGTATGTCAAAAATTACTGTACAACAGCTTCTAAACGCCGGAGTTCATTTCGGTCACCTACGCCGCAAATGGAATCCACAAATGGCTCCATATATTTTCATGGAGAAAAATGGAATCCACATCATTGATCTTAATAAGACCGTTGTTCATTTGGACGAAGCCGCCAACGCGCTACGTCAAATGGCTCGCTCCGGTAAAAAGATTTTGTTTGTAGGTACCAAGAAGCAAGCCAAAGACATTATTGCCGATAAAGCCAAAGGCTGCGATATGCCTTATGTTACAGAACGCTGGCCCGGTGGAATGTTGACTAATTTTGCCACCATTCGCAAAACCGTGAAAAAAATGTCACGTCTAGATAGCATGGTAAAAGACGGCACCGCAGAAACGCTATCTAAAAAAGAACGGTTGGTATTGGATCGTACCAAGTCTAAGTTGGAAAAGGACTTTGGTTCCATCGCTGATTTGAACCGTCTTCCAGCCGCGATTTTTATTGTAGATATCAAACGCGAGCACATTGCAGTAGCAGAAGCAAAGCGTCTGAATATTCCAACGTTTGGTATGGTTGATACCAACTCCAACCCCAACGAAGTGGATTTTGCTATCCCTGCCAACGACGATGCTGCCGACAGCGTTTCTTTGATTTTGGATTATGTTACTCAAGCCATTCGTGAAGGTCTTGCCGATCGGAAAGCCAGCAAAGATGCCGATTCAGAGGAAGATTCTGACGATGTTGCTGAAGCAATGATAGCAGCAGCACCAACAGCTGCAGTATCTGCAGCCGAAGTTGAGGTTGAAGTAGAAGCTTCTGCCCCCGATCAATCTGAGTCTAACGAATAATTTTATACCCGTGTCAATTACAGCAGCAGACGTAAATAAGCTTCGGCAGCAAACCGGAGCAGGAATGATGGATTGCAAAAAGGCCTTGGTAGAAGCGGAAGGCGATTTTGAAAAGGCCATTGAAATACTCCGTAAAAAAGGTCAAAAAGTAGCGGCAAATCGCTCAGATCGGACCGCCACTGAAGGTTTTGTTTATGCCCATACCAATGGGAACGCTGGTGTGCTGATTGCATTGAATTGCGAAACCGATTTCGTGGCAAAGAATGAAGAATTTGTTGGTTTTGCTAAAGAAGTAGCCGCGCTTGCGCTTGCTCACCAATGCGATTCCATTGAAGCCATCAACGGCATTGGCATGGCCGACGGCAGAACAGTACTTGATCACATTACCGAGAAAATCGGAAAAATCGGTGAGAAAATTGAAATTGGAATTTGCCGGTTCCTGAGTGCTCCTGAGTTGTTTGGCTACAACCATCCCGGCAACCGCGTTGCTACCTTGGTAGGTTTAAATCAAAGCGGTTCAGAGGCCATTGTACAAGCTGCCAAAGATGTAGCTATGCAAGCGGCAGCCATGGCTCCTGTTGCCTTAGATAAAGACGACGTCTCGGCAGAAACCGTTCAAAAGGAATTGGATATTGCCATCGATATGCTGCGTACCGAAGGCAAGCCAGAAGATAAAATTGAAATGATTGCCAAAGGAAAATTGGAGAAATTCTTCAAAGAATCTACTCTATTAAACCAGGAATTCATTAAAGACAACAAACAATCGGTTCGTCAATACCTTCAATCCGTTGACAAGGGGTTGACAGTTACCGCCTTCCATCGATATTCCTTACAATAAACAGGAAAAGAGAAACTTCGGTTTCTCTTTTTTTTTATCCTCATCCCATGAAGTACCGTCGAATTCTGTTAAAACTTAGTGGTGAATCCCTGATGGGCGGCAAGTCCTTTGGAATTGACCCGGAAATGCTCTCCGTATATGCCCGCCAAATAAAGGCAATACATGATGAAGGAGTTGAGGTGGCGGTAGTGATTGGAGGTGGGAATATATTCCGGGGTATCAACGCCGTTCAGGGTGGTTTTGATCGGGTTCAAGGCGATTACATGGGCATGCTGGCCACCGTGATGAACGGCATGGCTTTGCAATCTGCACTTGAGAACTTGAAGGTGCATACGCGCCTTCAAACGGCCATAGAAATGAAGGAAATTGGCGAGCCCTTCATTCGTCGCCGCGCTGTTCGGCACTTGCAAAAGCGCCGCGTTGTCATTTTCGGCGCTGGCACAGGCAATCCCTATTTTACCACCGATACGGCGGCCTCGCTGCGCGCCATTGAAATCGAAGCGGATGTGATTTTGAAAGGCACGCGTGTGGATGGTATTTATTCGAGCGATCCGGAGAAGGATCCTACTGCTACAAAATACGAGCGGATTAGTTTTGATGAGGTTATACAGAAAGGTCTGAACGTCATGGATTTAACTGCTTTCACCTTATGCAAGGAGAACAATCTGCCCATCATTGTCTTCAACGCAAATCAAGAAGATAATTTGCTGCGTTTGGTGCGTGGGGAAGCGCTAGGAACGCTTGTCTCAGAATAATATTTGATTTTTTTGGGCGGCTAGACGGGCTTTCTGAGCTAGTACGCGTGGCTCAACGGGCATCGGCTGAGCAAAAAGTAGCTCCTCACGTCGCTCTTTTTGCTCGGCCGCTGCATCCATTTCGCCCCTTGCGCGCTAGCTTCATCAATCCCTGCCGCGGGCGCCCTGTCTGCTTAAACGTGTTTGTTGTTTTAATACCTATTTTAAACCAGCCCGGTATCATTTAACCTTAGATAAACTAAAGCAATTGGCTTGCAATGGTTTTGTTTTATATTTCGGTTCTGGTCTTGTCTGTACTTATCGCACGTAAAATCGCAGTCGCCCAAAGAATTTATTTGCAGCGGTCAGGGCTGCATTCCCATTGGTTGAAATGCTTCCATTTGAGCTGTACATCAACTCGTGACCTGGGTCATAGCTATTAAACGAACGGGTTCCGCAGTTGGCGTTGGGTTGGTTGTATTGAAAGGCCACCACCACCATATTCATGGCATAGGCGGGAGACGTTTGTACGTTGAGTACATATCCATTGCCCCAGCTTCCTCCCCAACCTCCATTGTCGGTGTTTTTTCCTGAAATGGTAAACCGATGTCCTGTATTTAGGGTTATGGCGTTGCCATGTTGAGAGCCATGGTCGTATTGACTGCTGGAACTGCCCGAGGAAGTCAGGTTGTTGTAGGTCCACGAATTTGTTCGGGTTCCTGCGCCGCTGTAAATGATGCTGCCGTTGTTGTCAATCAGTTGAACCATGATTTCAGCTCCAGACCAATTGGCCATAGTCCAATCGACGGCTCGATCAAACCAATTGTTGTTTGCCGAACAGGCCAGGTCGATGTTGGCTGTATTAACAAAGGTGACCGCTTCAGTCCAACCTCCATTTAACGTGGTCATATCGCAGTGTACGCTAACTGCGGGATTCCCTCCCGGTCCATCCGGGTCAATGGTATAACTACCGGAACTGGCATTGGGGTTGGCTTGTTTTATGGCCAGGCAACTGATTGGATTTCCTGCCGAAACGGTTAGGGTTTGAGGGGCGCTTGCTCCGCAGGTATCGTTGGCCGTTACGGTAATGGCACCACTTCCGGTGGTAAAGTTGACGGAAATGGAGGTGCTGCCTTGGCCTGAAACCAGGGTTGCAGAGTTCGGGACAGTCCAGGTATAGGAGTTGGCTCCTGGCACTGCAGCAATGGAATACGCCACTCCTTGTTGGTTTTGGTTTACGATGGAAGGGCCGGTAATGGGGCCGGGGGCGTTGAGCAAAGGTAGAACAACAACCAGGTGTGAGGTGCTGTATGCGGTACCGCAGCTGGTATCGATAGCCCGAAGTCGGTAATATTGGTTGGGCCCCTGTGGGGGGAGAGTTAAGGAATGCGATGCGGCATTGGCATTTGGAATATCAGACCAGCTGTAATTGTCGGTGGATACTTGCCATTGGAGCAAACCGTTTTGCCCGGTGGTGCCCATGTTGAGTTGGCTGCTTCCGCAGGCCGTATCTTTTGAAAGGGTAAGAATTCCCGGTTGGGCTCCGCATTCGCAACCAAAGGAATTCCAAAAAGTTCCTCCGAAGACCTCAAAGCATCGGATGTCGGTATTATATATAAGGAGTCCTTGAGCGGGGTTTTGAATGGCTTGCCGCTGTGCTGACGTTAGCCTGGAGATTAAAAGTCCGCGTGTAGTATCCTTGAGTTCGAGGATTGAACTTGGGTTTGGGGTATTGGTATTTATGCCTACCGATTGTGCCAAGGAGAATGGAGACAGGGCGATGAACGCCAGGAGGAAAATCTTGTACATAGGTTGATGTTAGGAACATAAATGTACTTGATTTCATGACAACTTGGAAAATAAAGGGGCTTCAAAGCGGTGATTTCTTTGCTGAGTTAATGGTGTTTTCGGAATTCGAATAGAGGTTTGGCCTCTAAAAATACGTTGTATAAAAGGGGCAACCTGCTTTTTTTGATGAGTTAAATTGAATTTTAACCCTCGATAAATGCCACTTGAAACATAATAAAGAAACAAAAAATACAAACTGGCAGATTTAAAGTATATTAAAATAAATAGATAAAAACCTATTAAATAAAGGCTAAAAAATATTTTTGATTTGATTTATTTAAAAATTGTTTACATTTATAGTCTGTTTATATGTTCCATTGAAAACAAACAAATAATCATTTAAATTCAGCGTTATGCAACACATCAACCCTAGATTGCGAAGAGTTTTGCGCCCGGCAGCTTTGGCGTTGGGCTGGCTCTTAACCGTGGGTGCTTGGGCACAATGCCCCACTCCCTCTGCATTAAGTTCGGCCGCAACCTGTGGCCAAGGTGCAACCCTAACGGCTTCCGGCTCTACGGGTTTGTACCGATGGTATAGTCAGCCCAGTGGCGGTTCTGTTCTTGGGACCGGGGCAACCTATACTACTCCAGCCATGTTTGCCCAGGCTACGTATTATGTTGAGGCGGTAAACAGCTACAACAACCCCAACTGTATAAGCCCCAGGGCGGCGTTGGTGGTTACTGTGAACCCCTTGGCGATGCCAACAGGGACGGGTGCAACGGTTACGTGCGGCAGCTCGGCCACGTTGACGGCTTCAGGTTCAACCGGCTTGTTTCGGTGGTTTGCTGTTCCTACTGGTGGCGCTGTTTTGGGAACTGGGGCGAATTTTTCACCCCCCAGTACGTTGCAAACCACTACCTATTATGTAGAGGCGACCAACAACCTGAATCCTTCTGCTTCGGTCACCTTTAACTTTACCGGTGGTCAGCAAAACTGGACCGTTCCTGCGGGCGTATTTAGTTTAGCAGTAACCATGGAAGGTGCAGAAGGCAGCCGAAATACGAACTACAACAACCGCGGAGGTTTCGGAGGTCGTGTTGTGGCGAATTTGGCGGTTACGCCTGGTCAAACCTTGGCTATTTTTGTTGGTGGCTGGCCTGGTAATGCTCAGTCTAGCGGTGGTTATAATGGTGGTGGGAACCAATTCTGGGGCACTTCATGGGCTAACTCTGGCGGTGGTGGCACAGATATTCGAATAGGTGGCACAAGTTTAAATAATAGAGTATTGGTAGCTGGCGGTGGCGGTGGCGGCGGTTGGAATTGCGGTACTGATGGATCTCGCGGAGGCGATGGCGGTGGCACAACTGGCGAAGATGGGCTGTATTGCAATAGCACTGGTAATACGGGTTATACAGGTCGCGGAGGTTCTCCTACCTCGGGTGGTGCAGCTGGTGGCAGCTGGTGTTGCCCTCAAGCCGGATCGGCAGGTCAAGGTGGTCAAGGTGATTACCGCGGCGGCGGTGGAGGCGGCGGTTGGTTCGGTGGCGGTGGCTCAAGCTACGGCGGTGGCGGAGGTGGATCCAACTACGCCGATCCCACCCTGTGTTCCAACATTGCACATACCCGCGGTACCCGTCAAGGGCATGGTATTGTTACCATAAATTATACTACTCCTTTTTGTACGAGCAACCGGGCTCCAGTTAATCTAACGGTTAACCCTCTGTCTGCTCCTACCGCCAACCCAATCAATACTACATGCGGCAGCAACATTACAGCTTCTGCATCTGGCTCTACCGGTTGGTATCACTGGTTTGCTGCTCCAACCGGCGGTTCTCCTTTGTCAACTCAGTCTAATTACTCGATGTCGTTTGTTACTCAAACCGACACCCTTTTTGTTGAGGCGGTTTCTGACCCGAACCCATCTGGCACTCAAACCTTCAACTATACCGGTGGTAACCAAACTTGGACGGTTCCCGGCGGGGTATTCTCGGTTGCCTTTGATGTGCGGGGTGCTCAAGGGGGGACCAATCTTTGGAACAATGGAGGTAAAGGTGGGAAGGTAACAGGGACCTTGGCCGTTACGCCAGGGCAAGTGTTAAACATTTATGTCGGCAATCAGCCCGGCAGCGGTGGCTGCTGTACTGGAGTTTGGGGACCGGGAGGTTGGAATGGAGGTGGCTCTGGGTATGGTTGGTCAAATGGGCAAGAAGCCAGGGGCGGCGGTGGCGCTTCTGATATTCGAATTGGAGGAACAACCTTGAACAACCGCGTTGTGGTTGCCGGTGGTGGCGGTGGTGCCGGCGGCGGAAACTGCAACGGAAACCTAGACCGTGGAGGAGATGGAGGTGGTAGTGGTAATGCTCAGCAGGGATTTTCTTGTGGAGGTAATTCAACCTGCTACACAGGCGGAGGCGGCACTCAAACCGCCGGTGGTCAAGGCGCTACTTGCTATGGAGCCCCATCAGGTCAATTTGGTCAAGGTGGCGATGCATGGAGTGGATGTTGCCCACAACAAGGCGGCGGCGGCGGCGGCGGCTGGTATGGCGGCGGCGGTGGCGCCTATTATGGCGGCGGCGGCGGCGGTTCTAGCTATGCAAACCCCAACCTAACTAGCAATGTAACTCATGCTCAAGGCGATCAAAACGGAAATGGACAGGTTGTTATTAGTTTTGTGAAAACGTATTGCTCAAGTACGCGTGTTCCCCTTCCTATTTCGGTCACGCCATTGGCAGCCCCAGTAACTCAAGGAGACTCGGTTACCTGCGGCACTCCAGTTACTCTAACTGCAACCAGCAACAGCTCAGTGTCTTGGTACGATGCTCCTGTAGGTGGAAACTTAGTGGCCATAGGTCCTAGCATTTCTCTTCCTCCAATTTTAGGCTCAGATACCTTGTTTGCTGTTTCTGAATTAACTAGTAATATAAGCGGTTCGCAAACCTTTAATTTTACCGGTGCACCCCAAACCTACACGGTTCCGGCCAATGTCACTTCCATTACTGTAGATGTGCAAGGAGCTCAAGGTGGAGGTTCTTTACCTAGCCCAGCCAATAACCCCGGCGGTTTAGGTGGTAGGGTGCAAACCACCCTTGCCGTGACTCCAGGCCAGGTTCTGAATGTGTATGTAGGGGGTACAACCACCACAAATTCAGGCGGTTGGAATGGCGGAGGCGATGGGTCTTCTAGCGGTGCCGGTGGTGGCGGTGCTTCAGATATTCGGATTGGAGGCACTACTTTTGCTAGCCGTGTTGTTACTGCCGGTGGTGGCGGTGGCGGTGGCTGGAACTGCTCCTCAGGAATGGGTGGCGGAGCCGGCGGTGGTTCTGGAACAGCCGGTTCCGGCAGTCAATGTGGAAATGTCGGTGATGCCTGCAATACAGGAAAAGGTGCTACACCTACTGCCGGTGGACTTGGTGGTACTTGCGGTTGTTCTGACGCGGGTGTATTGGGCATTGGAGGGAAAGGTGGCGGAACCTGCAATACATCTGGCGGCGGCGGCGGCGGCGGTCAGTTTGGCGGCGGCGGCGGTCGATTTGGCGGCGGTGGCGGCGGTTCAAGCTTCGCCTCAGCTACCATAGCCAGCAATACTACTCATACCCAAGGTTTCCGGTCAGGAAATGGGCAGGTTGTTATTTCCTACAATGTAACTCTGGTATGTGCAAGTGCTCGCGTACCTGCTGAAATTTGGTTGGATTCTCTTCCTGCACCGACTGCAAGCGGAGATACTTCCTTCTGCGGTAGTGGAACGGCGAACTTGTCGGTAACCGGCCCCAATGGAAACTATGTGTGGTACGATACCTTAGGTGGCAACATCGCTAACATTGGTCAAAACTGGACTACCGGAATCATAACCGAACCAACATTGTTCCACGTGAATTACAAAGTCAACGGCTGTCCATCGAAATACGATACCGTTAATGTGAATGCGATACAGTACCTCACCGCATTCCTTGCGCCTGCTCCTTCACCTGTTTGTGCAAGCGATGCCGATATCGATCTAGGCTTCTTGCCTCCTTTTCTTGTTGATTCTCTTATGTTAACAAATTGTGGTAAAACAGGCAATACTGGCCCAAATCAAGGAGATGCCGATAATGAATATGGCCCGGGCGTAGTAACTGTAATTTCAGGTATTCAGCAGTTCGTGGTTCCTGTAACTGGAACGATAACCATCGAGGCTGCTGGAGCTAGAGGGGGGCCAAATGATGGAGGACTCGGCGCTATTATGAAAGGGGATTTCAATGTAACCGCAGGGACTGTTTTAAAGGTCTTAGTGGGTCAGCAGGGAACGTCTGCCGGCGGCGGTGGTGGCACCTTCGTTACTACAATTACGGATTCTCCCCTTATTGTTGCAGGAGGTGGAGGCGCAGGCGCCTCTGGTCCATGGGTTGATGCGGGTGCGCCTACCGGTAACAATGGCAACTCCGGCTCTTTAAATGGTGTTGCAATTAATAATGGAGGTTTAAACGGTGGCGCAGGAGGTGCAAACAACTGCAACAATTCTGGTGGCGGCGGTGGCCTATTGGTTTCTGCTACTGGCTCAGAGGGAGGTCAGGCTTTTGTTTCCGGCGGAAATGGTGGGATTAATGGTGGTGGATTTGGTGGTGGAGGGGGTAACCGAGGCGGCGGCGGCGGCTATTCTGGTGGTGGCTCTGGTGGATGCGGCGGCGGTGCTCGGGTCGGCGGTGGCGGTGGCTCCTTTAATGGAGGAACCAATCAGCAAAATATAGCTGCATCAAATAACGGACACGGTTATGTTAAGATATCTTGGAATATTGTTCAACCCTCATTCACAGCTGGTGTTTGGATTGGCCAAGGAATTACAGATTCCATTCAAGGGATTTTTGACCCATCTACAGCCAACTTGGGATCGAATACCATTTATTATCAGACCAACAACCAAGGTTGTATTTTGAATGATTCGCTTTCAATCACGGTGGTTCCAGGGCCTGATGCTAGCATTACTTCCAATTCCGCTCAGTTGTGCGATTATGATAATGCGATTAGTTTGACTGCGTTGAACAGTGGAGGGTCTTGGACCGGCCCTGGTGTTACACCAACAAATTCCGGTGCTGATTTTGATCCGGCCGCTGTGTCTGCCGGAACGTATTACGCAAAACACACTTTGGTCGATCCTGTCGTAGGTTGCTTTACCACCGATAGCGTTCAAATCGTGGTGAATCCTACTCCAAATGCCAGCGTAACTGGTCCCAATGTGATTTGTTCTGCCGATGCTCCATTCAATTTACAGCCCGGTACGCCTGGCGGTATTTTCACCGGCGCCGGTGTAACCGA
>CAIKAF010000032.1 GCA_903825395.1 uncultured Flavobacteriales bacterium
AATAAACCCCAGAGCCAAGGCATGCCTTGGCTCTACGGCCCACCCCCCCCCCACGCCACGACTTGCCTTGGCCTATCAAACGAAAATTGCCCATACCCGTGAAACAAAAACGCCTTGGTTGATAAACCCCAGAGCCAAGGCATGCCTTGGCTCTACGGCCCAAAACCCCCCAACGCCACGGCATGCCTTGGCCCATCAAACGAAAATTGCCCATACCCGTGAAACAAAAATGCCTTGGTTAATAAACCCCAAAGCCAAGGCATGCCTTGGCTCTACGGTCCACCCCCCCAACGCCACGGCATGCCTTGGCCCATCAAACGAAAATTGCCCATACCCGTGAACCAAAAACGCCTTGGCCCAAAACCCCAGAGCCAAGGCATGCCTTGGCTCTACACACCTGCGGTCGATTCCCTATCTTTGTTTAAATTCAAATGCCATTGGAAAATAGAATTTGTGCCCTATTCAACATTGAAAAGCCTATTGTTCAAGCCGGAATGATTTGGTGCTCAGGCTGGGAGCTGGCCTCCGCAGTTTCTAATGCCGGCGGCCTTGGCATTATCGGTTCTGGATCAATGTACCCTGAGGTGTTGCGGCAGCAGCTGACAAAATGCAAGGCCGCCACTCAAAAACCATTTGCAGTAAATTTACCCCTCCTTTATCCAAACATTGAGGAGCACATCGAATCGGTCATTGAGTTTAAGGTTCCCATTGTTTTTACATCAGCAGGAAATCCGGCAATGTACACTCAGCGACTTAAAGCGAAGGGCATCACGGTTGTTCATGTCGTTTCCTCGGCCCGTTTCGCCATGAAAGCGGAAGCCGCCGGAGTCGATGCCATCGTGGCCGAAGGATTTGAAGCCGGTGGACACAATGGTAGAGACGAAACCACAACCTTGGTGCTGTTGCCTTTGGTAAAACAGGCCTGCACCCTGCCTTTGATTGCCGCAGGTGGAATTTCTACAGGTAGGGCCATGGCCGCCGCATTTGCACTCGGTGCCGAGGGAGTCCAAATTGGAAGCCGATTTGTGGCCTCTGAGGAGTCGTCCGCGCACCTTGCCTTTAAATCTGCCGTGGTGGCAGCCTCTGAAGGAGATACGCTATTGACATTGAAGGAATTAACCCCGGTTCGATTGCTTAAAAACCCCTTTTTCCAGCAAGTGGCTCAGGCATATCAGCAAGGAGCGAGCCCTGAACAATTGGCCGAATTGCTGGGTCGAGGACGAGCAAAACTAGGTATGTTTGAGGGAAATCTAAACGAGGGAGAACTTGAAATTGGACAAGTAAGCGCCCTAATCCATGACATTCAACCGGCAGCTCACATTGTAGATGAAATTTGGAACGAATTCCGGCAAACCTTGGTTTGCATGGGCAATCTTTGGAACGCATGATACCTTTCCCTTTTGAACGTTACACCTTGGGGAATGGCCTGAAGGTTTTGATTCAACCCGACCGGCAAACTCCCATGGTGGCGGTGAATTTATTGTATGACGTGGGTGCCCGCGATGAAAATCCACAATGGACCGGCTTGGCCCATTTGCTGGAACACCTCATGTTTGAAGGCAGCCGGCACATTCCAAATTACGACCAGCCTTTGCAACTGGCGGGAGGCATCAACAATGCCTTTACCAACAACGACTTGACAAATTACTATTGTGTATTGCCCGCGGCAAACCTCAGCACGGCGCTTTGGCTGGAATCTGACCGCATGTGCAACCTCAGTTTATCAGAACATAAGGTGGAAGTACAACGAAAGGTGGTGGTGGAAGAATTCCGGCAACGCTACTTAAATCAGCCGTATGGAGACTTGCTGACGCTAAGTCGGGAGTTAAGCTACACTACACATCCCTACCGCTGGCCCACCATAGGAAAAAACATCGAACAAATCGAACAGGTGCCGCGGCAAACCATCCACGAATTTTACAAGGAACATTATGGCCCCAACCGCTGCACATTGGTTTTAAGCGGGAACGTAAATCCGGATTCTGCCCTAAAGGAAATCGAATATTGGTTTGGCGATTTGCCCGCACAAGCTCAAAAGAAAAGTCCCTTGCCTGTCGAGCCACCTCAAACTCAAGCCCGTATTAAACAGGTTAAGAGAGCCGTGCCGGAACATGCCTTATGGATGGGCTGGCATATGCCGGGCCGAAACCATGCCGATTTCAAAGCCCTGGATTTATTCTCTGATGCCCTTTCCGGTTCAGCAGCCGGTTATACCATGGATGAACTCATCCGTAAAAGAGGCCTGCTGAACCAAGGGGGATTTTACGTTTCAGGCTCGGCCGATCCAGGCCAATTTCTGTTCAGCGCAACCCTTCGAGAAGGAAAAAATCCGGAGCAGGTCGCCGCCGAAATTCAATCCTTCTTGTTTGAAATTGCCGAACATCGATTGACTCAAGATGATTTAACTCGGGCCACCGAAAAAATGGCAACCTCAAACGCCTTTAGCGATGCCAGCGTTCAAAACAGAGCCTTACGCTTGGCAACAGCCGAGTGGTTGGGAGACGCCCAAACCCTAAACACCGAATGGGAAGAGTATGCCCAAATTACAGTGGACGATGTGCGCAATGCCGCTCATCGCTACCTGAATCCTGAAAATAGCTCTACTCTACTCTATTTGTCTGAATCCAATGCCTAAGTCATGCCCAACCCCTTTCCATCCAGTTCCCCAGCCATCGATTTAAGCCAAGCTCCGGATTTTCCGGTCTTCCAAACCTTACTATTGCCCAATGGAAAGCCCTGGCATGTGCTGCTTCACAGTCAAAACCCCTTGGCAAAAATATCTCTACGCTATGATCTGGATGCCCATTGGACCGGGCAGCCTTTTCCCTTAAACACGCTGGTACAGCTGCTCGGTGAAGGAACCAAAACAAAAACAGCCCAAGAATGGAACGCAGATTTAGACCGCTGTGGAGCCTTTGTTCAAAAATCAGCAAACCGCGAATCCCTGACTTTTTCATTGATTTGTCGAAGCCAAAACCTGGAAAAAGCCCTGCCCCTTTTTCGTGAAATGCTTCTGGAATCCATTCTAAGCCCGGAAGAATTCAGCATGCAAAAAGAACTGCAAATCAGCGATTTCATGCAAGAAAGCGAGCAGGTATCGGAACAAGCCCGGCGCTTATCTTCCGGCTACCTGTTCCAAAACCATCCCTTATTTCAAGATGAACGCCTAGAAATATTGGAAGACCTAAGTCTGGAAGATGTACACGAGGCTTACAAACACTGTATTCTATCTCAATCTCCCACCGCTTATGCTTCGGGAATTCTGTTGGAAAGCCAGGCCATACTTGAAGATTTTTTAGCCGCCGTATCTCCTTCGGCACCATCGACCTCTGCCTTGCCCCATTGGCAGATTCCTGAAAAAAAGGAACTTCACCATTCCATGCCCGGAAAATCGCAGCAGGCATTGCGCGTAGTAGGTCCAGCTCCCTTCAGTTCCTTGCAAGAAGAACTGGATTTTCGATTTATGCTGGTGCTGTGGGGAGGATATTTTGGGAGCCGCTTGATGAAAAACATTCGAGAAGAAAAGGGATTTACCTACGGAATCAGTGCCAGCCCCATGCGCCTAACATCGGCCAGCTATTGGATGGTGAATACCCAAATCAATGGAGACAAAAAAAACGAAACGCTGCATGAAATGAGGTTTGAAGCAGAACGCCTTATAATTCAAGCCGCATCAAAGCAGGAAATGGAAACCGTACGAAACTACCTGGCAGGCAGCTTGGCACGCTCCCTAGATGGAGTACTTAATCGGCACGACCGCCTGATGACCCTGCATGGATTGGGTATGCCCGCCGATTATTTAACCCTATACCACCAGCATCTATTTTCAGTAAATGCAGACCAGGTACGCCGCAGCGCAGAACGCTACTTAAATCCAGAAACATGGATTTGCGCCTCGGCCGGCTAAACTTAGGTCCAAAATTTGACCACCATCACCACCAAGGCCAATAAGAACATCAAAATACTGATTCGATTGATGCCATGCATCAGCGTTAAATTGATGTTGCGCGAGGCATCAGACTTGCGGAAAAGCGTAAGTGGATTGGCGTAATGAAGCAGTTTTTTCCACATAGAATTTGATTTTATCCTTTAAATATACAAGAAATCAGCTCCCTTTGTTTAATTTGGCACGAGATTTGAATATCCCATTTCAACAAACCAATAAATCATTTAATTATGAACCGTTCTCTTTTATTTTTATCCACTGCGGTTATCCTTGCCGGATCTGTATCAATGACTTCTTGCAAAAGCCGTACGGCCGTAGCCAACGATGCCATTGGCAAAGAAATTAAAATTCCATGTGCTGGACCCAAGTACACTACCGATGACAAGTTTTTCCGGGCTTCAATGAGCGGTGAGTCGTCCGACATGAGCTTCAGTAAAGAAAAAGCCCTTACGCTAACCCGTCAGCAGTTGGCTGCCAGCATTGAAACCAAAATCAAATCGGTAACTGAACGGTATGCCAAAGAGCGTGAGATTTCAAATAAATTTGAATTCGACCAAAAAGTGGAGAACATCACCCGCGAAGTGGTTAAACAAACCTTGATTGACATCCGTACTGCTTGCGAGCAAACCAATGCATTGCCAAACGGCAATTTCCGCACCTTCGTTGCTCTTGAAGTCGAAAAAGAAACCTTATACAACGGTTTAACCAGCAAGATTTCTGCCAATGCTGCTTTAAAACAGGATTTCGAAATCAGCAAATTCCGCGAGGTTTTCGAGGATGAAATGAAAAAATTCGAAGAAGAAAACAATTAATATCCTAATTATAGGCTAGGGGTAAAGGGCGAAATATTCTTCGCCCTTTCCTTTTTGTAAGGGTCAATAATTATTGCCCCATCAACATACCACCAATTTGATTATGATTGAACTTTTGGGCTATGTATCGGCCTTATTGATTGGAATATCTTTGGGATTGATTGGCGGAGGAGGAAGCATCCTTACCGTCCCGGTTTTGGTGTATTTGTTGGGATTCGATGTGGTCAGTGCAACAGCCTACAGCCTTTTTATCGTAGGAGGTAGCAGCTTGGTGGGAGGCCTTCTTGCTTGGAGTAAAAAACAAGCGGATTTACGCATCGCCCTCAGTTTCGGAGCTCCATCCATCCTCGCTGTTTTCCTGACACGCTATTGGTTGGTACCTAATCTTCCTGAAACTTTGTTAGGAATTGAAAAGGCGACTTGGATATTGGGGCTGTTTGCGGTCATCATGATCTTAGCCTCGATATCCATGATCCACGGCAAATCTGAAATTAAAGTAGGCAATAAAAAATCGCTAAACTTAAAATCAGCGGGGCTCGTGATCATTGAAGGCCTGGGAGTTGGAGTATTGACCGGCTTGGTCGGTGCCGGCGGGGGCTTCCTCATCATCCCTGTTTTAGTGATGTTGACAGGCTTACCCATGAAAACTGCCATAGGCACCTCATTGCTCATCATCGCCGCAAAAAGCCTAATCGGTTTTACCGGCGACATTTCAAACTTCAGTCCAGACTGGATATTTCTACTCAGTTTTACAGGTATAGCCATTTTAGGTATCTTCCTAGGAATCAAACTTGGAGATCATATCCCAGGAGAAAAATTAAAGCCTGCATTCGGTTGGTTTGTATTGATTATGGGCATAGGCATATTGATTCAGCAGTTGTATTGATTTTTGTGGGCGGTTGCGGGCTTTCACCGGTAGTCCGCAGTTGCCAGGTGGGTTGCCAGCGGGCTGCGGTGGCTCCTAAAGTCGCCTCCTCGCCGCGCGCCAACCACACCCGCCAACTTTGCGGGCTACCCGGTTCAATCCCTACCGCGGCCAACTCCTGCCTAAATTGGAGCAAATATCCCAAGCACTCCCCTAGTTCCCGTTTCAAGCCTTACCTTTGAATTATGCCTTTAATGCATTGGAATTTGGTCTTGATGGCCCTTTTGAGTTTTACTGCCCAGCCCTTGTTGGCTCAAAGGACAGATTCTACACGGAACACAACCGATACTGTTCTTGTGGATGGATCTGCCAAACAAATAGAATCCGATACCCTTCGGCGATTTTTTACCTATGCCCGCGATTTTGATCGGGACTTAACCTTCCAGCTTGTTGCCAATTCATCCGAGCTGTTTGCATTACCCTTTATCGACCACACGCTTTTTTTCAGCAGTTTGCCCATTAATCTGGGCAACATCGGCAGTCCTTTGTATCCCCTGTATTTTGGCCCCCCAAACCAGCGGACTCAATGGATGAGCGGAACACAAAGCACCGCCGATTACCACTATCTACCCGAAAACACACCCTTATTCAGCCTGGCTCGACCTTATACTGAATTAACCTATCAGTTGGGTTCCTTTGAAGAGCACTGGTTTCAAGCCGAACATGCACAGGCCTTTGCCCCTAAATTGTACGCCGGCTTCTCTTACCGGCACATCAATTCCAAGGGAGCATATCAACGGCAAGACCGAGTCTTTCACAACGGCCGCATCTTTTTACGCTACGCCTCCCCATCAAACCGATATAAGGCCTACATCGTCCTGACGCATAATGATTATACAGGTCAGGAAAATGGAGGACTACTCAACGATTCCACCTTCATTAAAGGAGGGCTTATCAATGGCAGCAATTTTATTCCCAATGCAAACCGTGCCACCTATCCCGTGCGGCTGAATGCTGCAGCCCGCACAGGCGTTCAAACGGCACTGCGACTTAGCCAGTGTTGGCAACCCAAGGCAGATAGCTGTGGAAAAGCCTTCCCCCTTGGAATTCACCACAATTTGGAATGGAGCCATTGGAACGACACCTATACCGATGCTCAACCCGACAGCAGCAACTATACCCAACTGGCTTTTATTCGCCCAGATGCACGGGCACAGCGATTCCGGGAATCACTTCAGCAGGAAGCCGGAATCTTCTGGGCTCAAAAATCAGGACATTCTATTTCTGCTCCAAGAGCTATGCTCAGCATCGCGCATGAATACTATCAGGCAGGCAGCAAAAGCGACACCCTTCAAGCCATTGATACCACCTATATTGAAGCCATGTCGGCCGGAATTTCCGGTCACCACCTGAGCATTCAAGGTCAATTCAACCAACAGATTGGACGATCTGTTCAGGCCAATCTGAGGGGACATTTTTTTCTAACGGGTTTCAGGCAGGGCGATGTGTTGGCCGAAGGGAATTTTCATCTTAGTCCTTGGAACATCTCTGGGCCTTCGCCGTTTTCTATCGCTGCCCGCATTCGAGCCGAACGCCGTCAGCCTGCTTATTTCGACCAAGAACTGCGAACCCATGTGCATCAGTGGACATCCTCCCTTCAAAAAGAAGAATCGGTCCAGCTGAGCTTATATGCGCATGGCAGCATTGGCAAACCAAAGGGCAAAAGGGCTCAACGGGGCTGGATGGTATTGGGTATGGAATGGCAGGGCTTGAATTCATTCGTTTGGTTTAATGAACAGGTTCAACCGCAGCAGAATGCCGATCCTGCCATGGTACTGAGAGCAGTTCTCCAATCCAGGTGGAATTTTGGCGTATTCAAACCCAGAATCAACGTTCAGCTGAACTACAGCAGCAGCAACCGCCTGCCGGTGCCCCTTGCCATGTGTCAATTGGATTTAGGCATAGAAGCCCTCTTATTTAAGAAAAACCTCAACCTGCGGGCTGGAATTGACGCCAGTTATATGTCTGATTTTCAAGCCATGGGTTATTCTCCTTCGGCCGACCGATTTTTGGTACTGACGGGGGCGACCCGTGGGGGCTTTGCCATGGCAGATGTGTACATCAATGCCCGAATAAAATCCGTGGGCTTTTTTGTCCGATTGAGGAATGCCGCGCAAGAGCTATCTGGAAATCCATACATGCTGTTACCGGGGTACCCCCTTCGAGACAGGTACCTTCAACTGGGGCTGGTTTGGGGATTTGTCAACTAGGGGCAGACCTACGTGTCTGCCCCTACGGCCCCCACCCCAACAGCCCCCTCGCAATCCCTAAACCTCCGATTAAACCTTTATATTTGAAAACAATTAGAAAAAAATGAAGAACTGTGGTTTCGTATTTTCATTCTTGATTTTGGCGATGGGTGCCTGGGCTCAGGGAAGTTTGCAATTCAATCAGGTATTGTTGGTAGATACTGCCTTACGTACGGTACCAGCGAATAAGGTTTGGAAAATTACCGCAATATCGGGAAGTGAGTTTAGGAATAATGTATGTGTTGATATCTCCCCTAATTCGACACATGAGCTAAACTCTGCTAGATGTGCTGTAACAACTACATTAAGCACCTTCTTAACCTACACAATTTCCTTTTTTTGGGTGAATGGGAAAAGAGTAATTAATTCGATCGAGGGATTACCTACCTCTAGTTCCACTTTTTATCAATTCACAAATTGTACTGGAGGTGGATCTGGTAACTTCAACTTTACATGCGGAAACAAATCCACAAATCCCAACATTTTACCCATGTGGTTGCCGTCGGGTACCACCTTACGCTCAGGAGGTCCCAATACCTGGTTATCGGTATTGGAATTCAATGTAATTCCATAACGTCGGGGTAGACCTGCGTGTTGGGGCAGACCTACGTGTCTGCCCCGACCCCTTTATTTCCGAGCCCCAAAAACCTTTTTGAGCAATTCGGAACTGCGGGCCATGGGGTCTTTCCGAATTTTTTTCTCTTCGGCCGCCACCATAACGAACAAGCCGTCAAGGGCTTTTTGTGTGGCAAAATCAACCAAATCAGGATTTGCCTTTTCAATGAAGGGGATTTTGTTGTAGGCCCCTATGGCTTGAGCCCAAAAACGTGTAGCCCCGACTTTCTCCAAAGATGTTTTAATAATAGGCCGAAAAGCGGCAACCAATTCAGCCTGTGTGGTGCGTTTCAAATAATCTGTCCCAGATTGCTCTCCGCCGCGCACCAGCGCAAGCGCATCGTTCAGCGTCATGGATTGTATGGCATTCAGAAAGATGGCCTTGGCCTGGGGGCCCGCATCTTCGGCCGCACGGTTAACCGATACTATAACGTCATCGCACAAGGCATTCATTCCCAAAGACCTAAGCTTACTTTCTACGTTTTTGGCATCGGCCGGAAAGGGGATTTTTATGCTGGGATTGCCGAAATACCCATTTTCCTTTGAAACCTGAGCAACTCCCCATTCGGTGCCTTTGGCAAAGGCCTCTTTCAGCGCCCGCCCCGCTTCATCCTGGGTGATTTCAGTGCTGCCGGTAGCCGCCTTAATGGCTCCTGAAGCCTTTTTTTGAAGATCTTTGAGCCCTTGGGCTGAAAGTACGGCTGAACAGCCCAACATACACAGAAAAAGAGGCAATCTGAACATAGGAAAATGAGTTTTGAAATTTGAGTATAAAGGGATTTGAACCAAGAATTGTGCCAAGGAATTGTTTCCTTTTGCAAGAGCCCCACCTGTTGTCTGATTTTTTGATTTCGCAGAAAGGGGAAAACATACCCTATCATGAATTCCAAATTTATGGGCGGTATTCATAACCATTTTTGGAATTGATTGTTTGAATTAACATGAATCAACTTGAGGGCAACGTAGTGTGGTTCCGAACTGACCTTCGGTTGGAAGATCACGAAGGGCTAGGGGCGCTGGAAAATGCAGAGGGGCCAATGGTGTGCGTGTATGTCCTTCCTGAAGATGTAGGCCTAATGGGGCCATTGGGCTTTGAACGAATCGGACGTTTTCGGGGGCGATTTATTGCCCAATCTCTGGATGATTTAAACCACAATCTTCAGGAATTGGGGCAAGGCCTTTGGATTGTTGGCGGTAGGCCGGAAGAAAAAATTCCGGAAATTATGCGCCGGTTTAACCTTAAAACCTGCCGCATGGAGGTCAGCAAGGCCCCATACGAGCAGGTTGAAGAACAGGCCTTAAGGAAAAAACTGAGCTCTATGGGAATGGAATGCCATACCTACCATAGCCATAGCCTATTGAAACCCGAGGAATTGCCATTTGACCTAAGCGCCCTGCCCAATGTGTTTACCGCATTTCGGCATAAAGTAGAAGCAAGGTTTCCGGACATTGAGTGCATTTCAAGGCCAAAACGTCTGCCAGAAATGCCAGCTGGAGTTGAAAATATTGAAACCACCGCTCTGCCCGCACAATGGCTGGATTCGGATGCAAAACCGGCGCTGTTTAAGGGAGGAGAAAAGGCCGCGCTGGAGCACTTACACAGGTATTTTGCCTCAGGCAGGGCTTCCTTCTACAAAGAAACCCGAAATGGCTTGCTTGGAGACCTATACTCCACTCGATTTAGTCCTTGGTTGGCGTTGGGCAATGTGTCGCCGCGCACCATTTGGAAGGCCTTAAAGGCGTATGAGTTGAAGTGTGGAGCGAATGAAAGCACCTATTGGATAGGATTTGAATTGCTGTGGAGGGATTATTTTTATTTCGCAATGCAAAAGTACGGAGTCCGGTTTTTTCAGGCCGGAGGCATTCGCGGCCAAACTCCAACCGTACAGGCGGGCATGCCCGAATTCCAGGCTTGGATAAACGGGCGAACCGGGCAGCCCTTTATAGATGCATGCATGAATGAATTGAGGGAGACCGGGTTTTTGAGCAATCGAGGTCGGCAAAATGCCGGCAGTTATCTGGTTCATCATCTTAACGTCGATTGGCGTTGGGGGGCAGCTTGGTTTGAGCATGCCTTGGTTGATTATGACCCCTGTTCAAACTATGGAAATTGGGCCTACTTGGCGGGTGTGGGGAACGACCCCAGACCCAATCGGGTTTTTGATCCTGTACGGCAGGCTGACATGTACGACGCGGATAAAATATATCAAAACACATGGAAAAACCGCTCTGCGTAGGCATTGATTTTGGTGCCAAACTGGCTGGAACAACGGCGGTGTGTATGGGTCATGCCGGAGGGCAACTTGAGCTTATGGCTACGAAAAAAGGCCAGGATGCAGATCGGTTTTTGGAACAAACACTTAGATTGAATGGGCCTGTGTTGATTTGCATTGATGCTCCCTTGTCGTTGCCGATGGCCTATGTAAAACCCATGGAATCGCCTGATTTTTTTTATCGACAAGCCGACCGGGAAGCCAAAGCCATGAGTCCTCTGTTTTTAGGGGGGCTAACTGCTCGGGCGTGCAAACTTGCGCACCGTTGGAGGCAACAGAAGTGGACCGTAATTGAAGGATATCCGGGGGGCATTGTACAGGATATGAAACCCGGCGTAGAATACAAAAAAGACAAATCAGGTCTTGTTCCATTTATGCAGCACATAAGCCAAGAGATTCAACAGGATTTACCTAATGTTGAAAGCTGGCACGAAGTGGACGCCATACTGGCGTGGTGGATTGCGTGCAAATATGTGGAGGGCAAGGCCCGAGGAATTGGAAACCAAGAAGAAGGTAAATTATGGATATGAATTCCGAATTCAAGCCCCTGCACCGGTTGCGTTTTATTCTTGGCGACCAGCTGAATGTAGGGCATTCCTGGTTTCGAGAACCCTGTTCACAGACCCTCTATTTAATGGCTGAGATGAGGCAAGAAACCGATTATGTTCAGCACCACGCTCAAAAAGTATTGGGCATGTTTGCTGCCATGCGGCTCTTTGCCGAGCAGCTTCGTGAATTGGGGCATCGGGTGCATTATCTTCGGTTGGGCGATGCTGAGAACCAACACAATCCTGCCTCAAACCTAGCCTATTGGCAGGATAAAACGGGAGCCAGTCAGGTTGAATATTTAGAACCCGATGAACACCGGTTGGAGCAACAAATGAGGGAAGAGGGTCAATTCCGAGGCTGGAACATGCAATGTGCCGAGCATTTTTTAACGGAAAGAGGAGAATTAAAAGCCTTGTTTGCCGGTAAAAAAACATATTTGATGGAACGGTTTTACAGGTACATGCGGCAAAAGCATTCTGTACTGATGCAGGATGGTAAACCGTTGGGCGGACAATGGAACTATGATGCTCAAAACAGGAAAGCATATAAAGGTCAGCCGCCATTGCCCCCCACATACAGCTCGAAGCACTATTTAAGTCCGCTGTGGGCTGAAATCCAGCAAGCGGGCGTTAAAACCCTTGGAGAAGCCAGCGCCGAATCCTTTCCTTGGCCCATAAGCCGGGCAGAAGCGCTGGAGGTACTTTCTCATTTTATTGTTCATCGATTGCCATGGTTTGGAGATTATCAGGATGCCATGGTTCGAAGCGAGCCCTACCTGTGGCATAGTAGATTGAGTTTTGCCTTAAACATAAAACTATTGAGTCCGTTGGAGGTCATACGAGCAGCAGAGCAGGCACATTTGGACCATCCCACCGCATATCCGATGCATTGTGTTGAAGGGTTTATTCGGCAAATTTTAGGATGGAGGGAATACATGCGGGGCATTTATTGGGCAGAAATGCCTGAATTTGCAACATTAAATTACTTTGAGCATACGCGTCCATTGCCCAGTTGGTTTTGGACAGGAAAAACAAAAATGCGGTGTTTGAGTGAGGCGATACATCAATCCCTAAACACAGGCTATGCTCACCACATACAGCGGCTTATGGTCACTGGTGCTTTTGCTTTAATGGCAGGAGTGCATCCAGATGAATTGGACAGATGGTATTTGGGCATTTATATTGATGCCTTTGAATGGGTAGAAATCACCAATACCAGAGGAATGAGTCAGTTTGCAGACGGAGGAATTGTAGGCAGCAAACCCTACTTAGGTTCTGCCGCCTACATCCATAAAATGAGTGATTATTGTGGCTCATGTGCATATCAACGGCAAGAAAAAGTGGGCGACAACGCTTGTCCTTTGAATGGATTGTATTGGCATTTTTATCACCGACACCGCGAGAAACTAAAGAGCAATCCAAGGATTGGCATGATGTACCCTACTTGGGATAAAATGGGCGAGGAACAGCGAAACGCCATTTTAGGCCAAGCAGAACGGAATTTAGATCGGCTGGAAGAATTATAACTAAGTGCTGAAGCCCATTAGGTGGCTTTTTCCTGACTTGTCCACCTTTTTTTGATTGGTTTACACCTTGCTTGTTGTCATGGGTTTGTATTTCCTTTCCTGCGGCATGTATTGTACTACAGTGCACACGTTTGGAGGCACCTTTGCGAACATAGCGGCTCGCATGGAGGCCTTTGTGGTGAAAAATTGGCCGTTATGGGCCTTAAATGGTCTTCCCAAGAATGGGAATTAAAACGCGATGCCTTTGGGGAACCGAGGAAAGGGAATCACATCTCGGATGTTCCCCATGCCGGTAACAAAGAGCAATAACCGTTCAAATCCAAGGCCATATCCAGAATGAGGGACGGTGCCAAATTTGCGGGTATCTAAGTACCAATACAATTCAGACTCTGGAATGCCCATTTCGGCCATGCGCTGCTGCAGAAAATCCAAGCGTTCTTCGCGTTGACTTCCGCCTACCATCTCTCCAATTCCCGGGAAAAGAATATCCATGGCACGTACTGAGCGCCCATCTTCATTAAGACGCATGTAAAAGGCCTTAATTTCTTTCGGATAATTGGTTAGAATTACAGGACGTTTGAATACTTTTTCAACCAGATACCGTTCATGTTCAGATTGCAAATCAGTACCCCAACCTTTCACCGGATATTGAAACTTCTTTTTCTTTTGATGGGGCGATTCCTCTAAAATTTGAATGGCCTCTTCATAGCTAATGCGTGCAAAGGGCTCATTCAAAACAAACTGTATGCGTTCCAACAAGTCCAATTCCGAACGTTCTTCTTTCTTTTTTCCTTCCTCTTCTTTTTTCCATCGCTCATTCAAAAACACCAAATCTTCATAGCAATGGTCTAGAGCATATTGCAGAACATATTTCAGATTGGCTTCAGCCAAGTCCATGTTGTCGTTTAAATCAGCAAAGGCCACTTCGGGCTCAATCATCCAAAATTCGGCCAAATGCCGGGTGGTATTGGAATTTTCTGCTCTGAAGGTAGGACCAAAGGTGTACACTTTACTCAAGGCCAATGCGGCCAACTCGGCTTCAAGCTGCCCCGAAACCGTTAAATGGGCTTGTTTCCCAAAGAAATCTTTGGAAAAATCCACCTTGCCATCCTCTGTTTTAGGGGGATTGTCGGCTGCCAATGTGGTAACCCGAAACATTTCTCCGGCCCCTTCCGCATCTGATGCCGTCAAAATTGGGCTATGAATATTGAAAAACCCACGGTCATTAAAGAACCGATGGATGGCGAAGGTCATGGCATGCCGAATCCGAAAAATGGCTCCAAAGGTTTGAGTTCTAAACCGCAGGTGAGCAATCTCTCTTAAGAACTCCAAGGAATGAGCCTTGGGCTGCAAGGGGTAGAAGTCGGGGGCATTGATATCGGATTCTGCCTTACCCATGAGCTCGATTTGTTCGGCGTGAATTTCCATGGCTTGGCCCCTTCCGGTAGAGGGCTGTAGTTTGCCTTGAATTCGAAGGCAGGCTCCTGGGGCTATGCCTTGAAGAAGTTCTGCCGGAAAGGCCTCGAAGTCCACGACAATTTGAATGCCTGCCAGATTGGAGCCGTCGTTCAAGTGAATAAATCGGTTGCTCCGAAACGTGCGAACCCAGCCGCCAACCAAACAAGATTGGCCACCGGGTTCCCAGGTAAGAATATCTTTTATCGGCGTGGGTAGCATGGCTTATTTTTTTGCCAAAGGTAGAAAATTTAAAAGCCCAATTTAATCAATCGAATGCTTGGAATTCCTTCCATTGACAATACATACATGCCTTCGGCCAAGTGGTGCAATCCTAGTATTTTTAATGTTCCAGTATTTGGAATGATGTCTTCTTTAATGATTTTACCCCGTATATCCATAAGACGGACACTTCGTACCATGCCCGGTTTATTCAGTTTGATTTCAATGGATTCTGAAAAGGGATTGGGCCCGGCCCAGCCCTGTACCGACTGAGAACTGCCTTCTATTCCGGTTGAATGCAGCCAAATCGCTCCGTCGGAAAAGGTAGGAGCTCCAATCATTCCCGCCCCATTCAGCGCCCGAACGCCTGAAAAGTAGGTGTTCCCAATGCTAAGGGATGAGGCATTCCCTTGCCAACTCGCTGTCAATCCATTCGTTTGCCAGGGCTGTATGTCGCAAGCGCCGGGGCTGCTGCCAATGCAGATTTCATAGCTTGAAAGCCCGGAGTTGGGATCGGCAGATGTCCCCCAATTGCTCATCCAAAGCGGCCCCATAAAGGTGTCTACATCTACACCCATACCATCATGAATACCTGCTGAAGCATACGGCGGGCTGAAATCCAGGTTGTAATCTGCCGTTTGCCAGGTTGATAGATTTCCTGCTCCGTCCATGGCCAAAGAAAGGATGCGACCGGCAGGCGTATTTGGATTCGGGTTGGCATTGGGGAAATGGCCAATGGGGAGAACTCCCGTTCCAACATGCTGATTTAGGTTGGGAAATCGACCGATACCACTGTGCACTCCATCGAAAGCTGTAATGGCCTCTTTTGATTCCAAGGAAATATATTGCGCTTGATTTTGAGGCCATCCTGCAACCTGCAGTTCCCCTAAATACGTGTGATTGAGAAAGAATCGGTACGTACTGTCGCGCCGACCAATCAAGCATCGATTCAGTTGGCCTGGATTTATTGGCATTGGGATATTCGCCAACAGCTGAGCCTGGTTTTGTTCCCATCGGTAAATTTCGAGGAGGCCTCCCAAGCCCAGTCGCCACTCTATGCTATGGTTTCGACCTAGCCCTGCGGGTTGATCGGCAGCGACATACAGCGAAACGCGTGGCTGATTTCCATTTGGAAAAACGATGAAGTCAAACGCCCAATACCGTTCGCCGCTTGGCCCTTGAGGCACCTGAGCAGAAAC
The DNA here is from genome assembly GCA_903825395.1 of uncultured Flavobacteriales bacterium. GTDB lineage: Bacteria > Bacteroidota > Bacteroidia > CAIKAF01 > CAIKAF01 > CAIKAF01. The sequence goes on from CAIKAF010000032.1 coordinate 15,771, forward strand.
CGCGCTAATGCCAGCGGGCTGAGTCGGAAAAATCTGACCATTTCCTTGTTGCCATTGTCCTGAAACGATGCTCCATTGGGGATGAAGATTGGGGCCTGGAGCCGAAAAAAAATCGGCCATCATTCCCAGCTGATTTCGTCCATAATAGCCTTGTCCGTCGTGGTGAACGGCCGTCCAAAAGGTACTCAACAATCCACTACCCCCTGAATCTACATCTGCAAAGCCTTGTTGGAAATCCTGGCTTATCCATCCTTGACCGGTGGGTAAAATTTGGGTGCTGGGGGGTATGCTGTCTTCTCCGGCTCCTTCAACCATGTTCCAATGCAGCACAAACCCCTGACCGGAAATGGCGCAATCGCTTCTAAAACGAATTAAGACCTCGCGCCCTGTAGAAAGAAAACCGGCGGGAATCAGGTTCCCGGTTGCCGTAAGCAAAACAGAATCTGCCGTACTTGGTCCATCATACACCGTCAGGTAATCCCAATTGAGTTCCAAATCCATGGATTGAAACTGCAGATTAACCTTGCCTCTGGGCACCTGAATTCTCCACTGTTTCAAACTGTCGGGTGCGTATGGAGGCAGAAGGGGAAAAGCAATTGTTCCTGATAACCCCATTGTGGTTTCGTGGGGCTGATGGCCTTGAATTAAATTGGAAAATCTTGTCCAATCCCAATTCGGACCGGGGTCGGTATGGGTTTGGTTGGGGAAGTGTTGGTGCCCTTTAATTCGGGTACAAACTCCCGGGCGCTGATGTTGGGCATAGGTCGTAGCTGCAGACCAAGGCCACCAGGCTGATCTCGACAGTTCAATTCCATGCCTTTGGGCAATTCGTTGAATTAAGGATGCAGAGCTTGCATACATAGTATCGGTATACCAAGCGGGATTTGAAACAAATCCTTCGTGTTCAATACCTATGGTATATGCATTTTCAGTTCCTACATGCCAGGCTTTGGCATCCTCATTTACCAGTTGCAACAGAAAGCCATCGGAAGAGCGAATTAAATAATGGGTGGAGACGTTGGATTGACACGACATGAACCAGGCCAATGCCCCGGCGAACGAGCCTTGAGTCGTGTGAACCGTGGCAGCAGTTACGGCATTTCCATTTCTACTGCTAAAATTACAGGCGGGACTTGGCTGCCAAACTGCAACACCGTCCAGCCCGCTTCGTTCTGCTGCTTGCAACGCCTGCATTGGTTTCATTTCATCCAATGAAATTTCGGGCCCGCCCAATTTTACCCAGCTGTTCCTGAGCTCTTCAAACCAATAAAAAGCGGCCCAATCTGCAGAAGTATTATTAAAGTCAGGAATTTCGCTTAGAGAAAAAGCTAGAGTTAGCCAGTCTAAGGCCGAATGAGGCGTTTGGATCTTTGAAATAGAATCCATGGCCAAATGCCAAGCGTGAATTTCCTGTTGAGGCGTTGATAAAATCTCATCTTCAGACATTCCGCTTAAATCAGCCACCCGCTGAAGGTGATTTCTAAAAACAGGATTTGGTTCAACCACCCAGCCCAAAATTCCAACAACAGCCGGCCGCCCATTGCATGAGGGCTGACCGGGGTTTGGATTCGACTTCCAGCGCGTTTGCTGGTAAGAAACTGCCGCACATAGATTTTCTGGTATGTGGGGAAATTGCATTTGAATCTCAGTAAAGAACCTGGGGACATCTTGACACCATGTACTGGAATGAAGCAAGCCCAAAAAGAATAAGAAGCGTATTTTATTCATGTTTTTTCCCACAAGTTCAGCTGGAATCCAACAATTATTCGTTTGGTAAGCGTTTGCTAAACGTTTACCCTACAGATAAAGGCCAGATTGAACCTATGGTAAAGCCTTCAGCGCTTATTTTTACCTTGGGTTAAATCACTTGCAAAGCAGGTGTAAAAGGAAATTTATTTTTGGGTAAAGGGGCGTTTTATTGCTAATTCAAACAGAACAGGGTTTCTATATGCCTTCATTGATCATGCTGGTTTTCCCTACCCAAGAATCGAATTGCATTAAAAAACAAAGGCGGAGCATGTGCTCCGCCTTTTGAAAAATGTTGGCAGTTTGATTATTTGCCGGTAGAGCCTTTGGCGGTCACTTTGTAATACTGAACAATCCCCCAGTTGCGCATAGTCATGCTGGTGGAGATGTTTGAAACTGCTCCTTTTCCAGCAAGTTCAGCAGCCACTTTTTCTCCCAAATCACGAGGAGCAGTTAAGTACAAAAAGCCCATTCCATCGGCATATGCAGAAACTTCGCTTCCACCACCGGGCTTAACGTCTGATACGGTTACGCTGGTCATGGTGATGCAGCTAGAAAACGAAGCGACCAAAAGGCCCGCAGCTAAAAATTGAGTGATTTTTTTCATAAAATCTAAGGTTTTAATTTGTGATGCAAGTTAAATTGATTTCAGGAATATTTCAGCTCCACACTCAAAACTTTCTTCGGTTTTGAGAAAAAAAAGCTCCAATCGCATTGATTTTCCCCTTAATAATCCACAGTTCGTCGTTACCTCTTTATGGTATAAAACAACCAAGGCATTCAGGTTAAATATTAGCAAAAGGGAATCCCAGCAGGGGCAAGGTTCACAAAGGGGGAGTTAACATAAAATGGCCGCTGTGCTTACAACCTCCTCTCTGTAGATTTGGATCGCGATTGCGGTCTTCTATATTGTGTTGAGCACTCTACTCGCTCGACAATCGTAGGTATGACTACGCCTGCGGCAGGGATTGAAGAAGCTTGCCCGCAAGGGGGGCGTGGAGCTGCCCGCGTGGCGCGGAGGCGACTTTAGGAGCCACCGCAAGCCCGCTGGGCAGCCCCACGGCCACCGCGGACAAGCTCTGAAAGCCCGTTTGCCGCCCTAAAAAATCTGTGTATGCATCCCTGAATATTCCAGTAAAACCACCTTAAACTGCCCGTGGAATTGGCAGTCCGTTAAAAAACACAGCGTAAGCGCTTTCTGCGTTTGAAGTTTAAAGGGAACCTACTCCGGTTGCTTGTTGAAATCTTTGTTAACACAAAGTGCCCAAACCATCGCTATACCAAACCCTCTCGACGTACCTTTCCAACATGGAAACTAAACCCCTTGTCGCTGTATTGGCCGGCGGAGATTCAGGCGAGTATGAAATCAGCCTGAAATCTGGCAATATGATTGTTCAGGCCATTGATAGTACCCGCTTCGAACCCATTTTGGTGGTGTATCGAAATGGGCAATGGACTGTTCATTATCAAGAACAACAGCTTACGTTAGATTTAAACGACTGGTCATTTTATGACGGGGAACATGTACATTCCATTCAACTGGCTTACAATGTAATGCATGGAACACCAGGAGAAGATGGGACAGTTCCTGCACTGCTTGACCTGGCCGGAATACCCTATCCCAACTCCGGTGTACTTGCCTCTGCGCTTACCATGAATAAACATCTGAGCAAGCGCACCGTGGCCTCATTGGGAATTCCTGTGGCACAAGACATTTTGTACCGAGAGGACGATGCCGTCATCGATGTGGATGCCATGATTAACACCCTAGGGCTTCCCCTATTTATTAAACCCAACAACGGAGGCTCGTCTTTAGCCACATTTAAAATAAAAACGGCTGAAGATGTGGCAGATGCCATTGAACAAGCCTTTGAAGTAGATGCGGAAGTGTTGGCTGAGCAATTCATGGCAGGAAGAGAAATTACAATTGGCGCCTATGCCACTGAGGGAGAAATGCATTACCTGCCTCCCACCGAAATCATTTCACACAATGAGTTCTTCGATTATGAGGCCAAATACCAAGGCAAATCCAACGAAGTTACTCCAGCCGATATTCCCCAAAGCACCCTGCACCAAATGCAGATTTACGTAAAATCAATCTACAGAACCTTTAACCTTAAAGGGCTGGTACGCATTGATTTTATGTTAAGCCCCGACCAATCTCTTTATTTTATGGAGGTGAATACCCTTCCCGGATTTTCTCCCCAAAGCATTGTTCCTCAGCAAATTAGAGCCTCTGGGAAAACGGAAACACAGGTGCTGACCGATTTGCTGCTTGACGTTTTGGATTTCAATGACCCCGATTAAATCCAACATTCAGGTTCGGGAGGTTCAGCCCTCTGATCTTCCTTTGTTGTTTGAATTGATTCGAGAATTGGCTCGGTTCGAAAAAGCAGAAACAGCGGTTACCTTACAGGCCAAAGAACTTAAGAACGAATTGTTTGGTCCTAATCCACTTTGCTTCGCATGGGTAGCAGAATTGGACCAAGAACCTGCCGGGTTTCTATTGGGATACTATCGATTTTCCACCTGGAAAGGACGCATGCTCTATGTGGAGGATATTTACATCAAGGAAAAATTCCGCAGAAAAGGCATTGGGAAAAAACTGATGGAACAAGCGATTCAAAAAGCAAGAGAGGAGCAGCTGAGCGGACTCACTTGGCAAGTGCTGGATTGGAACCAACCGGCCATAGATTGGTATACATCTATGGGAGCCGAGCTTGATGGAGAATGGATAAATGTCCGTTTGTTTCCCTAAGCTATCTTTGAGGTATGAAATGGGAAGTACATAAATTCGGCGGAGCATCGCTATCAAGCCCCGAAGGGTTTCCTCGCTTGCTTGAAATCTTAAAGCAGCGAACGAATCAAGCCAATATCTTGCTTGTCGTTTCTGCCATTGGGAAAACCACCAATTCCCTAGAAATGGTTTGGAGCGGAGCACAACCCCAAGCCGATGCCGCAAAAAAAAACACAGAATTAACCCATTTAAACACCTGCAGAGTCCTGCTTAAATCCGAATCTGAAACCGGATTAAACCAATTGCTAGAACGCATACAATCCCCTATTGAAGCCACTGACCAGGCCTACGACAGTTTGGTGTCTGTAGGTGAAAAATGCTCCTCCTTTCTGGTTGTAGAATACCTAAATCAACATGGGCTATCTGCCGTTTTGCTTCCCGCTGAAGCGGCCATTCGAACGGACTCAACCTGGAGAAATGCCCAAGTTGATCGACAAAAAACCAAAGAGCTTATCCACTCTTCCATACACCGCATTCAGCAGGAATCTCCAAATGCCATCGTGGTAACCCAGGGGTTTTTGGGTGCCAACGCCCAAGGGCAAACCACCACCTTAGGAAGAGAAGGTTCTGACTATTCGGCGGCTTTGTTTGCCAACGCCCTTGAGGCCAATGCCATGTTCATCTGGAAGGATGTCCCCGGCGTAATGAGCGGCGATCCTCGCATTTGGGCTGAGGCTGTAAAATTAAACGCCCTTAGCTATGACGATGCCACCGATATGGCCTATTATGGAGCTTCGGTCATTCATCCCAAAACCATGCTTCCTCTAAAAGAAGCCGGAATACCTTTGCATGTAAAAAGCTACGATGCGCCCGGCGAATCTGGGACACTGATCGGGCCAACCGGCGACATACAGGCAGTACGGATGATGAAAACCCAGCAAACCCAAATTGAAATCACAGCGCAACCTGGTCATTTTGCCGTTGAAAAAGCCTTGCCCGTACTCATCAATCTTTGCGCCGAATACCAATGCTTAATCAATATGCTGCAGCATAGCGCCAGCCATGTCATTGCATGCATCGAGGCCCCAAGTGCCCGATTGGAGCTGTTGGCCAATAGCCTGCAAACCAAAGGATTGTCGCCAATGCTAAGCACAGGATTAATTCTCTTAACCCTGCGTGATGCACCCCATGAACTGCCACACATTCCAAATGTGAACGCAACTGTAGTTATGACTCAAACCCTTGGTCGAGACCGAAGATTTTTATTGAAGCCAACATCAAACGCCTGAGAAACGTGGCTGGGAATTAATTCCAACACCTTGCGAACATGGCGGCTCCCTTTGTGGCCTTTGTGTTAAAAAATGGAGGTTGGGCCTTGAGGTTTTTTTTACCGCAAAGGGCAGGATGTCGGCGCGAAGGGCACAGAGGGAATGTAGTTAAAGCGAGGGCGTGTAGGAGTTTGGAGGCTCCTTTGCGAACATTGCGGCTCCCTTTGTGGCCTTTGTGTTAAAAAAATGGAGGTTGGGTCTTGAGGTTTTTTTACCGCAAAGGTCTCCATGTCGGCGCAAAGTTCACAGAGGGAATGTAGTTGTAGCGAGGAAGTGCAGGAGTTTGGAAGCTCCTTTGCGAACCTTTGCGGCTCCCTTTGTGGCCTTTGTGTTAAAAAAATGGCGATTGGGCCTTGAGGTTTTTATACCGCAAAGGGCAGGATGTCGGCGCAAAGGGCATAGAGGGAATGTAGTTAAAGCGAGGGTGTGTAGGAGTTTGGAGGCTCCCTTGCGAAGATTGCGGCTCCCTTTGTGGCCATTGTGTTAAAAAATGGAGGTTGGGCCTTGAGGTTTTTTTAACCGCAAAGGGCACTATGTCGGCGCAAAGGGCACAAAGGGAATGTAGTTATAGCGAGGGTGTGCAGGAGTTTGGAGGCTCCTTTCCGAACATGGCGGCTCCCTTTGTGGCCCTTGTGTTAAAAAATGGAGGTTGGGCCTTGAGTTTTTTTACTGCAAAGGGCACGATGTCGGCGCGAAGGACACAAAGGGAATGTAGTTATAGCGAGGGTGTGTAGGAGTTTGGAGGCTCCCTTGCGAACATTGCGGCTCCCTTTCTGGCCTTTGTGTTAAAAAATGGAGGTTGGGCCTTGAGTTTTTTTACCGCAAAGGGCACGATGTCGGCGCGAAGGGCACAGAGGGAATGTAGATATTGCGAGGGCGTGTAGGAGTTTGGAGGCTTCTTTGCGAACATGGCGGCTCCCTTTGTGGCCTTTGTGTTAAAAATGGCGGTTGGGCATTGAGTTTTTTTACCGCAAAGGGCAGGATGTCGGCGCAAAGGGCACAAAGGGAATGTAGTAAAAGCGATGACGTTCAGGAGTTTGGAGGCTCCTTTGCGAACCTTTGCGGCTCCCTTTGTGGCCTTTGTGTTAAAAAATGGAGGGTGGGCCTTGAGGTTTTTATACCGCAAAGGGCACGATGTCGGCGCAAAGGGCACAGAGGGAATGTAGTTATAGCGAGGGTGTGTAGGAGTTTGGAGGCTCCTTTGCGAACATTGCGGCTCCCTTTGTGGCCTTTGTGTTAAAAAATGGAGGTTGGGCCTTGAGGTTTTTTTAACCGCAAAGGGCAGGATGTCGGCGCAAAGGGCACAAAGGGCGACATCTTTATTCAAGCCAACATCAACCACCTGAGAAAAGTGGCCGGGAATTAATTCCCAGCCCTTGCGCCTTTGCGTCTACAGGCATACCTTTGTATTTACCCCCAAGGCCAGATTGAGTAACCATTAAATCTGGAAAACCTTATATGTGCGCACCTGTTTTTTGGTCGGCAAGGGCCAAACGTACACCTCTTGCAATCGGGTTTTGTACGCCCGAACACATCTCACTCCGTACCTCGGCCACCAATCTACTTCAATCCACTTCAATATGAGGTTGGAAAAAGCGCTCCTGATGCTGTATGCCATGCCCGGCATTGGTCCAAAAACGCTGCGGCGCTGGATGACTCGAATCAAAAGCCCGGCAGATGTGTTTAATCTTCTACCTGCCGAGCGCAGCGCCTTGCCCGGGTTCCGCTCTCAGCATGCCTTGAATTTTCAAACGACAAGGCTGCAGCACTTTTCAGATCAGGCGGAGCGCTGGCTTCAATCTACAGACCAGCACAATCTTCGATTTATTCCCTTCCTGGACTCAAATTTCCCTGTTGGGCTGCGCCATGCACCCGATGCCCCCCTTTTTCTGTTTCAGCGGGGCAAACTGCCTCCACATCAACCCATTTTAAGTTTGGTGGGAACCCGACAGCCCAGTGCAGATTTAGCTCCGGTGCTAATGCAATTCATGAAAGAATTAAGTGCCGCCCAAACCTCTACATGCAGCGGATTGGCGAGGGGTGTTGATGCTTTGGTGCATCGAGAAAGCCTTCGCCATGGATTATTCAGCATGGCGGTGGTAGCTCATGGCGCAGAACTCGCCTATCCCCTTCAAAACCAGCGCTTGGCGGAAGAAATTGTAGAAAACGGCTGCATTTGGTCGGAATACCCTCCAGGCACACTTCCCGAACGGGAATTTTTCCCCCAACGAAACCGCATACTTGCAGGTATGTCTCAGGCCTTAATATTGGTGCAGTCAAATACAACGGGCGGAGCCATGATTACAGTAAAGCATGCCTTACGTTACCGCCGACCTGTATTTGCTTTTGCTGGCCCATTCAATCAAACAGCCTATGCCGGCCCCTTGAAACTAATTGCTGAGGGACTCGTTAAACCGCTGCTGAACACCGCTCAAATATGGAACATCTTGGGCTTAGAAGCCAAGGCTTCTCAGCAGGAAGACACGCCATATTCTACTGTTCATTATTCTGCAGCCGAACTTCCCATTGCCCAAGAACTGCAATCTGAGCCTGGATTGTGCCTTGACCAATTGGCCCTTCGCACCGGCCAATCTCCCGCCCAACTCCTCGCCCTACTTTCTCTTATGGAATTGGAAGGGAAAATTGAAACCTTGCCCGGGAATCGCTACAAATTGGGCTAAGATTAAACTCCAAAAACAACATAGCAAACCGAGTGAACTCCCCTTAGGCAAAATACAGCCCAAGCCAATTTCCGAATCTTCATACCCATGAAAAACTGCTACCTTCATGCTATGAAAGCAAATACATGCTACGGGCTTACATTGCTTTTTCTGTGTTTTATTTCTGTAGGACTTAAGGCTCAGGAATTCGACCACGAAAACCTAAGGGTGGGGCCCTTGGTTGAAATCACTGAAACAGGAAACGACAGAGGAATTGGCATAGGGGTGCGGCTGGAGTGGTTCATCACGCGCAACATTAGTTTGGATTACCAATATTTGTTCGGCAGCAATGGCGAGGGAAACTTTTACAGCCATGTTCCGGGAGCCCTTGCCGGATTTGTTGCCTTAGCATCCGGCTATTATGCGAATCCATGGCAGATAAATGGATGGTACAGCACAGAGGCCGATGCCCTGTTGGCCTTGGCATTTCTGTTGCCCGAGGGCATCAGCCTTCATTTTCAACCCCATCCCAAGCTTGAGCTCGCTCCTGCATTTGCACCCTTAGGGGCCGATTACAACATTCGCAACAACGGGCGAACCAGCATAACAGGCAGCCTTATGCTGCGCGCCAACTACCACCCCATTTCGCGCTTCAGCATCTCCCCAGCATTAGGCTTGCGCTTCGTGTACAGCACCGGCTTCCCGTCTCTGGTGTACGGATTAGGGTTTGGTATTCGGGTGTAGCGATTGAGGGCGGCAGCCGGGCTTTCCGGGCTACTCCGCAGCTGCCGGGCGTGCTGCCAGCGGGCTGCGGTGGCTCCCAAGGTCGCCTCCTCGCCGCGCGGCAGACTCCGCCGGCAGCCTTGCGGGGTAGCCTCGTCAATCCCTGCCGCAAGCGGCGTAATTTCTAAAACCTTGGAAAAAACACCCGAAGGTTTTTTCCTCAAAAAAGCACTGGATGCACCTACCGCTGAAGGAAAAGTAAAATGCACTTATAGTATTTGTGTTCATAGTGGGCCATTTCGAGGAATGCAGCCCTTGTATGTCGCATCCTTAAACAAAAAAAATGGCCTTTTCCCTTGAAACTTTGAAAATCCTCGCGTAAATTTGAAGTTCATCGATGAAACGTTAAAAAAACTTCGTCACGTATTTGGGGTGGCGAAGAATAGTTAGGGCACTTTTTGGAGTGAACTACGGGAATTTGGGGAAGTTGAAAAACGGAACCAGGTTCGCCTTGGGGAGTCTCAGAAAAGCTTTCTGAATCGTGCAAAGGAAAC
>CAIKAF010000033.1 GCA_903825395.1 uncultured Flavobacteriales bacterium
ACAAAGTATGACGACAATTACCAAGAAAAAAAGGTTCTGCAACAAAATGCCGCAGAACCTTCGAATCTAGCTTTTGCTGATTTAAATCAAAGTTAAAGAAAATTGGATATTTCCTTTGGAAATTAACACAGAATCTTTGTGTTAAAAATTGGCAGGGATGCCTTGACGTTTTTTTTTACCTCAAAGGGCGCAAAGTCGGCGCAAAGGGCACAGAGGAGCTGTCGTTTAGAAAGCGAGTTCCACAGCACTCAAAAAATCAGGCCAATATCTAGCCTCAATCCAATTCCTCTTCGGGTTCAGTGCCTCGAATTTTCTTGAGCAACTCCTTTTTCCATTCTTTTTCCGCCAGCTGAATTCTAAGCATTTTTTTGGCTCCCAGTTTTTTTCGGCCGGCCTCCAATACGGCTTTTCGGGCGGCAACGGCCTGCTCGGCACGGGCCATTCGATCGCTTAGAATAGCATTGGCCTGATCTTCTGTCATCGATTCAATTGAAGTTTGACTTAATCGTGCAGCAGCGGTTTTAGCATTCTCTGCACGGGGTGCATCTGCCCGCATGGATTTTCGATGACTTTGCTGCAATTCCTCCCAAACCAGCATGTCTTCGTTGCTGAGTCCTGCTTCGCGTTGGATAAAGCTGCGCTTTTGATTTCTTAATTCCTTAAACCGGCCCTGGGCAGGTTGAGCAAAGATGGATAAGGTTGAAAAGAGGCCGATGCCGGCAAAAATTAAAAGGTGGGTTCTCATGGTATTGGGGTTATTGGGTGATAAAAAGTTCGTATTCATTCAAAAGATCGGTATGCCCTTCTTCTCCGGTAAGAGCCACAAGCAAATCCGATTCCGACACAAATTCTTCGGTTAATAAGTACTCCTCGACAGATTCTAAAGCGCTGATAGGCTGATTAATAGGAGGTTCAGGTTTCATATACCAAAGTACAAATGCCGAAATCAGAAGCGCAATTCCAGCCGCAGCGGAAAACAACCAGCCAGAAATTGGGCGGCCAACAGCCTTCTGTTTGGACTGATTCATCCGTGCAATCACAGCATTGCTTAATTGCTCGCAATACCCTTCCGGCATCAGGTATTCCGGAATCAGTTCTGGGATGTGAGGCTTTTTGTTCATGGGCTGGTAACAATTAGTGTTCTTAATCCAGAAATGGTTTAATCATGCAGAGAAAAAAAATGTTCGATTTTTTTTCTTGCATGGTGGTATTGGGCTTTGGCATTCCCTTCCGAACATTGGATGAACGAAGCAATTTGGTTAAAAGGCATGGATTCAAAATACCTCAAAACAAACACCAGGCGCTGTTTGGGTGGTAGTTCTGCCAGAGATTGCAACAGCAACAATTGGGGATTCCTGGTTGAGTCCAATTCCTGACTGCCCTGGCTCAACTCCATCTTTTCATCCCTAGTAATCCGACCTTCCTGCTGTATATATTTCCAGGCCGTTCTTAGCGCAATTCTATGCAGCCAAGTACTAAGAGAAGATTCCTGTCTGAATTTGGAAATCCCTTTCCAAGCAAAAATAAATACCCGTTGCAGCACCTCGTCAGTAGCCGCTTGAGAGCCAACAATAGGGCGAATTAATGCGAACAATTTGGGTGTATGCGTTTGAATAAGTGCACGCATACCTTGATTTTCATCAAGGGCAAAAGCGGCAATTATTTCCGAATCGGTCATACCTTATAGTTCCAGCATGGCCAGAAAGGTTTAATTGCGGGTCCAAACTTTTCCTTTGGAATTCATGGCGGGCAAAAGAGAGTCATCGCCGTGTGGTGTTTTGATTAAGAGCCACAACGTATCGTTTTTCCAGATGCTATCGCGCACCATTGGAATTGCTCCCGATGCTGTAGGCGTTGGAGATTCGTGCTGATGACCTGCTGCGTGGGTGCTTTTTCTAACCCGTTCTACACGGTTATCTTGTTCCTCCTCTACCCCATCCATAGGATACACTTCGGTATTCAGATTCGATGCCTCCATTGGGCTTGAAGAAGCTGTTTCCGATTTTTGCTTTAATAACGTTGACTGAGAGCCCAGATTCGGAGCCGATTCTTGCTGTACGGGCGAGGATAACTTAGAGCGCTGCTCCTCGGGTTGAGCCTCCTTCACCTCCTCTGTAGAAGAATAAGCCATTGATTTTTGTTGTTCGGGTAAAATCAAATATCCCAATGAAATCAGCAGGGTTAGGGCAGCGGCAGCTACAAGTCCGTACGGCAACCTGGCCCAAGGCAATTTGGGCTTCTGGGGCAGATTCCGTTCCGCTTTAAACAAATCTGATGTTTGCAACAACAAATGGCGCGCCTCCATGTATTCTTGTTCTGAAAAATATGGGCCAACGAGGTTTTTTTGCTCCTCTGACAAATCCATCCAATTTTTGGTTTGTAGAAGCTGTTCCACCTGTTCCCAGGGCAGTTGATTTAATCGTTCCTGATCCATTGGTGATAAATTAATAGGTAGGTTTAAGGTGTTGAAGCATTCCACCCAGTTTTTTTACTGAATAAAACAATCTTGATTTGACCGTTCCTTCCGGCAATTCCATGACTTCGCTGATTTCCCTGATGCTAAATTCCTGTTGATAACGCAGAAGGAAAACCGTACGGTGGGCCTCGTCCAGTTGAAGGAGAGCTTCTTGCAACGATTGACTGAAGGCATTTAAGTCGGCTTGTACATCTGCTCCAAGTTCATTGTTTCCCTGTTTTACGTCTTCTGCTTTTATTCCCTGGGCATGCACTTGATTTCGAATCTGCATTTTTCGCCATTCGCTTTTGCTTAAATTCGAAGCAATGGTAAACAGCCAGGTTTTAAATCGGTATTCAGGATTAAACAGATGTGGCTTTTCCCACACGCGAGCAAAGGTCTCTTGAGCCAAATCCTGCACCAATTCCATTTGGCCGGGGTGCATGCGCAACAAAAACGACACTAAGGATTGCTTATGCCTTTGGTATAGCCGTTGAAAATCCGGGTGATTTTTATTTAGGACGCCGGACATTAATTCTTCATCCTCCGGTTCATCCGTTTTTGTTTTCCACCACATAGAAATGACTTTCATAACATAGGGTTTACGCCCGAGTGCCAATTTAGTTCAAAATATAACGATTTTTGTGGAATGCAAACCAATCCATCCATAGGAATTTTAGGTGGAGGCCAATTGGGCCGAATGATGCAAGAAGCGGCACTCCCCTTGAACATTCGACTGCGCTTCCTTGACCCTTCCCCCGATGCACCGTGTTCGGCCTTTGCAGACCAATTGCAGGTCGGAAACTGGAAAGATGCTTCAACGGTTGCCGAGTTTGGACAAGGATGCTCTGCTTTGGGTATTGAATTTGAAGACGTCAGTGCAGAAGGAATTGACCAATTGGAGCAGGCCGGAATTTCCTGCATTCCAGCTTCAAATCTACTGCAGCTTATCCAAGACAAATCAGAGCAAAAAAAGTTTTTACAGCGTTCGGGCATCCCCACATTGCCCTTTCAGGTCATACACTCTGTACACGAAATACAAGAATATCCCTGCATCCTTAAAAAGGCAAAAGGCGGATACGATGGCTATGGTGTAAAGAAAATTGAATCTGCCTTGGAATTTCCAACCCAATGGAGTGGTCCATTTGTGGTTGAGCCCTTGTGCCGCATTAAAAAAGAAATCTCTGTTTTGGTAGCCCGTAATTCAGAAGCTGAGCTGGCGGTTTGGGAACCTGCAGAAATGGTATTTAATGCTCAAACGCACATGGTAGAGCGGATCATTTCGCCTGGGGAGTTGACATTGGAGCAGCGGCAAGAAGCCATTCAGTTGGGTAAAGATTGTGCATTGGCATTGAAATCGACCGGAATCCTGGCTGTTGAGATGTTTTTAACCGAAGACGACACCTGGCTGGTGAACGAAATGGCACCCAGGCCTCACAATTCAGGTCATTGGACCATTGAAGGCTCGGCCACCAGCCAATTTGAACAGTATGTTCGAATTTTAAGTGGATTGCCCTTAGGATCAACAGAATCTACAGGCTATTCCGCCACCTTAAATCTGCTTGGGGCGCACGATGCAGAAGGTGCCGCTGATGAAGCCAAAGCTAGGCAGCAGCTATCCCGGTTACCCTTTGTTCAGCTTCATTTGTACGGCAAAAAACAGGTTAAACCGCATCGGAAAATGGGGCATATCACTGTGGTGGCAAAAACGGCTCAGGAATTACATGAACACCTGTCAAAAATCCCCCCAAATTTCCTTCGAATTTCTTCCCTATCTTCAAAACCTTAAATTTGCTTTATGGACAAGGCCGTACGTGTTGGAATTGCTATGGGCAGTGCATCTGATCTTGAAATCATGTCAGCCGCTGCTGAGGTCTTAGACCAAGCAGGAATCCCTTTTGAAATCACCATTGTCTCTGCACATCGAACCCCAGAACGTTTAATGCAATACGGCAGCAAAGCGCATCAACGGGGACTATCTGTATTGATTGCCGGAGCAGGTGGTGCGGCGCATTTGCCAGGCATGTTGGCCAGTTTAACCCCCCTGCCCGTCATTGGGGTTCCGATTTTATCGTCCAATTCCTTACACGGCGTGGATTCCATTTTAAGCATACTTCAAATGCCCGGTGGAGTCCCTGTGGCTACCGTTGGGTTGAACAATGCCAAGAATGCGGGACTTTTGGCCTTGCGTATCTTAGGGGTTGCTTCCTCTGAAATTCAACAGCAGCAAGTCCAACAACTCAAGGAGCAAAGCGAAAGCGTCCTTAAGTCCTTACCCAACGTAGAACGGCCGCGCTGGGCCAACCAAATCCCCATACCTCAAGGGATTTTTTCGACAACCGACTCGATTTAACATGAAGTTTATACCCTTTTGTTTTATACTAACTTTTGGCCTTTGCGGTGTGGCGCTAAGCCAAAACTACCCTGCGGGAGCCAAATCTGCATCCTTGGGGCATGCCTCTGTTGGATTATCGGACATTTGGTCGGCCTACAACAACCAAGCCGGATTGGGTTTTCTTGAGGCCCCTGAAATAGGTGCTTTCATTGAAAACAGATTCATCATGCAAGAACTCAATGCTCAAGGCTTGGTGTATGCTCATCCATTTAAAAAAATGGGAGGCACCTTGGGCTTCAGCCTGTATCGCTTTGGATATTCAAATTTTAACGACAACAAACTGGGCTTTACTTTTGCCAAAAAATTTGGAAAGGTATTTTCGGCAGGCATACAGCTCAACCTGCATTATTTTCAACAAGGGGGCACCTATGAATCGCTTCTAACCGCTTCAGGAGAATTGTCGTTTCTATTGTTTTTATCTGAGAACTGGACCTTGGGGGCTCATGTTTTCAATCCCACCCGGACCTCAATGGCGAGTTTTGACCGAGAAAAAATTCCTACTGTGTTCCGATTGGGCACGGCTTATGCGTTTAGCGATAAAGTGCAAGCCACCTTAGAGTTGGAAAAAGATTTGGTGTACGATCCGACATTTCGGGCCGGTATTGAATACAAACCCGGAAAGAAAGTCTCCATCCGGGCTGGCCTGAATTCCAATCCCATTTCTCCGGCTTTCGGACTCGGATTGCATTTTGGGAATTTTGTCATCGATGCGGCTTCTTCCTGGCATCAAGTGTTAGGCTTTAGTCCACAAGCCGCACTCAGTTACCGGTTCAATCGCCCTAAAAGCCGCAGAAAATGAGGCGATTTCTTTGCTTCCTGTTATTGGGATTGATAATGGCAATCGGTCCTCAGCTTCTGGCACAATCTGGCAGCGGCGACCCGAAAAAAGAGAATCTCATTGAGCGGCTCATAGAAACCATTACCGAACAAAGCGATGCTGAAATTGATTATACCGAGTTTGTTGAAGATTTAAATTTCTTTTACGACAATCCCATCAACCTGAATAACGCTAAACCTGAAGACCTACGTAAACTTCTTTTGCTCAGCGAACTTCAAATTCAGAACCTTGCGACCTACCGCCGCCTGTACGGAGACCTGCTGAGCATCTATGAAGTACCGCTGATTAAAGGTTGGGATCAGGAAATTCTATATTCCATCATGCCCTTTTTGACTGTGGCACCTGTTGTACAAAAACAACCCTTGAAATTTAAAAATGTACTAAAATACGGGAAACATGAACTGATTGGCCGGTATTACGATGTGCTGGAACCCCAGCAAGGCTACATTACTCAACCCGGCGACAGCATGCCCGATTATTTGGGGCCATCCTATCAGGTATTTACACGCTACCGTTTTAAGTACAAAGACCGAATCAGCATTGGCTTTACCGCCGAAAAAGACCGGGGCGAAGAGTGGTTTGGAGGCTCACAGCTACAGGGCTTTGATTTCTATTCGGCCCACCTTATGCTCAAAGATTTCGGACCTTTAAAAACACTGGTCATAGGAGATTTTCAAACCCAATTTGGGCAAGGATTAACGCTGTGGAATGGAATTGGGTTCCGAAAAACAGCCTATGCCATGAACATAAAGCGAAACGCCGTTGGTATTCGAGCTTATACGGCAACCAATCAATTCACCTTCAACCGAGGTATTGCCGCTACGCTCAACATGGGCTTTATTGCCAAAGCCCTTAAAAATTTAGATGCTTCAGCCTTTGCCTCTCATAAACCCATTGACGGCAACATTGGAGAATTAGATACCTTAACAGGCGAGGCACTAGAGGTATCAAGTTTCTTATTGAGTGGAATGCATCGAACTGCGTCGGAAATTGCAAAAAAAAACACCATCAATGAAACAGTTTTTGGGGGTAATTTAACCTTCCGAGGTAAAACATTCAAGGTGGGAGCCACGGCAGTACACACTCAATTTTCCACCCCATTCAGTCCCTCAGATCAATTGTACAACAAATACCGCTTCGCCGGAGACCGATTAACCAACATTGGCATGGATTACGATTGGCTGGTTCGAAAACTTCATGTATTTGGGGAATTTTCCATGAGCGACAATGGAGGGCTTGCCATGCTTCACGGCATGCAAATCAGTTTGCATTCCAACCTAAACATCTCGGCCTTGTACCGGAATTTTTCCAAGGAGTATCAGAATTTGAAGTCCAATGCCGTTTCCGATCGATTTGGAACACAAAACGAAGAAGGCCTGTATGTTGGGTTTGAAGCTAGTCCATTTAAGAAAATAAAAGTACAAGGGTACGTAGATTTGTTTGCCTACCCTTGGGTTCGGTCCAATATTGCCTATCCTTCAAAGGGATATGAGTACTTGGTTCAGGCCTCGTTTATTCCCAACCGAAATTTTGAAATGTATGTGCGGTTCAGGCATCAAAACAGGCCAGAAAATGCCACTGGAATTGAGACGGGGCCTTCCGAAGTGATTCATTTTCAACGCAACAATTATAGGTGGAATGCCACCGTGCGCGTAAGCAAAGAATTACAGCTGCGCAACCGTTTGGAATGGGTAACAGTAAGCAGACCCGACAAGCCGTTTGAAATGGGTTTTATGGTGTATCAGGATGTCATTTATAAGCCCTTAAAATTGCCTTTGGATTTCTCCGGCCGGATTGGCTTATTCAGCACGCAGGGGTCTGAGGCGCGGGTCTATGCCTATGAAAATGACGTATTGTACAGTTTCACCGTACCCGGATTTTCCGGAACCGGCATGCGAACCTACTTGAACATCAAATGGGAAGTCCGATCGAACTTAACACTATGGTTACGCTGGTCGCAAACCTATTACAGCGACCGTTCGGTCATCAGTTCCGGTGCCGAAGAAATTGATGGAGATACCCGCAATGATCTTCGAATTCAGCTTCGCTACACATTCCGCGCCGCCGGAAAGCGCTGATTCACATCAGTAATCAACATATAGAAGCGAACTAAAGTGCTTTTTGGGGCGGCTGATCCGGCTATCGTGGGTAGTACGCGTTGCGCCGGCTGTGGCAGCAGTGTGTGCAGCGTGGCTCCCAAGGTCGCCCGCTCCACGCACGCTGCCGAAGCCGCCGCCCCTGCGCGCTACCCTACTCTATCCGGGCCGCATGGCCACCTCAGTCCAAACTGGGGTTCAAATCCCAGGTTAAACTGCCCCTTTAGTCAAATCCAATTTATATTAACGGAAAAACGCGCTGTTATTCCACAAATATTTTTTTCCGAACCGTACCCGATGTGGTTTGAATTTCCATCAAGTACATCCCTCGTACCTGATTTTGAATATCAATGGAATATGTTGAATTCATGGGGAAGGTCTTTTGTTGAAAAATGCGTTGGCCCATCACATTAAATACTGACAAGGAAGTAATATCCAGTTGATGCGCCGAAACATGGAAAATTACATTGGAAGGATTGGGATATACGTTCAGGGAAATGGTGGGATTGGAAGCAGTTTCATCGCTCATAAAAGGCGCATTGCAAGGAAATTGAGCAATCTGATCATAGAATTGATGAACGGAAGTGATTAATGTTAAAGATCAGATGAAGGGTAAGGAGATTGAAGGACAAGGGAAGGTATTCCCTTTTTTTGGGGCTTGGTTTGTACCAATAGAAATTTCCTGAAGGCTGCGCATAAGCTATACCCAAAAAAGGTTGCTCTGCGCCCTTCGGGTCGCCGAAATTTTCCATCATTTAAAGGATTCTTGAAAATTAATTTGATTTCCATTTACTGCCTTCCTCCTCTTTACCCCCAACTCAAATCACTTTCCAATTTCCCCTCATTCAAAAGGATGAATTTGCCAGTTCATCCCGTCTCATTCCCATGCTCCCACCTTCTGCACCAGCAAAGTTGCCTTTGCGGATTCAGAAGGCTTTTCTGAGACTCCCCAAGGCGAACTTAGTTCTGCTTTTCAGCTTCACCAAATTCCCGTAGTTCACTCCAAAAAGCTCCCTAACTGTTCCTCGCCACCCCAATACGTGGCGAACCTTCTTTTAACGTTTCATCGATGAACTACAAATGTACGCGAGGATTTTGAAAGTTTCAAGGTGAAAGTTAATTTTTATGTTTGGATTAGAGGAAACAATTACTATTTATAAAGCATGAATAAATTGCAGCGCGAGGCCAAAGAACAAAAAACCTTCAAATACGAGACCCTGAGAAATCCAATTGAGTATTAAAAAAACTCCCCCACACCTCTTATTTCCAACCCGTACAGTTGCCTTCCAACGTTCCTAGTTCAACGGCCAGGTGAGATTTTACCAACCCAAAACATAACATTCAAAGGACTAAAAATAAAAAAGGCGGCTGGGATCCAGCCGCCTTCAAATCAAATCAAATTCCAAATCAAGCTATGGATTTGCTCTTGGTCCGAGCCAAATCTTGCTCTTCTGTATTGGCAGTTTTCAGATTGTCAAAGTCGTCCTGATTGTAAACAACCGAACCTCTATACTCTTTCAAACCTGTTCCTGCAGGGATAAGATGACCTACGATGACATTTTCCTTCAAACCATCAAGGAAATCAACCTTGGCTGAAACAGCAGCCTCGTTCAACACCTTCGTTGTTTCTTGGAATGATGCGGCCGAGATCCAGCTATCCGTTTGCAAAGAGGCGCGAGTGATACCTTGTAAGACAGGACGTGAAGTAGCGGCTTGAGCATCAACAACCTCGATGGGACGAAGACCTTTCCGCTTAAGTGCAGAGTTTTCATCGCGCAATTGACGGGGAGAAATCAAGTTATCCTCTAAGAATTCAGTTGAATCTCCTGGATCTAGCACTTTTTTCATGCCATAAATAGCATCATTCTTTTGCTGGAACTCCATTTTATTGACAAAGGAATTTTCGAGCAATGTGGTATCTCCACGGTCGATAATTTCAACCTTTTTCATCATTTGGCGAACAATAACTTCAAAGTGCTTATCATTGATTTTAACACCTTGGGTCCGATACACCTCTTGGATTTCGTTTACCAAATATTCTTGAACGGCTGTTGGACCTTTAATTGCAAGAATATCTGAAGGAGTAACGGCTCCATCGGTTAGAGGTTGTCCGGCCTTCACATAATCGTTTTCTTGAACTAAGATGTGTTTGGTCAGAGAAACCAGATAGGTTTTTTGTTCACCTGACTTAGGTTGAATAAAGATTTCGCGGTTACCGCGCTTAATTCCACCGAAACTTACCAATCCATCGACTTCAGAAACAACGGCTGGGTTAGATGGGTTACGCGCTTCGAAGAGTTCTGTAACTCGAGGAAGACCACCGGTAATATCGCCTGTTTTGCCACCTTGGCGAGGGATTTTTACCAGAATGGCCCCAGCTTTCAGTTGATCTCCATCATTTACCATAATGTGAGCTGAGGTTGGAAGAGAGTATTCTCTGAGCACCTCACCCTTTTTGGATTTGATTTTGATGGTTGGGTTCCGTGTTTTATCACGACGGTCTATGATTACTTTTTCTACGAAGCCTGTTTGCTCATCGAGTTCTTCTCGGAAAGTTAACCCTTCGATGATGTTTTCAAAAGCAACTTTACCATCGAATTCTGAAATGATAACCGCGTTCCATGGATCCCATTCGCAAATGATATCTCCTTTGCTGACTTTGTCTCCGTCTTTGGGTTTTAATTTGCTGCCATAAGGAATTGTTCCGGTTGTCAAAACCATTCCTGTATTGGCATCGATTAAGCGCATTTCAGCGGTACGGCCAATAACAATGGTTTCTTTATCACCAGTACTTTCATTTGTCGACTCGACCGTACGAAGCTCTTCAATTTGAAGAATACCATCGTATTTAGCAACCAACCGATTGGCAGCAGAGCTACCACCAGCAACCCCACCTACGTGGAACGTACGCAAGGTCAGCTGAGTACCTGGTTCTCCAATGGATTGAGCAGCAATAACCCCAGCGGCTTCGCCACGTTGCACCATTCTGCCGGTGGCCAAGTTTCGGCCATAGCATTTTGCACAAACACCACGCTTGGCTTCGCAGGTTAGAACTGAACGAATTTCAACCGTTTCAATGGGTGAGTTTTCAACTTTTGCAGCCAATTCCTCATCGATTTCTTGTGCTGCCGAAATAATAATTTCACCTGTATTCGGATGAATCACATCTTCCAAGGCAACCCTTCCAAGAATACGCTCATACAGTGTTTCTTTCACTTCGTCATTAACCTTCAGAGCGGTCATGCTAAGTCCACGGAGCGTACCGCAATCTACCTCATTGATGATGACATCTTGAGCAACGTCAACCAAGCGGCGGGTTAAGTATCCCGCATCGGCTGTTTTCAAGGCCGTATCGGCAAGACCTTTCCGGGCCCCATGAGTAGAAATAAAGTACTCAAGGATTGAAAGTCCTTCCTTAAAGTTAGAAAGGATAGGGTTTTCAATAATTTCCCCGCCTGTATCTCCTGATTTTTGAGGTTTAGCCATCAGTCCACGCATTCCACAAAGCTGGCGAATCTGTTCTTGCGACCCCCGAGCACCGGAGTGAAGCATCATGTAAACTGGATTAAACCCTTGCTTGTCTTCGCTAATTTGCTTCATTACAATCTGAGTCAACGAAATGTTGGTTGAAGTCCAGATATCAATGATTTTATTGTAGCGTTCAGTATTCGTGATGAATCCCATGTTGTAGTTGCTCCACACTTCTTCTACTTGTTCTTGAGCACTTTCGATTAACATGGCTTTTTCCTCTGGAATCACCAAATCGTCAATCAAGAATGAAAGCCCTCCGCGGAAAGCCATAGAGAATCCGATTTCCTTAATATCATCAAGGAACTTAGCGGCAACGGATAAGTTGGTTTTTTTGAAAATGTCACCAATAATATCCCGAAGTGACTTTTTGGTCAACAATTGGTTGATATAACCGTATTCTTTAGGAACAACTTGGTTGAACAACACGCGACCTACTGTGGTTTCGATTAAGGTATTCTGTAGAGAGCCATCGGCTTGACGAACATTCACCTTCACCTTAATTCCGGCATGCAAATCTACCTTACGTTCATTGTAGGCAATAATTACTTCCTGAGGAGAGTAAAATACCATTCCTTCTCCTTTCACCTCATGTTCAGAAGAATTCTTTCTCTCTTTCGTAATGTAATACAGACCCAATACCATGTCCTGAGAAGGAACTGCAATTGGAGCTCCATTGGCAGGGTTAATGATATTATGAGCTCCAAGCATCAGAATTTGAGCTTCCAAAATAGCTGTATTTCCAAGTGGAACGTGAACTGCCATTTGGTCACCATCAAAGTCGGCGTTGAAAGCAGTACAAGCCAAAGGATGCAATTGAATCGCCTTTCCTTCAATCAGTTTTGGTTGAAAAGCTTGAATACCTAAGCGGTGTAGAGTTGGGGCACGATTCAAAAGCACTGGGTGCCCTTTTAACACTGATTCTAGGATTTCCCAAATTACAGACTCACGGCGATCGACCATTTTTTTGGCAGATTTGACTGTTTTAACCAATCCGCGCTGAATGAGCTTACGAATGATAAATGGCTTAAACAGCTCAGCTGCCATGTCTTTGGGCAGACCGCATTCATGCAATTGTAAATCTGGTCCTACTACAATAACGGAACGAGCAGAGTAATCAACCCGTTTTCCAAGTAAATTTTGACGGAAACGTCCTTGTTTACCTTTTAAGGAATCAGAAAGGGATTTTAGAGCCCTGTTGGAATCGGTTTTAACAGCAGAAGACTTGCGGCTATTATCAAACAGAGCATCTACGGCTTCTTGAAGCATACGCTTTTCATTCCGCAGAATTACTTCAGGAGCTTTAATTTCAATAAGACGTTTCAGACGATTGTTTCGAATAATTACACGACGGTACAAATCGTTCAAGTCTGAGGTTGCAAAACGGCCACCGTCCAATGGAACAAGAGGACGCAAATCGGGAGGAATAATTGGAATCACTTTGATTACCATCCATTCTGGCCGGTTATCCGTCCGAGAATTGGCATCTTTGAACGATTCTACCACTTGAAGACGCTTAAGGGCTTCTTGACGGCGTTGTTGTGATTTTGTATCGTTGGACTGCCGTTCTAGTTCCTTGCTCAGGGTTTCAAAATTAACCCGAGACAAAAGATCATACAACGCATCACCGCCCATCTTAGCGATAAACTTATTGGGATCACTGTCGTCTAGATACTGATTCTCTTTTGGAAGGGTATCTAACACTTGGTAATACTCTTCTTCTGAAAGGAAATCAAGCGCATTGATTTCTCCTTCCTTGGCTCCGGGTTGAATCACCACATACTTCTCGTAATAGATAATTGCTTCCAACTTTTTAGTTGGAAGACCAAGCAGCAAGCCAATTTTATTTGGCAGAGAGCGGAAATACCAGATGTGAGCTACGGGAACGGTCAACATAATATGCCCGGTCCGTTCACGGCGCACTTTCTTTTCTGTCACCTCTACACCGCAACGGTCGCAGACGATTCCTTTATACCGAATGCCTTTATATTTTCCACAAGCGCACTGCCAGTCTTTCACAGGGCCGAAAATACGTTCACAAAACAGACCGTCGCGTTCGGGTTTAAAGGTCCGATAGTTGATGGTTTCGGGTTTGGTAACCTCACCTCGGCTTTGCTCCAAGATATAATCTGGGGAAGCGAGACTGATGGTTATTTTGGAGAAATCTCCAGTAGTTTTGGCTTCGGGTTGAAAGGCCATACTATGATATCTTATAGGTTAAAAAATCCGAAATTAGTCAAGAACAATTTTGAGTCCTAGGCCACGAAGTTCGTGCAGAAGAACATTAAACGATTCAGGGATGCCAGGCACGGGAAGTGGATCGCCTTTCACTATACTTTCGTACGCTTTAGCTCTTCCCATAACGTCATCGCTCTTAATGGTCAACATTTCCTGAAGGATATGAGAGGCTCCGAACGCTTCAAGCGCCCAAACTTCCATTTCACCAAAGCGTTGTCCTCCGAACTGAGCTTTACCGCCTAGAGGCTGTTGAGTGATAAGAGAGTAAGGTCCGATGGAGCGGGCATGCATCTTATCATCCACCATGTGGCTTAGTTTAATCATATAAATCATTCCTACTGTTGCAGGCTGATCAAACCGTTCCCCTGTACCTCCGTCATACAATTGAGTTTTGCCCAATCGAGGAAGGCCGGCAGATTCAATTTCATGCTGAATATCGTCAATACTAGCTCCATCAAAAATTGGGGTAGCATATTTCTTACCCAGCTTATAGCCAGCCCAAGCCAGAATTGTTTCATAAATCTGACCGAGGTTCATCCGTGAAGGCACACCCAATGGGTTTAGAACAATATCCACGGGAGTTCCATCTTCAAGGAAAGGCATATCTTCCGGCCGAACGATTTTGGCTACAATACCTTTGTTTCCGTGACGACCAGCGAGCTTGTCTCCTACTTTTAGTTTCCGCTTTTTAGCGATATAAACCTTGGCAAGCTGAATGATTCCTGATGGCAACTCATCGCCCACAGTAATGTTGTATTTTTTTCGCTTAAATACACCAAACAAATCATTGTGCTTGATGGAGTAATTGTGAATCAATTGTTTGATTTTCTGATTCAACTCCTCATCCTTCAACCAATTTTCTGGGTTGACATGAATGAAATCCACGTTTGCAAACGACTTTTTAGAAAACTTAGAGCCTTTTTTAATCACCTCTTCGCGTACGCTATTGTAAACTCCATTGGAAACTTTTCCTTCCAATAAAATCATGAGGCGCGCGATCATTTTCTCTTTCAAGGCAACAAACTCCTTTTCATATTCTTTATCAAGAATATCCAATTCCTTCTTGTCTTCTGCTTTTGCGCGGCGATCTTTCATGCTCTTAGAGAACAATTTGCGATCGACTACAACTCCGTATAAAGAGGGGGGCGCTTTCATAGATGCGTCTTTCACATCTCCGGCTTTATCGCCGAAAATAGCTCGCAACAATTTTTCTTCAGGGGTGGGGTCAGATTCTCCTTTGGGAGTAATCTTTCCAATCAAGATATCTCCTGGAACCACTTCTGCTCCAACGCGAATAATACCATTTTCGTCAAGGTCTTTGGTTGCCTCTTCCGAAACATTTGGAATATCTGCGGTTAGTTCTTCATGCCCCATTTTGGTATCGCGCACTTCCATGATAAACTCATCAATGTGAAGCGAGGTAAATACATCATCTCTGACAATTTTCTCAGAAATAACGATGGCATCTTCAAAATTATACCCTTTCCAAGGCATGAAAGCAACCAAAAGATTTCGTCCTAGAGCCAATTCCCCGTTTTCGGTTCCAAAACCTTCACAAAGCACTTGTCCACGAACAACGCGATCGCCCTTTTTAACAATAGGCTTCAGGTTAATTGTGGTATTTTGGTTGGTTTTGCGGAATTTAATCAGGTTATACGTTACCAAATCATCGTCGAAGCTAACCAATTTCTCTTCTTCGGTTCTTTGATATCGGATTGAAATCTGACGTGCATCCACTGCCTCTACAACTCCATCAAATTCGGCGTTGATTAACAATCTGGAATCTCGGGCAACCCTTTCTTCCAGACCAGTTCCAACGATAGGAGCTTGAGGCTGTAAAAGAGGAACAGCTTGGCGCATCATGTTTGATCCCATCAAAGCCCTGTTCGCATCATCATGTTCCAGAAAGGGAATCAAAGAGGCGGCGATGGAAGCAATTTGGTTGGGAGCGACGTCCATCAACTTAACCGAAGTGGGTTCAGCCAGAGGGAAATCGCCTTCAAAACGGCTTTTAATTTTGTTGTTTACAAATTCTCCCTTCTCATTTAAGATGGCGTTGGCTTGAGCAATGATGCTTGCCTCTTCCTCTTCGGCGCTTAGGTATGTAATGTCGTTTGACAACAAAACACGACCATTTTCTACCTGGCGATAAGGAGTTTCTATAAACCCTAATTTATTAATTCGCGCATAAACGCAAAGCGAAGAAATCAATCCAATGTTAGGTCCTTCAGGCGTTTCAATGGTACACAACCGACCATAGTGGGTATAGTGTACGTCACGGACCTCAAAACCGGCACGTTCTCTGGACAGACCTCCGGGGCCGAGGGCAGAAAGTCTGCGCTTGTGAGTAACCTCGGCCAATGGATTGGTTTGATCCATGAACTGAGACAGCTGGTTTGTTCCAAAGAAGCTATTGATTACCGATGCCAACGTTTTGGCATTAATCAAATCGGTTGGAGTAAACACCTCATTGTCTCGCACGTTCATGCGTTCGCGGATGGTTCTTGCCATACGGGCCAAACCAACTCCAAACTGATTGTACAATTGTTCACCTACAGTACGGACGCGGCGGTTGGACAAGTGATCGATATCATCGACATTGGCTTTGCTATTGATCAGCATGATAAGCTGTTTAACAATAGCAATGATATCTTCTTTGGTTAAAACGCGAACTTCGCTGGAGATATTAAGTTCTAGCTTCCTGTTGATTCTAAACCTTCCTACTTCTCCCAAATCGTAGCGCTTATCGCTAAAGAAAAGTTTATCTAAAACACTACGGGCTGTTTCCTCGTCTGGGGGATCGGCATTACGTAGAACCTTATAAATCTTCTCAACCGCCTCTAATTCAGAGTTGGTTTCATCCTTTTGCAAGGTATTGTAGATAATTCCGAAATCGGCAGAATTACCATCTTCCTTATGAAGAATAATGCTTTTAGCTCCTGATTCAAGGATAAGGTCAATGTGTTCCTCATCAAGAATAACTTCACGTTCAAGCAAAACTTCAGTACGTTCAATCGAAGTAACCTCACCGGTGTCTTCATCAGCAAAATCTTCAAACCAAACCCTTAAAACCCGAGCGGCCAATTTTCTGCCTACAGATTTCTTAAGGTTTGCCTTATTCACTTTAACTTCATTAGCCAAGTCAAAGATTTCGAGGATATCTTTATCTGAGTCAAAGCCAATAGCGCGGAAAAGAGTAGTGACAGGAAGTTTCTTCTTCCGGTCAATGTAAGCATACATTACGCTATTAATGTCTGTAGCGAATTCAATCCATGAGCCTTTAAATGGAATGATTCGAGCGGAGTACAATTTTGTTCCGTTGGCATGACGGCTTTGGCCGAAGAATACGCCAGGAGAACGGTGCAATTGAGATACAATAACCCGTTCGGCACCATTGATTACAAAAGTGCCTTTGGGAGTCATGTACGGAATAGTACCTAAATATACATCCTGAACAATGGTTTCAAAGTCCTCATGTTCGGGATCGGTACAATATAACTTCAACTTAGCTTTTAGCGGAACGCTGTAGGTTAAGCCACGTTCTATGCATTCATCAAGCGTATACCTAGGGGGATCTATGAAATAATCTAGAAATTCTAGAACGAACTGATTGCGTGCATCAGTAATGGGGAAATTTTCGCTAAAAACAGCGTATAGCCCTTCATTGATGCGATTTTCTGGAGTAGTTTCAAGTTGAAAGAAATCCTTAAAGGACTTCAATTGGACTTCCAGGAAATCAGGATAATCCACTTGATTTTGAATGGAGGCAAAATTATGTCTTGCCGGAGCCAAAGTGGAAGGAGAATTTTTTTTAGTTGCTGCCATTGCTAGTAATGAGCACGAAATTAAACATTCAGAGAATAAAGAACGGCGTCAAACGACAAATACTTTACCATGTCCGTGTGACGGACATGGTAAAGTGAAAAAGGAGTTAGGCGCGAAACGCACCAAACTTATTTAACTTCAACCTCAGCACCAGCTTCGGTCAAAGCGGCCTTAATAGATTCAGCTTCTTCTTTAGAAACACCTTCCTTAATAGGTTTAGGAGCGGCATCTACCAATTCTTTAGCTTCTTTCAGGCCCAATCCGGTTAAATCTTTAACGGCTTTAACCACGTTTAATTTAGAAGCACCGGCATTTTTAAGAATCACATCGAACGATGTTTTTTCTTCTTCAGCAGGAGCATCGCCACCACCGCCAACAGCGGCAACGGCAACGGCAGCAGCAGCTGGTTCAATGCCATACTCTTCTTTTAGAATTTTAGCCAATTCATTGACTTCTTTAACGGTAAGGCTAACCAGTTGTTCAGCCAATTCCTTAATTTCTGCCATAACTTTAGTTTTACGGGTTTGTTTTTAATTAATGAGGAAATTAAGCGGCACGTTCCTCAAGTGCCTTGACCAGACCGGCGATTTTTTGACCAGCGTTGCTTTGCAAAGCTCCAATAACATTTTTAGCAGGAGATTGCAGAAGCCCGATGATGTCACCGATAAGTTCTTCTCTAGATTTGATGTTCACCAAATTCTCAAGTTGATCCTGACCGATAAATACGGCAGACTCAACATAAGCACCTTTAAGTTTAAGCTTATCGGATTTTTTGGAGAACTCTTTAATCAATTTAGCTGGAGCGTTACCAGTGGAAGCAACCATTAGGGCAGTGGTACCTTTCAACACGCTGTACATTTCAGAAAAATCTTTCTCGGATTTTTCCATTGCTTTCGTGAGCAAGGTATTTTTAACTACCTGAATTTGGATTCCTTTGGCAAAACACAAGCGGCGAAGACCAGTGGCCTGAGCCACAGTCATACCAGATGTATCAGCTAAATAGAAAATGTCGTTTTGCGACAACACATCCAGAAGCGAATCAATGGCCTGGTTTTTTTCAGATTTGGTCATCCTTCGTTTGGATTAAGTTAACCTACGAGATTTTTTGCTTCAATCCGGATTCCGGGGCCCATTGTTGAAGAGAGGAAAATACTCTTAACATAGGTTCCTTTAGCGGAAGAAGGTTTGAGTTTGGAAATAGTTTGAAGGAACTCGCGGGCATTTTCCGTCAACTTTTCTGCGTCGAAAGAAGAACGGCCAATGGTAGTATGAACGATACCATACTTATCGACTTTAAAATCGATTTTACCAGCCTTAACTTCTTCAACGGCTTTTCCAACCTCCATGGTTACTGTACCGGTTTTTGGATTAGGCATCAATCCTCTTGGACCGAGGATTCTACCTAAAGCACCAATTTTACCCATAACAGAGGGCATTGTAACAATGACGTCCACATCGGTCCAACCACCTTTGATTTTTTCGATGTAGTCATCAAGCCCAACCATGTCAGCACCTGCTGCTGTGGCCTCATCCATTTTTTCAGGGGGACACAGAACAAGTACCCGTACACTTTTGCCAATACCGTGAGGAAGCTTCACAGATCCGCGAACCATTTGATCGGCTTTACGTGGGTCAACCCCAAGCCGAACGGCAATGTCAACGCTAGAATCAAATTTAGCAAAAGCAACATCTTTAACAAGCTGCGTGGCTTCTTCCAATGCGTACGATTTATCCGCATCGATTTTGGCCATTGCAGCCTTCATATTTTTTGAAATTCGTGCCATAGTAGTAAGCTTAATTCAGTTCAGGAAAATCTCCATCTACGGTAATGCCCATTGAGCGAGCTGTACCAGCGACCATACGCATAGCACTTTGTACCTCGAAGCAATTTAAATCGTTCATTTTAATTTCGGCAATTTCCTTTACCTGAGCCCAATTTACAGTTCCAACTTTTTTACGGTTGGGTTCAGCTGAACCACCTTTCAATTTAGATGCTTCTAGCAAAAGGATAGGAACAGGGGGGCTTTTAACGATAAAATCAAAAGATTTATCGGCATAAACGGTAATAACAACCGGCAAAATTTTACCCGTTTGTTCTTGAGTGCGAGCATTAAACTGCTTGCAGAACTCCATAATATTAACACCCTTAGAACCCAAAGCTGGGCCAACGGGTGGAGAGGGATTGGCTTGGCCACCCTTTACTTGCAGCTTAATAAAGCCTGTTACTTCTTTTGCCATAACGATAAGATATTATCAACCTTCTTTTTCAACTTGTAAATAGCTCAGCTCCAACGGAGTTTTGCGTCCAAAAATTTTAACAGAAACCTTAAGTTTCTTTTTATCTTCATTCACTTCCTCAATTACACCTGAGAAATTATTGAAGGGACCGTCGATTACTTTCACGGCTTCACCAACAATAAATGGAATATTAATTTCAGCATCAGCGTCAGCCAACTCATCCACTTTCCCTAACATCCGATTTACTTCAGAGGCAGAAAGAGGCGAAGGGCGTCCGCCTTTTTCACCCAGGAAATAAATTACACCATTGACATTATCAATGATGTGTGGAAGTTCGCCGACCAAAACGGCCTCTATGAACATATAGCCTGGGTACAGCGATTGTTCTTTCGAAATCTTTTTTCCCTTACGGATTTGATAAATTTTCTCTGTAGGGATTAACACTTGCAACAGATAATCCTGAAGATTCGCACGACGAACTTCAAGCTCGATTTGCGCCTTAATCTTTTTTTCTTGACCACTGATTACGCGCACAACGTACCAATGTTTAGAACTATCTGTGGTTGACATCATTCAATGGTTAAAACAAGAAATCATAAATGGTGGTCATGGAAAAGCTAAAAGCGAAATCCATAAATCCAACTACCAAAGCAATCAAAAGGGATGCGATCAAAACCACCACAGAACTGCCTTGCAATTCACTCCAGCTAGGCCAAGAAACTTTCGTGTTAAGTTCTTCGTAGCTATTTTTTATGTACGTTATTAGACCCACAGTTATTGTTTTTTATGGTGGCACGGGTGCCTGGATTCGAACCAAGATCAACGGTTTTGGAGACCGCTATTCTACCGTTGAACTACACCCGTAAAAAACCGAATGGAACCTCAAAGAGGAACCATTCGGCGTAAATTACTTCGTCAATTACTTGATGATTTCAGTTACTTGACCTGCACCTACAGTTCTACCACCTTCGCGGATAGCAAAACGAAGACCTTTGTCCATAGCAACAGGAACAATCAAAGTAACCGTAATGGTTACGTTGTCGCCAGGCATAACCATTTCGCGACCAGCTTCCAAGGTGATCTCACCTGTAACGTCAGTTGTACGTAGGTAGAACTGAGGACGGTAGCGGTTTTGGAATGGAGTGTGACGTCCACCTTCTTCTTTTTTCAAAACGTAAATTTCAGCTTTGAATTGAGTGTGAGGAGTAATGGAACCGGGTTTAGCGATAACCATTCCGCGACGGATGTTGTTTTTATCGATACCGCGCAAAAGAAGACCAACGTTATCACCAGCTTCACCTGTAGAAAGGATTTTGCGGAACATTTCCACACCAGTTACAACAGACTTCATTTTTTCTTCTTGCATACCGATGATTTCAACTTCTTCGCCAGAGTTGATTACACCCGTTTCGATACGACCGGTAGCAACAGTTCCACGACCAGTGATGGAGAACACGTCTTCCACAGGCATTAGGAACGGCTTTTCACGATCGCGAGGAGGAACAGGAATGTACTCATCGACAGCGGCCATCAATTGACGAACGGTGTCAACCCATTTGGCATCTCCGTTCAATCCACCCAAGGCAGAACCTTGAATAACTGGAGCATTGTCTCCGTCGAATTCGTAGAAACTCAACAAATCACGGATTTCCATTTCAACCAATTCCAACAATTCTGGATCGTCAACGGCATCCACTTTATTCATGAAAACCACGATTTTAGGAACACCTACCTGACGAGCAAGCAGGATGTGCTCACGGGTTTGAGGCATAGGGCCGTCAGTAGCAGCTACAACAAGGATAGCTCCATCCATTTGAGCAGCACCGGTAACCATGTTTTTAACGTAGTCAGCGTGACCAGGACAGTCAACGTGCGCGTAGTGGCGGTTAGCCGTTTCATACTCAACGTGGCTAGTATTGATTGTAATACCACGTTCTTTTTCTTCAGGAGCGTTATCGATAGAATCGAATGAACGAGCCTGAGTGTGACCGTCACCTGCTAAAACAGAGGTGATAGCAGCGGTCAAGGTAGTTTTTCCATGGTCAACGTGACCGATGGTACCAATGTTAAGGTGCGGTTTTGTCCGCGAGAAGTTCTCTTTTGCCATTTTTAGAGATTTAGAACCGGTTGAAATTAAAGGTGAATAATTCAGAGCCAATGAGGGGACTTGAACCCCTGACCCCTTCCTTACCATGGAAGTGCTCTACCAGCTGAGCTACATCGGCAATTCCATAAAGAACGCGTGCCACTAGGGACTTTTGAGCGGGAGACGGGATTCGAACCCGCGACCCTTAGCTTGGAAGGCTAATGCTCTAGCCAGCTGAGCTACTCCCGCTTTTCATAATCTTTGGCGGGTGCAAAAGTATGAACTCTTGCAAACAAATGCAATAGCAACGCCAAAAATATGGTGGGGAGAGCAGGATTCGAACCTACGAAGCCGTTGGCAACAGATTTACAGTCTGTCCTCGTTGACCGCTTGAGTATCTCCCCAAGCAAAAAAAAGAGCCGATGGAGGGATTCGAACCCCCGACCAGCTGATTACAAATCAGCTGCTCTGGCCAGCTGAGCTACATCGGCGTATATACAGCGGGGTGCAAAGGTAGAACTTTTTTAATACTATCAAAATAGCCGATTCAGAAAATTACAAAATTTCCGGTGGATTTTTTGGGAGTACATGGATAATTTAGATTTTCAATACTCCTAGCATGGGTTTGGCTGTAAGGAGTAATTTTTAGAGCGAAATAACAGAACGGGGGATAATATGCATCTTGAACATAGGTTGGTGGGCACCGTAATTGCATTGAAATGGGAAAGGTTTTTAGAGGCCTGCGGCAAGGATTGAACAAGGTTGCCCGCAAGCCGAGAGCTGCCAGTCGGCCGCGTGGTGCGGAGGCGACCTTGGGAGCCCCCGTAAACCCGCTGGCCGCGGCAGCTCTCGGTGCGGACAACCTGTGAAAGCCTGTTTGCCGCCCAAAAAGTCTTGTAAAACAAAAAAAGAAATTTGAATTGCAACAGCAACGGCCCCGAAGGGCCGCTACCGGGTTTTCTGTAAGCCGGGTTCTGTCTAGATCTGCCATTTATCTGCGGAACATGTTGCCATGCCCCTGATTCAACCTACCCGTAAAGCTGACACTTGCATGTCGGGCCAAGCCAAGCCCAAAGCCTTACCTATTTGGTTTTTCAGCCTGTGGGGTTTACCCCGAGACATGTCACCAAATCTCGGTGTGAGCTCTTACCTCACATTTTCACCTTAACCCGGCGCACCGGGATGTTTATTTTCTGTGGCACTTTCCGTCGCCTTGCGGCGCCTTCCTGTTAGGAAGCACAGTGGCTTTGCGCTGCCCGGACTTTCCTCATGATGTACTCATGCGGCAGATTAAAAACCAAGGTAAAGGTAATTAATTTTGGTGGCGGGATTAAAATTCAAAGCGAATGCCTTGGGCCAAAGGCATGGATGAGCCGTAATTTACCGTATTTGTTTGGCGGCGCATGTAGGCCTTCCAGGCATCTGAACCAGACTCTCGGCCTCCACCGGTTTCTTTTTCTCCACCAAAGGCTCCACCAATTTCGGCTCCGCTGGTTCCAAGATTTACATTGGCAATTCCACAATCTGAACCTTGAAAAGAAAGGAATTGTTCCGCTTCCTGCAGATGTTGAGTGAAGATAGCAGAAGAAAGGCCTTGAGGAACTGCATTTTGCATTTCAATGGCTTCTTCCAACTCCTGGTATTTCATTAGATATAAGATGGGCGCAAATGTTTCGGTTTGCACACAGGGGAAATCGGGTTGAACCTCAAGAATCGCAGGCTTAACGAAACAGCCGCTTTCGTATCCGGTTCCGGATAGAACACCTCCGTCCACCCAAGCGATAGCTCCTTGGCTTTTGGCGGTTTCTATGGCTTTTAGGTAGGTTTCAACTGCATCCGTATCAATCAATGGCCCCATGTGATTTTCAGCAAGCAAGGGATTGCCTATTTTAATTTGCGCATAGGCCTTAGACAGCATAGCCTTAAATGAATCATAATGACTGTGGTGAACGATGACTCGGCGGGTTGAGGTACAGCGTTGACCGGCGGTTCCGACCGCCCCGAATACCACAGCCCGAATGGCAAGATCAAGGTTGGCATGTTCGCTAACAATTAAGGCGTTATTTCCGCCAAGTTCCAGCAGCGATTTGCCGAGTCGAGCAGCCACCACTTTTCCAACCTCTTTACCCATGCGCACTGAACCCGTTGCACTAATTAGCGGCAACCGGGCATCGGCGGCCAACCATTCTCCTACCTCTCGCCCACCCTGTACAATGCAGGAAACGCCCTCAGGCACACCAAATTCTTGAAACACCTGCATGGCAATAAATTGACAGGCCGTACCGCAGAGCGGGGTTTTTTCAGAGGGTTTCCAAATGGTTGAATTGCCGCATACCCAAGCGATGGCGGAATTCCATGCCCAAACCGCCACAGGGAAATTAAACGCAGTTATAATTCCGATGGGCCCTAAAGGGTGCCATTGCTCCATCATTCGGTGGGCAGGGCGTTCAGAGGCGATGGTAAGTCCATGCAATTGCCTTGACAGACCCACTGCAAAATCGCATATGTCAATCATTTCCTGAACTTCGCCTAGACCTTCTTGTAGGCTTTTGCCCATTTCATAGGAAACCAAAGCGCCTAAATCTTCCTTATGTTCCCTTAATTTTAGACCGAGTTGCCGCACCACTTCTCCTCGTTTGGGAGCGGGCCAGCTTCGCCATTCTTGGAATCCTTTTTGAGCCTGAAGCACAACAGCATCGTATTCAGATTTTGATACGGTTCCTGTTGCGGCAATCGGCTTGGCGTCAACGGGGCTATAACTAAGAATTTCATGGCCAGAGCCCGGCATGGAAGCGGCCCCGGAAGAAGCTCCAAAATTTTTAGTTGCCCTCAGGCCTAGATTTGAAAGAGCGAGTTGGATGTTCATGGTAGTTAACGGATGAAATCGTTCAGATTGGCATAAATAAGTAAAGCCAGAATAAGAATAAACCCAATGGTATTGGCCTTTTCCATGAATTTTTCTCCTGGAGGGCGGCCGGTAATCATTTCGAACAAAATGAAAATCATGTATCCGCCATCCAGCATAGGAATAGGCAGGAAATTCATAAAAGCCAAAATCAGAGAAATGATGGCCGTCAGTTTCCAAAACGCCTTCCAGCTCCAATATTCGGGGAACAATTCGGTAAAGCGTTTAAATCCACCCACTTGCTTGTATGCGCCGGTGGAGGGTTTAAAAATCAATCCGAATTGCTTAACCTGATCGGCTATAGTTCTGTAAGCCAAACTGATGCCCGCGGGAAACGATTCGGCCAAAGAAAAATCAACATGTGTAAATTTAAAGCCAACAGCTTCCAAATCAGTTCCCAACATAGGTAGGACACCTATTTTAGCCTCATTGTTGGTGGTTGCCTTAAGCAAAAGGGTATCGGCTCCGCGTTGAATGGTAAACTGAACGGTTTGATTGGGCTGAGCTAGTTTAGCCTGGACATCTTGAAAAGAACGTACGGGAGAGCTATCCACCTTGAGCACAACATCACCGTTTAAAAGACCAGCCTTAGCGGCGGGAAAATCTGGAACTATGCTGTCAAAGATGGGTGGCAGGGCTGGCTCCAAAATACCACCGGCACCTGCGGCCCTAATCAACTTATTTTTAAACCGTGGACTTAGTTCAAGTTGGACCGATTTGCCCTGCCGCAGCACCGACATATGCTTTACATCGTCCAACAGGAGCATCCGGGGGATGTCGGTGTAATTTTCGATCTCTTGGTTATCAATGGCATAAATGGCATCGCCTTGCATTAAACCTTCGTCGAACAAGGAAGAATCTGAAAAATGCATTCCGTATGGCATATTCTTGGGCGACATGCGGTCTTCGCCATAGGTCCAAAAAACCATGGCGAAAATGAAAAAGCCCGCAATCACATTGACGATAATTCCTCCCAAAATAATAATCAACCGCTGCCACGCTGGTTTAGCACGGTATTCCCAAGGTTGAACCGGTTGTTTCAAGGCTTCTTTATCGTCAGATTCATCCATCATGCCGGCAATTTTAACATAGCCACCTAATGGAAACCAACCCAATCCATATTCGGTATCGCCCTTTTTCCATTTGAAAATGGAGAATTTGAGCAAATGGGGGAAGGGGAATAAAAAGTCGAAGAACAGGTAAAACTTTTCTACTCGGGTTTTAAACAGCCGAGCGGCTAAATAGTGCCCCCCTTCATGCAATACAATAAGCAAGGAAAGGCTAAGGAAAAACTGGGCGATTTGAATGATAATTCCCATAGGAAAAAAGAGCTATACTGAAATTAGACGGGCTGCAAAGGTAGGGGTTTAGGCTGGAAGAATTGTCAAGGCATCTGCTATTTTCCGGTCATCGGCCAAACGAGGCACCTTATTTTGACCGCCAAGCTTTCCGACGGACTTCATATAGTCGGTAAATCCATTGGAAACTACAGGGCAGATTTCCAAATGCCTAAGAATACTCCCTTCAATTAAATCTCGGTAGTAGGAATTTTGAGCTTGCATTTGAGTGTCCAAAAACCGTTCTATTTCCGGGATATTTTCTGGTACCGAGCTAAATTCAATAAACCACTGATGCCTTGGAAGTCCATTGTCTTTAGGCTGAACCAATGGAGCCACATGGAATTCAAGGACATTTAAGTTAAACTGATGAATGGCGGCTTTCATGGCTAAATCTACCTCTTCTCCGATTACATGTTCTCCAAAAGCCGAAACAAAGTGCTTGATTCGGCCGGTCACCTTAATCCGATATGGATTTAGTGAAACAAACCGAACTGTATCGCCAATGACATAACCCCAAAGTCCGGCGTTCGTATTGAGAATTATGGCATAATTTTCATCGAGTTGAACCTGGTCGAGAGAAAGGCGAGTTGGGGAATCCGAGCCCATTTCTTTAGCGGGTACAAACTCGTAAAAAATGCCAACATTGGTTTGCAGCAGCAATCCCTCTTCGGTTTGAGAATCCTGAAAAGCAATAAAACCTTCGCTGGCAGGATAGGTCTCAATGGTTTTTACACCTTTGCCAAGAAGGCGCTCGAAACGTGCACGGTACGGTTCAAAATTTACTCCACCAAACACATAAAGACCAAGGTTTGGAAACAGGTCGGTTATGGTGGCGGCGGGAGAGCCCTGGAGCAGTTGTTCGAAGTACATTTGAACCCAACTGGGAATCCCTCCAATCAAGCGCAGATCCTTTCCTTTTGTCTCTTTTATAATGTGCTGTAATTTCAGTTCCCAATCTTCAATGCAATTGGTTTCCCAGGAAGGCAACTGATTCTTTTTTACAAATCCGGGAATGTGGTGATTCACAATACCACTCAATCTCCCAGTTTTTATGGTTCCTATTTTATCGAGAATCGGACTTCCGGACAGGAAAATCATTTTCCCATCAAACACCGATGCATCCTTGGTATCAGCGACATAGCAAAACACAGCGTTTCGGGCTGAGCCTACATGAAAGGGGAGGCTTTCCTTTGTTATGGGAATGAATTTTGTGCCGGAGGTGGTGCCCGATGTTTTTGCAAAATACATGGGGTATCCGGGCCACAGCACATTTGCTTGGCCCTTAATTGTCTTTTCTATGTAAGGGGCTAGTCCTTCATAATCGGTAAGTGGAACGGCGGCCTTGAACTCCGCATAGGTCATCCCTGAACGAAATCCATGCTCAGATCCGAACACTGTTTTTTCTGCCCTATCAATCAGCTTATTAAACCAGAAATTCTGGTTTTCAATTGCCATTTTAGCCTGTTTTCGAATTCGTTTTGCCTGCCATGTGGCCAGAGGTAAAACAAAAAATGATTTGATTCCCATCAAAAGCGAATAATTGAATTTGGGTCTAAAGGGGTTTGGTTGTACCAAATCTCGAAGTGCAATGGCTCCTGCGAAACGGCTTCGGATCTACCTGCAACCAAGGCAATGGGTTCTCCTGCCAGGACCGGATCTCCCTGGCGCTTAAGTAAAACCCCATTGTTTTTGTATATTGAAATCAGGTGGTGGTCGTGTTGAATGATGAGGGTATAGCCGCCGGTCATTGTCCAATCTGAAAACACAATAACGCCCGAAAGTACAGAACTAACCACCTCGTTTTTGACGGGTAGCAAATCCAGACCATATTTTCCTGCATCCAGGTTAAAGGAATCAACGATGTTCCCCTTAAAGGGTGGGAAAAACAATGCAGAAGGGAAATCCCGTGGTTTGTTTGATGCGCTTCGCAGGGCCAACTTTTCATCCATTTCAAATTGCTTTCTGAATGTGGAATCCACTTTAGACCTTCTGTAATCGGGTAGATAATTGATTAAATTTGAATCTGGAATATTGGGAATGGATTGAGGAATTGGGGCTCCGGATAGCACCGCCTGAATATTGCCCAACAACACTTCTTTTTTATTTAAATCGTCTTTTAAGGAATCGGCTTGGAACATGAGTTCCTGCAATCGGATTCTAATTTGGGGATCGGCATAGCCCGGTATGTATTCTCGAAAGGGAGTAAAGGCCACCAAATAAATGGTAAGCAACACCATTGCCATCAGCGTACCCCCAAATAGAATTATAAGGCGCAGCAGCGAAAGCCTAAATGTCCTTTTATTGGCAAAATCAGATTCATCCAGCACTTGAATCCGGTAGCGATGCCTGAGTCTTAGGCCAATTTTTTGGAGATATCGAGGGATATTTTTTTCCATAATCGTGGAGAAAAGTACGCAATCAAGCCCAAACTTTCGTTCCTTCTGTGCAGTTGGTACAGATGTCTATTTTTGACCTGGACTGAAGAATGGCTTTCCTGAAATTGGTGTAGGGTTTATCTTTCCAAATGTGCGCCAGCTCTTTTTCTTGAATGTTGCCCATTTGATGCGTGGCGTCTTTA
The DNA here is from genome assembly GCA_903825395.1 of uncultured Flavobacteriales bacterium. GTDB lineage: Bacteria > Bacteroidota > Bacteroidia > CAIKAF01 > CAIKAF01 > CAIKAF01. The sequence continues at coordinate 28,523 of CAIKAF010000033.1, forward strand.
TCAAAGCAGCAAGGCACGATTCGTCCGTCCCAAGTCATAACGCAGCCGCTCCACATTCTCCAACATTGATTTAGCAACGGATTTTTTATTTCGAGTGTACCTGCTGAGGTTGCTCGATAGCGGCTGTATTTTGATTCATCCGGAACCAGTGGATGATCGGCCACCAAATCGTACACCTGAGCGGTTTTAAATACAACCCGGTCGGCACCAAGCTCTTTGGCCTTGGCTTCTACCAAATCCTTCTCATGGATATTGGGCTTTACCAATAAATTTTGAACTACGATTTCCGGTGTTTTTTTCCCCGCAATCACTCTGGCCTGATGGATGTTGTGTATTCCTTCTAACACTTTTTCTACTTGACCGCCAATGCGGTAATTTTGATACACCTCTTGACTGGCCCCATCGAGTGAAATGATAATGCGGTGCAATCCACTTTCTACCACTCGTTCAGCCATTTTAGGAGTCAGATAATGCGCATTGGTGCTGGTTGAGGTAAAAATATTACGCTGCACAGCAAAGTTTACCAAATCCAAAAATTTAGGGTGCAAAAAAGGTTCACCCTGGAAATAAAAATTGAGGTAAACCACATGATGTGCAATAGAATCTAAAAATGGTTGGAACACCTTTGCGTCCAACATGCCGGTGGGTCGGGTAAAACTTCGGAGTCCAGATGGGCACTCTGGACATCTTAGATTGCAAGAGGTGGTGGGTTCCACCGACAAGGAGAATGGCAAACCCCAAATTATGGGCCGCTTTTGAATTCTACTCAACCAAAAACTCAATAAAATCAAGAGCGCATTTACTGCTCTGTGAACGCTCCAAGATTGAATTAAGGCTTTGTGGGCAGCAAATGAATAGGTATTCATTTTTTCGACTCGGAGGGGCCTGATTTACCAATTTGATGGAGCAGGTCGTCAATGCGTTGTGCGTATTCGGCAGAATCGTCGTGATAGAAATGCAATTCGGGTACAATCCGAAGGGATTTTCCAAGTTCTTTACCCAATTGAAAGCGAATGCTTCGGGAGGCGGCTATCAGGGCATCAATAATTTGATGGGTTGAGCCCGGACCTAATAAACTCAAGTAAATTCTAGCTACAGATAAATCTGGAGAGATGCGCACTTTTGTGACGCTGGTTAAGCCGGAAGGATTGAAGGATTTACCTTCTTTCAAAAAAAAATCGCCCAAGGCTTTTTGGAGCAATCTAGCCACTTTTTGTTGCCGTAAAGATTCCATGGAGTAAAGGTATGAAAAGGAACAGGTTGAAATACTCCTTTTTTTATTTCATTGAAAGAATCACCTTTTTTCCTGATGAAACTCATTTTAGACTGGGGGCAAATCAATGAACTTTGCTGTACACAATAAAACCTAAATCGTATGAAAAAGCGAGAGCCAGTATCAGCCATAATGACCAAATCAGTAGTCACGGCACAACTAAAAACCGATGATTTAAGATCGGTTAAGGAAGAATTCCTGAAACATAAAATCAGGCATATACCCATTCTAGATGGTCATGAGCTGGTGGGAATTGTCAGTAAAAACGACTTGATGCGCTTGTCGTTTGGGAACTTATTTGAGGGACAAGAATCGGCCGATGAAGCCATTTTTGACATGTTGAGCATCGAACAAGTCATGAGCCAACACCCCACCACAGTTCGGCCTGACACCGAAATCAGAGAGGTAGCCAAAATATTTGTAGAGCAAGATTTTCATTCCTTGCCCGTAATGGAAAACAAGGAATTAAAAGGTATTGTAACCAGCACCGATGTGATGGACTATCTGCTGAGACAGTATTAAGCCACCAATTTCGAAACTTAAAAACAGCGATTCAAAGCCCCACCAAGGATGGTGGGCCTTTTAAGCTTGGTGGTCTGCGAGTTAAAGGGGTATCGGCTTCATTTAGTAAAAACCGGTTTACTTCATTCTAGGGGATTATAGATTCAGGCAAAAAATATGATTCCCAGACAGAAAAAAACAGCCAAATCGATGTTCAAAGGATTTTTTCCTTGTATATTCGTGCCCTTAAATCTGACTGTACTTCGATTATGGCTGTAATAGGAAACATTAGAAAACGGGGAACCTTACTCTTAGTAGTAATTGGGCTTTCCATGGTGGCTTTCATTTTGGGTGAATTTTTACCCAGAATTTTTTCTGAATCTTCAGATACTGGAATCGCAAGCATCAATGGAACAGAAGTTCATGTAAATTCATTTACAGAATTGTATTCAGGGGTGGTTTTAGATTGGCAATATGCCAACCCAGATGCCGAAATGAATGAGGATACCCGTACCCAACTTTCCGGGCAAACCTGGAAAAAATTACTGGATTCTCTTGTCTTTTATAAAGAATACCGAAATGCAGGGTTGCGGGTTAGCGTTGCCGAGCTGGAAGACATGTTGACCGGTAGAACTGTACACCCCTTAATTCAGCAGTATTTCCCCGACCCCACTACCCAACAATTTAGTCCAGATGCCGTTCGTAGGTTCGCCAATCAATTTGCCAATGTTCCAGCAGATATGGAGCCCGAGCAGGCTAAATCGTTCTATCAAGCTCAAACCCAGTGGGCTCAGCTTCAAGAAGGCATTAAAGACGAACGTTTGTCATCTAAATATTTCAACTTAGTCCGAAATGGTATTTACGCTCCGGCAAAATTGGTAGAGAATTTTTACCATCAATCTGCTGATATGTACAGCGGTGCATTTGCCATGCTATCCTATTTTTCTGTACCCGATTCTAGTTTTGAACCTTCGGAGTCTGAAATGAAATCCTACTTCTCCAAAAATTCCTGGAAGTTTAAGCGGAATCCAGGCTGGAGGATGCAATACGCCGTTTTTGAAGCCCTTCCAACTGCTTCTGATTCAGCCGCTCTTAGAAATGAATTGTTGAGCTTGATTCCAGAATTTAACAGTACTGAGTCTGATTCGTTGTTTGTTATGAGCAATTCAGAAAACAAAGAAGATGAACCCAGTTATTTCAAAGAAAATACCTTACCTGCAGCCTTAGATTCTTCCCTGTTTTCAGCTATAAATGGCAAGGTAGTGGGTCCGGTAATTCACAATGGACAGTTTATTGTTGGAAAGAAAATTGAAGAGAAATTTGAGTCCGACAGTTTGTTTTTGCACCATATATTCTTCCAACCTACCACAGAAGCCGAAGTGGAAACCAAAAAGGCCAAACGCGATAGTGTTTTAAAATTATTGGAAGCCGGAGCAGATTTCTTTGCATTGGCGGCACAGTTTAGCGATATTCCAAGCGCGGCGGAAGACAGTGGAAAATTGAATTGGATTACTCGGGCCATGCCTGAAGCCCCTTCATTTTTGGATTCAGCCTTTTTAACCCCTTCCAGAAAATTCATCGCAGCCAATTCTACCGGTGGCTACCACATCCTCAAGCAAACCAAGTACACAAAACCCAAAAAACAAGTTTTGGTTGCTCAGTTAACTAGAACCATAGAGCCGTCTAAAGAAACCAGAGACGCCGCCTTTAGCAAAGCCTCAGATTTTTCGTCTAAGGCCAATGCCAAAGGTGAAAAAGCGAAAGCCTATTTTGATGAGTCCCGAAGCACTGGAATGGTACGCATTGAATACGATATGTTAAAATCAGCATCCCGTCGGCTTCGCACCTTGCCCGAAACCGGAGAAGTTGTGCGCTGGGCATTGGGAGCCAAAGTCGGAGAAGTTTCGCAAGTGTTTACGTCGAACAATACATTTATTGTTGGGTTTTTGGAGCAGAAAGATAGTTTCAGTCCCGAAATGGCCGATGTTATTAATGAAGTGCGTGAAGAAGTACGCAAAGAGAAAAAGGCAGCAGAGATGACTTCAAAACTGCAAGAAGCCTTAGCCAAAAATAAAAATGATTTGAACTTGGCCGCCACCTCATTAGGAGCCATGTACACCCCCTTAAACGGAATTTCACCAAATGGTTCTATTCCCGGATTGGGCATGGAGCCGAAGTTTAGCGGAGTAATGTCAGGAATGAAAGCCGGTCAAATTTCAAAACCAATTCAGGGATCGTACGGAGTTTATGTCATTCAGTTGAGCCAAGTAGTACCTGCAGCCAAATCCTCAGATAATTCTTTGTACAAAAATCAATGGAAAAGCCAAGTATTGGGTTCAATTACCCAAGCCATTCCGGCGGCCATTGAAGATGTGTATGAAGTACGAGATTGGAGATACAAATTCGGATCATACTAAGAACGTTTAGGTTCAGCGAAGTCCGGGAATCACCCGGACTTCGCGTTTAATGCCTATCCTAACTATCTTTGGTGGCATGCCATTCAAATCTACTACAACCGCCCTACTTCAATCCTTGCCCCCAAAGGCTTGGGGCTTGCTATTAGATCCCGACAAATTTCATTTTGATGAGCTGTTCATCCGACTAACCATAGCAGATGAACTGGGCTGCTCTGTCATTTTAATTGGAACAAGTTCTACCATACACAGCGAAGCCGGAGCGCAATTGCTTCAATTGGTCCGCAGCCACACTTCCATTCCTGTAGTACAATTCCCCGGCCCGGATAATGCCTTGCTGCCCGGTACCGATGCCCTTTTGTTTTTATCTCTGATCAGTGGACGCAATCCAGAATTTCTGATTGGTCATCAGATAAAAACCGCAAAGCAAGTGGTCAAGCTGAATACTGAAATAATTCCAACAGGGTATATTTTAATGGATGGAGGACATACAACCACCGCCCACCGGGTTTCGGCCACCTCTCCCCTGCCCTCAACCGACAGTAATTTGGCGGCCAAAACCGCTTTAGCCGGAGCATTGCTAGGAATGAAACTCATGTATTTGGATTCCGGTTCCGGGGCATCCATACCCGTTCAGGAACAGGTTATCAAAGCGGTAAAAGCAGAAGTCGATGTTCCCGTTTGGGTTGGTGGCGGCTTAAGAAATAGCCTGGACATTAAAAAAGCCTGGGAAGCCGGGGCAGATTTAATCATTATTGGAAACTTGGGGGAAGAAAATCCGGAGCTTCTGCGCCAAACATTAGCCCATGCATTGGGATAATTTAAAAACATGGATTGAAATCGGCGCCTTGGTCTTCGGACTATTGTTCCCCATTTTTACAGGAAAAGGGTACCGATTGGGTTGGGTGCTTGGGGGACTTTCCTCATTTTTAAATGGGCTAATTGCCTTTGCATCCGGGTACTACCTGGATGTGCTATTGAATGCATTCTACATAGGAATTTCCCTGCTCTCCTTTTGGGGCTGGGCCATAAAAGAGCACACCTTTCAGTCCATGTCATGGAAAAAAGCCAGCATTTGGCTGCTTGTTCCCGGCCTACTAGCGGCCATGTATCATCCGATTTCGAAAGGAATTCCTGGTGCTGAACTGGGCTTTGCAGATGGTCTTACCACCTTTTATAGTTTAGCCGCCACGCTTTTGCTGAGTAAAAAAATACAATGGGCCTGGCTGATATTTGTACCGATTAATCTTCTTTCTGCTTACATGTATTACAGCAAGGAATTTCATTTCATTGCTTTGCAATTCTTGGTCTTAACCGGCTTAGGAATTTGGGCCTTTTACCAATGGAAAAGGGAAAAATAACATGCGAACCATTTTCATTTCCGGTCCTGAATCTACAGGAAAAACAACCTTAGTGCATAGCTTAGCACAATACCTGGATTTGCCCTTTAAAATGGAGAATGCCCGGCACTTTTTTGAATGGCATCCGGAGAAATTACCGGCAGATTCCAAGTTAATCCGCTATTTGTACGCATCCCAAATGCGCATTTGGAAATCTGCGATGCTGCAAGCCCAAAAATCAGGCGCAGAAGCGCTGTTGCTGGACACCTGTCCTCTGAATTATTATATATGGCATTCGTGGCAGTTCGGTGAAACCTGGTCAAAACCACTGCTGGATTTACAACAATGGGAGGGCGAAATGCTGGTTCTATTGTGTACCCCAGACTTACCTTGGGTATCCGATGGCCAACGCAACAATGAAGCCAATCTACGGGAACTATTTGAGCAATTTGAAAAGAGCTGGGATTCCCTTTCAGTACCACGCATTGTGGTGCATGGAACCGGAGAAGAACGGATTCTTCGCTGCCGCGAAAGCGTGTCCCGCTTTTTAGGCAGCCGCTGAGGCAAGGGAAAATGCATCACAGAATGCAGGGAATTTGTGGAAATAAATAGGTCTGTTTTTTGTGGGGCGGCAGCCGGGCTTTCACCGGTTGTCCGCAGCAAAACGGCTGTTACCCAGCGGCTTTGCGGTGGCTCCTAAAGTCGCCTCCGCAGCACGCGGGCACAGAGCCGTTCTGCTTTGCGTGCAACCGCGTTCAATCCCTGCCGCAATGGCCTGATTCAAAAAACGTGACGTTTTGAAAATCGCCGAAATGAAAAACGGCCACTATGCCGCCCGCGGCCGGAATTGACGACGCTACCCCGCAAGGCCCAAAACGACACGGGCAAACCTCCGTGTTTGCCCATCGCCCCCCTCGCACGGGCAAACCTCCGTGTTTGACCATCTAGAAAAGCAAGAGCAAACCTCCGTGTTTGCCCATCTAGAAAAGCACGCCCAAACCTCCGTGTTTGCCCTCCTAAAACCCCATTTTCCAAAGGGGAAAACACGCAGGTTTTCCCCTAGTGTTGCACCATTAACGTCTGGGAAAATTGACGACCGCCGCCGCGGCATTGCACCAAATACCCCCCCGAAGCCCAATCTGCCGTGTGAATTTCCATGCTGTACACCGGGGGACTAAACTCATGCATTTTGTCGTACACCTTCTGACCCTGCATGCTGTATATGCTGATTTGATACCAACCTGCCTCATGAATGGGGATGCGCAACGCCGTTTTATGGCTGCAAGGATTCGGATACAATGCCATGCCCGGTTGAGTCTGCGTATCCATACCCACCGCGGCGCATTCCACAAAGGGTATGCCCACCCCTACCCAATCGCTGAAGCCAACGGTTTGAACCAACGAAGGTGAAGCTCCAAACCAATCTTGCACCACCGTGGCCATAATTTGCCGGTAATCAATGCCCAAGGGCACATTGCCGCCCTGAAGCGCAGATAAATTAGGGTTGGTGCCGAACACGTCTTTGTTGACACATGGACCAAAGGCCAGCAAAGGCTGGGCATTTCCATGATCGGTTCCGAAGGAACCATTGGAAGGAACGCGCCGACCAAATTCCGACATGGTTAAGGTCAACACCTTTTGGTCCAATCCTAAGTTTTGTAAGTCATCGTAAAAGGCTTTAACCCCTTCGCTGATGTGGTACATCAAGGCCGCATGGTGCCCCATGGTGGTATCAAATTGTTCCACTTGATTGGCATGCGTATCGAACCCACCAATGCGGCACAAGAAAATACGGGTTTTGCAACCACCACTCAACAAGCGGGCAATGATTTTTAGCTGGCCCGCCAAGGGATTGTTCAAAGAACCCTGGGGAGCCAAATATGGATATTGAGTTGGATAGGTTACGTTGGAGTTTGAACCGGCCATAAACACCGAGCGCAAACGACCAGCATAGGCATTCGATTCTGCTTCAATTTGCATGATGTACTCCAACTCGTCGCCGGCATGGGTATCGGGCAAAGAGGTAGGAGCAGTTCCGCCTACCGAATTGATCAAATTATAAAACCCAATGGGGTCTGAAATGCTGAGGCCAACCGGAATTCCATTATCGCGGTGAAAAGCCAAAGATACCCCGGTGCCAATTTCAATGGCAAGAGGGTCTTCCATTTGCGGATTTGGATAATCGTCCGGATAATTGGGGTATTCATGGTCCAAATAGCGGCCCATCCACCCGGAGGAAAAGTAATCATCGTAACTGCCTCCCATAAACCACACGTCACGGCTGCGGAAGTGAGAACCATTTGCATAGGGATACGAAACGTTTTGAATGACGGCGGCCCGACCTTGTTCATACATTTGCCGAATTCCATCCATATCGGGATGCAGACCAAGCTGCCGGTTGGAAGGCAAGGTGGGATCCAATGGAATGATGGAACGGGTTCCTGTTTCAGGCAGGGCAATGTTGGGTCGATGACTGTAATACTGCGGATACTGGTCGCGCGGTACGAGCATATTGATGCCATCGTTCCCCCCATGCAGTTGTATGAAAATGAGTACTCGATCGTTGCTGCTGTTGGCTGCCGCCTGTTGAAAAATCCCCTGGGGTGATAAGGCCCGAACAGGGACCCCACTCAACATAAAGGTGGCTCCGGCTCCGGCAACGCCGGTATTTTTGATGAAGGATCTCCGGTTCATGGTTAATAGATTTGGAATTCAGGCGATTGAAGTATAATTCGGAACATTTTTTCCAAGGGCTGTTCAACCAACATGGCATTGCCGTTTTGAAGGTAGGTAGCCCAATCGGTTGACCACCCCCCGCCGGTAATTCCGCTCAATAAGCCATTGTCTCGGTAATCATCCAGTCGGGTTTGATCTAAATCAATGGGAATGAGCAAGTCGCACATTTCCTTTACCAATATGTCCGGATTGGATGGGTCGCTGCAATTCGATTGAACAAACAGGGGCATATCCATTTTAAACAGTTCCAGTCCATTTATGTCAGCAACCCCACCGGTCAGGCTATCTGACCACAAGTAGCGCATAGCCAAATAATTGGGGGTAATCCAAAGGCGATTAAAACCCGGGAACTGATAGTAAGGATCAAAGCCTGCTACGTCGTACGGCTCATGAAATGGCATACCTTGACCGCCCATGGCCGAAGTTAGTGTGCCTCCGTAGGCCATATAATGCCGGATTAGGTCGTTGGGTGCCGGCAAAACCAGTTCAAGGGTACGCAAACTGCCAACTGTAATTTCCAATGGACTTTTAATTATGGCTCCAATGTTGTTGTTTTGGAGTACTTGGTCGTCTTGATCAAAGAAATGCGCAGACTCCAATAAGGCTTGCAGCACCGGTTTAATTTCAAAGTTCTGTTGAATCAAAAGGGCTGCCAGGGGTTCGATGATGTCCGTTTCAATTTCAGGAGTTATATCGTAGTACACGAAGAACCGATACAGCTTTCGGCAAATGAACTTGGCGGTATGGGCTGAAGCAAATACCATGTCCACAAACGCATCCAATTCGGCTTCTACGTCAGCTACTTGGTTCGATGCCGGAGTAATGGAGGTATTGTTGAAGGCGGCAGTAAAGGTTTTGGTTCCTGTATCGTGCTGAGATGCAGTGCTTCCGCCTCCTTTCAGCTTTCCGCGGGGTATTCCTGTAACGGAGTCCACTAGGGTATAACTTGAGTCCACATCCCAACCCGTCAACAAACGCGTCGCTTCCTTCACATCGGTTTCAGTGAATGTGGTGTAGTCGGTAGGGCTCACCTGATTCCCTTTTCCAACTGTAAACAGTTCGAAGAATTCCCGAGCAAAATTCTCTTGGGGCGAGCCGGCCACGTTCAAGCGCCCGTCCAAATGCACCAGCATGGCATTGTCGATGCACATGGCCCGGGTAAGGGTTTTAAAATTACCTAGCGCGTATTTTCGGAACAACGAATGCTGGTAATACAGGGAGGCCGTATTATTAATGCGCGATTCAATGGTCGGAAAATGAGTGTGCCAAAACCACACCATGCGTTCATGTATGGTCATGGGTTGGGTATGCATTTTATGAATCCACCAACCAAAAAATTGAATTCGGCGCTCATCGTCAGGGCTGTTGTTGGGGCCGGGAGCGGGACTCACCCAATCGTCGTTGGTTAGGGGGTCAATTGGAGGCGAAGGAGCAGGGTCATCCACCAGAAGCTGCTGGAGAAGCTGGGCTGCGGTTTGACCTGTGGCCGCGTTGATTTCAGCACGCTGAGGGCCAATTAAGGTCCTGCGAAGTAAATGTCCGGCTTCGCGCTGATTTAAAGGCTGGGTGTAAGGGGCTAATGAGGCCATTTCCTATGGGATTATGGTTACCAATGTAAGAAATTTTTGGGAATGATGCGGTAGGCCAATTCCTTAACATTCCCATATTCAGAACTTAAAAAGCATTGAAATTCAAAGCAAATGATGCCGTACATTTTACAATCCCATGCATGGGAATGCGGCAAGACCGTTGCTAAAAAAACTTAATTGTGTGCCAAGCGGAATCCCAAGCTCATTCCACGCTTGTCGGGAAAGAAGCTATATCTGCAGGAGTTTCTGCAACCGCCTTCGTGGTAATTCCAGGCTCCACCCCGAATTACCCTATACGTCCCGGAAGCCGGCCCAAACGGGTTGGACTGAGGTTTAGATGTATAGGTTGCGTACCAATCCTGACACCATTCCCAAACATTCCCACTCATATCAAACAATCCCAGTTCATTGGCACCTTTTTGGCCAACGGGATGCGTTGAATTCTGACTGTTGTCCCAAAACCATCCTACCTGATTCACATCGTTGCTTCCACTAAATTTATTTCCGGCACTCTTGGCCCCTCCCCTACTGGCAAATTCCCACTCGGCCTCGGTAGGTAAACGATATGAACTTCCAGTTAGATGATTCAAGCGTTCTAAAAATTGCTGCACATCCACAAAACTAACCTGCTCTACAGGGCATTCCGGACAAGAGGGAAAATAGCTTGGATTGTTGTCCATAACACTTTGCCAAAGCCGTTGTGTCACTTCCACTTTTGAAATGGAAAAGGCGTTCAATGTCACTTTTTGAACAGGCCGTTCGTCGTCCTCGCAATTTTCACCTTCACTCCATGGGCAACCCATGTTGAAGGCGCCACCTTCCACCCGCACCATTTGAGCATTTACATAGGCTCCAATTTCTGATTTGGTCATTACCTGTCCCAGCACGGACCCCCTAATCAAAAGAAATCCGGCCAAAGCAAACCCTGCCATTCCTCTACGTATGCGAAGATTTTTTCCCATAACCGGTGCAATATACAAAAAAAGAAAAGTGAAATATTCTTTTTAAAAAATCATAAAAAAAAGTTTAACCGAAATACCTCATTTTTCAACACACTAGTTGACAATTGGTTTTATTCAAAATTCAAGTAATTTTAGTTCGATTACAATTCCTATTGTACTGCCATTGACGTAATTTGCTCTTAACTGCCCTTGCCCAATCCTACCCTTTAAGTGCAGCTGAATAAATGTACCTTTGCAGAAAAGTGCGGTATGGTGCATAGTCTTTCGGAAATAAGTTCAAATTCATGGCTATACCTTGTTTTTTCAGCGGTTGTGCTTGTAATGTTGGCCCTGGATTTGGGATTGTTCAACCGCAAACCGCATTCCATCGGCTTAAAAGAAGCGGGAATTTGGACCTTGGTTTGGATTGGTTTGGCAATGGGCTTCTCGGCCCTCATTTACGCTTGGACTTACCAAACACATGGCATCGAAAAATGGACACAGTTTCAAACGGCCTATTGGATTGAAAAAGCCTTATCCATGGATAATTTATTTGTGTTCATGTTGATTTTCAATCATTTTAAGGTGCCATCGCAGCTTCAACATAAGGTGCTTTTTTGGGGAGTTATTGGTGCTCTTTTAATGCGGGCATTGTTTATTTATGCTGGAGTCGGTTTGGTGCAAATCTCATATGTTTCAATAGCCAGTCCATTTCCAGGCTTGGTGAATCATCCACTGGAATTCAATTTTATTTTGTTTGTTTTCGGACTTTTTCTATTCGTTGCCGGAATCAAATCTTTCTGGTCCGCTGCCGAACAAGGTTCTGAATTTACAGGTCAAAAGTGGCTAAACCGAATCTCAAAATGGCTCCCGCTGGGTGGCGATATTCAATCCGGGAAATTTTTCATTCGTCAGGAAAAGCTCATTTTCACTCCACTCTTTATTGTTTTGCTGGCGGTTGAATTCACCGATTTGATTTTCGCTGTAGATTCGGTACCGGCCATTTTTTCCGTCGCCCCAGACGACCCATTTATTTTGTACACCTCCAACATCTTTGCCATTTTAGGCCTGCGCTCGTTGTATTTTGTCCTGGATGGTTTTGCCAATGCATTCAGCTATCTTAAAAAAGGCTTGGGCCTGATTTTGGTTTTCATCGGAGCAAAAATGCTAATCGCCCCTATTTTGCACATTCCAGCCCTGGTTTCATTGGGAATTTTGGGCGGAATCCTTCTGGGCTCTGTTCTAATTTCAATTGTAAAAAAGAAGGAACTGAAGGGATGATGTTGGGGGGCGGGTACTCCGGCTTTCACGGGTAGTCCGCAGTGCAAGGCCTTCGGTACAGCCGCCTTGCGCTGGCTCCCAAGGTCGCCTGCGCGGCTGGCGTACCGATGGGCCTTGCTCTTTGCGGGCAACCCCGTTCAATCCGGCCCGCACGCATCCTGCCCCGACTCCCACACAAAACCTAAACCCTAGATGGATGTTTATTTCAACATCCAAGACCCTCCAACAGCCAGTACATTGGGCAAAGCCAAATAATCAGCCATGCTTTGTTCGTTTATTCCTCCGGTAGGAATAAAGTCTATTCCCTGAAATACAGAGGCATAGGCCGATAAAGCCGAAACGCCACCAAACACATGAGCCGGGAAAAATTTCAGCACTTCCAAATCCCGCTCCATCGACTGTTGAATTTCAGTGGGACTTATGGCTCCCGGCAGAAAAGGCAGCCCCGTGTTTCTCATTGTGTTTACCAACTGCTCTGTTTGTCCGGGACTCACCAAAAAAGAGGCCCCGGCTTTGGCAGCAGCCTCTGCTCTTTCGCTGCTGCAAACCGTTCCGGCTCCTACAATCAGGTTTGAACCATAGCGCGTGGACACGTACCGAATTAGGTCAAGGGCGCTTGCCGTTCGTAGGGTAATTTCAATCACCCCTATTCCTTTTTCCAACAGGTTTGTACAGGCCAAATCGGCTTGTTCCTGAGTATGCAGAACAGCTACAGGGATGATTGAAAAGGGACTAAGGATTTCTCGAATTCCGTTTTGCATGGCATTAAATTAAAAAGCTGGCACCCAGTTCAGCATGGGTTACATTGGATTTGGGCTGAGCGAAAAGTTCACGACCGCAGCCCACAAAACTACGTTCAATCTGCTGAGGACTTCGTTCTTCAAAATTGGGTTCAAGCACCTCTAAGCTGCCTGAGCGCGCATCCAGTTTTAGCCGATCTCCGGTTCGAACCCGAGCAATATTCCCCCCCTGTTTGGCTTCTGGCCAAAGATGAATGGCGGCAGGCACTTTACCTGAAGCTCCAGACATCCGGCCATCTGTAACAAGCGCCACCCGAAAACCCCGCTTTTGAAGAATGGTTAAGGAGGGTGTGAGTTTATGCAATTCAGGCATACCATTGCTGCCCGGACCTTGAAAGGGCAAAACGGCAATGAAATCCCGATTTAATTCATTGGCTTTGAAGGCAATTAAAAACGCTTCTTGGCTTTCAAACACAATGGCCGGAGCCTCTACCAACCAATGTTCTGGATCTACTGCCGAAGTTTTAATCACCGAACGACCTAGGTTTCCCTTCAACAAGCGTATGCCACCTGTGGGTTGGAAGGGGTCTTCGGCCGGACGCAACACCGCCTCGTTGTAGCTTTTCTCGGGCACTGTTCTCCATACAATATCGGAATTTTCAATGCCGGATTCCCGGCAAAACTGGTCTAAGCCTGGCCCCAATATCGTATTGACATCTTGGTGCATCAAACCATTTTTCAATAGAGATCGCATAATAAAGGGTACTCCCCCGGCGGCATGAAAATGATTTACATCGGCCACCCCGTTGGGATATACTCTAGCCATCAGCGGAATAATTTCTGATAACTCAGAAAAGTCGGTCCAATCTACAATCACCCCTGCAGCCCGGGCTATGGCAATCAGGTGAATGGTGTGGTTGGTCGATCCTCCGGTAGCCAACAAACCAATAATGGCGTTCAAGATTGCTCGTTCATCTAGAATGTAGGCCAATGCGCGCTCTTTGCGGTGATTTCGAATGTTATCAATCAACTGCCTAACTGCAAATCGGCTTAGTAATTCGCGGTGTTCTGTTCCTGGATTCACAAAACTGCTGCCCGGCAATTGAAGTCCCATCATTTCCAAGAGCATTTGATTGCTATTGGCCGTGCCATAAAAGGTACAGGTTCCCGGCGAATGATAGCTGTCCGATTCTCCTTTCAATAAGGCAGCCCGATCTATTTTTCCCTCGGCATAATCCTGCCGGATTTTTGCTTTTTCTTCATTTGAGATTCCTGTTGGCATAGGCCCTCCTGGAACAAAGAGCGTTGGTAAATGACCAAAGGGAAGTGCCCCCATCAGCATTCCAGGTACAATTTTATCGCAAATCCCCAGCAGCAATGTACCATCAAACATATTGTGCGACAATGCCACCGCAGTACCCATGGCAATGGCATCGCGGCTAAACAAAGACAATTCCATACCATCTGCCCCTTGGGTAATCCCGTCGCACATGGCAGGAACACCGCCGGCAACCTGTGCTACGGCTCCCGCTTCCAATGCCCAATCGCGCAGTTTTGGAGGGTAAGATTCATAGGGCTTATGGGCAGAAAGCATATCGTTGTAGGCGGTCACAATGGCCAGATTCGGCTGCTCTTCAGCGCGCAAGCGTTCCTTTTCTTGGGCAGAACAACCGGCAAAGCCATGAGCCAAGTTTCCACAACCCATTCCCGAGCGGGTAACTTCAGTTCTAAATTGCGATTCCATCTGCCCAAGAAATTGCTCTCGAGTAGGCTTACTTCGCTCAACCACCCGTTGAGTTACACGTGCTAAAATTGGATTCATGGTCGTTTACTTTGTAAAATACACTTCAAGATTTGAGCAGGTTTCCTGAACAAGCGAGATGGGAGTTTGGTTTACCTTGGCATCAAGCCACACCTGTTTTTTATCCTCGCCCGAAAACAACACATACACCTGTTTCGCACGTTGAACAACCGGCAAGCTCACCGAAATTCGTTGAATCGGATGACTGGGCGCTTGGGTAAATAAAACATCAGGAGAATCCATTAGCAAACCGAGTTCAGAGCTTTTATCGCCGGGGAACAGAGAGGCTGTATGTCCATCAAGTCCCATACCCAATAAGCAAAGATAGGGCATAACCTGCAACTCAGCGTACTCTTTCGTCACCGCAACCAAATTCAAATCTGGATTTTCAAGATGCGGCAGCATTCCATGGAAGTTGGCACCTTCAAGCCAGCAGCGTTGAAAGGCAAGCTGCACCATTCTTTGGTTGGATAGGATATCGGTTGGGGGCACGCAACGGTCGTCCACCAAAAAAACATGAATTCGATTCCATGGCAAATCCTGATTGGCAAGCCTTTCATAAAAAGGCTGGGGAGTGCTTCCGCCCGAAAGCAGCCAAGCCACGTTGCTGGAAGAAATTAAGGCATCCTGGGTTTTTGTCAACCATGATTCCCCAAGGGCCATCAAAAGTTGGGGAAGGCCAGGGCGTTCAATCCACTGCATAGCCTTTGGTATTCCAAACATGGTCTTCCAACATCACAGCCTGTCCAGGCCCCCAAGTCCCAGCTTCATATAAAACCACAGGCAATTGAACATCCTTCCAGCTTTTGGTTATGGATTCTATCCAATTCCAAGAGGCTTCCAATTCATCTTGCCGCATAAAAAGGGTTTGATTGCCCCTTACCACGTCCATAATAAGGCGCTCGTAAGCCTCTGGAAAACGTTCTTTAAAATTATCTACAAAATCCAATTTCAATGCAATAGGCTTATATCTGTATCCGCCCGGACCGGGAATTTTAGTCATTTGAACCAATTCAATCCGTTCTTCAGGCTGCAAGCGGATGATTAGCTTATTGGCAGGAATTTCTTCACCAGAGGGGAAAATATTGTGCGCTACAGGTCTAAAATTGATTACAATTTCAGAATACCGCTTGGGCATCCGTTTGCCGGTTCGCAAATAGAAGGGCACGCCTTTCCAACGCCAGTTATCGACAAATGTGGTTAGCGCAACAAAAGTTTCTGTTTTAGAGTCGAATTTTTCAATGTCTTCCAAATACGACGAAACCGAAGCCCCTGCAATTTTTCCTCGGGTATATTGCCCCTTTACAGAATGGGTTTTGATGTTTTTCTTAGTAAAGGGCCTTAGGGCATATAAAACCTTAAGCTTTTCATTCCGCACAAAATCAGCTTCCAATAAATGAGGCGGCTCCATGGCCACCAAACAGAGCAATTGAAGCAAATGATTCTGTACCATATCCAACAATGCCCCACTTTGGTCGTAATATCCAGCCCTACTTTGAACTCCCAAACTTTCGGCCACAGTAATTTGTACATTTTCAATGTGCTGACTATTCCAAGCATGTTCAAACAAGTGGTTTGCAAACCGCAACACCATCAGGTTTTGAACCGTTTCTTTTCCCAAATAGTGGTCAATCCGATACACCTGGTTTTCCTGAAATGACTCAGCCACTTGACGATTAATGTCAATGGCAGTGGCCAAACTATTCCCCAATGGCTTTTCTAATACAACCTTACTTTGGTTATTGATCAATCCATTTTCACGCAAGGCCGAAGAAATTGGACCAAATGCGGAAGAGGGAGTCGAAAAATAAAAAATGGTAGGAGCCTTTTTGTATGGATTTAATGCCTGAGACAGGTTGGAATAGGATTTTGGAGTATAGTCGGGAACTTGAACCAATTCAATTTTACTTAAAAAGACCTGGGCATGTGGACTGCTTGAGTATTCTTTTCCAGACTCATGAATAAAATCAAGAACCGATTTCAAAAAATCATCTAGGCTACGTTCGCGCCGGCATACTGCAAAAATCTTAAACTCCTCCGTAATTTGACCATCGTACAATCGATGAAACAGGGCAGGATAAATTTTGCGCAATGCCAAATCACCATCACCACCGAAAATTACAAAATTGAATGGATTGAAACTTTCCTTTTTTGCCTTACTCATATTCATTCTCTACATTGGTGCTATTGGTACAAATATACACCAAATTGTCATTTTTACACTAAGTTAAAATCCGAAGTTATCAAAACCTGTTTCCACCAGTTTTTGATACTTAATTTCATTGAATTTATAAAAACTAGATGGTTTATGTGGAACTCCCTCTTGTTTTTCATCCAAATGAGTCAGGATATCCAATTTTTGGATTTTCCTTCTAAAATTTCGTTTGTCCAGAGGCTTATCTAAGATGGCCTCATACAATCGATGCAATTGGCCTAGAGTGAACTTTACCGGAAGTAAATTAAACCCCACGGGTTTAATTGCGATGGTTTCGCGAAGTCGTTTAAGACATGTGGTCAAAATTCGATTGTGGTCAAAAGCCAAATCACCTACATCCTGAATCGGCACCCATTGTACACTTCGAGCAAAGGATGCCGGCTGAGGCGTATAGTCATTCATATTGACCAAGGAGAAAAATGCGATGGTAATAACGCGCACATCGGGTTCTTGACGCACTGTTTTTAGCCATTCCCTATCTTTTGGCTTAGCCAATCGATTGGGGTCGCCAAAGGCACCTGCCTGTTGAAGAAACAAATCCGTTAAGCCTGTCAGTTCAAATAAAACCCGTTCTGCAGCCATCTCTAGATTTTCATTTTCAAAAATCAAGTCGCCCGGCAAGGCCAAAACATCATCTGTTCTGCCATCGGAAAGGCTACGGCCAATCAATAGAACGTTTAAATTTTCATCGTCAAAGCCCAGTATAACATTGTCTACAGAAACCCTGGGATTTAAATCATGAAGGTGTGGCATATATAAGATTGGAGTGCAAAAATAAAAAGAAAGCGTATCTTGGTAGTGTATATTTGACACTAAGATTTAACTTTGTGGCTGTATGAGACTAATAGTTGACAGCGGTTCTACCAAAGCAGATTGGGTTCTTTGCAACGAAGATGAAATGGTTTCATCCTTCAATACAATAGGGTTTAACCCCTATTTCATGAATTCATCGGATGTGGTAGCCTATTTAAATCAAAGGCAGGATTTGTGTGAAATTGCCACATCCATTCGCGAAATCTTTTTTTATGGAGCAGGATGTTCCGATCCGCATATGAACAGCATCATCAAGTCTGCCTTATCTGATTTTTTTCAAGGGGCTCAGGTTACGGTTGACCACGATTTACATGCTGCCGCCTTTGCTCTATATTCAGGAAATCCTTTAATAGCCTGCATCCTAGGTACCGGCAGCAATTCCTGTTTTTATGACGGCTGTTCGTTTCGGGAGGAAGCGCCAGCCCTTGGGTTTATTTTAGGGGATGAAGCGAGCGGCAGCTTTTTCGGCAAATATTTAATTCGTGATTATCAATACAACCGCATGCCCTTGGACTTGCGGCGTGATTTTGAGACGCATTTTGAAACGCGCTGGAGTGAAATAGTTTCTCAGGTGTATCAAAGTTCCAGAGCCAATGTACGCCTAGCCTCTTACTTTCCATTTGCAGTAAATCACTCCAACCACCCCTATATTCTCAATTTAATAGAAACAGGTTTTAACTTGTTTCTAGATTACCATGTACTATGCTACCCAGAAGCGACTTCTAGGCAGGCCGAAGTAAGCTGCATCGGATCGGTAGGTTACCATTTTAAACCCCTTCTTTCTAAACTGATTGAAGATAAAGGCCTTCGCTTGGGTAAAATCATCCAAAAACCCATTCAAAGCTTAGTTTTACATCATTCCAATATGAAAAAAAACGCATTACATGAATAATATCAACTCAACACTTAAAGCAGCAGGGATTACCTTGCTGCTTTTTTTTATCGCGTTTAAATCGGTTAAGGCTCAACCTGAATGGTCGAAGAACGTGGTCTTATACGAGATGAATGTTCGGCAATTCAGTCCAGAGGGTACATTTGCCGCAGCCATGAACCACCTACCTAGGTTGAAAGAAATGGGAATTGATGTAGTTTGGCTTATGCCTATTCATCCCATTGGAATGAAAAACAGGAAAGGGAGCTTAGGAAGTTATTATGCTGTAAAGGATTACAGAAAAATCAATCCCGAGTTTGGGAAGGAAATTGATTTTAATGCATTTGTTGAAGAAGCACATCGTTTGGGTTTAAAGGTAATTATTGATTGGGTTGCCAACCATACCTCGCCAGACCACCCATGGGTTACTGAAAAAAAAGCGGATTGGTACAACCGAGATTCTATTGGTCAAGTTATTCCTCCTCCAGGAACCGATTGGTTTGATGTCGCTGATCTTAACTACAATTCAAAAGCCATGCGGAAACAAATGATCAGCGATATGTGTTTTTGGTTAACTGAATACAATATCGATGGTTTTCGATGCGATGTTGCAGATTGGGTACCTGTAGATTTCTGGAACGAGGCCAGAATGGCATTGGATAAAATTAAGCCTGTATTTATGCTTGCTGAAGCAGAAAACCCCGACCATCATGATCGAGCTTTCGATATGAGCTACGCTTGGGAGTTTCACCATATTTTGAATGAGGTGGCCCAAGGAAAAAAATCGGCCCTGCATTTAGGGGAATACATTGCCAAAGAAAAATCCAAATTCCCGACCAAGGCTTATCGCTTATCCTTTACCGACAACCACGATGAAAATTCATGGAACGGCACCACTACTGAGCGCCTAGGTCAATTGCGGTTTAGCATGGCGGCTCTAAGTGCGACTTGCTTCGGTATGCCCTTATTGTATTCGGGGCAAGAGGCAGATTTACAAAAAAGGTTACGGTTTTTTGAGAAAGACACCATTCCATGGAATGGATACTCCCTGCAGCGGTTCTACTCCTACTTGTTTCAACTAAAAAAGAACAATCCTGCACTTTGGAATGGAGCGTATGGGGTGTTTCCAGCGGTTGAAAATGCTACACCAAATGAAAGCACGTTCGCAATTTCAAGAATTAAAGATGAGCATGGATTCTATGCTGTATTTAATTTCAGTCCACAACCCCAATGGGTTGAGGTTATATGGAACAAGGAACCGGGGCAAGTTCAAGACGTATTCTCAGGCCAATCAATTTTTATTCCCAAGCAATTTGGCCAATTGCTTCAACCCTACGAGTTCCGCCTATTTTCTCAAAAAATCAAACCATGACGCCAAAAAAAGAACTTTCATGGTGGCAAATCTGGAACATGAGTTTTGGATTTTTGGGAATTCAATTTGGATTTGCCCTGCAAAATGCCAATACAAGCCGGATATTTCAAACCCTTGGAGCAGAAGAACAAAGCCTTCCTATTTTATGGTTGGCAGCTCCCGTTACAGGATTGTTGGTTCAGCCCATTATTGGTTATTATAGCGACAGAACTTGGCATCCGGTTTGGGGTAGACGAAGGCCCTATTTTGCTTTGGGGGCCATCCTTGCATCCTTAGCTTTAATCGCCATGCCCAATTCCCCCAGCCTATGGATGGCAGCAGGCATGCTTTGGATTATGGATGCATCCATCAACATCAGCATGGAACCCTTTCGAGCATTTGTAGGCGACTTGCTTCCTCCCAGTCAACGTACCATTGGCTTCGCCATGCAAAGTTTTTTTATTGGAATTGGAGCCGTTGTGGCTTCTGCATTACCTTGGATACTCAGCAATTGGTTTAGTCTTGAAAATACAGCTCAAAGCGGTCACATCGCAGCATCTGTAAAATGGTCGTACTATATCGGTGCAGCTGTTTTTCTGGCGGCAGTTCTGTTTACTGTATTTTCTACCAAAGAATATCCCCCAAACCCAAAGGAACAAGAAGAGAACAATTTAAAAACGGCACCACTCAACATAAAATTCAAACCCAGAACCTACCAAATCATTGGAATGGCTCTTTTAGTTGCCACACTCTGCCTTGCTTTTTGGATTCATTCCCAGCAGCTTGAAAAGGAATTGTACGTCTTGGCAGGAATTTTTTGCCTTTTTGGACTAGCCTATCTAAGCTCGGGCATTTTAATGGGGAAAAATATTTACCGGATCGGTTTTGTTCAAATGGTTCGTGACTTTCAAAATATGCCAAAAACTATGATTCAATTGGCCTTTGTCCAATTTTTTTCATGGTTTGCTTTATTTGCCATGTGGATTTACACTACTTCCGCCGTTACCTCACACATTTATGGTACAAGAGATACAAGTTCAAAACTTTTTAATGACGGGGGTGACTGGGTTTCTGTTTTGTTCTCCGTCTACAATGGAATCGCAGCATTAGTGGCCTTTGGATTGCCCGTTTTAGCTAAAAAAATTGGCCGACAATACACCCACTTAATTTCGTTGTGGCTGGGAGGAATCGGATTGATTTCTATCTATTTCATTTCCAATCCAACCCTTTTGATTGTTCCAATGATTGGAGTTGGAATTGCTTGGGCGAGTATTTTATCCATTCCTTATGCCTTGCTAAGCACCTCAATTCCTCAGCACAAAATGGGGTATTACATGGGGATTTTTAATTTTTTTATTGTCATTCCGCAAATGGTTGCGGCCAGCATTTTAGGGTATATGGTTCAACATTGGTTTGAAGGTCAGAGCATTTTCGCACTTGTTGTGGGCGGGATTTCAATGTTGTTTGCAGGATTTTTAAATGTTTTTATCGGAGAAAAAGCAAGGGTAACAGCACCATCTGACCTATGAATACAATTAAAGCCTTAATTTTTGATTTAGACGGGGTGTTGGTAAGTACCGAGCACAATCACTTTTTGGCCTGGAAACGCATCGCCGATACCTTGAACATTCCATTCAATGAAAATGAAAATGAATTGCTAAAGGGCTTAAGTAGAGAAAAGTCCCTTGAAACCCTTTTATCGCTCGACAATCGACAGGTTTCTGCATCTGAATTCGAGGAATTACTGCGGGTGAAAAATGAGGCTTATTTGAACTCCGTTGCTCATTTATCGCCTCAAGATTGCCTTCCAGGCGTTACAGAATTAATCGATGCAGCAAAAAAAGCCAATCTTAAACTGGCGGTGGGCTCGGCAAGCCGCAATGCCAAATTAATCTTACAGCGCATTGAACTGGATTCAATTATGGATACCATTGTTGACGGCCACGCTGTAAAAAAGACCAAACCCGACCCTGAGGTTTTCTTACGTGCTGCAAAAAATCTTCAACTTTCCCCAGCAGAATGCCTTGTTTTTGAAGATGCAGAAAGTGGAGTACAGGCCGCTCTAGATGGAGGGTTTATGGTTATTGGGGTGGGAAATCCCTCTTTAAAAAACAGGGTATCCAGATACATACCATCGCTTCACAACTTTAATATAAATGAATATGAAATCCTTGGTTGAGATTCACCCCTGGAAATTGATTGACCGGGATTTTAACCCCTCAAAACAAAAGCAGGCTGAATCGCTGTTTAGCATCGGGAATGGAAGCTTTGGCCAACGGGCTAATTTTGAAGAAGATTATTCAGGGCCAAGCTTGCAAGGCAGTTACATCGGGGGAGTGTATTATCCCGATAAAACCCGCG
The DNA here is from genome assembly GCA_903825395.1 of uncultured Flavobacteriales bacterium. Lineage (GTDB taxonomy): Bacteria > Bacteroidota > Bacteroidia > CAIKAF01 > CAIKAF01 > CAIKAF01. Next base: position 50,750 of record CAIKAF010000033.1, read on the forward strand.
TAGGCTGGTGGAAAAATGGGTATCCTGATTATTTTGCCAAGGTGCTCAACTCTGCAAACTGGATAGGACTGCACCTTCGGGTAAATGGATTTGTATTGGATGCTTTTACCTTGCCAATCACGAATTTCTATCGAGAACTCGATTTGAAAAGTGGTCTTCTTACCCGCAAGCTAACCTACACATTGGCAGATTCCACCCAAATTAGCATTACCGCCCTTCGATTTTGTTCAATGGCGAATGAACATCTGGCATGCACCCAATTTTCAATAACAACCAACCGGCCTTGTAGCGTTGAAATTGAAGCGTATGTAGATGGTAAAGTGAAAAACCACGACGCGAATTACGATGAATATTTTTGGCAACCTCTTCGAGCTGATGCATCCCAAAATCATCTGGAGTTAGAACAAAAAACAAAAAAAACGGAGTTTCACGTCGCATATAGCCTCGACCAAGCCTGGACTGTAATCAATGGCATTGAATCTGACACCCCTAGCACATCTAAAACCAATGAGTTTGCAGCGGAAAAAAGAACCTTCAATCTTCAAATGAATGGAGAAATTTCTTTGACTCGCTTTGTTGGAATTTCAAGTAGCCTATCCGATGAAGGGGATAACCTTTTGGATATTGCAAAACAGCATAGTTCTAATGCACAAATTCAGGGTTGGGAAGCCTCCTTGAACGCTCATATTCTTGCCTGGGATTCAATTTGGCACATGGCAGATGTAGTCATCGATGGCGATAACGCTGCCCAACAAGGAATTCGTTTCAATATTTTTCAGCTGTTTCAAACCTACACTGGCAAAAATCCCAAATTGAACATTGGTCCCAAAGGATTTACCGGGGAAAAATATGGAGGAGCCACATATTGGGATACCGAGGCATATTGCATTCCATTTTATCTGAAAGTGGCAGAACCTGAAGTAGCAAGGCAACTTTTGCTATACCGATTCCAACACTTAGATAAAGCCATTGAAAATGCAGCTAAACTTGGTTTCAAAGAGGGCGCAGCACTATTTCCTATGGTTACCATGAATGGAGAAGAGTGCCACAATGAATGGGAAATCACCTTCGAAGAAATTCATCGGAATGGAGCTATTGTTTATGCCATTTACTTGTATGAAAAATATACAGGCGATGCGTCCTATGTTTTGAATTATGGCTATCAGGTCGTTTTTGCCGTTGCCCGGTTTTGGGCTCAGCGCGTAAATTGGTCCAACGACAAAAAACAATTCGTCATTTTAGGTGTAACAGGCCCGAATGAGTACGAAAACAACGTGAACAACAATTGGTACACCAATTACCTGGCCGCATGGTGCCTAAAGTATGGCATCGAAATAGCTAACCGAATTTCGGATCTAGAGCACAAACCACTTCCCGTTGAACTTCAAGAATGGGCGCACATCGCAAACAACATGTATTTAGGATGCATCCCGAATTCAGACATCTTTTTGCAAAACGATGGTTTTCTCGATAAAATCCAGTCTCTCGCATCTGAAATACCCGTAAATCAACGGCCAATCAACCAACACTGGTCTTGGGACCGCATTCTTAGGTCTGTTTTTATAAAACAAGCCGATGTACTTCAAGGCTTGTATTTCTTTGAAAATCATTTTACTACAGAAACCATTCGGGCCAATTTTGAATTTTATGAGCCCCGAACCGTCCATGAGTCGTCCTTATCTCCCTGTGTACATTCCATATTGGCATCATGGCTAGGAAAATCGGAAAAGGCCTTGGAAATGTATTTACGAACAGCTCGGCTTGATTTGGATGACTACAACCATGAGGCCGATGAAGGGCTTCACATTACCAGCATGGCAGGAACATTTAATAGCGTGGTGGAAGGATTTGCCGGATTAAGGCTAACCGAAGATGGCATTTCATTAGAACCAAGAATTCCACTCCATTGGAATGCCCTTAAATTCAAACTTAATTACAGGGGGGCGCGTATGCAATTTGAAATTTTCCAAGATGAAATTTGGGCTAGCATGCATGGGAAAAGTAGCCTAACTATTCAGGTATTTAAAGAAATGCTGGTAATTAAAGAAGGAGAGAAAAGGAAAATATCCACTTCAAATATAGCCTCTAATCTAAACTAAGATGTTGATTTCACGAACTCTTCGACGGCTGGTCACTGCAACTCTAACCTTTGCGTTCATCGGAGGTACAACACCTTCGTTAACATCTCAAAATTCCAACAACCGTCAGGTACTGTTGCAGGGATTTTGGTGGGATTACTGGAACAGCAATTATCCCAATGGCTGGGCCAATTACTTGGCTAGGCTTGCCCCACGTTTAAAGCAAATGGGCATTGATGCAGTCTGGATTCCGCCCACAATTAAAAATACAAGCTCTTCCAGTGTTGGCTATGCACCCTTCGACAATTATGATTTGGGAGATAAATTTCAAAAGGGTGGGGTTAAAACCAGAATGGGCGATAAGGATGAGGTTCTACGCATGGTAGCGGTGTTAAAAGCAAATGGCATAGAGGTCATTCAAGATTTAGTCCTGAACCACCTTACTGGAGCAGGCACCTCTAATGGCGCCGGAGGAGTTGATCCAGCTGCAATGGACGACGGCAGCACGGCTAAATATAAGAATTTCAGATATGCTAGCTTCGCCTCTCCCCTACTCAGCAACAGCTCCGCATCCTACCTAAATCTATCTGGCCGTTTCCCAAAAAATTGGCAAAATTTTTATCCAAATCCCGGTAATGCCTGTTGCACAAATGAAATCAATTCGCCCTATTGGGGCCCTGATATTTCATATGAAGACAATGCCTATGGGCAAAGTTCAAATGCCACATTTAATCCTGTTCAAGGACCATCCTATATGCGTGAACAAACGCGCAACTGGCTGATTTGGTACAAGAAACAAATGGGCTGGGACGGGGTTCGATTGGATGCCATTAAACATTTTTCGCCCATTGTAGTGGAAGACTTTCTATGGAATCTGCAATTTAATGCACTTTGGGCCAGCGGCGGAAATGATATGTTTGCGGTTGGAGAATGGGTTGGCGGCGCACAAGAATTGGATAATTGGGCCAGTGCTGTACAAAATAGGGCCGGAACCTTTGACTTCGCCCTTAGAAATGCATTGACGGGAATTGTTTACGGAAATGGGAACTTCAATTTGGGAACTTTGCCTAATTATCAGCAATCCAACCGGCAGCGAACCGTTCCCTTCGTCAATAACCACGATACATTTCGACCCATTCTTGACAACCAAGGAAACTACAACGGATTCAATCTTGGGAGTCAGCTTGGGCAACAAATTGAACCATCAGATCCTCGTTTTTCTTTGGCCTATGCGGCCATACTTGCTGTAGATGGCGCTCCGGAAATCTTTTTTGAAGATCTCTTCAATATCGGGTATTCTGGCAATCGATTTACCCATCAACCCGATGATTCTAATACACTTCCTGTATTTAGCGATATAGAAAACCTGATTTGGTGCCACCAAAATTTAAGGTTTAAGGAAGGGGCATATTTGGTCCGTTGGCAAGCCGAAGATGCCCTAATCATTGAACGAGATCTCAAAGCCATTATCGGCCTTAACGACAATTGGGATACTTGGCAACACCTTAGCAGTGTTCAAACTTCATTCCCTGACGGTACAGTCTTACGAGATTACTCGGGAGCAAATACAAACACCACTATCGTCTATGGAGGTGGGAAAGCAAATTTATCAATTCCTCCTTGCAATGGTACAGCAGCGCAAGGGCGTAGAGGTTATGCCGTATGGGCTCCTGATGGAATTTCTACCAACTACCAGAATCCTCCCATTCGAACTGTTCAAGAATGGGAAATGGCAAACGATTTGGGCGACAGCCATTCCCAATCGTTACGCCAAGGTGGGGCCTTACCTTCTAACAGTTTAGAATGCAGAGTAGTGGGTAAAATTTTCAGCCGTGCTAACGACACCATTAAAATTGAGGTGTATCCAGAACTGCAAACTGCTGGTCTCGAAGTAATTTTACTAGACTCGATGTGCAACAGCATAGATTCAAGTTCTGGAACAGGCCCCTTATTTTTCAATCTTCCAAGTACCTATGATGGTTGGTATACCATTCGCTTGCGGAACCAAACAGCTCAACAATCCGGTCAAAAAGCCTGGGTAAAGGTCAACTATTTAGCTCCAGAGTCAATAAATACAAAAGCACTAAAATCGAAATGTGCATGTACATCACCGCCAATAAATGGCTTAAACTTGGAAGAAGCAGAAATCAGCGTATATCCGAATCCGACCTCAAGTTTTGCCTTCCTGGACTTTCAAAAATCCACCCAAAATCCTGTCGAATATGAAATTATTGGAATTTCAGGAAAACGGATGGGCTCCGGAATAATAGCCCAAGGAACAACAAATTTCGTTTTAAATATTAGCCACTTAGCCTCAGGAATGTACTTTTTGCAGCTCAAAGAAACTTCTTCTAAAACTGTCTTGAAGTTTATTAAAGAGTGATTTATAAAGGAGTTTAAGGTAGGAATTCATGCTTTTGTAGGAAGTCTTCGGTTGAAATAATTGCGGTACAGCTGCCGTTCGCTGGTTCCAAAATTCGTCTGCATTGCATGACCACAAAAACAACCGGACACACAGACTCACAACCAAACTCTAACCAAGATTTTGAAACAACTATGGAGGGTTAACGATTGGAATTCTATATTAAGAAAGCAACGGCATTTCATTCCTTTTCCTTGCTGTATCCCTAATGGATAAAGGAAAGAAGATTAAGGCTTAATTAATTTGGTGGACTTGGCTTTTAAGGGATTGTAATCCCCTTTTTGGGGTTCCATCGGATTCCAACAGCTATATCCTGAAGGCTACGCTAAGGCTTTACCCAAAAAAGGTTGCCTAGCGCCCTTCGGGTCGCCAACGTTTTTCCCCGCCATAAAGGACCTTGAAATTTCATTTGACCTCCCCTGCCTCTCTGCCTCCTCTCCTCAAATCCCTTTCCAATTTCCCCTCCTAAAAAAGGATGAATTTGCCAGTTCATCCAGTCTCATTCCCATGCTCCCGCTTCCTGCACCAGCAAAGTGGACTTTGCACAATTCAGAAAGCTTTTCTGAGACTCCCCAAGGCGAATTTGATTCCGCTTTTCAGCTTCACCAAATTCCCGTAGTTCACTCCAAAAAGTGCCCTAACTATTCTTCGCCACCCCAAATACGTGACGAAGTTTTTAACGTTTCATCGATGAACTTCAAATTTACGCGAGGATTTTCAAAGTTTCAAGGGGAAAGGCCATTTTTTTATTGAAGGAACAAACAAACTAAGAATTTTATCTCTCAGAATAGTTTTCTATATGAGGCTATTAAGGACATCTATAAGTATGGAAAACTGCATATCCAATTCCTATCAAGTTTTAACGAGGCAAGGCGGACCGGATAGAACCAGTTAGCCCGTAAAGGTATGGGGCTAGTATTGCGCCAGCTGCGCAGGCGACCTTGGGAGCCAGCGTAAAGCGGCTGCAATACAGCCCTATACCTGCGGACTAACGGTGATAGCCGGATTATCCGCCCAAAAAAATCACGGAATTACGCTGAATTCAATGACCGAAATAAGTCCTATCCCAGTTCCTGCAGCCAAGGTACTTCCTGCGGGGAGCCAAAATGGAAAGCTGGTGTTGACCATGGAGCTGGACCAAGCCTCGGCGTTGTTGCCGCTAACGTTACCAAAAGCGGAGTGCCCTACGGGATAAGCATTACCATTTACCACCATATTAAAGGCCGTGGGAAAAGTAGAAGTTACTTTTGTTGTAGTGGGCAAAAACGATTCAATTTTCCATACTTTATTGGCAGGAACAGTTTGTACCGCGTTGCTAATCAATACTGTTTGGGAATAGCTTAAAGTTTGACCATGAAGATTGAGAAAACCAACAATGGAGAAGGTCAAAAGCATAGCATTGAACAAAAAAAAAGGTGCTAAAGCACCTTTAAAATTTTTGATGAATCGCATCATTTCGTTTCTTCTTCTGCACTTGAATCAGAATCGGTAGAATCGGAATCATTAGAAGTTTCAGTTGATTCAGAAGTAGGGGCTTCAGCCACTGGAGTTTCTACTACGTCGGCAACAGGAGTTTCAATTTCTTCTGCTACCGGAGTTTCAACAACTTCAGATTTAGCCTCCGCTTTTGCGGGAGCTGGAGTTCCTTCCGCCTTTTTAGCACCCCGCCGAGTACGACGCTTGCTTCCTGCGGAGGTTTTACCAGTAGACAGCAAGTTCTCGTTGTAGTCTACCAATTCGATCAAAGCCATTTCAGCATTATCTCCTAAACGATTTCCGATTTTAATAATCCGAGTGTAGCCACCTGGACGATCGGCGATTTTAACTGCTACGTCACGGAACAATTCCGTAACGACATTCTTATCGCGCAAAATGGAAAAGGCCTGGCGACGCTCGTGAGTGCTATCGGTTTTAGCCTTGGTCAAAATGGGCTCAACGAACTTTCTCAATTCCTTGGCTTTAGCTACCGTTGTTTTGATTCGCTTGTGTAGAATCAAACTGTTGGCCATGTTCATCAACATGGCGCTGCGGTGAGCGGACTTACGTCCTAAATGGTTGTCTTTCTTACCGTGTCTCATAGGGGCACAAAAATGGACAAATGTCCGTTACTAAATCAATCCTTATCCAGTTTATATTTGGCTACATTCATTCCGAACTGTAAGCCCTTATCTTTAACTAAATCTTCCAATTCCACTAAAGACTTGCGGCCAAAGTTACGGAATTTCAACAGATCTGTTTTATTAAAAGAAACAAGTTCTCCGATGGTTTCAACATCGGCTGCTTTCAAGCAATTTAATGCACGAACTGAAAGATCCAAGTCGGTCAATTTGGTTTTAAGCAATTGACGCATATGCATTGATTCCTCATCAAACTCTTCCGTGCTCACTTTTTCTTCCAAATCAAGCGTGATTTTATCATCGCTAAAAAGGGCAAAGTGCTGAATCAAAATCTTCGCAGCTTCTTTAAGAGCCTCTTTCGGTTCAATGGATCCATCTGTCTCCACCTCAATAAGAAGCTTTTCAAAGTCTGTTTTTTGTTCTACACGGTAATTTTCAATGTTGTATTTCACATTGACAATTGGAGTAAAAATAGAATCGATGCAAACTACATCAATGCCGTTATGCAATTCTTTGTTTTCATCGGCAGGGCGATAGCCACGGCCACCATCAATGGTGATTTCCATATTCACCTTTACCTTAGGATCAAGGTTGCAAATTACCAAATCGGGATTAAGCACCTGAAAAGCAGAAGTGAATTTTCCAATATTACCGGCAGTGAAGGCTCCGCCTCCACTTAAACTAACAACCACCTTTTCAGAGGTGACAGAATCGATTTGACGAGAAAGGCGAACCTTTTTCAAATTCAAAATCATTTCGGTAACGTCTTCGACAACGCCTGGAATGGTAGAGAATTCGTGATTAACCCCATCAATTTTGATGCTGGTGATGGCAAAACCTTCTAAGGAAGAAAGTAAGATCCGGCGTAAAGAATTGCCGATAGTGATGCCATAACCAGGCTCCAGAGGGCGGAATTCGAACTTACCTTTGCGGTTGTCCGACTCTATCATAATGACCTTATCAGGTCTTTGAAAATCAAGAATAGCCATAGTTAACTGGTCCTTAAGAATTAATTATTTGGAGTACAATTCCACGATGAGCTGTTCCTTGATGTTTTCAGGAATTTGTTCACGGTGGGGAGAGGAAATGAAAACACCTACCATAGATTGGACGTCAAAGCTAACCCAATCTAAGCGGTTAGAAGTAGAGCCTAGGGCGTTGGAAATTACACTCAAGCTTTTAGAGCGTTCGCGAACACCAACTTTATCGCCAGGACGAAGAATCATTGAAGGGATATTAGCAATTTCACCATTTACAGTAATGTGTTTGTGGCTAACCAATTGACGAGCTCCATCGCGCGTATTTGCAAGACCCATGCGATAAACAACATTATCTAAACGGCTTTCGCAGAGCATTAACAGATTTTCCCCTGTAATGCCTTTCAAGCTGCTAGCACGCTCGAACATTTTTCGGAACTGACGTTCAAGAATACCATAGGTATACTTTGCCTTTTGTTTCTCCTGCAGTTGAACTGCATACTCGGATTGCTTTTTTCTCCGCTTGGAAGGGCCGTGCATTCCTGGAGGGTAATTTTTACGTTGCAGCGATTTTGATTCGCCGAAAATAGGATCGCGAAAACGACGCGCAATTTTTGCTTTGGGGCCTCTATATCTTGCCATGATGCTTGAAATCTATTCGTTGAAAAAAATTATACGCGACGACGTTTTGGAGGACGACAGCCGTTGTGAGGAAGAGGAGTTATATCAACAATTTCAGTGACCTCGATACCTGCATTGTGTACAGTACGAATGGCAGATTCTCTGCCGCCACCAGGACCCTTAACATACACCTTTACACGACGCAAACCTAAATCATGAGCTTCTTTAGAGCAATCTGCGGCGGCAAGCTGGGCTGCATAGGGGGTATTCTTTTTAGAACCCCGGAATCCCATTTTACCAGCACTGCTCCAAGAAATAACTTGACCTTGGTTGTTGGTTAAAGAAATAATAATGTTGTTGAAGGTAGCATTGATATGGCACTGCCCTACAGATTCTACCTTAACCTTCTTTTTATGCGTTTTTTGTTTCGCCATGACTCTTTTCGTTAACGATTATTTGGTAACCTTCTTCTTGTTAGGAACCGTCTTCTTCTTACCCTTGCGTGTACGGCAATTGTTTTTGGTTTTTTGTCCACGTACTGGTAAACCATTCCGGTGCCGGATGCCTCGGTAACAACCGATATCCATTAAGCGCTTAATGTTTAATTGCACTTCAGACCGAAGAGCACCTTCAACTTTAAAATCGGCGTTAATGATGTTTCGAATTGCACCCAATTCGTCATCGGACCAATCTTGAACTTTCTTGTCCAAATTAATACCTGCAGAGGTTAGAATGCGCTGAGCAGACTTGCGACCAATACCATAAATGTAGGTCAAGCCAATTTCGCCGCGCTTGTTCCTTGGAAGATCTATACCAGAAATCCTTGCCATAGAATGTGAATTTACCGGAGGGGATTAACCCTGCCGTTGTTTGAATTTTGGGTTTTTCTTGTTAATAACGTACAACCGACCCTTGCGGCGTACGATTTTGCAGTCAGCGCTGCGTTTTTTAATGGATGCTTTTACTTTCATCTCAACAGTTATTTATATCTATACACTATACGTCCTTTCGACAAATCGTAAGGAGACATTTGCACCCTTACTTTATCACCGGGAAGAATTCGAATGTAATTCATCCGCATTTTACCAGAGATATGCGAAATAATCACATGTCCATTCTCCAGTTCAACACGAAACATTGCATTCGACAATGCCTCGATGATAACTCCGTCTTGTTCTATAGACGATTGTTTTGCCATATTTAATCAACGAACATTAAGTTCGAATTTTTACGTATATTTTTTTCAATTTCAACATAACTGCTAAGTAAATCATACTGATTTACGCCCACAGCTACGTTGTGTTCAAAATGCGCTGACGGCTTCCGATCTCGGGTTACAATGGTCCAACCATCTTCCAACACATTAACCTCCTTTTTACCAAGATTAATCATGGGTTCAATGGCCAAAACCATTCCCTTTCTAAGAACAGGACCAGAAAACTTCTTTCCGTAGTTAGGCACTTCTGGAGATTCATGAAGATTCTCACCTACCCCATGCCCAACAAGCTCTCTGACTACTCCAAAACCAAACGATTCTGTATAGCTTTGAATCGCCTCAGAAATGGCTCCTACCCGATTTCCTTGAATGGCCTTTTCTACACCTAAGAAGGCTGCCTTCTTAGTTACTCTCAGCAGATTCATAATGGAATCATCCACTTCACCTACTGCAAAAGTGTAGGCAAAATCGCCATGAAAACCATTCAGGTACACACCCACATCTACGGAAACAATATCTCCGTCGCGAATTGGGTCTTTGGAAGGAAATCCGTGCACCACATGTTCGTTTACTGAAAAACAAATAGAATAAGGAAATCCATTGTAATTCTTAAACGAAGGAACCGCACCATGATCTCGGATAAAACCATCTGCTAATCGATCTACTTCAACTCCTGAAATACCAGGACGCATAAAAGTAGCGACAGCGGCCAGCGTCTTTTCAACAAGCAAAGAACTCAGTCTGCACAATTCAATCTGTTCATTTGATTTTATGGGAATACCCATAGAATCAAACGGTAGGATTGTATCCTGCAGTCATTCGCCCACGAATGCGACCACCTTTCATCAAACCGTCAAGTTGACGATTTTTAAGATAGACATCAATTTGAGCTAATGTATCTAAAACAACACCAACCAAAATAAGTAGGGAGGTGCCGCCATAAAATTGTGCAAAGGAAGGATTCACATTGGCTTTAGTAGCAAAAGCTGGAAGAATAGCTACCACTGCCAAGAAAATAGATCCAGGTAAGGTTATGTGAGAAATAACATAATCGATGTATTCTGCTGTTTTTTTACCGGGTTTAACACCAGGAATAAAACTTCCCTCACGCTTTAAGGCATCAGCCATTTGCTGAGGATTAATGATGATTGCCGTGTAGAAATAGGTAAATAACACAATCATTAGACCGAATACCAGATTGTACCAAAAGCCAGTGTAGTCAGAAAATGCCATAACAAAAGCATTGCCTTCAGATGCAAAACCGGCTAGCACAATTGGAACAAACATTATGGCCTGAGCAAAAATAATTGGCATTACACCACTGGAATTCACTTTAATTGGAAGATATGAGCGTGCACCGCCGTACATACGATTACCAGCTACACGCTTGGCCGCGTGAACTGGAATTTTACGTACACCCTGAACCAATAGAATGGAAAGGATAACAACTGCCAACAAAATGACCATTTCCAAAAGGAAAAGAACCAAACCTCCTCCATCTGGAGCTGCTTTGGAAAGGAATTCATCACGAAGTCCGCGAGGAAGAGTGGCAATAATACCAATCATGATAATTAATGAAGTACCATTACCAATTCCACGGTCGGTGATTCGTTCTCCCAACCACATTACAAAAATGGTTCCTGCTACTAGGATGGTCACAGCCAAAATCCACCATGACGTGGTATTCAAATGAGCATTGGCAGGAACATAGGTAGACAAATAACTAGGTGCCTGAGCCAGCGTAATTAAAACCGTAAGAGCTCGGGTGATTTGATTCATTTGATTTCTTCCGCTTTCATCCTTCTGCAACTTTTGGAAATATGGAACGGCGACACCGAGCAACTGCACAATAATGCTTGCAGAAATGTATGGCATAATGCCCAAAGCAAATATTGAAGCTTTAGCGAAAGCACCTCCGGTAAGGACATTGATTAGATCAAGAATATTGGCACCTTGTTGATCGTTAACAGCACGTGCTAAGGCATCTGTATCGATACCTGGAAGTACAATAAACGAACCCAAACGATACACAGCTACCAATAAAATGGTGGTGAGGATTCGCTCCTTTAACTCCTGGATTTTCCAGATATCCTTTAATTTCTGAATCAAGCCTTTCATGAGTAGTAAATCAGATCTCTACGATAGAACCGCCAGCCTTTTGAATAGCTTCAGCGGCAGATTTAGAAAAAGCATGAACTTTAACGTTCACTGCAGCAGAAATTTGACCGCGCCCAAGTACTTTAACCAAATCATTTTTAGAGATAAGGCCATTGGCACGAAGGGTATCTAGATTAATTTCAGTCAGACCCTTATCGGTAACCAACGACTGCAACACATCTAAATTTAAGGGTTTGTACTCAACCCGGTTAAAATTCTTAAACCCAAATTTAGGTAACCGGCGTTGAATGGGCATTTGACCCCCTTCAAATCCAATTTTCTTTGAGTAACCAGAACGGGATTTAGCACCTTTATGACCGCGAGCGGAAGTGCCACCACGAGCGGAACCTTCACCTCGACCAAGACGCTTACTATTATGTACGGCTCCAGCCGCTGGTTTTAAATTCGAAAGATTCATAATCAAGATGTTTTTTCGACAACTACAAGGTGAGATACTTTGCTTATCATTCCCTCAATTTGAGGAGTTAGGTTATGTTGAACCGATTGATTTAACCGTTTCAAACCAAGAGCTTGCAAGGTTAATTTTTGACGTTCAGGACGATTAATCGCAGAACGAACAAGTTTTATAGAAACTGTAGTCGACATAACTTATCCATTAAAAACATTAGACAACGGCAAACCACGCTCATTGGCCACGGTAAACGCATCACGAAGACTAGCTAAACCTTCGATGGTGGCTTTAACCACATTGTGAGGATTGGAGCTACCTTTACTTTTACATAGGACATCACGCACACCAACAGATTCGAGTACTGCACGCATAGCTCCACCAGCGATAACTCCAGTTCCAGATGCAGCAGGCTTCATCAACACCAAGGAAGAACCATATTTGGCAATAACTTCGTGAGGGATAGTTCCTTTATGAACAGGAACTTTGATAAGATTTTTCTTCGCGTCATCCACAGCTTTGGCGATGGCTTCAGTGACCTCATTGGCCTTACCTAAGCCATAACCCACAACTCCATTTTCATTTCCCACTACAACAATGGCAGAAAACGAAAAGTGACGACCACCCTTGTTCACTTTTGTAACCCTATTGATGGCAACCAACCGGTCTTTCAACTCGATTTCAGTGGCTTTAACCCTTTTTAAACTAGACTGTGACATAATGCAATTAGAATTTTAAACCACCTTCACGAGCTCCTTCAGCTAAAGCTTTTACTCGACCATGATACAAATAACCACTCCGATCAAACTGAACATCAGAAATACCTAATGCGGCAGCGCGCTCGGCGATGGCTTTTCCTACCACTTGAGCTTGTGCCACCTTGGTTGAATTTTTATCGAAACCCTTCTCAGATGAAGACGCTGAAGCCAAGGTATGGCCTTTCAGATCATCTACCAATTGAGCATAAATTTCTTTATTACTTCTGTACACAGACAACCGTGGGCGAGTTGCTGAACCCACTGCCGTTTTACGAATCCGATAGTGAATTTTCTTTCTACGTATTTGTTTATCCTTTGCCATATCTGACGTTCATTAATGCTTTATTTCTTACCAGCAGATTTACCAGCTTTCCGACGAACAGCTTCACCCTGGAAGCGAATACCCTTTCCTTTGTATGGTTCAGGCTTTCTGAAGCTGCGAATTTTAGCAGCTACTTGACCAATCAATTGCTTATCAAAAGACTTGAGCGTAACCAGAGGGGCCTTTCCTTTTTCAGTTTTAGCCTCAACTTTAACTTCGTTGGGCAACTCAAAAACAATATTGTGAGAATAACCTACCGAAATATCCAATAGTTGACCACGGGTTTCAGCACGATATCCTACACCTACCAATTCCATATTGATTTCATAGCCTTCGGAAACTCCTTTAACCATATTAAACAAAAGAGCTCTGTAAAGACCATGCATTGCACGGTGACGAGGCTGTTCTGTTGGACGGCTGACTGTCAAAACGCCATCAGTAATATCAACAGTAATATCGGGATGAACAGTCTGTTGCATTTCGCCCAAAGGACCTTTAACAACAACAATATTTCCCTTATTTACCTCGATATTAACCTTAGCGGGAATTTGGATTGGGGCTTTACCTACACGTGACATAATTCAATTCTTTAGTAAATCTTACACAACACCTCACCTCCCAAATTTTGAGAGCGGGCTTCCTTATCTGTCATTAAGCCTTTGGATGTAGAAACAATGGCTATACCTAAACCATTCAATACACGAGGAAGGTCTTCAGAACCAGAATACTGACGTAAACCTGGACGAGAAACTCTTGACAAATGTTTGATGGCAGAGGCTTTGGTTACAGGATGGTATTTTAGAGCGATTTTAATAACACCCTGGGGTGCCATATCCTCGAACTTATACGACAAGATATAACCTTGGTTAAATAAAATTTCTGTGATTCCCTTTTTCATATTCGAAGCGGGAACTTCAACTACGCGATGTCTGGCTTTAATACCGTTGCGTACACGAGTTAAAAAATCTGCAATTGGATCCATGATACTTACCAGCTAGCTTTAGTTACACCGGGAATTTTACCTTCATTGGCCATTTGCCGAAATAAAACCCGAGAAATTCCGAATTGACGCATAAACCCACGTGGGCGTCCTGTTAATTGACATCTGTTGTGAAGACGAACTTTAGAGGAGTTCCTGGGCAACAGAGCCAGTCCTTGATAATCACCAGCCTCTTTAAGAGCCTGACGTTTAGCAGCAAACTTAGCCGCCATTTTTTCGCGTTTGCGCTCGCGCGCTTTCATTGATTCCTTAGCCATATCCGCTTAATTCTGGGAATGTTTAATATTATCAAAAGGCAAACCAAAGGCCAGCAATAAAGCATACGCTTCTTTGTCTGAAGGAGCGGTTGTCACAAAAGTGATATCCATTCCATTGATTTTAGAAACCTTATCGATATCAATTTCTGGAAAAATCAGTTGTTCTGTAATTCCAAGGTTGTAATTACCACGGCCGTCAAAACCTTTGGCAGAAACACCTTTAAAGTCGCGAACACGAGGCAAAGAAATGGATACAAACCGATCCAGGAATTCATACATACGAACTCCGCGAAGCGTAACTTTCGTTCCAATAGGCATTCCCTTACGCAACTTAAAGTTAGAAATGTCCTTTTTTGACTTGGTTGAAATCGCTTTCTGACCAGAGATTAAGGATAATTCCTGAACAGCAACATCGACCATGCGCTTGTCTCCAACAGCAGCTCCCAAACCCTGACTAATCACGATTTTGGTTAAACGTGGAACTTGCATAATGGATTTATACCCTTGCTCCTTAAATAAGGAAGGAACAATCTCCTCTTTGTACTTGGTTAATAATCGTGGAGTACTCATCACTTAATTACTTCGGCGGTTTTCTTGGCGTAACGAACTAGTTTTTCACCGGAATCGTCCATTTTGCGACCAACGCGGGTTGCAACATCTCCCACCTTCAACATCACATTAGAAATATGAAGAGAGGCTTCTTTTTCAACGATTTTACCTTCAGGTTGCTGTGGACTAGGCTTGGTATGGCGTTTAACCATATTCACTCCTTCAACCACCACACGATGTGTATTTCGGTCGATGGATTTAATCGCTCCCGAAGCACCTTTATGGTTACCGGCGATAACTACAACAATATCGCCTGTTTTTAATTTCAATTTAGTTTGCATACGGCCAATCAGATTAAAGCACCTCAGGTGCCAATGAAACAATCTTCATAAATTGTTTTTCCCGTAATTCACGAGCAACCGGACCAAAGATCCGTGTGCCACGCATTTCGCCCTGGGCATTGAGTAAAACAACGGCATTGTCGTCAAAGCGAATGTAAGAACCATCCATGCGCTTTACCTCTTTCTTGGTGCGCACAACAACAGCTTTGGTAACAGAGCCTTTTTTGACATTACCAGAAGGTAGAGCGTCCTTAATTGAAACTACAATTGTATCTCCAATCGAGGCATATCTACGCTTGGTTCCTCCCAAAACCCGAATACAAAGAACCTCTTTGGCTCCACTGTTATCGGCAACTTTCAATCTTGATTCCTGCTGTATCATACTTCAATTACTTAGCTCGTTCCAAAATTTGAACAAGACGCCAGTTTTTCGTCTTACTAAGAGGACGAGTTTCCATTATAGAAACTGTATCTCCGATGTTGCACTCGTTCCGTTCGTCGTGTGCGTGGAATTTGGAAGTCAACTTCACAAATTTTCCATATTTCGGGTGTTTTACCCGACGCTCAACAGAAACGATGATGGACTTCTCCATCTTGTTGCTTACAACAACTCCTGTTTTTTCTTTTCTAGTTTTCCGTTCAGTCATAACCGGCGGTCGATTATAGATTTATTCTGCCCCCAATTTAGGGATTGCAAAGGTGCAGTTTTATTTTTAAAAATACAAGTGATAATTCATTTTTTTAAGTGCAAAAAAGAACCGCCGACAGAATCTGTAGGCGGTATCAATGCTTTTGCAAACAAACCTTTACTTAGAAAGGCGTTGTCGCTGTTCAGTTTTCAATCGTGCCACCAGTTTCCGTTGGGCTTCAATCGACTTTGGATTGTCCAAGTTTACCACGGCATGGTTTAATTTCAACTTAAGCAACTGGGTTGCTTCAATGCTCACTTTATCATTCAATTCAGAATCAGAAAGCGCTCGTATATCTATATTTTTCATGACGTAAAATTAAGCCTCGTAATCGTTACGGGTAATAAATTTTGTTTTTACTGGAAGCTTTTGTGCTGCAAGGCGTAGAGCTTCTTGAGCTACCTCCATAGGTACTCCGTCGATCTCGAAAAGAATATGCCCAGGCTTAACGACGGCAGCCCAGTATTCAGGATTACCTTTACCCTTACCCATCCGTACTTCAGCAGGCTTTTTCGTAATCGGTTTATCAGGAAATACACGAATCCATACCTGTCCCTCTCTTTTCATATAGCGATTCAAAGCAACCCTTGCAGCTTCAATTTGACGGGAAGTCATCCAGACGGTATCCAGAGACTTTAGACCAAAAGAACCAAAAGAAATGGTATGCCCACGCTGTGCAATACCTTTCATTCGTCCTTTTTGGACTTTTCTATACTTAGTACGTTTTGGTTGTAACATAACTTAAATCTGAAAAACAGTTTAATTAAATTCTTTTCCGTTTAGATCTAGGAGCCGAAACACCGGTAGGGGTTTTAGGACCTTGCTTCTGAACACCAATGTTAGGGGATAAGTCGCGACGACCATACACTTCACCTAGCATAATCCAAACCTTTACTCCAATACGGCCATAGGTAGTATGTGCTTCAGCTCTGGCATAATCGATATCAGCTCGAAACGTATGCAATGGAATTCTACCTTTTTTATAGGAATCACCCCGAGCAATTTCTACACCTCCTAAACGACCGGCAACAGCAATTTTAATGCCTTCGGCTTGCATACTCATGGTTGAGGCAATGGCCATCTTCAACGCACGGCGGTAATTTACACGACCCTCCAATTGTTTAGCAATGTTCTCAGCAACCAATCGAGCATCCAATTCAGGACGCTTAATTTCAGCAATATTGATACCTACTTCTTTGCGGGTAAGTTTCTTTAACTCTTCCTTCAACCGTTCAACCTCTTGACCTTGTTTACCGATGATAATTCCAGGTCGGGCAGTATGAATGGTCACAGTAACCATTTTCAAGGTACGTTCAATAACGATTTTTGAAATGCTGGCACTAGATAAGCGAGCACGGATGTAATTCCGAATTTTATCGTCTTCAACTAATTTCTCGGTATATTTTTTACCGCCATACCAGTTGGATTCCCATCCGCGGATGTAACCAAGTCGATTCCCGATTGGGTTAGTCTTTTGTCCCATGATACTTACGCGTTATCTGAATTATTAGAATTAGATGAATTGTCACCTGATTTTGGTGCCACAGCCAAGGTAACGTGATTGCTGCGTTTCCGTACACGGTGTGCCCTTCCTTGAGGAGCAGGTTGAACACGCTTTAACGTTTTAGATTGATCTACAAAAACCTCACTTACAACAAGTGAAGATTCATCAGCTCTTAAACCGCTTTTTTGTTCAAAATTAGATATGGCCGACTTCAATAATTTAGACATTGGAGTTGCGGCTGCTTTGGATGTAAATTGCAACACATCCAGCGCTTTATTCGCATCCATACCACGAATCAAATCAGCCACCAAACGCATTTTGCGAGGTGAGGTAGGATAATCCGTCAAACGCGCAAAGTAGCGTGTTTTGTTGGCTTGTTTTCTGGCATCAGCTGCCGTTTTTTTCCGATTTCCCATAAGGCGTTTCTCTATCGTAATTATTTCTTCCCTTTGTCTTTGCGTTGGCCAGCATGACCTCTCCAAGTACGAGTAGGGCTAAATTCTCCTAATTTATGACCTACCATATTTTCGGTGACAAAGACCGGAATATGTTTGTTTCCGTTGTGAACTGCAATGGTATGCCCAACAAAATCAGGAATAATCATTGAGCGTCTGGACCAAGTTTTGATGACAGACTTCTTTCCAGCAGAGTTCATTTCAACAGCTCTTTTCTCAAGCTTGAAATCAACAAACGGACCTTTTTTTAATGAACGTGCCATGCGAATTACTTACGTTTTTCAAGAATATATTTAGAAGAATGCTTTTTCTTGCTGCGGGTTTTGTAGCCCTTTGCAATCAAACCTTTACGGCTTCTTGGGTGTCCACCGCTAGAGCGACCTTCACCACCACCCATTGGGTGATCAACAGGGTTCATGGCTACACCACGAACGCGAGGACGGCGACCCAACCAACGTTTCCTACCAGCTTTACCATGAACATTCAAGCTATGATCTGGATTGGAAACGGAACCAATAACGGCCTGGCAGGTTACCAAAATCATTCGCTGTTCACCGCTAGGCATTTTAAGTACTGCATACTTACCATCTCTTGCAGACAATTGCGCACTAGATCCAGCACTGCGGCAAAGAGCGGCTCCACGACCCGGTTGCATCTCAATGTTATGAATGGTAGTTCCCAAAGGAATCTCAGATAAAGGAAGTGCATTGCCCACATCAGGATTAGAGCCGGGGCCAGAGAACAATGTTCTTCCAACCTCTAACCCATGGGGAGCAATAATGTAACGCTTTTCTCCATCGGCATACACTACAAGAGCAATACGAGCAGTACGATTGGGATCATATTCAATGGTCTTAACTACACCAGGAATTCCAGGTTTATTGCGCTTAAAGTCAATGACACGGTACTTCCGTTTGTGACCACCACCAACTTGGCGGATGGTCATTTTACCACTTCCGTTTCTACCTCCAGACCGATGATTTGGCTTGGTTAAGGACTTTTCCGGAGTATCGGTAGTAATAGTAGCGAAATCACTAATTACTTTGTACCGAGTTCCAGGAGTAATTGGATTAAATTTTCTTAGGCCCATAGCTTTAGATATTTGCAAAAAGGTCAATATTCTGACCTTCCTTCAAGGTGACAACTGCTTTTTTATAGGCGTTTTTACGGCCCTTCAACACATTCTTCTTGGTATACCGAATTACTTTGTCTCCAATGTAATTCATGGTATGTACTCGTGATACCTCAACTCCGTACAACGATTGAATAGCGACTCGAATCTGAGCTTTATCGGCTTTTGGATCAACTAAGAATCCATAGCGGTTAAACTTTTCTCCTGCAGCGGTAATCTTTTCAGTAACCAATGGCTTAATAATAATGCTGCTCATAATTATGCACTTAAAAGTTTCTCAAGAACAGGCAGGCTTTGTTCTTCAACAAAAACGCGCTCTGCATCCATAATTTCGTAGGTATTCAATTCAGAAGCACTAATTACATTTGCTCCCGGAAGGTTTCTGGCACTCAAAAAAGCGTTGCTGTGGGTTTCTTGAACAACCACCAACACCTTCTTGTCGCTGACAGAAAAAGAAGATAAAAATGCAATGAACTCTTTGGTTTTCGGCATTTCAAAATTCATTCCTTCAACTACAGTGAAGGCATTGTTTTGAGTCTTATAGGATAAGGCAGACCGACGAGCCAAACGCTTCAATTTTTTGTTCAATTTGAAGGAGTAATCTCTTGGCTCAGGACCAAAAATGCGACCACCGCCTCTATACAATGGGTTCTTAATACTTCCCTTCCTGGAACCACCCGTACCTTTTTGCTTGTGCAGCTTCCGGGTACTACCATGTACTTCATTCCGTTGTTTGGTTTTGTGCGTCCCTTGACGGGCATTGGCCATAAACTGCTTCACATCCAAATAAATGGCATGGTCATTGGGTTCACAACCAAAAACAGCTTCGTCCAAGTTGACTTTGCGACCGGTATCTTTACCGCTTAGTGAAAAAACTGAGATTTCCATTTCGTTCGTTATTTTTCTATGGTTACGATAGCACCTTTACTACCTGGGCAGCAACCGCTAACAACCAATAAATTTTTCTCGGGTATAACTTGGAGAATACGCAAATTGACGGCCTTAACACGGGCATTGCCGGTTTGACCTGCCATGCGCATTCCTTTGAATACTCGGCTAGGGAAAGATGAGGCGCCCAATGAACCTGGGTGACGCTGACGGTTATGCTGACCATGGGTTCTACCACCAACACCGCTAAAGCCATGCCGTTTTACAACCCCTTGAAAACCTTTACCTTTAGAATTGGCCACCACATCTACGTAGTCCCCAATCTGAAACAGGTTAACGTCAATTTGCTCACCCAAACTCACCTCAGAAGTAAAATACCGAAACTCCCGAATAACAGAAGCCGATTCTTTGCCTACTTTTTTAAGGTGCCCTTTTTGAGCTTTATTCATGTTTTTAACCTTGCGATCACCAAAAGCCAATTGAACAGCAGCGTATCCGTCGCGTTCAACCGTCTTTAACTGGCTAACTACACAAGGACCAGCCTCTATAACCGTACAAGCAATGGCCTTGCCATTCTCGTCGAAGATGCTGGTCATCCCAATTTTTTTTCCAATGATTCCGGACATAATTAATTTGATTTAAGCGCTACAGCGGAACGCCGAACCCGTTCATGCAGCAGATCGTATTTTTTAAACTACACTTTAATCTCAACCTCAACTCCACTTGGCAATTCAAGCTTCATAAGGGCATCTATGGTTTTTGAAGAAGTACTGTAAATGTCCATCAAACGCTTGTACGAACACAATTGAAACTGCTCACGGCTCTTCTTATTGACGTGGGGCGAGCGTAAAACGGTATAAATCCGTTTGTGTGTTGGTAAGGGAATAGGACCATTTACCACAGCACCCGTACTCTTAACCGTCTTAACAATCTTCTCAGCCGACTTATCAACCAAGTTGTAGTCGTACGATTTAAGCTTGATGCGAATTTTTTGACTCATAACTCAATACCTTGTTGTTCTGGCCCTGTTTTTGGGATTGCAAAGGTGCAAATCTTTGTTCAAAATTCCAATAGCAGGGATTTAAATAAATCGGTTTAACGTATTAATTCTTTTTTCCTTTGACTTTAGCCACTACATCTTCCTGAATATTGCGAGGTGCAGGATCGTAATGACTGAACTCCATGGTAGAACTTGCACGGCCCGAAGTAATGGTCCGCAATGAGGTTACATAGCCAAACATTTCACTCAACGGAACTTTAGCCTTAACCACTTTCGCATTACCACGGCTGTCCATGCCATCAATTTGACCACGACGGCGGTTTAAGTCACCTACCACATCACCCATGTTCTCTTCAGGGGTTACAACCTCAACCTTCATAATGGGCTCGAGTAGAATCGGCTTTGCGCTTGGCATGGCTTCACGATAGGCCATTTTGGCACACAACTCAAAGGATAAAGAGTCTGAGTCAACTGCATGGTAAGAACCATCCGTCAATGTAACACGTAGAGAAGTAACTGGGAAACCAGCCAATACTCCATTTTGCATGGAAGCTTCAAAACCTTTTTGAACGGAAGGAATGTATTCTCGAGGAATGTTGCCTCCTTTCACCTCGTCCACAAATTCCAATCCGGGTTGACCATCTGGACGTGGTTCCAATGAAAATTGAATATCCGCAAATTTACCACGACCACCCGTTTGCTTCTTATACACCTCACGGTGAGAAACCTTACCGGTGATTGCTTCTTTGTACGCTACCTGCGGCGCACCTTGGTTGCACTCCACCTTAAACTCACGCTTCAAGCGATCTAAAATAATTTCAAGGTGCAATTCTCCCATACCTTCGATGATGGTTTGATTGCTGTCCTCGTCGGTATGCACTTTGAAGGTCGGATCTTCCTCGGCCAATTTCGATAGAGCATTCCCAAGTTTATCGACATCGGCTTGAGTTTTTGGCTCAATTGCGACTCCAATAACAGGATCAGGGAAACTCATCGCTTCAAGGGTGATTGGCTTTTTCTCATCGCACAAGGTATCACCTGTACGAATGTCCTTAAACCCTACTCCAGCACCAATATCACCCGCTTCAATAAAATCGATTGGGTTTTGTTTGTTGGAGTGCATTTGGAAAATGCGAGAAATCCGCTCTTTGTTTCCAGTACGTACGTTCATTACATAACTGCCCGCATCTAGACGGCCTGAGTACATTCTAAAAAAGCACAAGCGACCAACGAATGGATCGGTAGCAATTTTAAATGCCAAGGCTGCCATAGGCTCGGCTGCATCAGGGCGACGAAGCTCTTCTTCATCCGTATCTGGATTGATGCCCTTAACGGCCTCGATATCCATAGGAGAAGGCAAGTACCGAATAACCCCATCCAACATGGTTTGAACGCCTTTATTTTTAAAGGCAGAACCACACATCATGGGTACGATATCAATGGCCAAAGTGGCGCGGCGAATCGCAGTATGAATTTCTTCTTCGGTGATGGTTGACGGATCTTCAAAAAACTTCTCCATCAATCGATCATCATACTCAGCCACCGTTTCTAGCAAATAGTTTCTCCAATGTTCTACATCCGCCACTAAATCTGCAGGAATATCAACAATAGCATATTTGGCACCTTCTGAGGCTTCGTCCCAAATTATTCCTTGTTGAGTAATCAAATCTACAACTCCCTTGAAGCTATCTTCAGCACCGATTGGCACTTGCAGCGGAACTGGCTTAGCGCCCAAGCGGGCTTTAACTTGTTCAACTACAGAAAAGAAATCGGCTCCTGCACGGTCCATTTTATTAACAAAACCAATGCGAGGAACTTCGTATTTATTCATTTGCCGCCATACCGTTTCCGATTGCGGTTCAACACCACCTACTGCACAGAATAAGGCAACGGCTCCATCTAAAACACGCAGAGAACGTTCAACCTCAACGGTGAAGTCAACGTGCCCTGGAGTGTCAATAATGTTAATTTGGTACTGCTTAGTTTCACCAGAGATTGCTTGCCCCTGTTGAGTTGGAAAATTCCAAAAACAGGTGGTTGCGGCAGAGGTAATTGTAATTCCCCTCTCCTGCTCTTGCACCATCCAGTCCATGGTAGCTGCACCATCATGCACTTCTCCAATTTTGTGAGTTTTACCTGTGTAATACAGAATACGCTCAGAGGTAGTTGTTTTACCTGCATCAATGTGAGCGGATATACCAATATTTCGGGTGAATCTTAAATCACGTGCCATAGGATCGAGAGAGGAAAAGGGTAAAAATTAAAAACGGAAATGAGAGAAAGCCTTGTTGGCTTCAGCCATGCGGTGGGTATCTTCTTTCTTTTTGTAGGCTCCACCTTCATTGTTGAACGCAGCCATAACCTCATTGGCCAACTTTTGAGCCATGGATTTGTCGTTGCGTTTACGGGCAGCAAGAATCATCCATTTCATACCTAAAGACAAGCGCCGAGACGGACGAATTTCTTGAGGAATTTGAAAGGTTGCTCCACCCACACGACGTGACCGTACCTCAACAGCAGGAGTTACATTTTCCAAGGCCTTTTTCCACACATCAAGTGGAGAAGGCTCATCGGCCATGCGCTTGCTAATGATTTCAATGGACTCGTAAAAAATTTCGTACGAGGTTTGTTTTTTTCCGCTCAACATCAAGTTGTTCACAAACTTGGTAACCAGTGTATCCTTAAATTTAGGATCTGGAAGAATGATGCGCTTTTTTGGTTTCGATTTTCTCATCGGTGAAAAGGTCTATTCAGCAAGTTAATTAGCTCTTTTTGACTTTAGGCCGCTTGGTGCCATATTTGCTTCGGCGTTGGTTACGCCCCTCAACACCAGCGGTATCAAGAGCGCCACGAACAATGTGGTAACGAACTCCGGGTAAATCTTTAACCCTTCCGCCACGCACCAATACAATGCTGTGTTCCTGCAAATTATGACCCTCACCAGGAATGTAGGCATTCACTTCACGTTGATTGGTTAAGCGAACCCTGGCCACCTTGCGCAGAGCTGAGTTTGGTTTTTTGGGCGTGGTAGTGTACACACGAACGCAAACGCCACGGCGCTGAGGACAAGAATCCAGAGCGATGGACTTACTTTTCTTCACTACTTGGGTGCGTCCTTTTCGCACCAGCTGTTGGATTGTTGGCATATCAATACTTTAAGGATTAAAGCCTACCCTACATTTAGGGATTGCAAAGGTGCTGTTTATTTTTTAATTATCCAACACACCTAAGACTTTTTTATGGGGATAAAGGCTTCTCCCTAATTGAAACTACCTTACCTTTGAATAAAAAAATGCGCGTTTTAATCACAGGAGCTACGGCAGGAATAGGCTATAAAATTGCTGAAAAGGCATTGGAAGAAGGCCGGCAGGTCAGTATCACAGGCAGGCAAGCAAAAACGGTTGAACATGCCGTAAACATGCTGCAATCTAAATATGGGGCTAAGGTTGAGGGGTTGATCGTAGATTTCACAAAGGCCGCAGAAACTCAGCAATTTATTGACTCTGCATTCACAGCTGAAACGCTGCCCGATGTGTTGATTTTTAATGCAGGTCAGTATGCTGAAGGGCCCATGCATGAACCGGGCGAAGGCCATATTGAACCTCAGCTGCGCTTGCATTTTCTGCATATTATAGAGGCGCTGCAAGTCTGGCTTCCCTGGATGAAAGCAAGAAAAGGAGGACATATTATATGTATGAATTCCATTATTTCTCTCGAGCCCAGAAGAGCAGCACCGGGATATTCGGTGTCAAAAGCAGCATTATTAGCATACCTGCGGGCGCTTCAGCCTGAGCTGATTCCGCATGGAATTCGCGTTAGCCAATTGCTTCCGTCTTCCACACAATCCCGATCATGGCAAGGCAGCGGCATACAAGAAGATCTGTTGATGGACGCGGAAGAACTGGCCAAATGGGTAAGCACAATGTGGTCAAGTCCGCCCAACATGGTAAGCACCGAGCTCATTTTACGGCCCATGAGTCCATTGTTTTAATTGATTTTTTAAGGGATTTTTTGGGCGGGTTCCGGGCTTTCACAGATAGTCCGCCGTGCTAAGGCATGGCCCCAGCGGCTTTACGCGGGCTCCTAAAGTCGCCTGCGCAGCGCGCGGGCCCATAGCCTAAGCCCGTGCGGGCTATCTAGTTCAATCCCGCCCGCGGGCCTCCAGTTCACTTGGTCCGACAAAAACAGAAAAGCGCCATTGGATGGAAGTATAAAGCAATTCAAATAACTTTTATACCATTTCAACCTGCACGAAAACCGTCCTATGAATTGAAAGCTCAGAAAACACTTCATCGAGGGCCGTGCAGTAAAATAGAATGGTCAATTCCCCCTGAATTTAAGCGCGACGGAGCGTACTCCGTCGCCCTTTTTTTTGAATAGATATTGGGAAAGAGGCGGCGGCGGGCTGGATTGAACACGTTAGCCCGAAAGACCGCAAGCCCAATGCCCGTGAGCTGCGCAGGCGACTTTAGGAGCCCGCGTAAAGCCACTGGGCATTTGGCTTGTGGACGCGGACTAACGGTGAAAGCCAGATTACCCGCCCCCAAAAAATATATCTTCTCAGGGCCAACCGGATACCACAAAACACCAAATTCCTCTTACCTTCGAAAGGTGCAAACTCATTTGTTTTTTGACCTGGATAAAACGCTGTGGGATTTTGAAGCAAACTCCCGGCAGACGCTGTTGGAAATCTATCATTACTTTAAATTGGAGTCTATTATTCCCGACTCGTCTTCCTTTATAGAAGCCTACGAAACCCACAATGAACAGTGTTGGGCCGCCTATCAACGCAATGAAATTCGAAAGGATTTTCTGAGGCATCAACGATTTTTCCTGACCCTGGAGCAATTTGGATTTAAAAACAGGACGCTATCAAAAAAATTGGCCAATGAATATGTCACTTTATCTCCGTTAAAAACCCAATTGCGGCCCTTTGCCATGGAGCTCATTCAAGAGCTAAACGGTGAATTTCCTTTGCACATCATCACGAATGGATTTCAGGAAGTACAGTCCATAAAATTAAAAGCATCGGGCCTGGAGCCTTATTTTCAGCAGATTATAACCTCGGAAAAAGCCGGACACAAAAAGCCATCTCCGCGCATATTTCAGCATGCCTTAAAGCGTGCCGGAGCCCAAGCTGAATACAGCTGGATGCTGGGCGATGATTGGCAAGCCGATGTTCAAGGAGCCCTAAATTCAGGATTAAAATCCATTTGGTATAACCCCAACAATGAACCTATGCCAGCCACCAATGCCTGGCAGGTGAATTGCTTATCAAAAGCAGCCCAGATTATTCGGACCGAACATGTTCAGAATAGCCATTGACCGGAAACAGAGAAGTGGATTTGATTTTGCAATTCCATTGTGCTATGTATCTTTGAGGACCGACACCATCCATCCAACCCCAAGCTAGGCCAAATGAGCCTGAAAGAAAAACAACCTGAAGACCTGAAATTGTACTACACCATTGGTGAAGTAAGTGCTATGTTGGGTGTCAATGCATCACTGATTCGATTTTGGGAAAAGGAATTTCCGGTTCTGAAACCTAAGAAAAACAGAAAAGGAAATCGGTTGTTTACCAAACAGGACATACAGCATTTGAAAGAAATTTACCATTGGGTAAAAGAACAGGGCTATACCCTTGAGGGCGCTCGAAAAAAAATGTTGGCCGAAAAGAAAATGAAAAGCGAAAATGGTCGTTCCCCTGTTGAGTCAAATCGCTGGGACACCATACAGGCTTTGCTCGATGAATTAGATTCGCTGTTGAAAAAATGAAAATCCTCTCCCCCCTGTTCCGCAGGCTACTTATACCCACATTCTATTGCTTTAGTGCATTGGGTGTGTATGCCGATCAAGTTGAACCCATGGAAATGCCCAAAGCCGACGACCCTGTTTTGGCCATGATGGATAGCTTGGATGTACTTAACTATTTTAAAAATTACAGAAAGGTCAACGAAGGCTCAACCCAGCGGAATTTGCAATATGCTCCAGATTCGATTCCAGACTTTTCCGATAAAATTTACCGAGAACGGCTTAAAAAATTAGACCAAGCAACCCCCTTTAAATTGGATTACAATCCATTTGTAAAAGGCTACATTGAGTTGTACGCCAACCGAAGAAGAGGAACGGTGAGTAGAATGTTGGGGTTGGCCAACACCTACTTCCCCATGTTTGAAGAGAAACTGGCAAAAAACAACATGCCCTTGGAATTGAAGTATTTGGCCATTGTTGAATCGGCTTTAAATCCTACAGCCAAATCAAGAGCAGGAGCCATGGGCTTGTGGCAATTTATGTATGGAACGGGGAAGTTGATGGGCCTGGAAATTAGCAGTTACGTAGATGAACGCTGCGACCCGGAAAAAGCAACCGATGCTGCAATAGCTTATTTGAAGTATTTGTATAAATACTTCGGAAACGATTGGCATTTGGCGTTGGCCGGCTACAATGCCGGACCCGGAAATGTAAACAAAGCCATACGCCGCTCTGGAGGAAAACGGGATTATTGGGAATTGCGCCCCTACCTTCCCAAAGAAACCAATGGGTATGTGCCGGCCTTTATTGCGGTCAATTACATTATGAATCACTACCGCGACCACAACATAAAACCTGTTCAAGCCAAATACCATCGGTATGAGATTGATAGCATTTACGTTCGTCAAGAAATGACCTTAAGGCAAATTTCGGAAGTTCTTGGAATTGAAATGACGGAATTGGAAGTGTTGAACCCAATGTACATTCAGGGGTTTGTACCCGCAAAGTGGAAACCCCTGCCCGTATATTTACCAAAAAGCTACATCGGCGATTTTATTGTAAATGAGCCCTTGTTGTATCGGTACGTAACTGGCACCTGGGCCGAACCTCCGGTAGATAGCAGCATTATAGCGCGTGGATTTTATGCCAACTACCACAAGGTAACTCGGGGCGAGTCGCTTGAATTTATCGCTTTGAAATACAGCATCAGTGCAGATACTCTGGCGGCGTGGAATCAATTGGGAGAAAAGCCCCGCTTGTTCTTAGGTCAAAATCTCATTGTTTATACCACATCTGCCCCTGCTGCAAAAGTAGAACCAGAACCAACACCGACGTTACCCAATACTCCGCCAGCTGTCTATCACACTGTAAAATCAGGTGAAACCTTATGGGCGGTTGCCAGAAAATTTAATACCACCCCCGAAGCCATTAAATCTAAAAATGGACTTAAAAGCGATGGACTTAGGGTAGGTCAACGGCTGAAAGTAAAATGAGGTTATTGGGTTTAGTTTGGGCTATATTGCTCATTTCTTGTGGAGGTGAATCTACCCCATACCGACCCAAAGCAATTGGGCCGGAAGGAGATTTAATGCTGGTGGTGGAGGATGAATTTTGGAGAAATCATGCCTTGGGCGACACCTTAAGAACCTTTTTTCAACAGGAATATCCGGGATTGCCGCAGGTGGAACCGCTTTGGAAAATCAGCCGGATTTCTCCCAAGGACTTTTCAGGCAATCTGCGCTGGCAAAAGAATGTCTTTATTGTAGTGGTTTCAGATCGGCATCCCGCCGGACAACCTACCCTTGAATTTGCAGAAGATGCCTTTTCGACTCCTCAAATGGTCATTCGACTAAAAGCCAACCATCCCAATGAATGGTTGGCAGCCTTCCGTGCCCATCGAAAAGAAGTTTTATCTCGCTTAAAAGAAAAAGACGGACGGGTAATGGCCCAGACAATACGAGCCAAAAACCTGTGTAAATCATGCAATGACACCCTAATCCAGCGCATGGGAATTGAATTGGCCATTCCCTCAGTTTTTCGCCCCGTTATACAAAATTCCAAGGTCTGTGCTTTTCAATACAGTGCCGAGCGGGTGGAAAAAGGGAGTGTACATTTAATTGAAAAGGTGGTTTGGCTGAGCTCCATACCTTATACCTCAGAAGAGCAGTTTTCGGTGAAATACTTGAAAAAAGTTTCAGACGGCATAACTCAAACTTATTTTAAAGGAGAAAATCAAGGCAGCGGAGTCATTATCGAACCGCGAATGCCTTGCGATTCCAGCAGCTTAACCATTCAGGGGAATTATGCCATGGAATTGAGGGGCCTGTGGCGGATGAGCAATGAATTTAAGGGCGGTCCGTTTTTACTCTATGCCATATTGGATGCATCAAAACGGCGAATTTGGCTTGGTGGCGGGTTTGTATTTGCTGCCGGGCTTGATAAGCGGTCGCATATGATTGAACTTGAAGGCGTTTTACGCTCGCTACGGGAAACCAAGTAAAACAACCAGGCTCTCTTTCAACCCCAAAAACTCTGTGCCCATTGCGGCTCCCTTGGCGAACTTAGTGGTAAAAACTGCCACCTAATCCTGAACCAGTTTTTTTTAAACACAAAGAGCACCATGTCGGCGCAAAGGACGCAGAGGAGGTGTAGTAAAACAACCAGGCTCTCTTTCAACCCCAAAAACTCTGTGCCCATTGCGGCTCCCTTGGCGAACTTAGTGGTAAAAACTGCCACCTAATCCTGAACCAGTTTTTTTTAAACACAAAGAGCA